>CAIWXX010000164.1 GCA_903916735.1 uncultured Acidobacteriota bacterium
GGCGTTGGAATCGGAGGGAAGACACCCGCGAGAGACATGGGTCGATTCGGTGAAGTCATTTCTTTTTCAAGCTCCGTGATAGAAACCGGCATTTTGGTAAACAACTGCCTGCAGAAGAGCCAGGGGGCGGAGGAGCAGAGGAGGCCGCCTCTTGGTCTCCTTCCTCCGCGAACACTCTGTTCATCGATTTCTCAGCATTCTAACATGGCTTTTCCATTGGGTCGGATTGGCGATGGAATTGCGCTATTCGATAAAAGTGAAATTGCCGATCTCCAGCGGCATTTGTCGGCAGGGGAGGGTGAGGAGCGCGCCGGCCTGACGCTCAGCGCCATTTGACTCTACAGGATGCTCGATTGGACGACTCGCGTTCATCATGATTCGTGATTAGGAGCGCAAAACGATATACTAGAGGGCGAACTCATGATGATATGCACGCGTTCCGGCGGACTTTCAGATTTCTCAGATGTGGATATGAAAAAAGCGGAAATTCTTGTGGTGCCGAAGAGAGGACTCGAACCTCCACCGCCCTTACGGGGACTAGACCCTGAATCTAGCGCGTCTGCCAATTCCGCCACTTCGGCACAGGCAGGGCGGATTTTAGGTCGTGAAGGCATTCGATGTCAACTGCACGAAAGTGACTTCCTGACGAGGCTCGTGACTCAACCGCTGAGGAGTGAAATTTCAGAACGACGGGGGCCTTTTTTCAGCAGCTCTATCAAGGAGCCTTCTCCGCGCCTAAGCCTCTCCGCTCTCCCTCTGCCTTTCTCTGGAGCCCGATAACACCAATGGCAATGCCGACACGCGAGGATATCATCAGAGTGCTGAAGCGATCGCGTGGAGCGGCCACTCCACGGACTCTTGCCAATCTCCTTGGCATCACGAAAAAAGAGATGACCGCTTTCAAGCGACTTCTGCGAGGGCTCAAGCAAGAAGAGCTGGTTGTTCGGACAGGGCGCAGTCATCTGGCGCTGCCGGCGGCGCGATTTCGCGGCGAGTTTCTGGAAACAGGGAGAGCCTTCGGATTCGTTCGACCCCTGTCAGGCAGTTCCGATGTTTTCATCCAGAAATGGGCTCGTGCCGGGGCGCGAGATGGCGATATCGTTGAATTCGATCTCACCGATCCCGGACGTCGTGCCGGCCGTGTTGTGCGCATCATCGAACGCCTCCCATCGGCACTCGGGATTCTCGTGCGTCGCAGCGGTGGCCGAGCTGTGCTCCTTCCATTCCGAAAAAATATGGAGGAAGTGGAGATCACGGCTTCTCCGAACGATGTAGAGAATAGCATCGTCAGAGTCGCATTTAACTATGGACATGGTGAACGTACAGGGCGAGTCGTCGAGGTGCTGGGGGATATAGATACAGAGGGGATCGGGGAACGAGTGATATTGGAGATCCACAACCGACCCGTCGAATTCTCGGCTGAGGCGCTTGCAGAAGCCGAGTCATTCCCTGACCGTGTACCCTCATCTGCAATCAAAAACCGAAAGGACTATCGGAACCTGCTCTGCTTCACGATCGATCCCGACGATGCAAAGGATTATGACGATGCCGTGAGCCTCCAGCCGGGACATTCTCCCGACACGACCATCCTCGGGGTCCACATCGCCGATGTCTCGCATTTTGTCGCCGATGGTTCGGCGCTCGATGTCGATGCACGCGCACGAAGCTGTTCGGTGTATTTCCCACGAGGCGTTGTGCCGATGCTCCCGCCTCGCCTGTGCGGGGACCTCTGCAGCCTGCGGGCGGGAGTTGATCGGCTGACTTTCAGCGCTATGTTGGAAATCAATCGGCATGGTGAAGTCGTGGGATCGGAATTCCACTCATCAGTGATCCGTAGCTCTGCTCGCCTGACATATACGGAAGCGCAGGCAATGATCGAGGGAGGAGAAGGGCCTCGAGGAATTCGTGATGCTCTCGTGGTGATGAAGGCGTTATCAGAGCGAATGCTTGATCTTCGTTGCCGCCAGGGAAGCCTCGACTTTGATCTGCCGGAGCCCTTGCTGCATTTCGACGAGGATGGCGAGCTCGTTCATATTTCGCCATATCCACGGCTTGCAACTCACCGGCTCGTGGAGGAATTCATGCTCGCCGCCAACGAAGCTGTCGCCCGGCATCTCTTCCAGAATGGCATTCCAACACTCTATCGTGCGCATGAAGCCCCCGATCCCGAAAAGGTTGATGAATTGAATGATCTTCTTGAGATCTTCCATATCCCACCGATCACTCTTCCGGATCCGTCTCCACGAGATTTCCAGCGGGCGATCGATATGTGTCAGAAGCGTGTCGAGGAAAAATTCCTTGTTTTCAAAATACTTCGTGCACTCATGCTGGCGCGCTACAGCACAGTCAGTCTTGGTCATTTCGGCCTTGCGAAAGAGTTTTACTTGCATTTCACATCGCCGATCCGGCGCTACCCGGATCTCGTCGTACATCGTGCATTGCGAGTTGCCATCGGAGAAGCTCCTGCCATCTCCCCTCCCGATGATCTGGATGTGCTAGCCGATGCGACGAGCCGTCTGGAACGGGATGCGAATGAAATTGAGCGAGAGATCGTCGCCTGGAAGATCGCCCGGTTCATGAGGAAACATCTCGGCGAAATTTACGATGCGATGGTCATTGGGTTTTCGGCGCATCATATGATGCTCGAACTGGACGGGCTCTATATCGAGGCCAAAGTTCGCATTGATTCACTGCCCGGCCGGTGGGAACTCGATCAGGGCTATACGCTCCGGTTTGGGAGAAAAAAGAAAATAAAAATCGGCGATCAGCTCAAAATTCAAGTGGCCTCCGTTGACATGAGGCGCCGGGAAACGGTATTTCTTCTGGCAGTATGAAACAACAGCCTTTTCGCAATCAGAAGCTTGGGAAGATCGTGAGTCGTACGATCAAGAACCGGCTGCCGGCGGATCGGGGCAAAATGAAAAAGCCCCAACCGCCTAGGAGCAGAATTCCCCATAAAACGGAGGATCAATAGATGTTGATGAAGTTGCCGGCCCTCGACATTCGGTTCTCTAGCCGCCTGCCGTCTCATGGACTATTGGATTCGGATATCTCTCACTGTGAAGTCACTGAACAGGCGCTCGCTGCGCTCCACCACCGCATACAAAGCGGTGAAGTCGGCTTCGCGCGGCTACCTGATGATCGGGAGACACCGAGGCAGATCGCTGCTCATGCACGACGGATGAAAGCTGAAAATTTCCTGCTTGTCGGCATCGGAGGTTCATCGCTTGGCGCCCAGGCGCTTTTTACAGCTCTCCGCCCCTGGTACCACAACTGGCTTGGGAAACAACGCAAAGGCGCACGCTTTTTTGTTCTGGACAACGTCGACAGCGATCTCGTGGATGCCACTCTAAGAATGCTCAAGCCGCGTGAGACGGTTGTCAATGTCGTCAGCAAATCGGGGGGGACGGCTGAAACAGCCGCCAATTTTATGATCGTCCGCCGCTGGTTGATGACATCGCTCGGCAAAAAATTCGCGGATCACATCGTCGCAACGACCGACCCCGAGAAGGGCGAATTGCTGAACCTTGCACGCCAGGAAGGATACGCCACCTTCACCGTTCCGCCGGATGTCGGAGGGCGTTTCTCGGTGCTCACTCCTGTCGGACTGTTGCCGGCGCACTATTGTGGTGTGTCGATTCTGAAGCTGCTGGATGGTGCCCGCGAGATGGCTCGAATCGGCCTCAATGAAAAACTCCCGAACAATCTTCCGTTGCTATCAGCGCTCATTATCTATCGCTATTTGCGGCGCGGGCGAACGACGCAGGTTTTCATGCCCTATTCCTCCTGCTTGCAATCCTTCGCTGATTGGTATCGACAGCTGTGGGCCGAGAGTCTTGGGAAAAAATTCGACCGGCATGGGCAGACCGTCCATGCGGGCCAAACGCTGCTCGGATCAATCGGCACGATCGATCAACACTCGCAGGTGCAACTCCTCCGCGAAGGACCGGATGATAAGGTCGTCTTCTTTTTGCAGGTTGGGAAGTCCCGGCGCGAGACGAAAATTCCGAAGGATCTGAAGCAATACCCCTCGTCATCCTACCTGGGTGGCCATACACTGGCGGAACTCATGAATGCCGAATGCCGTGCAACGCAGTATGCACTTGCATCAGATGATCGGCCGAGTCTCGCGATGTCCATTCCCGAGATCAATGAATATACGATCGGGGCTCTCATCATGTTCTTCGAGCTGCAAACGGCGTTTCTCGGCGAGATGCTCGGCGTCAATGCCTATGATCAACCCGGCGTGGAAGAGGGGAAGCTGAATACATTTGCTCTGATGGGGAGGCCTGGATACGAGGAGCGGCGATCAGCATTGAAGCGGTTTGAAAAATAGAGCCTGACCACTGTTGTGATGCGGGGCGAGGCCCCGGGAGATCTTTCAGCCTTACTCAGTCCAGAAAAGGCTGCATGTCATGACAAGCAGTCCGCACGTGATCCCAAGCCAGAACGCCCCGAGCAGAACCTGCCAGAAGATCATGGCCTGCCGGGCGTTGACACTGAGGAAAATCCCCATTCGATGGGCAAGATAAACGAAAAGGATAATATTTGTGACGATGAGAGGCAACACGCGAAAGATAGGCCCCCAATCGAACCAGATCGCTATCGCCATGCAGAGCAAGCCGAGGCTTACGAGGCCGACGGTAACGTGATCGAAGGTACGCTGTTTTACCGCCGCTGCTTTCGTTGCTCCGCGGATATGCTTGTAGGCTGCGAGAACGTTCTTCAATCCGCCGCGGGTTGGTCTGAACTCGGCCTGGCCGGATGCCGGCGGAGTTTTGGCATCAGCAGTCGCTTGCATTGCAGTCATTTCGGTATCGGCCATTCGATCACCTCCGGCAGTTCGTAGTATACATTATCTTGATTTGCCTCTGCATGCCTCAGGAGAAGCTGCATTCTATCGGCCATGCTTCCGGACAGATGATCGTGGAAGGTAGACGCATATGCGGACGGCTTGATCTTTCTCGGATCTTCACGAGCTTTTCGCGATGAAACTGGAGAAGGATAGGGACTCGCCGAAATTGCAGAAAAATGTGCCTTCAGAATCCTGCGTCACGTTCAACCTGAAACCATGGTGAGATCACAACAGAGCTGCAAAAGGCCACAAGAAAACCGGGAAACCACAGATACATGAAGATCCGATGCCGGATCTTCGTGGTTCCAATCAGTGAGCCATGTTGTTCCCATGGGGCCTTTTTGATGCTCATCCTATTTCATCGATCCAATTGCGCCGGCTTTGTGGCATAATCCTTCGCTGATTATGTTGACGGTTTCTCACGTGATCGCGATGGTGGCTGCATCGGCCGGGGCCGGCATCATGAATGCGATGGCCGGCGGCGGCACGATTCTCACTTTTCCTACTCTGATGCTGATCGGGGAATCGGCCATCACGGCAAATGCCACATCGACCGTGGCACTTCTGCCGGGGGCTGCCGCCAGCATGGCAGGCTACCGGCGTGAAGTCATGCAACATCGGGAGTGGCTCAAGACACTCTTCATTCCGAGTATCATTGGCGGGGCCATTGGGTCGGTTCTCCTGCTGCGAACTCCGGAGAGGATATTCGCGCACCTCGCACCGATCCTCATCCTCTTCGCAACGATTCTCTTCATGCTCCAGGGTATTGTGGCGCGGTGGACGAATACACACCAGTCCGGACAGCTCACGATGACACGGTGGAGCATCGCGAGTCTCTATCAATTTGGAGTGGCGATTTACGGAGGCTACTTCGGAGCCGGGATCGGGATTCTCATGCTGGCCGTCCTCGGATTCATGGGCATCACCAACATCCATGGTGCCAACGGACTAAAAAACTTTTTTGGCATTTGCATCAACAGTGTGGCCGCCGCCTATTTTATTTACCGCGGCGCAGTCGATTGGCCGGTGGCTCTCATCATGATAGCCGGCGCCACGGCCGGCGGCTATAGCGGAGCGCGTTTCGCTCGGCATATTGGCCAGAAAAAGGCTCGCGCCGCGGTCGTCGTCATTGGGTTTCTGGTTGCAACGATTCTCTTCATCACTCAACGAGGGAAGTGAACGATCTCCGACTGATGGATGCCGGCTCACTCGCTGAAGAGCCTCTCCCAGAAACGCACGAGGCGCCAGACGTCGAGAGCACTCTTGCGGCGATCCATCTCGGCGTGAGTAATGAGCGGCGTGATCAGGAGATGGACTTTGGCGCCATCGTCGAGGTGGCGAGCCAGCGATGACGATTCAATGGCGGGGATGACGTTGTCGCCCGCGCCGTGCAGCAGGTAGACTGGGCACAATGGAGCCGGCGACCGTTCAGGCGATAGAGCCGGTTCGTCGCCGAAGCCGACAAGGCGGGGTGAGAGGCGCGGGCCGAGTGCTGCGACGTCCCGCGTGTTGACGGCGTGCATAAGCCCTCTGGCAGGCTCGGGCAACGACTTCTCCATTTCACGGGCGTGCTCAAATATTTGTTGTGCCTTAGGCTTATCCATCATGTCGACATGTGACGCCCACAGGAACCTCCGAATGGCTTCACGCAGCGGGTCGATCTGTTCTACCGGAACGAGTCGATCGACGATATTGAGGAGAATAAGGACGACTCCATAATCGTGCGGTGGCCTGATCACGCCATCTGCCTGCAGGCCGGTGCAGAGGTAGCGCAAGACTCGTTTGAAATCCCCATGGCCGCCGAAGGAGAGCACAAAAGCGACGTGATCGCGAATTGCCGGGCGTCCGGCAGCGACCATGGAAAGCCCGCCGGCAAAACTGATTCCCATGATTCCGATTTTGCCATCGCGCGCGATCCCGGGCTGAGCGATCGACCACATGACGGCATCTTCGATCAAATCGGTAAGGCGCGGCGTGATGCGATATTCGAGCAGGTCCGGTAATTCAGGTGTGATAACCGTCATTCCCCCGGCAGACAAGTCGTGAGCCAATTTGACGAGGCGAGGTTCTTCCATCCCGAGCGCGTGAACGCCGGGGGTGAGCAAGGAAGCGCGCGATGATCCGCCTTCCGGGACATAGACGCGAGCTCGAATCAACCCCCATCGTGTCGGAATGGCGATGTCTCGCGTCGTGACCGAATGCGTCCGAAACGAGCCAAGATATCCGGCCCACCGTCCTTTCATGCCTGCCGCCCGAATGATGAATCCGCTTGCCTTGGATAGATTGATGGCCGAATGCACGGCCAACGCCCCTCCAAGAGCGAGCATCGAAAGTATGATGATTTTTCTGTTGATTCGCATGGTCTCCATTTTACCTCGTTAACAACAGCATGACAGCTTGATAGAATACTCGACAGGCACCATGAAATACATCGTTCTCGGAACCGCCGGTCATATCGATCACGGCAAGTCATCGCTGATCAAGGAACTAACCGGGACTGATCCCGACCGGCTCCCGGAAGAGAAGGAACGTCACATCACAATTGACATCGGCTTCGCCCACCTGAAGATGGGCGACATCATGATTGGATTTGTCGACGTACCCGGCCATGAGCGGTTCGTCCGCAACATGCTCGCAGGGATCGGCGGGGTCGATGGGTTTCTGATGGTTATCTCCGCTGTGGAAGGCATCCGGGAACAGACACGCGAGCACGCGGAGATCTTGAGGCTGCTTGGAATTCGTGCCGGCATTGTCGCCGTGAGCCAAGTGGATCTGCCGGGAATGCGTCCGCAGATCGTTGATGAATGCCGGAGCTACTTCACCGATCTCTTCGCAACAGAACTTCCGGTAGTTCGCACCAGCATCCGCACCGGCGAAGGACTCAGTCTGTTGCGCGAAGAACTTCAACACCTCGCATCGGTCTTGCCCGAGCGCAGTTCCTCAGGAATTTTCCGCTTGGCGATCGATCGTGTTTTCAGCCTGCGTGGAGCAGGCACTGTGGTGACTGGAACGGCGATTGGTGGAACACTTCGGCCAAACGCGGAGATTGAGATTCTTCCTGGAGGCATTCGTGCTCGTGTTCGACAGATACAGGTGTATGGCGAACCTGTGCAGGAGGCGCGTGCCGGACAGCGGGTTGCGCTCAATCTCCATGGTGTTGGCCGCGATGATTTGCGACGCGGACAGGTCATCGTGACACTCCCTGGGACACTTGTCGCAACCAACCGTCTCATCACATCGGTCGAAGAGGCCGGCCTCGCTTCGCGCCCTCTTCAACATGGCGAACGGGTCCGGGTCTGCACGGGGACAGCCGAAGTTCTTGGACGATGCTACCTCTTCTCGCACAAACAGGTCGAACCCGGGGCTGCCCCGATATTTGCTGAGATACGCCTGGAAGAGCCTCTTCTCGTGCTGGCGGGCGATCCTTTCATCCTGCGCTCGTATTCACCGATCGAGACTCACGGCGGCGGCGTCGTTATCGAAAACATCCCGTTTTTGGAACGCCGCCACTACACGATCACCGACCTGCAGGCGATCGCCACCGGGCAGCTTGAACCGCTGATCCGCCTCCATGGCCGGAAAGGCGTACGAGATATGGATATTGTTCGCCGAAGAGGCTCGCCACCGACAGTATCAGAAATCGATTCCGTCGGCTCCGCGGTGCTGATGCTCTCGAAAGGCAGCACAAGACTTCTGATATTGAGTTCTGTCTGTGAGGACCTCGAAAAGATAGTCGTTGCAGAAATCGATTCGTTCCACTCATCTCAGCCGCTGAAGCAGGGAATCTCCGTTCAGGAGCTCGCCGCGCATCTGCGGATTCCCGAAGAGGAGCTCCAGCCGTTCGTGGATCACATGAGTGCTTCTCGTGTGTTGAAACAGTCGGCAGGCCTTCTCTCTTCGCCCAATTTCACAATGCGCCTGAGCGCACACGAGTCCAACCTGCGCGATCGCATCGAGGAATTGTTCCGCCAAGCAGGGATGAAACCTCTGGAGCTGTCAGATGTCGAGCGCACGACAGGTCAGAAAAAGGAGAACGTCCAACAGTTGATCAAGCTGCTCCTTCTGGAGAAGAAACTCGTGAGGATATCGAGCGATTTCTTTCTCCATGCGGAGGGGCTGAAGCAACTCGCCTCGTCGCTTGCCGCTTTCGGCAGAAAAAAGGGAAGGATCGGGATCGCTGAGTTCAAGGGGCTGACCGGCACTTCTCGCAAGCTGGCCATCCCATTGTTGGAATTTCTTGACCGGCAGCGATTGACGCGCCGGGAGAAGGATGAAAGAATAATACTGTAAGAAGCCGAGAGGGGCGGAGGTAGTCATGTTTGGCAATTTGGGTTTTGGTGAGATCCTTCTCATCGCGGTCATTGTGATAGTTCTCTTTGGAGCAAAACGCATCCCGGATGTCATGAAGGGGCTGGGAGAAGGAATCCGGGGGTTCAAGAAGGGGATCTCCGGTGAGCCCGAAAACGATGAATCGAAACCAGTGAAGAAGTCTGAGTAATCGGCTTTCATTCCCTGAGTTTCGATAAGAGGCATGGCCGCGGGTCACACCTCGTGATATGCCACACGCCTCATACGAAGGTTCTGCGTCGTTTTTTTTGTCCTATTAAGAAAAAGAGAGTCTGCTTGATTTTGACGTTGCCGTGGTTTCGCATGCAGATGATATTCCATTGGAGTTGAAATCTGATAGAATCACGCAATGCATTTGAGTCTTGATGTCCTGAAATCGCAGCGTGAAGAGGCCGAGCGCGCCTACAACGAATGGCTGACGCGACTCGATGCACTCCACCACCTCCCGGTTCCCTACGTCAAAAACCCGGTTCTTCTCCAGACTCTACAACGGCTCAACGATCTCGCCCGGTCGCCTTTGCCGGAGCTGGAGAGGGTGACGGCAGTTGAGTCACGCGCGATTCCTTCACAGATTTCTCTTCCCGCCGTGATCGATCCGGGGCCTGTTCCTCGCTCTCTGACCGGCCGTATCAAAGGCAAAATTAGACGTGCTCTGATTCGGTTTCTGCAGCTGGATTCACGGCTTCAGGCGGTTGCCGGGCGCACGGACTGGGCCTACGAGACGATACGCAACCGGCTCGGCGAAATCCAAAGCGAGCTTGGCCGTCTGGTTGGGCTTTTCTCAAAACACGACAGCGAACTGGCGGCAGCCGTCGTGCGTGAACAGGATTTTCGGGTCTCGCTCATTGCTTTTCTTAACGATTATGCGCAGGGGTATCACGATCTCAGCATCCACCTCCAGGAGGTTGAGAGTGCTCGCATACGGTATCTGCAAACAGTCATGGCTCTCGTCGATACAAAGGACCGGGAGCTGAATGGCCTCATCAATAACCATGTACAAAATATCTTCAATAACTATGTACAGAATATCTCCAATCATCTTCAGGCGAGCGATAACAAGCTGAAGGATCTGATTCAGAATCGGATCGAGCTGCTGTCGGGGCGTCTGGACGTCCTCCTCGAGGCCTTCGACCGGAAGCAGGAAAGGATGATGCTTCAGCTTCACGAGTCGGCCCTGGTCAGAGACGGAATGCATCGCGAACTGCAAAAGGAATTCCGGTCGGAGATCCAATCGGAGATATCAAGGCGCCAGGAATCGATCAGTGAGACGGTCAACTGGGCCAAGCAGGAAATCTCGGATCTTTCGACGGCGACGTTGTCCTTGAAACGGCACGTCCAAAATCTTATCCAGGCGGCTCCTGCAAAGGCCGGGGCTGCTGCCGGCGCACCGGCGGCCGATCGAGAAGGGACCGCCGATGCGGCCGTTGATGATTACAAATACTCGAATTTCGAATTCCGATATCGCGGAAGCGAAGCACTTATTCGGGATCGCTTCACTTCCTATGCCGATCTTTTCGGGCGACTTCAACCTGTCCTGGATGCCGGGTGTGGGCGCGGGGAGTTTTTGGAGTTGCTCAGTGACCGCTCGATCAGCTGTTATGGAATCGATATCAATGACGAAATGGTCGCTCACTGCCGCGATAAGGGTCTGCGCGCCGAGAAGTCAGGAATCGTCGAACACCTTGTAACGTTGGAAGATGGGTCGCTTGGCGGCATTTTCAATGCACAGGTCGTCGAACATCTGGAACCACAATATCTCCTGCGGTTCCTCGATCTCGCCTTTTTCAAGCTGAAAAAGGACGGGCTGCTCGTCATCGAGACAATCAATCCCACATCGCTGTATGCTATTTTCGAAGCCTATTACCGCGACCTCACTCACGTTCAGCCACTACATCCCGACACACTGAAATTCTTCGCCGAGTCATCCGGTTTTGTGGACGTCGCGATTCAATATCGCTCTCCCGTGGCCGAGGAGCTCAAGCTCACCGGCCACGACGCCAACACGGCGAAGTTGAATCGAATTCTCTTCGGCGAACAGGATTATGCGCTCATTGCGAAGAAGATGTGAGCGCGGTGAGCTTTGAAAAAGGTGACGAGTGGTGAGTGACGAATGAATTCCAATAGCGAGTTCCCGGTTCTTGGTTGCCGGTTCCTGGACTTGTGCTTGTGAACATACTGATACTCGGAGTGCAGGTTCCCTATGTGCGTGGAGGCGCCGAAATCCTCACGCAGTCACTCAAGGAGAAAATCCAGTCGGAAGGCCATCGCGTCGATATTGTGACACTGCCGTTCCGATGGATCCCGAAAGCGGAATTGATCAAGAATTGCCTGGCATGGCGGCTGATCAATCTCGACGAGATCAATGGCGAAAAGATCGATCGCGTGATTGCGACCAAGTTTCCATCCTATCTGATCCAGCACCCCAATAAGGTCACATGGCTCGTTCATCAGTTTCGCGAGATCTATGATCTCTACAACACACGATATACGGCTTTTCATAATGAGCTGAGGGACAACCAGGTTCGCGAAGCCATCATCAAAATGGATCAGGAAGCGCTCAAGGAGAGCGATCCTGTCTATACAATCTCCCAAAATGTTTCAAATCGCCTGAGGACTTACAATGGTGTGCGCTCAACGCCGCTCTATCCGCCGCCTCATATGGGGGATCGTTATGGCTGCGATTCCTACGGCGATTTTGTTCTCTACGTCGGTCGCCTGGAGGGCAACAAACGACCCGAGCTCCTTGTTGCAGCTATGGCTCATATCCCGAATCGCTTCTCGTGCGTCATGGTCGGCGCCGGATCCATGCGCAAGAGGCTTGATGATATGGCTGAACAAGAGGGAGTCACTTCGCGAGTTCGCTTTGCCGGTGAAATTGACGATGCCACACTGCTCGATCTCTATGCCCGTTGTGGCTGTGTTTTTTACGGTCCCATCGATGAAGATTACGGATATGTGACGGTTGAGGCCATGAAGTCCCGGAAACCCGTCGTGACCTGCACTGATTCGGGGGGGACTCTGGAGTTCGTCAAGGACAAAGTGACGGGCCTGGTGACATCCACACAACCTGAAGACATCGCCTCCGCCGTGACACGGCTGCTGGATGATAGTGCCTTTGCGAAAGGGCTTGGAGAAGCCGGCGCCGAGAGTGTCGCCGGCATTGGTTGGCGGCGAGTCCTCGAAGGACTGCTCGCATAGGGACCTCGTGGCAAGAATCGCCTTCTTCTCGCCTCTTCCTCCCAATCCATCGGGCATCAGCGATTACAGCGCCGTCATCCTGCCGGCTCTCGCCGCACGTCATGATGTACATCTCTATTACGATCGTCAGACGCCGCCGCTTCGTGCGTTGCTTCCAGATCTGAAGCGGTTTCCACATGATGAATTCATCTGGAGAGCCCAGCAACAGCCCTATGATCTGAATGTCTATCAGATGGGCAACAGCCTGCATCACGCCTACATGCATCCGTTCGTCTTCCACCATCCAGGACTCCTCGTGCTCCACGATCTCGTCATTCACCACGCCCGCGGGCATGTGCTATTGAAAAACGGGCGCCAGGTCGAATACCGAAACGAACTTGAATATTGTCATCCGGGACTTGGGCGCCAGGTGGGTGATATCCTGGCATTCATTCCATCCGATTTCACCTGCTATCAGTTTCCGATGAATAAGCTCATGGTGGATTGTTCTCTGGCGGCGGCCACTCACACAACCTTCGGTGTGCACGAGGTTCAGGCCGCATCCCCCGGAAAGCCGGTACTGCATATCCGCCATCCTCGATTTACCGACGTCCCGCTCCAACCGGATCTTCTGTGCCGATATCATTTGGAAGATGCGTGGCCGGTGCTCGCCTCTTTTGGTTTCATAACCGCCCAAAAACGGATCGAAGCCTGCTTGAATGCGACGATGATGCTGCGCACACGATTCCCTCGCATCAAGTATCTCCTCGTTGGAGGACACCCGAAGCACTTCAACCCGAGACGCCTTGTACGGAAACTCGGCATCGAGGACGTCGTCACGATGACGGGCCGCGTTGAAGAAGAGGTCTTTAATTCACTGTATCACGCGGCCTCGATTGTTTTAAATCTGCGATATCCTTCTGCCCGGGAGATGTCCGGAACGCTGCTGCGAGCCCTCGGAGCCGGCTGCGTGACACTCGTCTCCGAGCAGCTCCATCTCAGCGATATCCCCGCTGATATCGCCGTGCGTGTCCCTCTTTTTGATGAAGCCGATGCGATTGCCCGCATTGTCGAAGATCTTATGGCGGATGAGATGAAATTTCAGGATCGGCGCCGGCGGGCTAGAGAATTCATCGAGAACCACCATCGTGTCGAGCAATCCGCTGCCGACTATTTCGCGGCGATTGATGCCGCCCTGGAGGCGCGTCACCGATACGAGCGGCCCGGCAACGTGCCCGTCCATATCCAGCCGCTTTCCGAGTGGATTCGAACCTCTCTCCCTGCCGGATTCCCGGATGGGGTGATTCCTCGCTGGTTGTGAGACGCATATCGGAAAGTGCGGGATCGGCGTTCTGGTGAATAGAGCCACCGATATCTTCGACATCGATGCTGTTCCGGAAGCAGAGCCAAAGGAAACGGCCCACAGGGTCGCCGATCACGTTCTTACCGTCTTGAAAATCCGGAAATCTGAGACACCATAAGAATCCGGTGTCATCTCATCATTTACTTCATTTGTTCCCAAGGGCTTGGCAGAGGTTGCCGGTGGCTGCATTCAGCATAGTGCTGATTGCTATCCATGGCCGCTTTTTTGTAAGAGCGTGGTTTGAAATCAACAGCCGGCCTCTCTATACTCGCTGGTGGCGGAAAGAGGCAGTTGAATGAAGATCAATGTGGCCCGCACGGCCGGGTTTTGTTTCGGTGTACGGCGGGCCATAAAAATCGCTCTAGTGGAGGCCGCCAAAGGGCCGACCGTCTATATGCTGGGCGAAATTGTTCACAATGAACATGTCGTTGCGGATATTAATCAAAGCGGGATTTCCGTCGCCGGGAAGATGGAGGCCATACCGAAGGCCGGGACCATCCTCCTCAGAGCGCATGGATCGACGCCACGCATTTACCAAGAGGCTGCAGCTCAAGGGTTGCACCTTGTGGATGCAACCTGCCCGATGGTCCTTGAAATCCATGAAAAGGCGAAGGCGTTGGAGATTAGCGGCTACAAGGTTGTCATTATCGGCGATCATGGTCATGATGAAGTCCTGGGCATCGCAGGGCAACTGAAATCTAGCCTCGTCTTTGCAACACCCGGTGAAGCCCGCGAACACAGGGCCTTTTACAGAAAGCTCGGGGTGGTTGTCCAGTCGACTCAGGATATCGAAAATGTGCGGGCGATTGTCTTTGAACTCATACTAAAGGCGGCTGAGATCCGTTTTGTCAACACAATCTGTAAGCCCACAAAAGACCACCAGGAAGAGATCCGCACCCTGCCTCTCGAAAACGACGTCATGATCATCGTCGGCTCATTTACAAGCGCCAATACGGTCCGTCTGACAGGGATTTCCAGAAGCATCAAACAATGCACTTACCAGGTGCAATCGGCCGCGGATCTGCAGATTGAATGGTTCCGCGGTGCGAAAAGCGTCGGCGTTTCCGCCGGCGCTTCAACCCCGGACTACATCATTCAGGGCGTCGTCGAACGGATCTCCCGGATCGGCGATGAGATTGAGATGTTGAAGGGAGAGAGAGTCCCGTTGTGGTGATCCTCCGATCCCTGAAGCACATGACACGCCACCCGATGTGAATCGTAAATCAGTTTCATGGTTGAGGAGCTAAAAGGCCGTTCTTCATGAGGATGATATGAGACGCATGGAAAAAGGAATACAGAACAGGGACATCTTCGATTACGTTATGGCAAGAGCGGATGTCTGCAGATTGGGGCTCTGCAAAGATGGCATGCCCTATATCGTCCCTGTTTCCTTCGGCTATGACGGGGCCTATATCTATTTCCACACGGCACCCAAGGGGATGAAAATCGACTTCATCAACGCCAACAACCGAATCTGTTTTGAGTTGGAACACGAGGCAAAAGCGATTCCCCACGAAACGGATGCTTGCAAATGGTCCTTCTCGTTTTACTGCGTGGTTGGGTTCGGCAGCGTTGAAGAAATAGCCGACCCCTCCAAAAAGGTCGATGCTCTCCAGTACATTATGAAGCATTATTCCGACAAGGAATGGGGCTTCTCAGAGACGTTTGTCAAGGCAACCAGGCTCTGGCGGATTTCGATCGAGCAGGCGACCGGAAAGAAATCGAAGGACAAACCAGCGATATCGATCCTTCCCGTGGCGGAAAAAATCACAACCATCGTGGAGGCCGACGGCCGATCGATCTGAAGGGGCTTCAGATCGAAATCCCCATTCAGGCCGATGGTATCCCCGTATCCCCCGGCCGGCCCTCAATGAGCTCCTTGATTCGCTCGTTGGCTTCGCGCAGCCTCTGGGCCAGGGCACGCCCGAAAAGCCAGAACCACTTCACGGCCAGCTCATTGTCCCAGGCGATTAATCGGTCGAAGGATGCAAATTCGAATGCGAGAAGACAAGTGGCACCGTTTGCAACAGCCGTTGCGGATCGGGGAAAGCGATCTAGGAAAGACATTTCACCCAGCGTTTCTCCTTCGCCTAGATTCGCCAGAGCGCATTCTGTTTTGCGTGGAATTGACTGGGTGATTGTGACGCCTCCAGAGAGGATCAGGTAAAACTTGTCAGGGTCTTCTCCCTGAACGAAGATGCGCTCTCCATCTGAAAAAATCTCGATGGCGGCATGTTTGAGTACCCGTTCAACTTCCCCCTGGGAAAAAATGCTGAACAGATGATTGCCGGCCAGAGCCGGAAGCAGATCCTCTTTCAGTGTCATCATTTCCTCTGGAAGAGCGATGAAATGAGCGAACGGGTTTCTGGCTGTTGAGCCGCTGCCTTCATGGCCTGAATCTCCTCGGAGAAATTCTCAATCGTTCGGCGGAGGCCTATGATGTCCTCACGCATCCGGGCCGTTTCCTCGAAGAGTTTCCCGATGGCCATGTTGAGGTCGTTGAAAAGCCCCTGTGCCGTCTGGAAGAACGGGATATCCAGATGCTCATTGAAGACGGCCAGATTTTCTTTTATCAGTTTGTCGATGGCGGCGAGGGATTCCGATGGAAGAGAGACGACTGCCGGCTCACTGACTCGCGGATGTTCGGGGGGCGCCGATTCCGGAGGGGCCTCCTCACTGGGTCGAATCGGTGTCGGCCTCGCCATTCGAACCGGCGCTCCAGCCTCATCCTTAAAGCGTAATTCGCCGCCCTCTTCCGGCGTTTTAAAATGCTTTTTTGTAAGATAGCTGTAGAGCAGCTTTGTCGCGACTTTGAGCGTCTGCAGGACACCCTCACCTTTGATCGCAGCCGCTTCGACCCTGGGCCACTTGTGAGTATTATAGAGGCGGTCCATTTCATCGATCGCCATGATATCCCGGAGATCGCGTTTATTGAATTGGAGTACCATCGGGATAGAATCGATCGAGATTCCCAGCTCCCGAAGATTCTCGAAGAGATTGTTCAAGGATTCGATATTCTTCTCGCGCATGGCCTTCTGCGAGTCGAGCACCATCACAATGGCATCTGTGTTCTTGAGAACCAACTTCCTCGTTTCATTATAAAAAACCTGGCCCGGTACCGTGTAGACTTGCAGCCGGATCTTAATGCCTCGAATCTCACGCAATTCCAGCGGAAGCAGATCGAAAAAGAGCGTGCGGTCCGTTTGCGTGGCGAGGGAGAGCAATCGGCCCCGGGCAGCCGGATCCGCTTTTTTGTGTATCTGCTCTAGATTCGTTGTTTTGCCGCAGAGTCCAGGCCCATAATAGACGATCTTGGCCGTGATCTCCTTGGCCGAATAATTTACAAGTGCGATGACGCTCTTCCTTTGTTGCTACACATTGTAGCAAAAGACTCAAGTCCGTGCTACCGATGCCTTGTTCCCCTGATCCACGCGTCCGCATCTCGACGAGCTCATTTTCCTATCAGGAATCCCCTGCCAGATCCGATCTGGTGAGTCTCGTGAGGACTTTCGGGAAAACGGGCCCGGGTGCGAGAACAAAAAGCAACAATGATGAAATCCAGCACAACCCGGCCCGACTCCGCGAGTCGGTTTCACGGTTCAGAGCAGCGAAGGCGTCAACAATGATCAATGATGCAATTCTCATCCACGGATTAATACGCTTTTGCAGCGGCAGGCTCTCGAATGGCGACATACAGGGTCGAGATGCCGAAACTGAGAAGCGTGCACTCCATCACCCTGAAGTCAGCATCCGCCAGACATTTTCGGATCCTGTCTGGCGTGGGAAAAACACCAATGGAATCCCGCAAATGTTCATATGCTTGACGATTGCCCGTGATCAGCCCGCCGATCAAAGGAATTATTCTACGAAGGTAGAATAAATAGAGCTGAGCAAAAAGCGGAAATCGAGGTGATGAGAATTCCAGAATGATCAGCCGCCCATCCGGCTTGAGGACACGATGGAGCTCAGAGGCGACGGCGTCCCGATCAGGCATGCTGCGAAGGCTATAGGCCATGATGGCCGAATCAAATGAGGCGCTCTTGAAGGAGAGTGCTTCTCCATCGCCACAGATGAAAACAGGCGCCGATCGCAAGCCAAGAGATTTTCCGGCCAGCCGAAGCATTCGCTCAGAGAGATCGACGAGTGCGACTGTTTGGATGCCGGGAAACCGCGAGAGTGCAAGAGCCGTCATTCGCCCGCTGCCGGCGCCGAGATCCAGGAGCCTGGCGCACTGGGACAGCTCCAGCCTGCGAGCGGCTGTCCGCTCCCAGATCCGGTGCAAGCCAAGACTCAAGACGTCGTTGGCGAAATCATATCGAGACGCGATGCTGTCAAAAAGTTTTCGCACTCGCGTCTTGTCCATATCGAGACGATCATGTCAGAAGGAATGTGCGTTCGCAATCCGTTGGTCTCATATTGTTGATGCTGCTCGAATGCCATACACTGCGACCGCATGGAGCTTCTCGACGACGAGCAGGTAAATTCATCATATAATGGCTTCCATGCTGAAGCCACAACGGTTGCGGGCCGGTGATCTCATTGCGATCGCAGCTCCCGGTAGCCCGATTCGGGAAGAATTCCTTGAACGGGGTGTCGCCGAGATTGAATCCATGGGATTCCGGTGCAGGTATGATCAAACGATATTTTCGCGTTATCGGTATCTGGCCGGGAGCGATGAGCGGCGTGCCGATGAGCTGCTGACATATCTGGCTGAACCGGAGGTCAAAGCAATTCTCTTTGCTCGCGGCGGTTTTGGCACAGCGAGAATTTTGAACCGCCTTCCCTCGAGCGTGTTTGATCGACCGAAAATTCTCTGTGGCTACAGCGACCTGACTGCGCTACATCTTTGCGTTCACGCGGAAGCCAACTGGGTCACTTTTTACGGACCGATGGCTGCCTGGGAACTGGGGCGCGGCGATCAGAGCTATGACAAGGCCTCGTTTCTTTCGGCGATATCCGGCGAGGTGCAAGTTTTTTCCAACCTCAGGGTTATTCGCCGGAGACCGGCCGTGCGAGGGCTCCTTCTCGGCGGTTGTCTGAGCCTCCTCCAATCGGCGATCGGCACACCCCTCATGCCAAACCTGTCCGGATCGATTCTGTTGCTTGAAGATGAAGGTGTCAAACCATATCAGCTTGATCGGATGCTTCTGCACCTTCGTCAGTCGGGCTCATTAGAGGGTGTCCGTGGAATTGTGTTTGGAGAAATGCCGGGGTGCATGCAGGTGGATCATCAGGGGTACGAGATTGCCGATGTCATTGAGGACATCACACCGGCAGGCATCCCAGTTGCCATGAATCTCCCAGCCGGGCATGCGGTTCGTGTCGCAACGATACCACTTGGAATCGAGGCTGAATTGGATTCGGCTTCCAATACGCTCAGATTGCTCGAAGCCGCTGTCACGTGAAATAGATCGCTGGCACAGGGCCTCTGGGAAAACCATCTGCTCTCACATCCAGGTGAGAAACGGAAAGGTGATTCTCTCGGCGAGTCACTGATGCAAATGACTGGATTCGAACTGCTCCGGCGGCGATTTTCGGCCTTTCGAACCCCATTTGAGAAAACCGTTCACGGTGATCCAGGCCAGGCCGAGGGAAAACATGAATAACCCGAGTCGCAACGATTGAGGCTGAAAAGTGAGGTTGACGGTATGCCGGCCGGTGGTGATCGGCACGGCCATGGCCAGAAGATTAGCGCGATGAACTTCTGTTTTCCGGCCGTCGACTGCGGCTGTCCACCCCGGATAAAAGCTCTGATTAATGACGAGGTACCCCGGTCGGTGCATGTTCACGGAGCACTCCAAAGCTCCCGCGGCGCCGGATTCTCTTTCAATGAAACCGGCAGGGCTGGACTGATCAGTGTGAGAGTGGAATATTTCACCTTCGATCAGTGAGCGAAGCCGCCAGTCGAAACTATCATCCAGGATGAGCCTCACCGATTCCTCCCATCCCGTCGGGCTTTCAACCCCATCGCGGATTGCGGCCGGTTCCTGAATATCGCCCTTCAGCCGTGCAAGAAATAGGGATGGCGAATACGTCACACTGGTCGTGAGTACTGAGGCCGATTCGACGTCAGAAGGGTCGATCGCTGCAGATATGATCCAACGGCAGGAATAGAGCCTTGCGAGGCGGCAGGAAGACTGAAGTGGCAGGCTATTGAATAGATCGTGCAAATTTCGCTGGCGGCTGGTGTAAATTGCTGCAACATCATTTTCGAAGGGTGTCTGAATGCAGAATTCAGATGCCGTTGCATAGTTGAGTGTGGCCCGATCCCACTGGATTCCCCATAGCGGCGAATCATTTGGAGGAAAGAGCCGGGTGTTCGGCGGGTCCTCGAATCGCGCGATTGCCGTCATTCCGGTTTTGGAGAACACGTCATTGCCGGCCGGCAGACGCGGGCCTTTGGGATTCAGTCCTGTGGCTTCTAGCAACATAATCCCCAGCATGACCGCAATGCCACAAGCTGTGATGATGCGACGCCTCATGAGTTTCCCACAACAGAAAATGCCGACTGGGAGAATCGATGCGTACAAACTCATTCTTATGGGCGGGAAAATTAAGTAAAGAACAATCAGGGCAATGAGGGTGGCAATCAAACAGCTTTTGAGCCAGGGCTTTTCAATAACTACCAGCCGGCAAAGTCCAAATGACGCCATTGGGCATAGCAGGAACGCTGCGTAGACAAAATATTTCTCAGGAAAGCGAACAGCTTTCAGAAGTGGCAGGACCGAAATGAAAAAATGATGAAACTCACTGTATTTTCCGAATGACATCGCTATAAAGAAAGCGCTCACCAGGATCAAGGGGAGACTTGAACGGAACTTTTCATGGAGACCCAAGAGAAGCAAAATGAGGAAGGAAACACCGCCGAGAAAAATGCTTGGCAGGTAGGGTGCTTTGCCGAAGATCGCATACCCTCGATAGTGCTCCGAAGATGCAGACATCGGGTCGCCAAAAATTCGCGGGAGCATTGTTTCTGTCAGCCGTATTGGCATCAACGAATAAGTCGAAATGCGTTCATAACTGAACCCGATGCTTCGGCCCGATTCCCTGGAGAGTTCCATTGATGGAAGAAGCTGGGGACCGCAAACCAAAATTGCGGGCAGTAGGATGCGCGCCAGCCCGGCAAACATCATTCGCTTTCCAGATGGCCATGTGAAGGCAAAAAGCACGAGAATGATCATCGTGGATAGAATGCCGGTTAGATCCCCTGAGATGAGTATGAAAACAAGGCAGCAGGCTCCGGCTGTTTCATTCCACCAGGTGCGACTCTCACTTGCACGAATCACAAAATAAAGTAGCCAGGGGAGATAGGCTGTTGAGAGAAGAGGGACAGGCTGAACCGTCAACGATACCATGGCCCCTGAAAGTCCAAACAGAAGCGCGCCGGCGCATGCTTCCATAACGGTCAGGCTGAAGCGGCGGAGGAGAACTACCAATCCCAAAACACAGAGAAACCAATGCAGGGGAATAAAGATATTCATATAGACGGCCGGATCCAAAATGCGGAGCAGCTGCGTTGGTGGATACAGCGCCATGAAAACCGGATCGGCCACGAGAGGCTGCCCGAACCCGTGGCAGCAATCCCAAAGAGGGAAGACGTCGCTCTTCCAGAGTTGGCGTAAAACAGAGAAGAGCGGATATTGACAAAGGGTGATATCCCGGTAATAGAAAAATCCGTCCCAGGGACGGAAGAGGCAGAGAGCGCATCCAGCGATCAACACGACGGGGCCTATCCACGATCGCAATGCGGTTTTCATGTGTTAACCAGCCAATGCCCTGCGCTCCTGCTGGTACCAGCTCAGGGTCCCCTGAAATTCGTCGCCGATCCCTGCAGATGGCCTGAATGCAGAATGTATCCCCTAGAAGCGGACGGTCCCGGTAATCGCGGCGCCGATCCGATTGGATTTGGCGTCGGTGGTGCCTCCGACATCGACTGCCACATGAGTCGAATCGAAACCGATTCCTGCGGCAAATTGCCATCGTGTGCCTTCTATGTGGACATTGCGGCACATTCCTCCGCGGATTGCCAGGTGACGTCTGAAGAGGCGCCCTTCGCCTCCAAAGGCAAACTCCCTGACGGCCTCACCAAAAATACCCTCATCGTTCTTTGAGAGATCATAATCCGCCGCCACCATCAATGCCGGCAGGATAGCGTAACTAACTCCCATCCGATACTGAGGATTCATCTTGACCTTGACGAGGCCGGCACTTTCCAGCGTGGGACCAGTCACGTCCCGAGCGACAACCCCGATCCGCAGGTTTTCAGCCACGATGCCCATGATGCCGAGGTCGAGCCCGAACTTGGAAGTGGATCTCTTATTAGGACCTTTCGCTTCGTTGACGAGATCGCGGAGCCTCAGCTTCTTGTTGTTGGGATCGACGATGAGCCGCGATGAATAATAGGTATCGGCCTGTATATATTTTGCATTCACGCCCGCCCAGAGCGTATTCTCGATGATGCTGTGCGTGTAAGATCCGATAAACTCGCGAGCGATCACCCCTGAGAAATTGAGCTTGGGAAGATCGGTCGGCAGAGGCTGGCCGGAATAGGGATCGAAGTTGAGAATGTCCAGATTGATAATGGGAATGGCTGCGGCATTGCCCAGCGTGAGCACGGAAAATCCGAAGTCGTCATATTTAAAGATGAAATTGGCATTGGCTTCGCCGGTGACACCATTTCCCTTTTCGGCGAGGGTTTCGAGGAGGTCGATTGCTTTGCTGATGTCGCCGGGTGTGATGATCCGCCCAGAGGCCGCAAGATTCATATCGACCAGAGATTCGACGTTGTTGATTGTGTCCTTCCGGTCCGATCCGGCGGCAGAAACCGATACCATCACGCCGCGTGGCGGAGCGATCCCCAGGCCGGCCGGATTCCAGTAGACGGCGGATAGATCATCGGCCATGGCCACATAGGCTCCGCCCATTCCAAGCGCCCTGGCGCCAAAATGATCGAATGCCTGTGCGAAAAGGTCTGCCGATACAAGAAGTGATAACCAAATGAACAGTATTTTTTTCATGACGGAACAAAACTATCGAAGGAAGACTCCACTGTCAACTGAATCATGCTCGGCTTGTTCAGCGCTTCCGGAGGAACCCCTACTCATTCTCGCGTGGTTGGAACGATTTGAGGTGTGATTCAAGTGGCAGCGTGATTGTGAATTTTGTGCCGACGCCGATGGCACTGTCCACCGAAATATCTCCACCGTGCTCCTCCAGGATTCGTCGGGTGATGGGGAGGCCGAGGCCGGTGCCGGTTTCTTTGGTCGTGAAGAAGGGATCGAAAATGAGATCGATGTTTTCCGGCGGGATGCCGCCGCCGCTGTCGCCGATATCGATGACAACTTTTCCATCTCGCGTGATGCTTTGAATCGTGAGTGCCCCGCCGCTTTCCATCGCATGGACGGCGTTGATGATCAGGTTGAGAAACACCTGCAGAATACGCTCGGGATCAATCATGACCCGGACGTTGTTGCAGTGGCTCACCCGGTTCAGTTGGATCCCCTGATCGGTGCGCTGCTTTTCGGTGAGCGTCAGAGCGCGGTCAATCACCTCCTCGATGCAATGTTCCTTCGGATGAAGAACGCTCTGGCGGGAAAAATGGAGAATATCCTTGATGATCGTATCAAGCCTGTCGATTTCCTCGATGATGAGCGCCGTGTATTGCTGTATCTGCTCGGGTGTCGTCTTGGGACGACCGACCAGAAATGTGAAGCCCTTGATGCTTGTGAGTGGATTCCGGACTTCGTGCGCCACGCGAGCGGCAAATTCCCCGATGGCCGCCAGTCGTTCGACATCCAGCAGTTTCTTCTCGAGCTTGTGTTTCTCGATGGCCATGGCGCCCTGAGTGGCCATGACGGTGAGCATTTTCTGGTCGCCTGATGTGAAGATCTCCTCGGGGGAATGGCGACTGATGCAGATTGCCCCAAAAATCTTTTCGCGGACAGACAGCGGCACCGCCAGAAAGGCGTGCAATTCAGAGCCGGGTTGGAAGGATGGATTTCCCATGAGGTCATTGAGGAGGAGTGGGCGGCCGCCGTCAATCACACGTTCGACGAACTGAGTGTTGACCGCCCGGGTCGACTCCGGATCAATCCCCTGAAGCGCGACCGTTGTCAGGTGCTGGCTCCGTTCGTCCTTCAATGCGATCCAGCCGCAATCGGCCTCCAGTCGCTCAACTGCCAACCGGCTCAGGTTCTCGATAACCTGCTCGGCGCCTGATGTCCCGCTGAAAGTTTCCGTGAGACTGTAAACCAGATTCAGCTCCTCAAAAGTTTCGAGCAGCTTCTCAGTGAGGCTCTGTATCTTCTCGTTTAATTTTCGTTCCTGTTCGGCACCTAAGGGCATGCACGTCTCCTGACTCCGGCATGGCGACGCGAGAAAAGAAAAGGCGAACCGTCAAAAGTAAAAGAGGTCATAGATATCAGGGGGTTGCCATTAAGTTGCAGTTGCACATTGTCTTCGTGCCTTGATGAGAACCTTCAAACGCGCTGCTCCTGAGTCTCGGTCGATTCATGTGGCGCCGTTTTTTGATAAACCGGTAGTGTGAAATAGAAGGTCGACCCCTCATTCTGGACCGATGTCGCCCAGATGCGTCCCCCGTGATAGCAGACGATTTCAGTGCAGATGGCGAGTCCCAGCCCAATCCCACCTTTCTCGCGCGAAGAAGTGGAATCGATCTGGTGGAATTTGTCGAAGATTTGGGTGAGGTCGTTCTCTTTCATGCCGATTCCGGTATCCGCCACCGACACAGTCACTTCAGCTCCGTGAGGATCCAGCTGCAAGACAATCCGACCGCCGGGTTTGTTGAACTTGATGGCGTTTCCGATGAGATTGAAGATGACCTGGAAAATGCGATCCCAATCGGCATAGACAAGCGGTATGGGGCTGGCGGGAGCAAAAATCATCTGCAGGTTTTTTGCGTCGGCAATTGACGATGTTGCCTGGATCGCCTCATTGATAATCTCTTCGATGCTGACCGGCTTCATCCTCCACTGCATCTTGCCGGCCTCGAGCTTCGAAAGGTCAAGAATATCATCGATCAGGCGCGTGAGGCGCTCACTCTCCTTCTCAATGATCGTCAGAAAGCGAGAACGCAATTCCACTTCTGTTCCTGAGTCGTCCAGCAGGATCTCGGCGAAGGCGCGGATGGATGTGAGAGGCGTGCGGAGCTCGTGAGAGACCGTTGCAAGGAAGTTGCTTTTTAGCTCATCCAGCTTGCGCAGCTCGCGGTTGGCCGCTTCCAATTCCGCCGTGCGTTCGCGAACTTTCGCTTCCAATTCGGTATTGAACGACTCCAACCTTTCATAGAGTCGGGCGTTTTCAATTGCGACGGATGCCTGGCCGGCCAGGAGTTGCAACCCCTGCATCTCGGAATCACTGAATTTCCTTTCGGCTGCCGTGCAATAGAGATTCAGCAAGCCGAGCGGCTTGCCTTTGCTACGGAGCGGCGCCGAGAGGAACGCCTGCAACCCGGTTTCTCGCTTGGCAACATATTGAAAGACATCCTCAGCCTCGGAGTCAGTCGCCAGCAGCGGGTGTTCGCGGGTCATGAGATTATAGGAGAAAGGAGGCTCACCCGGATGTGACGGCAAGTTCAGGCTTTCACGGTCCATCCCTCGTAGCATCACTTCTCGCAGTGTCGCATCTTCTTCGGAATAAAGCGACAGAGATCCGTAGTCGGCGCCAAGCAGCTCGATCGAGAGGTTGAGTGTCAAATCGAGTACGCGGTCAAGGTTGAGTGTGGATGTGATCGCGAGGGAGAGCTGGTTGAGGATTTGGAGCTCATGGATTCGTTTCTCGAGCTGATTCTTGGTCTCACGAACTTCGCTCACGAGCTGCGCCAGCTTCATGCTGGTTTTGACAGAGCTTTCAAGCAGGTCTTTCGAATCGACAACATAACGGAAAGAAGTGTCATCAGCGGGGGGTTTGGGCGTTGGTTGACGAAGTGCGGAAAGACCGCCGGATGGCGTTCTTTCTTCGCGCATTGGCATGGCGTGGTGGCCGGAGTGCAGGACCTGTCGCAGCGCTTCCTCGACCTGATTCACAATGCCCTTTCCGATGAACTGGTCTGATCCCATCTGGTATCGCTGGGAGACGGAAAGGATCATCAGCTTGGAAGCTTCCATGAAGGTTTCAAGCACGCCCTTGCCCTCGGTGGCGACCGAGAGGAAAACCGGGAGACCGCCGGGATTCAGCTTTTGATTGAGGATTTCATTGGGGAGCGCATCCGGCAAGTCACGCTTGTTAAACTGGACGATAATCGGAATCGTGTTGATGTCGATTCCATTGCCTGCCAGGTTCTCATTGAAGTCTTTCAGGCTTTCGAGGTTGTCGTTCAATTTGGCGGCGCTGCTGTCAGCCACAAAGACGACGGCATCGGCGCCGGCGAGTACCACCTTGCGAGTGGCGTTGTATTGAGGCTGCCCAGGAACCGTGAACAACTGGAACCGGAGCGTGTAGCCTCGTATTTTTCCAAGAGACAAAGGAAGGAGATCGAAAAAAAGCGTACGATCGTGCATTGTATTGAGCGAATAAAGCTCGATCTTGCGATCCGGATTCGCCCGCTTGTGAATATACTGGAGGTTGGTCGTTTTCCCACCGAGAGCCGTGCCGTAATAAACGAGCTTGGCGGAGAGCTCCTTCTTCTGATGGTTAAACTGGGCCATTTCTTATGAGTCCCGGATTTCGCGGTCGATCATCCGATGGGAACCTGCGAGGGGTCGACAAGATCTTGATTCATGATCGTCGGGCAAAAACCTCGTGGATCTTCTGCTGGAGGGCACGAGGGGAAAAGGGTTTTGTGAGGTATTCATTGGCGCCGGCACTCCGAGCTTCCTGCAGATCGGCTTCCTGACCGCGAGCGGTCAGGATGATGATATAGGTGTCTTTGAAGGTTGGATCGGCGCGCAGTTCCTGGCAGACCTGGAAGCCGGTCTTTTTGGGCATCATGAGATCAAGAAGGATCAGATCCGGAAGCTGTGTGTGTGCGGCCGCGATGGCTTCTTCTCCATCCTCGGCTGTGGCAATCTCGCAGCCTTCCTTGCGAGCCACATAGCTGACGGATTCAATAATGTAGGGCTCGTCGTCGCAAATTAGAACTTTCTTCGAGACGGCCATTTGAACCTGACCCTCACATCACCTGGCGAAGCACTGCCTGCAAGGCTTTGCGCGATTATGATTGCTGCGAGACAGATGCTCCGGCCTCCGCCGCTTCGAGCAACTTCTTCACCTTGCTCAGCAACTCCTCAGGATTAAAAGGCTTGATAATGTAGTCATCCGCCCCGTGCCCCTTGCCTTCAATCTTGTACTTCGTCTGCGTGTACACGGCCGTCATGAGAATCACCGGCGTTGTTCCCTTTTCTTTGATCCTGTGGCAAATCTCAAATCCGTGGACTTTTGGGAGAAGCAGATCGGTGATGACAATGTCGGGCTTTTCGTCCTCGTATTTCTGCAAGGCCATTTGTCCATCACCCGCAGTGACGACATCATACCCTTCAGACTCAAGAAAGGTCTTGAGCATCTTGCAAATCTTGACTTCATCGTCCACGACTAAGATCTTCTTTTTTACGGTATCCTGATTCTCCACATGCTCCTCCGCTGGAACGTCCGGCTAATTATGGGGCCGCTGCTCAGGCTTGTCAACAAATTCGCATGATTCCCTTTCAGAAATTCTCACCGACGGTCGGGCCGACCTATCGGAATGAGGACAATATCAAAGGACGAAGGCGCTGTGAAGGTCAGCATCAGAAAACTCCTAGGGAACGCCAAAGTCAAGCCTGTGCATTATTTCCTTGCCAAATGCGATTCCCATTGACGGCTTGGACCTTAACCGCGGCTCCCTCTCGTTGCCGCCCGGCGGGCCTTCATAGTAGGATGCCGCCATGCTGAGGCTTGATGAATTGATTCAGCGCGTACGCCAAACGAGATGCCGGATCGCGTTCCCGGAGGCGACTGATCCAAGAGTGCTCGGAGCGGCTGCGAGGCTCTCGATAGAAGGCACGCTCGAGACGGTGCTCATCGGCAAGCAGGCAGATATCCATGCCGCCTGTGCTCGCGCCGGTATCCGCCTTTGTTCTGAAATCATTGATCCTGAGACCGTGCGTGAGAAATTCGCGGCTCGTTATCAGGAAATCCGTCGAGCCCGTGGAATGACCTTCGAAGAAGCTTTCCAATCGATGGGAGATCCTCTTTATTGCGCGGCGATGCTCGTTGCCGATCATAAGTGCGACGGCTTTGTCGGAGGCGCGTCGACAACGACAGCGGTAACGCTGCGTGCTGCCTTGCGTGTCATCGGTCTGAGGACTGATGCGAAGCTCCTATCGAGTTGCTTTCTGATGTTCCTCAAACAAGAGGATTTTGGAGAGAAAGGCCTATTGATCTTTGCCGATTGTGGAGTTAATCCGAAACCATCATCCACGGAATTGGCTGAAATCGGCATCGAGTCGGCCCGGACGCTGCATTCGCTGTTCGGCCTTGAACCACGCGTCGCATTCCTTTCATTCTCCACAAAGGGCTCCGCTGAACATGACGATGTAGAAAAGGTCCGTGAAGCCGTCCGAACAGCTCATGCACGTGCGCCCGAACTGTTGCTGGATGGCGAACTTCAGGCGGATGCCGCAATCATTCCGGCGATCGGCGCCCGGAAGGCACCCGGATCACAGATAGCAGGGCGGGCCAATGTGCTCATCTTCCCCGACCTGAACTCCGGCAATATCGCTTACAAACTTGTCGAACGCATCGCAGGCGCCATTGCGATCGGCCCCATTCTCCAGGGGCTCGTGCGTCCCGCCAATGACCTCTCGCGCGGATGTTCCGAGGACGATGTGCGATACGTTGCGGCGATCACGGCGCTGCAAGCGGCCTACATGCGATAGGATCGGTACGCTGCCGAGGGGGGTTGCCATCGTGCTCGAGATGGCTCTTGCTTGGAGAGCAGCAGATCGTCAGAATAACAGACATGTGGACAGAGCTTTCGCTGGGATCACTGCTTGAATCCGGAAGGGACCTTTTTGCCGCCGGCTGAGGCCGCGAAGCCTCAGCACGGCAAGGCCAAGGTTCGATCAGAGTGCAGGTTGCTGCTGTGCCGGCGTTTTCTTCTGTTGGAAGCATGCGGAGCAGAACACGGGTCGCCCCTGTGTCGGCCTGAAAGGAACTGTTGTTTCCTTTCCGCATCCGGCGCAAATTGCAGGAGTCTGAACCTTCTCTCTCCGCCCGCCTTCTGAACGACTGCCTCTGGTCGCCTTGCATTCCTTGCAGCGCTTCGGTTCATGCTGAAAGTTCTTCTCGGCGTAGAACAGCTGTTCGCCGGCGGTGAAAATGAACGGCTTCCCGCATTCGACGCACGTCAGTGTTTTGTCCCTGTACTCCATGTGATCTCCTTGGGGGGTATGTTACTCAGTCTCGCGCCGCATTTTCTTACGAGATCGTTTCCGCGCGAGAGCTTGCTTCACCCGTTTTTTTTCACCCGGCTTTAAGTAATAGGAGTGTTTCTTGATTTCCTTGATGATGTCTTCTTGCTGAACTTTTCTCTTGAACCTGCGGAGGGCGTTTTCGATACTTTCGCCTTCCATGACTTTAACTTCGGCCAAACCGTAACACCTCCTCGGGGTCCTGACTTTCGAATCACTCTTATATGCCCAAAAGGAAGTATGTGTCAAGCTGTGCTTTCATCCCCGGCACTGTTCCTGTGGCTACCAACAAGGATATTAACGAAAGAAGCAATTCCATTCTTATTCATTCATTTCCAAATGGGGGAACAACATATATGCGTCGCCTGATGTGATCCAATTTCCCGCTTTTTGTTGCACTGTATTGGATCATCAACTTTTTTTTAGCACTTTTAAGAAACTGCAGCGCAATCTCATCTCTCTTAATGAAAATTGTATTTCTTGCATCAAAGCCTTGAAGGTTGCAGAATCTGGCTGTGCTCGAAGACGAGAAGGAGAACCATGACGGATATTCAAAACGAAAAATTTAACAAAATCAGTTTTCATTTCAGGGAAATCCTGATCGCTCTTAACCTGGATCTCACCGATAAAAACCTCGCCGACACTCACAATCGTGTTGCAAAACTTTTTCTGGAAATGTTTCAGGGCCTTGAAGAGGGCAGCGAGCCTCTCGTCACGACATTTCCCAATGTCGAAAAATATTCAAGCATGGTGTTCGTGAAGGACATTCCCTTCTACTCCATGTGCGCTCACCATTTTGTTCCTTTCTATGGCAAAGCGCATATTGGATATATTCCAAAAGACAGGATCCTCGGCATCAGCAAACTCGCTCGTATTCTCGAATTCTATGCCAAGCGTCCGCAGGTTCAAGAGAGACTGACCGAACAATGTGTCGATTACTTATGGACATCGCTGCAACCGCTCGGAGCAATCGCCGTCATCGAAGCCCATCATCTCTGTATGGAGATGCGCGGGGTCAAAAAGCCAGGCAGCCTCACCGTGACATCCGCCATTCGCGGATGTTTTGAAGATAAAGCGGTGCGCGAGGAATTCCTGGATTTGCTCGATCGGCCATCGTGGTAGCAAATAGTGATGAGTTGTTCGTTCTCAATTTCCGCGGTGGTCGGTTCGCAGGGATGCGTTGCCGATCATTTTCGTCTCGTCATGATCCAGGCTGATTGCCGATCTCTTTGCTGACTATGAAAACGCCGAGCCATCGTTGATCAAGTGAATTGGGATCGCGATCGGATGGGTGGAATCCACCCCTGATTCGAAATGAGATTGGGTGAACATACGGCGGCCCGGGGCTCGATGTCTCGAGATCAATTGTAATCTGCACTGGCGACTCGGGGCGAAAGTCCCTGCCGCAACTTGTGATCATGAGATCCTGCGCGTCGCGAATGGGCAAGACGAGTCGATCGAGTTTCTGATTGGAGACGATCCGGATTCGGCCTGATCGTGATCCTCGCAACCAGAAGCCTTCGCTTTCGGGATAGGCCGGCCAACCATCGATGAATTGGAATTCGATCGAACCGGCGGAGATGCGCTGGCAGACTTTGGGTTGTGCCGCGATCAGGATAACAGGCAGAAAGACAGCGGCCGCGGCTCCGATGTATGCGGCGGTTCTGTTCATGCCGGCTCCGCGCCGTGCGGTTAGAAGCAAGAGAGCGAACAGGCTCGCCAGGATGGCCACATTCCGCCATTCGAACACCTCGGCGGCTGTCATGACCGGCAGAATGCGCGGCAGGCCGTCAATGAAAAGTGCGAAGTTCGTCACGACCCGTTCCTCGCTGTAGATGAGGCGATGATAGAAAAACGGATTGGCTGAAAGCCAAACAAGAGAGATGGCGGCGGAGAAGAAAAGGAGGAGAGTCCGTGTAAAGGCATTTTTCCATGCGGGCAGCCCATGAGCGAAGAGGATTGCGATGATGGGCAACAGGGGAAGGATAGGACGGCCCGGCGGGCAGAATCCGCCCATGTAATTTGTGTATGTATAAATGCCGAGATGCATCAGCGGAGGCAGTATGAGAAAGAGGCCCGTGCGATTCCTGTCGCGAAACAGAATCCATAACCCCAGGATGGCGATCAGCAGGATTGGACTGTAGAGAAGGATCCCGCCTTTCTGGTCGATCAGGTCGGCCAGGAAAGTTTGTGGCATATACCGGAGCCTTTTGAACGTATCCAGAGAGAGATAATGAACGATATTGCCGGTAACAGAGTCCTTCTCGGCGGTGGCGCGGCCACCGACGGCAGCGGCCGGCGAGAAGGACCCATAGAACCGCCACAGATAAAACTCGTATGCGGCAAGAAGCGGCAATGCAGCCACACCCGTCAACAGGCATGCTCGAAAGCGCTGCGCTGCTTGTGTTCTGAGGATGATCGCCAGGAAGGCCGTCCCGGCGAGGGCCGCTGCCATGGCGTTGAATTTTACGCCGAACCATGGGCACGCTGATAGTAGTAGCCCGCAGAATGCCCATCGCGGTTGCGATGAAAAGAGCGCCATAAAAAAGAGCGTCACAATCAACGCGACACTCGTTTCCGGATACGCCAGATGCGCGTACATGATGAGCGGCGGCGAGAAAGCCAGGATGCCGGCTGTCGCGAACGCGACGGGTCGGCTGACGGCCAGCCTCCGCAAAAGCAGAAAAACCGATGCCGCCAGGCAGGCGGCGATGAGCGCCATGCCAAGGCGTATCGACGATCGAAGGGCGAAAGGGCCGCCAATTTTACTACCAATGTAGTAATAAGGAAAAAGGTAGAGCGACACGCCGATGCCATGGACAGGATAGCCGCCTCGGTCCCTGCCCTGCACAACCCGCGTGACGATCTTGCCCGGATAGAATTCGAGGTAGTCGCGACGATTGAAGTTGTTCTTGAGCCGGATGTCGTGATCCTTGTACAGGCTGATCGTCGCCAGAAGATAGTTGGGCTCGTCACCGGTTGGGTCCATGATGTCACCAAAAACACCCAGAGCGGCGGCGGCGTACAGGAGATAGGCAGCGATCCCGAGCGCCCACGCGGCCTTTTGGTCATTGCCGGGAAGGAGTTCGAAGAACCGAATGTGGCTTTGGAAAAGAATCAGCAGGAGTCCGGCGCTCATGGCGAGTGTCGCCCCGAACGGCTTATAAAAAAGAAATCGGGACCAGATCGGATAGGTGAGAAGGGGCAATGCCCCAAGGCCGGCTCGGCCGATCCAATCGAAATACTGACGTTTCATGTTTCCGCTCATTTCACTCAAGCTCTGTTTCCTCCTCGGCCTGTTCCCTGAACCTCTCCGCAGAGCCCCGAATCCGGAACCGGGAGAGTTTACGGCATGACCGGGCGATTTCAAAATCTCGTCTTCGTGTCTGCGGACAAAAACGCGATCGATAGGCCGGGCGGAGTAGGAAGGCCGGGGATGAGGCAGCTCCAAAAGGAAAACGGCCGGGTGCGGAAGAAATCCGCACCCAGCCGGTTAGTTGTTCAGTTCGTGAACCGCCGCCGAAGCAACGGCTCTTTTTCTCTCTCTACTTGCGCACGTGCCAGCCGATATCCCGGAAGACGTCGGATGTGAGATCGACGGTCTTTGCGGCTTGGAGCCCAGCTGTGATGTTTGGTTCCATCAGCAGGCTCGGTTCGCACGATGTATCCCAGTGGGAGAGTGTTGATCCGGATGCCATTAATGTTGGTGTGTAAAGCTTGACCCGGCCATAGTCATCAGTGCCGGCCATTCGAGTGGGGTCGAGATGGAGTGTGACGTTGACTCCCGGTGCGTTGGCGATGGCAACGCCTAACGTGTAGGTAACGCCGATCGAAGGGATTGTGATTGGAGTGGTGATTGTCGCATCGTTACCCATCCCTGGGAGACCGGAAGCCGCATTGTTCACGATGATAACACCGATCGCACCGGCATTCTGCGCAGCGAGAACCTTTGCTTTGAAAGTGCAAGTCCCGCGGAGGATCAATGCGATGCTGCCGGCGACGTTATTGGTGATGGGGGAACATGCAATTAATGGGCTAGCCATGACCACGTTTCCCGTGACGCCGGCGATTGTAAGAGCCGGGCCGAATGCGGCCATCTGGAAATAATCATAATCTCCGGCGATGCTGCCTGGAGTGTTGATCGTGAGAATAGGCTCTGGACCCAGGAACTTGGGAGCCCGCCATGTGACATGACCGCCGGTCCAGACAACGTTATTCACATTGACTGCCGAAGCGGCTCTCTGGCCATTGGTCATCTGCGGATACATTTTACCGATGACGTTATCATAAACATGATCGATGTAAATATCCGTATACCCATCCGCAAGAGCGCCGGTGGACTTGTCCATGACGGTCAGGAATCCGAGGCCGTGGCCCATTTCGTGCATCAGTGTGGCGAGCAGATCGATCTGGTTGCCAGCTGCATTGTCATCAAGACCGTAATACCAATCGTAGCCCGTCAGGCAACCTGGATTGACTCCGATATCGCCGTTGATCCACACAATCGCGTCGTCGTTTCCTGGGTCATATATGCCGACGTCGGGATGACCCGGTGTGAGATCTTTGTTATAGAGGCTGTTGGCTTCGGCAACGCTGAACCATGTTGCCGCTTTCGGGGCGCCGGTGAAGTCTCTGAAGATTGAGTCTGGGCCTGAACGAGCGAGAACAGCCGAAGTGGGCGAGCAGGTCAGTGGCGAGAAGGCGGCTGTATAAATGATTTTGACGTTGCTTTTTAAGCGCCGGCCCCAGAGGTCAGCAGCTTTTTGGAAAACATTGAGCCGCTGTTGGCCAAGCGAATGTCCCCGGTTTCCGCCGACTGGAGCTCTCCAGCTTGGATCATTAAAGCCGACGCCGGCAGGATCGACGGGGTTGATGATGATCTTGGCTGCATCGGCTGCCTGGGCAGCCAACATGGCGATGCCGACCACGAGTGCGAGGATATAAAGTTTTGATCTCAGCATTGTTCTACTCCTCCTACCGCGAGTCATCTTGTGTGGATGGGGCGTTGGCTTTCATCCACTGGATGGCCTCTTCAGTGCTGGATGCGCTGCCGAATCGAAGCTTTCCATCGGCGCCCACTGATACCATGTCGAATTCAGCAAAGGCCGGCCCAAGCTTGAGCCCATGGCTACCGTCTGCGCTGCTGATTCTCGTGAATCCCGTAGAACGATCCCCGTACTCCAACTTGACGAACTTGTCCCAAGCATCGTCGATCTGCTTGGCTTCAGCACTCGTCGGCGCCCTCAATTGGCCCGATTCCTTGTCGATGGCGACGACCATTCCCGCGCTTGCTTCCGGCTGGGATGCTGCATCGTTGTTCGTTACCAATGCTTTGGTGTCGGCGCTTTTTGTGCCATTCTCACTCGCAATGGCGGCTCCAAGTCCAAGTACCAGGCCTAGAGCGAGGCACATAATGGCCACTCGTACCAATCCGCATCTTGTCTCCATGAAATACCCTCCTTTTTAGATTTGCCCCCATGGCTGGGATGCCTTAATAAGAGACTTGACGCATCAAGTTACATCGTTACTCGATGGTTCGTCAAGAGATTTGTCACGCCTCTTCTACAGCCCTTGCTGAAGGCACTTTCATGCAAGTTGATGCGCCGCCAAAGTGGAGATCAGATGATGATTGCCGGCGCAAAGGCCCTATCAAATGTGGATCGTTGATTGAACCTGCAGGCGAGGCTATGATGAAGGCCAGATGAGTTCACGAACGAGGCTCAGAGCTGAGAGAGCAAAAACACACCGGCCCACAAAAAGCGCCTTGACAGACGGCCGATGGATGACGGGTCGAATGTGGAAGCCCCTTGTCCTTGGCATTCTTGTGGCCGTGGCACTCCTGGTGGCTTTCCTCGCAGCTCATCGCCACCAAAGCTCAGGTGCCACGTCCGTCGATAAAAGTGCATTCCCAGCGCATGTTCCAGTTGCGCCTTCGTTCGATCGCCAGCACACCAACGTCAAGATCGTCTTCGTCGGGTTGGATTCTCTCGATTGGCAGATTATTGATCCGCTGATGAACGCCGGACGAATGCCTCACTTCAAGAAACTCATCGCACACGGCTGCTGGGCGCGGCTCCGCACAATCGCTCCCGTGCTTTCGCCCGTCGTCTGGACCAGCATCGGTACCGGGCGAGAACCGGCTGATCATGGCATTCTCGATTTCATCGTCAAAGATCAGAATGGCCAATCGATGCCGATCAGTTCGCGCTTCCGAAAGGTCAAGGCGATCTGGAACATTGCTACGGCCGTCGGATTGAAAGTCGGTGTCGTCGGCTGGTGGGCGACATGGCCGGCTGAAGCGGTCAACGGCTACGTTGTCACCGATAAGATCGCTTACCAGCTCTTCGGCCTCGGCTCCGCCACCGGAGAAACCATCCAATCAGGAATGGTTTATCCGGATTCGATCGCAGATGAAATCCGGCCTTTCGTTGCTCATAAGAAAGATGTGACAATGAAAACCATCAGACATTTCCTGAACACGCCGGCAGGATGGGAAACGTCGCATGAAGCGTCCGCGGATGACATCGAGCGTCTCAACCTGTTCCGTGGCTATATCGCGCAAGCGGAGAGCTATCGGAGGATTGGGCTGGAACTTCATCGACGGTATCGTCCGGATCTCGACCTGGTTTATTTCGAAGCGCCGGATGAGGTCTCGCACATCTTCATCTGCTTCCGGCCTCCGGCCATGCCGGGTTCTGATCAAAAGAGAGTGACATGGTTCGGGCCGGTGGTGGATCGTTATTATGAGGAGTGCGATCGTATCCTCGGCGACTTCGCCGATTGCGCCGAAACCGAGGGCGCCGGCCTCGTCGTCTGTTCGGATCACGGCTTTAAAAACGGAGCCGACCGTCCCAATACGGATTCCAGAATCGGGAAAGGAGGGGCTGCTGACTGGCATCGAAAACATGGAATCCTCATTTGCTCGGGGGGCCCGTTTGTCAGCGGCGGCAAGGAGCTGGATGAAGCGTCGGTGCTCGATGTCGCTCCGACCGTCATGGCGGCCATGGGAATTCCCATTGCCAAAAACTTCGCGGGCCACGTTCTGGAAGCGGCATTCAAACCTGATTTTCTACGCGCGTATCCCGTCAGAAATATTGATTCTTACGAGACGAGGCTTAAACCGGCCGACGCAACCTCCGGCGCATCGGCATCGACACAGATCGACAAGGATCAACTTGATGCTCTTGCAGCGCTCGGCTACATCGGTTCGGGAAGCAACCGGAAGCAATCGACTGTGGCTCCAACATCCGATACCCGCGGCGAAACACAGGACGGTTCCAATTTCCACAACAATCGCGGGACGCTCTTTCTGGAGAAAGGCATGTACGATGATGCCATTGCCGAGTTTCAGAAGGCTTTGTCGCTCAATCCGGCTTTCTTGGCGGCGAAGATCAATCTCAGCCGCGCCTACCGGATGAAAGGCGATTCGAAGAACGCGCAGTCGGTCCTGGAACCGCTCCTGCAGGCGGCCCATCCGGATAAGGGCGTCTACAATGAACTGGCCAGGATCGCGATGGATCAGGAGAAAAATTACCCCAAGGCCGAACAGTTGTTCCGCACGGGGCTTGAACAAAACCCCAACGACATCGAGCTCATGAACTCGCTGGCCGAATTTCTCGATATCACCGGTCGCTATGAAGAAGCGATCGCCGTCAACAAGAAATGTATCGAAATCGACGTGGACAATGAACAGGGCTATAACAACATCGGCAACATTTACCGGCGACGGATGAACCCGAAGGAAGCGGAGGCCTGGTACAGGAGAGCCATCAAGGCGGATTTCGATTTCCCCGGCTCCTATAATAACCTCGGATTGGTTTTGCAGGATCAGGGCCGGTTGGACGATGCCGAGAAACAATACGAGATTGCTCTCCGGAAATACACCGCCAAGGGCAACAGCAGGCATGAATACGCGGTCGTCCTCAACAGCATCGGCTCTCTCTCCTATATTCGCGCTCAAAAAGATCCCTCCTTCCTTGCCAAAGCAAGAGCGAAATTTGAAGAGTCTGTGCGGACGGATCCGAAATATCCGGAAGCTCACAATAATCTGGGCGCTGTGTTCGGCTTGCAGGGAAAGCCTGATGAAGAAATTCGTGAATACGAGACGGCTGTCCGACTCGACCCTCAATACCCCGATGGGCTTTTCAATCTCGGTCGTGTCTACTTACGGAGTGGACGAACTGATGAAGCTCTTGCGATGTTCCAGCGAGTCCTCCAGGTCAGCCCCGGACAAGTCGCCGCCCGCTGCCTGATCGGGACCATTTATGTTCAGAAAGGCGATACGGCCCAGGCACTGATGGCGTTCGATGACGTCCTTCGCAACAAGCCCGACTCGCTGCCTGGAATCACTCAGAAAGAAAAGTTGCTGACTCACCTCAATCGCCTGAGCGATGCGGCGTCTCTGATTGAAGCCGGGCTTCGATTCCACCCGTCGGATAAGACGCTTCTCAACGATCTCCTGGCGCTCTACAACCGGCTCTCCCGGCCCGACGACGCCGCTCGAATCAAATCGAAACTGGATTCTCTCGGACATTCCTGAGAGACAGACATGTGTGCGTGACTTCACGCGCGTTGCCTTGCTTTGATCGAGGCTGTTCGTTGACGTGATTGCCGTCATCTCATGTCACAGTCGAAGTCATGGATTCACAGGGCCGGGACTTCGGGGGGACAGAGATGACATTGAGAGGGAGTTGGATCGTCAGAACCTCTGTGGAAACCCCTATCCGCGACTAAGCACAGGCCTATTGCGACAAAATGGCTTCGGAGCATCTGCGGCACAGCTCGCGAGGATGCCGAGCCCTCATGCAGGGTTTATCGAGACTATCTGACGGCTTGCCGCCATTCCTAATTCACGGATTTCGTGGAAAATTTTCCTCTTGCGATGTGTTTTGCAATATCGTAGCATTCAAATGTTCACGAGTACTATTGCCTTCGTTCCGGGGGGGCGGATCGATTTATGGCGAATTGCATCAAGACCGGGGTAAGCTTCATCGAGGCCTGTTCAAGAAGCTAGGCAATGACAAGGCTTATGGCGCGGCCATGGATGGCTCAGTTCCGGGTGTTCGTGTTCTGCCTGCTCCTGGCTTTCACGGCCCTGATCTTTCAGCCGCAGTCGTCACTATTGGCTCAGACGGCGCCCTGGTCCAAACGTTGGGGGAGCGCTCAAGCGTATGAATCGGGCCGCGGGGTCGGGCTCGATTGCGACGGCAACATCTATATCGGCGGGTATACGCTTGGCTTCGGCGCCGGCAATCGCGACTTCCTCTTGCTCAAATACAATAGTTCCGGTGCCTTGCAATGGGCTCGTACGTGGGGTGGGATTGCCAATGAATATGGATACGGCCTGTCTGTGAATTCCACAGGCGATTGCATCATCGTTGGAAGGTCAAATTCCTTCACTGCTTCTTACGATGCGACGATTGCCAAATTCGATTCTGCGGGAACTCTCATCTGGGCTCGAACCTGGGGTGGTATATCGAGTAATGATTTTGCCACGGGAGTGTCGCAGGATCTTCAGGGCAATATCTATGTCGCTGGATGCACGGACGGCGAAGGCGGCATCGGAGCCGGCGGATATGACATTTTCATTCTTAAATACGACGCGGCGGGAAATCAGCTCTGGGCGAAGACATGGGGCGGCCCCAGTCAAGAATGGGGTTGGCAGAATTTTGCACCTGATATTGTGTCCGATGCCGACGGGAATGCTTTCATCACTGCCGGAACATTCTCCTTTGGCAGTCATCCAGGCATCAACGAAGACGTTCTCATCCTGAAATACGATTCCGGCGGTACGCTGCAATGGGCTCGGACATGGGGGCGCGAATCGGTTCACGAAGAAGGCCAGTCGATCGCCGTCGATTCGACGGGGAATATCTACATTGCCGGAATCAGCAACAGCCTGAGCTACGGCTATGGGGCAACATCCGACGATAATGCATTCATGCTTTCGCTCACTCCGTCCGGTACAACCCGCTGGTGCCGCGAATTCGACTCAGGGTCGCTCGACGATTTTCAGACAATCGACATCGATCAAAAGGGCAACATCTACGCTGCCGGCGCCATTTTCAAGGGCAACCAGTACGATGCCTTGATCGTCAAATGGAATAGCAGCGGAACAGCCGGCTGGTTTCGCACATTTGGTGACGACGGATTTGAGCTGGCCTACTCCGGAGTTGTTTCGAAGTTCAACTTCTACCTCACAGGATATGACTCCGGCACGACTCCACCATCGCTGGAGGACTTCGCCAGCATGACAACCGTGACTCTTGATTTCATCATGACAGTTCCAGCAAACGGAATGGAAACAGCTCCATCGGTTGCCATCTCTTCCCCCAGCGGCACTGTCGGCTCGCCGGTGGGTGAGGAAGCGGGAAGTGCTTCTGTGGATGTCATGCTCTTTGATGTGCGCGAGAATGCACCTCCGTCGCCGCCGACTCCTGTTTCTCCTGCGGCGGGAAGCCATAATGTCCCGAAATCGCCGATGCTCTCTGCCGTCTACAACGATCCGGATGGCGATCCGATCGATGATTCGGAATGGCGGGTTTGCCGGGATGTCGCATCGAAACTGGTGGTCTATCGAGCTATCGGAGGGGCGGCGACGATGCATCGTCTGACGAAACCGCTCAATGGCCAAACAGGATATTACTGGAGTTGCCGCTTCAAGGATAACCACGGAAACTGGAGTTCCTGGTCGCCGGCGGTGCATTTTTTCACCGGCGGGCTGCCGGCTGGAAGGCAGTAACTTCGACGAGGCGTTCTCTCGCCGGATTCCTCAACAAAACCTAAGCGCGATCTCGCGCTTCTCCGGCTTGAAAGCTATCCCCTCGCCCGTCCGGAATTCCTCAGGATCTCCTTGAACGCGCGGCACCCTTCTATCACCTCCGGATTTTTCCTCAGCTCCTCGATCTGATACTTCATCTTGCGAGCCCAGTTGAGATGTTCTGTGGTAGTGCCGGGCATGTTCTGCTGTTCGCATTCCAGGAAAAGATCTTCCTGATTCAGGAGCATCAGCGCCGACGGTGTGGATGCGAGAAACTCGGAGATTTTGTTCCGTGCCGTTTGCGGTGGCGCGTCGTTGGGTATGCCGAGCGTATCGGCGATTCGGTATTTTTCACGATGCCTGTCTTCGCGGGCGCGGTTCAGATCCTCTTCCGACCGGATCAGGCCCGCCTGCCGGCGTCTGAAAAGATCCCTCTCTTCCCAGAAGCCGCAAAGTGTTGCGAGATCATGCGTGGAGAGAGTTGCGAGGCCGAGCCTGGGATATTCTTCGGGGCGCTTGTAGGAACCGTCCGGATGACGTTCGAAATGGAAGACCCGGTAAGAAAGGATTCCATGTTTCGACAGGGCTTCGCGAATCCAGTCCGGCACAGTTCCAAGATCTTCTCCGATGATGATCGTGTGGTTGAGCACGCTTTCAAGGCAGACGATTTTCAGGAGATCATCATGGTAGTCGATCACATAAGCGCCATCGGCAGCGGTCTTTCCGGCTGGAATCCAGAAGAGCCGCAGAAGTCGCATGACGTGATCGAGTCGCAGCGCGCCGGCGTAGCGGCAGTTGCGGCGAATTTTTTCTGAAAAAAGCCGGTAAGCATCGGCCCGATAGTGATCACGATCAGGCGGCGGAAATTGCCAGTCCTGTCCCTGCGGCGCGAGCGGATCGGGAGGAGCACCGGTCTTGGCCGATTCGACGAAGAGATGCCGGTACGCCCAGAAATCGGCGCCGTGCCGGTCGATGGCCAAGGCCAGATCCATGTAGAGTCCGACACGCAATCCATGTTCGCGCGCGCAGTTAGCCGCGGCGGCCAGTTGCCGGTCGAGATGCCACTGGAGATATTTGAAGAAGAGAATTCGATCGGCGTGGTCCCGCTTGAATTCACGAACACCTTCGCCGCGCGGGTCGCGGAGAGTTTCAGGCCACTGCGTCCAGCTCCACGTCCCGGGCTTCGTCCGCCCCATCTCTTCGTCGATCGCACAGAAGGTTGCATAATGATCAATGAAATCGCCTTCGCTCTCCAGATACGATTCAAAATCCGATCGCTGTATGCCTTCCTTCATGAAATGAGAGAAGGCTGCTTCGAGCAGTTCCAGTTTCAGCGCAGTCACGTCCTCATAGGCAACTGTTTCAGTGCCGCGCAATCTGGAGAGGCGCGTCTGAATGTCGGGAGAAGCCAGCAGCGTTTGAGCCTCTTTCGAAGAGTTGAAGTCTTCAATCTGACACAGATCCAGATAGATAAAATTCCTGAAATAGCGACTGTTCGGAAGGTATGGGCTTGCGTTATATGGCTGCCGGTTGAAGATGGCGTGAAGCGGATTGAGTCCAATGAATTCGATGCCGAGAGTATCGGCTGCCCAGCTGATGAAATCACGAAGATCGCCGGTGTCTCCCACTCCCATGTTCTGACCGGTTCTCAATCCATAGAGGGAGATTCCGATGCCGGCAATCCTTTCATTGTTGCGATACCAATCCGGAAGATAGGCTTGCTCGGGGCAGACAATGAGACGCGTCTCCTGGATCAGTTTGGTGGTATCGGTTTCGACGGTGACTGTGAGCCCGTAATAGCCGATCTCAAGCTGCCAGGGAAAGGGAAGCGCATACCGCTTGTAGAGTTGCCCTCCGATCGTCTTTTCGCCGATTTCCAAAAGAAGAGCCGGATCGGCCGAGGCGTGCAGGGGATCTCCCGCTTCCGGCAATAAAAGCATTTCGATGGATTTTGGGATGCCTCCGGGCACTTGCATGCGGATGCCGCCTGAAAGTTCGGCGGGCAGCTTCACGAGGACGGGTGCAATCAGCCGCCGCCATGGTGCGTCATCCATTTGCTGGATCTCTCTTCGGAGAGCCTCAGCTGTGCGCACATCATAACCGCAGGCCTCCAGCACTTCCGCTCTGACCTCATCTGTCGTGACATGCTCGACATTCGTGACATCATGATATGAATCGGTGATGCCGCGCCTGGCCGCCAATTCCCGCAAGAGCTGTATCCGTTCATCCATCTCGATCCCTCCGATGGTAAAGGTACTGTATTTTGAGCCGGTTGAGCAATGGGTTTTAATCGGCGGATGTGAGAATGCTGTTCATCCAATTCGGATTTGACTCTCCATCGCCCATGACGTATTTTTCAGGGGGCGAAGGAGGGAAGCGCACATATGGAAGAAGAGAAGAGTCCTCGACGCATCGAAAAACCGGCGTCATTGCTCAATGTCGGCAAGGCGCTTATGGCCGAACGCAATCTTGATGTGCTCCTCAACATGATCCTGAGCGCAGTGACTGATGTGGCCGATGCCGATCGCAGCTCACTGTATCTGGTGGATCGCGAGCGGGGTGAGTTGCGATCAAAGATTGCGCAGGGGATGGGAGTCGCCGAAATCCGTGTCAAGATCGGCACCGGAATCGCCGGGTACGTTGCGCAGACAGGACAGCTTGTCAACATTTCAGACGCCTACGCCGATTCGCGGTTCTCGCAGGAAACCGACCGGAAAACAGGCTATCTGACAAAGACAATTCTCTGTGTCCCGATGATCAACAAGCGAGGCGACGTTATCGGGGTGTGCCAGGTCTTGAATAAAAAGTATGGGGAATTTACAAAGGACGATGAAGAGCTGCTGCTGGCCCTCAATGGCCAGGCCGCTGTGGCCATCGAAAATGCAATTCTCTACGAGGACATCCAGAGGCTGTTCGAAGGGTTCATCCGTGCATCGGTTTGCGCCATAGAATCCCGCGATCCGACGACATCAGGACATTCCGAGCGAGTTGCTATCTTCACGGTCGGACTCGCTGAACTCGTCAATCGTTCCGATGCTGAACCCTTTGCCAATGTCCGTTTCACAACCGATGAGATAAAAGAGATCCGCTACGCATCGCTCCTGCACGATTTCGGTAAGGTCGGTGTACGGGAACGAATCCTCATCAAGGCGAATAAGCTTTATGAGAGTGATTACAGGCTGATCGCCGAACGTTTCAAATATATCCGGAAATCGATCGAGCTCGAAACGTATCGGAAAAAAATGGATCTGCTGCTGATTCACCCCAAGGATCAAGCCCTCAAGATGATGGATATTCTGGATGAAGAGTTGCGACTGAGGCTGAGCGATCTGGACGAGCATTTCGCTTTTGTGGCGAGCACGAATAATCCCATCGACAAAGGACGGGTGAACCTGGAACGACTGTTCGACATCGCGCAAAACAGCTATATCGACATCGATGGAGAACGCCGCGCCTATCTGACGACCGACGAGGTCATCAATCTCAGTATCGGGCAGGGAAGCCTGAATGCGCAGGAGAGGCTCGAAATCGAAAGCCACGTCACTCACACGTATCATTTCCTGAGGCAGATACCGTGGACGCGTGAGTTACGCCGAGTGCCGGCCATTGCCTATGCCCATCATGAAAAACTGAATGGCGGCGGATATCCCAATCAGTTGGTGGGAGATGAAATCCTGCTTCAATCGAAAATCATGACGGTCTGCGATATTTACGACGCACTGACGGCCGGCGACCGCCCGTACAAGCGCGCTCTTTCGCCCGAGGGTGCGATTGATATCCTTCGGAGCGACTGCCAGACAGGGCTTGTCGATCCGGATCTGCTGAACCTGTTTGTCGAAGGCAAGATCTTTGAGCTGACTCTCAAACAGGGAGTCGCTCGGTAGTGTATTGAGCTCGGAATGGATGTACGATTGAAAAACCTCTGCGCGATTCACGGGACCATTGAGAGGAACCACAGATGAGCTCAGTTGAGCACAGAGGCCCTTTTTCGGAACTGTGTTGATTGGGGGCTCCCCCCGTGTTTCAACAAGATGTTCTTGGAATCGGCGACGTGGCCCCGAACTTTAAACTCTGAGCTCGGGACCAAACGTGATAAGCTACAATTTCCGGGAGGTTAAATATTCATGAGCTGTCCATACTTTTGGCCGACACGGGAGATCACCAAAGAAGAATGGTTGAAAAAACCGCGGATGCCGCTGGGTGAAGCCCACATGGGCTTGTGCAAGGCGGCGGCCGGGAGTGACTATACGCCGACGCTTGAGGACGCGAAGAATTTATGTAATCCAGGCTACCCGATGGAATGCACGCGTTTCCCAAAAGGTTCGCCCGTGCATGCCTGTCGGTTCGCCGTTGTACGGGATGATAATGTCGGCCGGATCGGCGTGGCCTATGTGCTCGAACACGACCATTCACCGTCTGAACACGGAATTCTCGAGTTCGACAAGGAACAGGCGGCCTTCCTTCCGCCGCATTCGAATGCAATCATCGATGCGCAAACTACGGCCTATGTGAAAGTTTACCTCCGCGAGAAATCCGAGGCCCCTGCTCACGCACAGGCTTGAGGCCTGCCGGGATGCTGATCACGGCTCTTCGCTGTGATGAGAGAAAAAGCAGAGAGCAGCCCCGAGTTGCCAGTGGTTGAACGGATGGACGTTGGAGGATCTGGAACTCGGAATGTGAAATCCTACGTCACAGGCCGGGGTGTTGTTGTCGAGACCAGCTGGCCTCTGAAGCGAGTGGATGAACTGCGCCGGCTGGGACCTCGCGGCGTGCCTGCGCTCCTGAAGCTGACATATCGCGGAGATTGGTGTGTGCGGGCCATGGCTCTTTCGGCTGTCGGAGTGATCGTCCGCGAGGATACATTGGCTTGGCGCCGCCGGACAATCCGACATTTCATCGGGCGTCGGGTCGCTTGGTTCCGAGACGCTTTCGGAGTGACCGGGCCGAGGGGTGCATTCGTGAGTGGTCCGGTCGCCAATCGACTGCAGGACAATTCATGGATTGTGCGGTTGGCCGCTGCCTTCGCCCTGGGTGAATTTCGCGACGCCGATCGGATAGATGACCTCCGAACAGTGCTCAAGGATCCTCTTCGTCCCGTGCGTATCGCCGCCGCCGCGGCTCTCGGGCGCTGTGGAGAAAAAATTGCTGCCTTGCCCGAGAGGATTTTAGATGGATCAGACCCGGCTCCGATGTGGATTGGCGATGCGACTCCGGCGAGACAATGGCTGGAGCGGCTTGCCGGCATTCATCTGCCTGTGCTTGAAGGATGGGGCGACATCGATCGTGACCGACATCCTGAAACTCCAGCTGACTGGGCACGGTTGTTGGCTGGTGAAAATGCCCATTTGGAGCAGATCGATAGCCGCGCCGCTGAAATTGAACGATACGTTCACGACAAAGAGGCTCACTACAATCTGACAAAGCCTTTCACCTCTGTGAATCGTGCGCAAAACATCCAATTGCTCAATTCTTTCACGGCGCTTGCCGGGAATTTGCAGCTGCCTCTGGGCGGTCTCATTCTGGATATGGGAGCCGGGACGGCCTGGGTGAGTGAGCTTCTCGCGAGACTCGGCTATCGCACGGTGACATTGGATATCGCCGAGACGATGTTGCGCATCGGGCAACGGAGGTTTGAGCAGGCACAGCTCCCTTTTCATCCGATCGCAGGCGACATGACACGGCTTCCCGTGGCAGGTCATTCACTCGACGCCGTCCTGATCATTGACGCACTGCATCATGCACCGGACCTGCAGGCGGTCTTCGATGAGGTTTTCCGTGTTCTTGCAGACGGAGGCCAGTTCCTGATCGCCGAGCCTGGAGAAGGTCATGCGGAGACGACGAAATCGCGCGGGGAGAGTCAGGAGCATGGTGTCCGGGAAGCGGAAATTCACCTTTTCGAGGCCGCTCGTTATGCGCGCGCGGCTGGATTCGATTCAGTCCGCATCCTCCTTCATTATTTTCCCGAAATTGCCATGACACCGGAGGATTTCGAGTGTGACATGATGACCTCCACGGAGAAATGGCGCGTCCTCAAGGGTGAGCGCCTCATCGCTTTCGACGAATTTGTGGTGCAATCCGTGCTTGGACACCCGATGATGATAATGAGCAAGGGGAGGCGTCAGGTGGATTCGTATGCACCGCATATCCTGAAGGCGGAGATCACACCCGATTTATTTCGGGATGGCGGGAGAGTATACGGCACCGTGACAGCGGCTAATGCCGGCGACACACTGTGGATCTGTGGCACGGGCGGGGTTGGGACGGTGCGACTCGGCATTCAACTCCTCACTCCCGAACGCCGCCTCATTGATATGGATTATGCCCGGATCGATTTACCGAGAAATGTCCGCCCTGGCGAGGCAATCCAACTCGCCGTTGGTATCGATCTCCCTCATCCACAGACCGGATATGTGATCAAACTGGATCTCGTCGACGAACAAGTATGCTGGTTTGGTGACGTTGGATCACAACCTGTTCACGTGGGAGTCTGAAAATGGCCGGTATCATTGAGCGAGTCAACGAAGCCTGCAGAAAAGGCGGGCTGATGAATCTCCTGATGAAAGCAGCCGATTGGGGGCGCCGCCGCCGGTATCGCGCTCTTTCGCGATTTCAAAAAATTCGTTCGGATATCGATCCGATCGACCTTCCACAAAGACTCGCTGCCGGCTGTATGTACGACATCCGGGTCAAGATTTTGAATCGAAGCAGAATCGCTTGGAACATCGCAGGACCTAAAGACCCCCCCTTTATGGCTGCAGCAGTCTTGTACACGGGTAGAGGTTTGGTGACGGAAGAACTGCATCACCGGCGGAGACATCAATAGCGAGCGGTCCTATTTCTACTGAGAAATAAACTCAGGCCCGACGCCTGCAGCCGATCGGGATGTATCTAGGTGAGCTCTTCGTAGCCGTCGTTCTGGTATTCCGGGATTTTTGCCTTTTCCGCTTCCGTACCAATAAAGTATCCAACGGCGAAGGCTGTTGTCACAGCTGCCAGAACGAGAACTGCTTTGCTGAAATCCTCAAACGTCAACGGCGTCTCCCTTCAGCCTGAATCTTACGAAACTTGATCGTCCAAAGTCAATCTCCGCTTGAAGCCGACGATCGGCTCGCATATAGTGTCGCTGCGCGCGCCCGTAGCTCAATTGGATAGAGCGACAGACTTCGAATCTGTAGGCTGGGAGTTCGAGCCTCTCCGGGCGCACCAACAAAATCAAGCAATGACGAGCGGATTCAAATAGCTAAGCACACACGCCTATTGCGACAAAATGGCTGCGGAGCCTCTGCGGCACGGCTCGCGAGGATGCCGAGCCTCCTGGCGAGCCGTGATGGTCTGGCCCGGCAGCAATTTTGCGAAAGAGAAAACGCCAATTCGCTCATGGTCACCAGCACATCCCCATTTCAACATCGACCCTGTCTCGTGGCCGAAGCGCCTTAAGATCTCCCATATCCTCATGTCTCGGCGTCTTTTGATCATGCCGAAAGATGCAATTGGTTTTCCTCCATGATGCAATCGGACATCATCCTGTAGAATTGCGATCCATGAACAATGTTCACCAAGTTTGGGAACTCAAGCTCACCGCCGGGGGGGTGGAGCATGTCTTCGTGTGGATTCCGCCGGGTCGATTCCTGATGGGCTCGCCGGAGGGGGAGAGGTTCGAGGACGAGCATCCCCAGCACGAGGTGGAAATAGCCAGAGGATTCTGGATGAATTTTACCCATAGCTCAAGCTGAAACCAGTCGATATTGCAACGCTTTTCCGCAGTTGACAATTGTGGGAAATGCCCACGTTCATCATTTGCCCTGGCATCGGTTCGATGCATCAATATGCCCGAAGGACCTTGATGGTTTCTGTTACGACGAGAATTCCGGCCGTATCGAGTCCGGTCAGGCCACCCCGAGCCCGAGAGCGTCTCGCAGCGAGCGCTCGAGATCCGGTGGCAGATCCCAAAGACTCTGTGCACCGGGGCAGTTCAGCGGTTCAGCCAGTGCCTGAGGATTCGTCAGAACAAAACCATATGGACCTTCGAACCAGGGTGACTGATGTTGTTTAACCGCGTCGATGATTTCGACCACGCCGATGATTGCACCATAGACGAGTTCTTCCGGCAGTGGCTGTCTACTCCATGTGGGCACGATGGATTCCGTTACGCGTGTGCCGGCAGCATGCACTGCAATCATTCCGCGAAATCGCGTATTCCAAACGCGGTTCTCGATATCCTTTCCTCCGTGGATAATGGCCCATGCCCATGGCTGCCGAACACTCAAGGCTTTCATGTTGCCTCCGTGAAATTAATTCGACGACGGGGTTCATTCTGGATTCTGAATTCTGTCTTCTGACTACCTGAGCAGTTACGATGATCAATATCTACGAACTCCGCTACGGAAACCGCGGCAGCGCTCTTCAGAAATGAATTAATAATCATGTGGTCAATATGATAATGCGGTGGAATATGAGCGTCAATAATAGATCTCAATCGCTTGTGTGGCGAGTAAGGCGGATCGGCAGGAGCCTCGCCCTCCCGGCGAGCCGTGATGCTTCATCAGGTGAGTAGTCGCAGCTGATGCCGTCCTGTGCCTCACCGTCGTCAGACCAGGCTTCTGACATCAGATCGCCCAGGTGTCCCGCCAGCGTGTGCAGGCACGTTACCTCCGATGTATCCCACACTCTGAGCTGATTGTCCTCGCAGCCAGTTGCCAGGTGGTGAGCGTCTGGTGAGAAAGCACACGAATGCACTTCACCGGCGTGCGGCCCCAGCATGGAAAGGCATGCGCCTGTCTCTGCGTCCCATATCCGGGCTGTGCCATCGCCGGATCTGGATGCGATGCGGCTGCCATCCACCGAGTACTTGCACTGCCTGATCCCATCGCCATGTCCCTCCAGGACCATGCAGCATTCCCCGCTCTCCACATCCCAGATCCGTAGTTTCCGATCATTTGAGGCGGATAGGATATGGTGGCGGTCGGGTGAAAACGTGCAGAAACCGACATAGTCATCGTGACCGCTGAGCGTCATCAGGCACGGGGTTGGTCTCATGCGGCCTGTTGAGCCACTTGAGCCAGGGGCGGTGTTCCACGCTTCCATCCCAGAGCTTCTGAGCTGCCTGCGCGGGATCAGTGGAATCGGGCTGGTTGGCCGCTTCCTGGAAAGTCAGCGACGGTTCTTCTGCAATCACATGCAGTCGACTCAGGATGAATCGCCCGGACTCATCTATAAGGATTCGAGTCTCCTGCGTCGCCTGTGTCTGCACTTTGAGCTCATAGTCATGAGGCAGAAGCGGTCCTATGCCTGCCGTACATTTTGCTTCGATGAAGCCGAGATCAGTGAGGACATCCTCGAGCTCGTCGTCGAGTCCCGCCTCCCCAAACAAGCGGTCCGCCGACCGCTCGGGGAGCCCCTCCAGCAGGCGTTGGTAGGGGCGCCCGATGCACAACCAGGTCACACTGTTGATGCCGCTCTGTGCCAGGATATCGAGGAACTAGGCGTCGTGCTGGACGATTTCATCGATGCCATCGACGATCAGGACCAGCCTGGTGCGGGGCATGCCGGGGCCGAGGTGCTCCTGAGCGAAATCGCGGATCGCGTCGCCGAACACCTGACGCGCCTCCCTCGGGTTGACCGGAAGCTGCGTCTTCCTGGGCGTTCCAAGGATCATGCCGGTGCCGCTTGCGTGATTGGAGATTCATTCGAGCGTGGCGTCGACATGGCCATTGCGCCGATAACCGACAGCGCCTGGCGCACGAGGGGCTTCACCTTCTCCGGGTCCGCCTCCTTCTCGACCGGTTCGAGTCCGTCCCAGCCATCGAGCCGCTCCAGTGAAAAGCGCAGGAACGCCTCGCGCGAGCATCGCTCGTTGCCGATCTTGAAGCGGAACGCGAGTATCAGCGTCCCCTCAGGCGGTGCGTCGAGCAAGTCGGTGACCGCCTTGGCGAGGGGGTGTACGACTTCCCGATGCCTGCCTTGCCGCCGACCCAACCCAGACCCTCGGGAGTCCCGCGAAGGACCTCGGTCAACCTCGCGATCTCGGCCCCGCGGCCAACGACTTCTTTGGCGTCCTTGCGGATCTGGTCCTCGAAGTCCCGGACCGGGAGCATCTTTGCGGACGACATCTCTTTCCGCCGGTCCAGCTGGAAGAGACGGCGAAAAGCTCCCCATGTCGCGTCGTCCCCCTCGGTCGGGCAGGCCCAGTCGGCGCCGAGCGGCGTGCATGACGGTTCGGCACGCCCCGGTTGAAAGTCGGCCACCCGGTGCGTATATAATAGAGATGGAGTATGTGATGGGTGAGCCAGCCAGACGAGTTGCTACTTACGAGGATATCCTCCAGCTGCCTGATAACCTGATTGGGGAGCTGATCGACGGTGACCTCTACGCATCCCCGCGTCCCGGCCCGCGGCACACCTCCTCTGCCAGCGCCCTGGGAGCTGACTTGAACGTCGCTTTCCAGCGCAGGCAGGGCGGCCCGTCCGGACCTGGCGGCTGGTGGATCTTTGACGAACCTGAACTGCATCTCGGGCGGGACGTGCTGGTCCCCGACCTCGCGGGTTGGCGTCGCGAGAAGATGCCTTCTCTCCCTGAGGAAGCTTATTTCACCATCCCGCCGGATTGGGTCTGTGAAGTTGTTTCCCTTTCGACGGAGCACCTTGACCGCGTCAGGAAGAAGCGCATCTACGCCCAGGCAGGCGTCGATTACATGTGGCTGGTAAGCCCCCTCAGCCGCACGCTCGAGGTCCTGCGGCGCGAAGGAGAGTTCTGGAAGGAAATTGGACTTTTCGAAGGCGACTGCGCTGCGCGCGCCGAGCCTTTCGAAGCCATCGAGCTCGATCTATCACGTTTGTGGGAGACAAGCTGACGAAAAGCCGGAGGTCATCGAGGAATGCGGCGCGGGGATCATTCCACAGGGATGCGAATCTCTCGGCATGACCGTGCTCGACCAGGAGCGCGCGGGCGCGATCGGGCGTGAAGGGTTAGCGTTGTGGGCGAGCGCATTCCGGAGATCCAGGATTCCGCTCTCCGCTGGGGCTCTTTCAGGTGAGATCATGGCCAGTGCACGACTGGCGAGATTCGACAGGTCGGGGAATAAACATCCCTCAATCAATATGGGAGAGGCGGCTGCTTCCTGCAGGATGTGGAGTCACTGTCCAAACATCGGCCGTTCGATCGCGTCCAATATGGTGGTCTTGAGCCAGTCCGGAAACCGGGGCGGTCCCGGCGATGCAGACAACTCCGCGATCGCTGCGGTCGCAAGGAAGCGCATCAGCATCTCGGCGGCGCCGCAGAGGCTCCGAAGCCATTTGGTCGCAATAGGCGCGTGCCTACTCGCGGATAGGGGTAAGAAAAACGCCGAAGTGGGAGTCAGGGTACCGATCAGATTGGTGTAACCACACACGGCCTTAACTAGCAAAGGTCGAAATTTCGGCCTTTGTGATCGATATCGACCTTCAGCTCCACTGTGCAGTCGAGGACTGCTGACCGATTCCTCATGTGCTCGATTCTCTGCCGGCTCTCTTTTGTGAAGCAGAGCGTGCGGTTGGAAGTGACGCGGAAGAGAAACCGGACGTGCCTATCGTGGAGATCGAGAAACCACAAAATCTCGAAGTATAGGCGATCAGCCAAGAGAAGATCACCTTTACGCAGGTTCGCGGAGAGGGAGATGGCAAGTATCAATCCTCTCAGGACCGGCCATGAGAGCGGCAAGATTGCCTCGCAACATGTATCTTCTGTTCTCAATGGCCCATCCGCCAGAGAAGAAAGACTATCGCGATAATGGACCATCTCGCCTGCGCAGCTAGTTGAATGCTCTTTGTTGCTTTCTTCAGTTCCTCGACTGTCCACAGTCGGAAAAAGGCGAAGCCATCCTCCGCTGTAATCTTCAACAACCGGTCATCGACGCAATCGTGGCTATTCGGCATATCCTTCTCCCAGAGAACCAATTTGGTTCGCGTTGTGTTCCTGGAAATTCGCCCACAATATGGTACAGGCCAAAGATATCCAAACGACAAGTGTATTCGTCGCCATGACCCTCAGCGAGGCCAGGACCCACCTGACATGCTACGTCGACGCCTATCGAGAGAAACTTAGTAGCATTGGCGTCTGATGCCCCGACCAATTTTCCATGGCCGAGGATGCGAGCAGAATCATACGCGGCAGAGTATTTCTTGAAATCTGTTCTCCCGCGGTCCCTCTCACGCGCGCTTCATCAAGCCTTGGCCAAAGGTATTAGGTGACTGCCGGTGTTCAGGAGCAGAACGCGAGCGCCGGCATGGATTCGATTGCTTCGGCAAAGATCCTGAAGACCTGCCAGTGTGGCAGCGCTTTCATAGCCGGCAGCTATACCTCGCTTTCCAAACTCGGCAAACCCATCCCGGATCTCTTCTTCGCTCACAGCCACCGCAAAGCCTCGCGACTCCCGCAGCACTCGAAGCATCGCATGTCCCATGATCGCACCAGGCACGTCCAGGCCGTCGGCGATTGTGCCGCGGGATTGCACAGGCGTCACGTCCTCGGCGCCGGCCTCAAAGGCCGCCACAAGGGGCGCGCATTGTTTCGACTGCACAGCGATCATCCGAGGCAAAGACAGATGCTGAGGTTCCAGCAGCCCTGCGCCAAGAAATTCCCGAAAAGCCTTCCAGATGCCAACCAATCCCGTGCCGCCGCCGGTGGGGTACAAAATGTAATCAGGGAGCGATTTCGCGGAGAAAGCCTCTAGGATCTCATGCCCCATGGTCTTTTTTCCTTCCAGCCGTCCGGGTTCAAAAAAAGTAGAAATGTCGACAAATTCCCCACAGGCGAGCGGCCCCTGGAGATCCTCCCGCATCTTACTTCCGGCGGCGGCGATATTGGAGCCGAAGAAACGTACCTCTCCCCCAAAGAACTCACAGGATCGATGATAGATGCATCCCTGGAAGCCGTCGGGCATATAGACAAGAGCGCCAGGTAACCCAAGACGAGAGGAGAAAAGACAAGCTGCCACTCCAGCGTTGCCTTGAGTCGGCAGACAAAATCGTTTGGCACCACAGGCGGCGCCCAGAGCGATTCCCACTGAAAGACCTCGATCCTTGAAGGACCCCGATGGATTGACGCCTTCGTTTTTTAAATAGACTTCCACGCCAAGGCCCTCGCCGAGCCTATCATGGCGTACGACCGGCGTGCCGCCCACGTCGAAGGCATAATCTTCAGGGACATCCCATACCGGCAAGAATGGACCGTATCGCCAAATCCCGGAGCCGGATGCAGGATTCGATAACCAGATTTTCGCTACTTTCGCAAGATCATACTCCACAACCACCGGCTTCCCCGGCGCCGGGCAACAGCGGCACAGCCCGATGGGTGAGGCGAAACCATTGGAGGGCACTTCCATTCCCGACTTGGAACAACGCAGCGTGGTAATGTGAGGATTCATTCGAAATCCCATGCTTGACCTCCAGAGTCGACAGACACAACACGCGAGTATAACGCAAGCAGGCGATGATCCATCGACGGCCACACCTGTCTCCAGAGTGATGTCAAAGTCAGGCTGATGCCTTATCAGGAAATTTCGAATTGGTGAAGTCTCGGCAAAACCCCGGATTGACTATATCAAAATATCTTGATATAGTGAAACGGATGAATCAGGAGAACCGAATCGACACGCTGCGCTGTTTCAAGGCTCTGGCCGATGCAACTCGTTTGCGCCTGGTGAATATTGCCCGCCATTTCGAGCTCAACGTCAATGAAATCGTCGAAACCATGGGCATGGGACAATCCCGCATCTCCCGGCACCTCAAGATCCTCGCCGATGCCGGTCTTCTCTCGCCGCGGCATGACGGGCTCTGGACCTTCTACAGCACCGTCAACGACGGCGACGCAGGCCGGTTCCTTGACGCGATGGCTTTTTCATTCGACGGCGGCGATTTCGCTCGCGATCTCGAACGAGCCCGCGAAGTGCAGGTGGAACGCAATCGTGAATCGCAGCGCTTCTTTGACAAGGTCGCTCGTGACTGGCCGGAGATGAAGCGCACCATTATCGGCGACGCCGCGCTTGATCGGTTCGTCGCACGCCACATCCCGCGATGTACCATCGCGGTCGACCTCGGCTGCGGCAGCGGCGACCTCCTGCCGGTCCTTCAGAACAAAGCTCGGCGGGTGATCGGTGTCGACCGGGCACCGCGAATGTTGGAAGAAGCTCGCCGCAGGCATCTCACTCATCGACACAATGGTACCCTTGAGCTGCGGCTGGGAGAACTGGAGCATCTCCCTTTGCGCGAAGCAGAAGCCGACTGCGCTGTCATCAGCATGGCCCTGCATCATCTGGCCGAGCCTGAAAAAGGCATTATTGAAGCTGCTCGCATTCTCAAACCCGGCGGCACGCTCGTGATCATCGATCTGGATGCACACCACGACGAAACTCTTCGCACCCGCTACAACGATCGCTGGCTGGGTTTTGATGCGGCGCTCATCGAAAAATGGCTGGCACGGCACGGGTTTACTCCACAAGCCCGCGAAGCACTCGCCATCGACCGAGGCCTGCAGGCTTTTCTTGTACGAAGTCGAAAATCAGAACTCAAAAAGAAAAATCAAATCCGAAGGAGAAAATCATGACAAAAGTCGACGCCGTCCCGACAACTCACGTCGCCCTCGCCCTTGACCCGTCCCTGCCTTACAAGGTGGCCGATCTGTCCCTGGCCGACTGGGGGCGCAAAGAAATCCGGCTGGCCGAAGCTGAGATGCCTGGCCTGATGTCCATTCGAGCCAAATACGGACCGCAGAAACCACTAAAAAACTTGAAAGTCATGGGCAGCCTGCACATGACCATCCAAACCGCGATGCTGATTGAGACTCTCAAGGAATTAGGCGCCGACATTCGCTGGGCATCGTGCAATATTTTCTCAACACAAGATCATGCAGCGGCAGCGATTGCAAAGTCCGGCAGTGCGGCCGTCTTCGCCTGGAAAGGTGAATCTTTGGAAGAATACTGGTGGTGTACTGAGCAGGCTCTGACATGGCCCGACAACACCGGCCCCGACCTGATCGTCGATGACGGCGGCGATGCCACTCTGTTTGTGCACTGGGGGGTGAAAGTCGAAAAAGATCCGTCCCTTATGGACAAAACATATGACAACAAGGAATTGCAAATCGTTGTGAACCGACTGCACAAAAGCCATCAGCGCAATCCGCAATATTGGACAAAAGTGATTGCCAATATCCGAGGGGTCTCCGAGGAAACCACGACCGGTGTCCATCGGCTGTATCAGATGCAGGCAGAGGGGTCGCTGCTCATCCCGGCCATCAATGTCAATGACTCGGTGACCAAGTCCAAATTCGACAATCTTTACGGCTGCCGCGAATCGCTCGCCGACGGCCTGAAACGCGCCACCGGCATCATGGTGGCTGGAAAGAAAGTCGTGGTGTGCGGGTATGGGGACGTCGGCAAAGGTTGCGCCCAATCCATGCGCGGCTTCGGCGCCCGCGTGATCATCACCGAGATCGACCCTATCTGTGCCTTGCAGGCCGCCATGGAGGGGTACCAGGTCGCCACATTGGACGAAGTCGTGGGAGAAGCCGACATCTTTGTCACCGCCACCGGCTGTTGCGATGTCATCACCGGGGCGCATATGGAACGTATGAAGAACGAAGCCATTGTCTGCAACATCGGGCACTTCGACAGCGAAATCGATATGCACTACCTCGAAACCAGCTCCGTCTGCAAACGCGAAGTCATCAAGCCGCAAGTGGATTGGTGGACATTGAAATCGGGCCGCTCCATTATCGTGCTGGCCGAAGGCCGGCTAGTCAACCTCGGGTGTGCACAAGGGCATCCCAGCTTCGTCATGAGCAACAGCTTCACCAACCAGTGCCTGGCGCAAATCTGGCTGGCAAAGGAAAAGCTGGCTGTAGGCGTTTACACATTGCCCAAGAAACTGGACGAGGAAGTTGCTTGGCTCCACCTGGACAAGCTCGGGGCTCACGTGACCAAGCTTTCCAAGAAGCAAGCAGACTACCTGGGCGTGCCCGTTGAAGGACCATTCAAAGCGGATCACTATCGCTACTGATTTCGAAAGCCATCAGCCGTCGGCTCTTGGGTCCGAGATTGAATCTCTCATCTGAGAGCAGACGGCTGAACCAGGCTGCCGCCAGCCACAGACTATTTCCCCATCATCTGTCATTCTCCTTATTTTCCGATCTCTTTAATGATGGATGATGCGGTCGGCTGCCATTTCCACGATTCATCGCCGTCAGCCGAATCGATGGTATTCACATCGATGCGGATGCGCACATCGTACTTGGGGTGGCCTTGGAACCCATTGTCAAAAAGATATTGAAATGAGGAATGTGAAGATGGGCATGAGCAGGCAACCCTCCACCCCTTGTGAAAATCCCATTTTCCTTTCTCCTGGCTAGGGTGCTCGGCTGGCGGTCGGTTGAGTTTGTGATTGTTGCTGCGTCTGCCAACCGCCTCCGAGGGCCTTGTAGAGCTGAGAGAAATTCACAAGCCTTTCACGATGCACTTGAGAAAGTGCAATTTCGGCAGGATAAAGCTGCTGCATGGCGTCGAGCACTTCGAAGTAATTCGACAGCCCCGCCAGATAGCGTTCATTCACAAGCATCACAGCCTCGCGATATGCCGCCACCTCCTTCGCTATCCACACTTCGGCCTCGGCGATTTTTTGATTTGCCACAAGCGATGTTGCGACTTCGGCGAAAGCATTATTGACAGCCAGTTCATATTCGATCTTCGCTTGCTCCCACTGAGCCACAGCGACTTCGTGCTGTCGTTTCAGGCGACCGCCCTGGAAGATCGGCCCGAACAACCCCGCCGAAATCGACCAGCTTTTGCCATTTCCAAACAGCTCATCCACCTCCGGGCTGGTTCCTCCAAACAGCCCTGTCAGACTGACGGCCGGGAAAAAGCTCGCCTTGGCAACTCCGACGTTAGCGTTGGCGGCGACCAGCAACTGTTCGGCCTGGCGCACATCGGGGCGTCTCTCGAGGAGCAGTGACGGCAGGCCGGCCGGGATTGTTGGGATCAGGTGAGCAATGCTGATGGCGCTGCCGCGCTGGATCGGCCCCGGGGCTCGCCCTAGCAACAGCGACAACTGATTTTCCTGAGCTGCAATTTGACGTTCTATTTCCGGGATCGAGGCCGCCACGCTGTCGCGGGCAGCCTGGGCTCGCGAAGTTTCAAGCCCTGATGCAATGCCCTCTTCCAACCGGCGTTCGAATAGTTCGTATGTTTCATTGAAGGCGATGTGAGTGCGCCGGGTAATTTCGAGCTCGTGATCAAGATCGCGGAGCTGGAAATACTCCCGGGAGACTTCCGCGACCAATGAAAGCCTGACACCACGGTGCGCCTCTTCAGTCGCGAGGTATTGGGCTCTCGCAGCTTCATTGAGCTGTCTGATGCGCCCCCAGAGATCGATCTCCCACGAGACTCCGACATCAGCCTGATAAGCGGTCGCCGCTTTTCCTTTGGCCGCCGGTGCGACATAGATGGACTGCCGCGCTCGCGAAATCGTAGCCGAATAATCAATCTGCGGGTAGAATTGCGAACGTGAAATGCCGGCTTGCGCTCGAGCCTCCTCCACCCGCCACACGGCAATCCGCATGTCGTAGTTATTCCGGAGTGCCTCATCGATCAGTGACTTGAGTTGATCATCGGTGAAGAGATCCCACCATGCAGTGTCGGCAAGCGATTCACTGGAAGGCTGGCCTTCGAGACCGCGGAAATTGGCCGGAGGCATCACAACCGGCCGTTGATAATGCGGCCCCACGGAACAGCCAACTACGTTGAAAAGCAGAAACCCAAGAATCATCAAGCGCTTCATCTCAGTGCCCTCCTTCCGAAACCCCGGCCCCGGCGTGTTTTTTCTCAGCTCCTGACAGCTTCTCGACGACAACAAACAGCATCGGAATAATGAAGGTTGCAATCATCGTCGCCGTCAGCATGCCGACAATAACAACCGTGCCGAGAATGCGTCGCGACATTGCGCCTGCACCGGAGGCGATCCAGAGTGGCACACAGCCGAGAATGAAGGCGAACGACGTCATCAGGATCGGCCTTAAGCGGATCTTTGCTCCCTCCAACGCCGCTTCCACCAGTCCTCGACCCTTTTCGAATTCAGCCTTTGCGAATTCGATGATCAAAATGGCGTTCTTCGCAGCAAGGCCCATAAGCATGATCAGGCCGATTTGTGAGAACACGTTGAGATCGTAGCCTCGCAAGTAAAGCCCGAGGAATGCGCCGAAAACCGCAATCGGCACCGACAACAAGACCGAAAACGGCAGCGACCAGCTTTCGTACAGCGCCGCCAAGATCAAGAAGACAAAGACGATCGAAAGCGAAAAGATCAATCCAGCCGTGCCGGCGGCCGCTTTTTCCTGGTAGGAGAGGTCGGCCCAATCATAGCCGATCTCGCGAGGCAAAACCTGCTTCGCCACTTCTTCGAGAGCATCCATGGCTTGACCCGAGCTGTATCCCGGCGCCGGTGTCCCCGTGATCTGAGCAGCTCGGTACAGATTGAATCGGTTCGTGTATTCAGGGCCCTGGATTCTCTGTGGCATGACGAGTGTCGACATGGGGACCATGTCGCCATCATTGTTCCGGACATAGAACTGGCCGATGTCCTCAGGCTGAACACGATTGGCGGCCTCTGCCTGCAAGAAAACATTCCATTGGCGGCCAAAGCGGTTGAACTGGTTGATGTAGAGGCCGCCCAGGAATGCCTGAAGCGTCTGGTACACATCCCCGACAGCGACTCCTTGCTTCAGTGCCTTGTCGCGATCGACCTGTGCGTATACTTGCGGCACCGCAGCGCGGAAGGAACTGCTCACCCCCGCGAGCTCCGGTCGCTTTCGGCACGCGTCGATAAATTTCTGAAGATTGGCATCCAGAAAATCCACGCTCCCGCCACTCCGATCCTGCAACCAAAATGAGAAGCCACCCGAAGTCCCCAGACCGGGGATGGCAGGTGGAGGAAAGGCGATGGCCCGCGCTTCCAATATGTTGAGCGCAAAAGCGCGGTTCAGTCGCATGAGAATGGCTGGAAGAATCAGAGAGTAACTGTGCCGCTCATTCCACGGCTTGAGTTCGACAAAGAAGAAGCCGGTGTATGTGGCTGATGTACCCGAAAGCATGCTGTAGCCGGCGATTGTGTTGTAGTGTTCAATTCCCGGCGTCCCGGCCAAAATTGTTTCCATCTTCTGGCAAACGACATTCGTACGTTGGAGGGATGCCGCGTCAGGCAGTTGAACGTTGAGAAAAAAGTAGCCCTGGTCTTCCGTCGGAACGAAGCTGGATGGCAGCCCTTTGCCAAGGCCTCCGGCGGCCAGCGCAAAAGCGCCCAGGATCAGAAGGCCCAGAACGGCCTTGCGGATCAGCCCATGGCTGATGCTGATGTAACCGTTCGTCATCCGAGTGAACCATCGATTGAAGCCGGCAAAGAATCGGGCAGCCGGCCCCGTGGCCTTTTTCCGAGGCCGCAGCAGCAATGCCGCGAGCGCGGGTGAGAGTGTGAGTGCGTTGAAGGCGGAGATCAGCACCGAGATGGCTATCGTGACGGCGAATTGTTTATTCAGTCGCCCCTGGATGCCGCTCATGAAGGCCACCGGGATGAAGACAGAAGAGAGGATGAGAGCGATACCGATGACCGGTCCCGAAACATCTTCCATCGCCTTCAGAGTTGCATCACGCGGCGTCAGTCCCTTCTCGATGTGACCCTCAACCGCTTCAACCACGACGATGGCATCGTCGACGACGAGGCCGATTGCCAGGACGAGTCCGAACAATGAGAGTGTGTTGATAGAGAACCCCAGGAGTGGGAACGCTGCAAATGTGCCGATCAGCGATACCGGCACGGCGATCATCGGGATCAGCGTTGCGCGCCAGTTCTGCAGAAATAGAAACACAACCAGCAGCACGAGCAACATCGCTTCGAAGAGTGTCTGGACGATCTCTTTGATCCCCTCGGTCACGGGGAGAGTCGTATCAAGGGAGATGGCGCAATCGAGATCATTTGGAAAACGGTCCTTGAGTTGTGCAATCGTCTTCTTGACATCGTTTGCGACAGCCAGTGCATTGGATCCCGGCGCCTGATAGATGCCGATGAGGCAGGCCGGCTTTCCATCCATCCGAGCGATCGTGTCGTAGGTGAGCGCGCCGAGCTCGATCCGCGCAACATCCTTCATGCGGACAGTGGATCCATTGGGCAAGAGCCGAACGACGATGTCGCCGAATTCCTCCGCCTTCATCAATCGTCCTTGGGCTCGCACTGTATAGGTGAACTCTTGATTGGGAGGCGCCGGCTCGGCGCCGACTTTCCCCGCGGGATTGACGGCGCTTTGTTCCTTCACCGCGCGCGCCAGATCAGGCACCGTGATCCCGAGTTTCGCCAGGCGGTCCGGCTTAACCCAAATCCTCATGGCATAATCGGCGGAGCCAAAGTTCGTGACCTGGCCTACACCCTTCACACGATAGAGAGTGTCATTGATGTTGATGGTGGCATAGTTACCGAGAAAGAGCTCATCGTAGGTCCCCTTGGGAGAATAGAGCGAGAGGAGCAGGAGTGGAAGACCCATGGACTTCTCGACGGTCACGCCATACTGGTTCACATCGGTCGGCAGATTGGGCGCCGACTGCGATGCGCGATTTTGCGTGTTGACCTGATCCATATTGACATCAGTGTCCACGTCGAATGTGACTCGCAGCGTCATCGTCCCATCGTTGGCATTGGTGGATTGCATGTAGAGCATGTTATCCACGCCGTTCATCTGCTGTTCGATCGGCGACGCCACCGATTGTTCGATCGTCACGGCATCGGCGCCGGTGTAGCTGGTTGATGCAATGACCTGAGGTGGGACGATATCGGGATACTGAGCGATCGGCAACCCGGTCATCGACATGAGACCCGCAACGACGGTCACGATAGCAATGACGATGGCAACGATCGGCCGGTTGATGAAGAACCTGGCCACGGCATCACCTCCCGCCCGCCGGTGTGGCAGGCATCTCTTCCGGTGGTACCGATTTGGGGATGACTTTCATCCCCGTTTTGACATTTTGCAATCCCTCCACAACAACACGTTCGCCCGGCCTGATTCCGCTATCAATAATCCACAGGGGGCCAACGCGTTCAGCCGGCGTCACGACTCTGATTGTGACGACATCATCAGGCCCAACAACGGCCAGTTGATAGGCGCCTTGCAGCTCGGAAACTGCGCGTTGTGGAACCAACAAGGCCCCTTTCTTCAGCTTCGTGACAGTTCGCACCTTGGCATACTGTCCGGGGCGCAGAAGATTGCCGGGATTCTGGAATGCAACTCCAAGGGTAATCGTCCCTGTTTTGATGTCCACTTGCCGATCGGACAAGACGGGCATCCCCTTGTGCGGATAGTAAGAGCCGTCCTCAAACACGAGTTCAAATGAGGGCTCTTTGGTTCTCGTATCAGTGGAGTTGATCACCGCGGCATAGCGCATGTACTCCTGTTCGCTGATATTGAAAATCACCTTGATCGGGTCCACAGTTGAGACTGTCGTCATAGCTGCCGATCGGTTGACAAGGTCGCCGACTTGCGCTTGAGCGATGCCGGCGATGCCGTCGATGGGCGATGCGACTTTTGTCCAGTCCAGACTGAGCTGCGCCTGATCCACAGAGGCTTTCGAGGAATCGAGGTTGGCCTTGGCGGTTCGCTGTGCGGTGAGAGCGTCATCAAGCTCTTGCCGGCTGATGGCTTTCTCGGCAGCCAGCGGCGTATAGCGGGCGACGTCGGTGTTGGCTTTGTCGAGGGCTGCAACGGATCGAGCCAGATTTCCGTTGGCATCGCCGAGTGCCGCCTGAAACTGGCGCGGGTCGATTTCGAAAAGCGTATCGCCTTTCTTCACAACCGCCCCTTCCCGATAGCATTGCCGCAGCAGGTAGCCCTCAACCATAGGCCTGATCTCGGCATTGACATACCCAACAGCCGTGCCAATCCACTCGCTGTAAATTGGAACGTCGTGCTGGATCACCTCGGTGACAACCACCTCAGATGATGTTGGAATCGTCGTCGACGACTTCCGACCGCACCCCAACATAATCACGGCCGCTATGCACAGGGAGAGCGCAACGAATCCGGTCCATTTCAACTTTTCAGACGCTTTCGTCCTCGCCACTTTGCCTCCTTTTTGCCATGCACAGGTCAATCTGGCTGGCAGGCATATCTGATGCACTGCAAATGACTCGCCTTCACGAGAGTGAATCTCGATTGGAAAAACCCCCCAATTAATTCGAACGGATCAATTCGATGTTCAGGCAGAATAGGGCAAATACAAGACTAAAGGCAAGATCAGCCGACCATCCACACAAGACGACGGCAAAGTCGATCCCTGCACGTGATGATGCACCGGCTTGACTTTGCCGTTATCCTGTCCCGCCGGACCGCAGACCTTGCCCCAAAACCACAGAGGCAGTAAGGATTTCGGGTATACTATTTTTTATGAATTCTGCCCAATATTTTTCAATATTAAAAAGGGTGATGCAATTCTCCGGGCGAAATCACTCAACAGGGATGACGACTCTCGGCGCAGTGCTTCTGCTATTCGTCTCCATTGTTCCGGATCTCAGGGCGGAGGAACATGCACCGGAGCCGGAAAAAAGGCCGAAAGTCGGGCTGGTGTTGAGCGGTGGTGGAGCGCGCGGCCTGGCTCATATGGGCGTTCTTGAATGGTTCGAACAACATCGGATACCCGTGGATTATCTGGCAGGCACGAGCATGGGAGGGCTGATCGGAGGCATGTATGCGACAGGGATGAGCCCCGACGAAATGCGCGTTTTCATCAAAGCGATCAACTGGAACAAGGTTTTCGGCACGGGCATTGACCACCAGGAGCTTTCGTACCGGCGGAAAGAAGATCGTAATTTCTACCAGGTCGATCTTGAATTTGGGTTGCGGCATGGAATTAGGACACCGCCCGGTCTGAGTAGCGGGCATCAGGTGGGATTGCTGATCGACAACCTCACTCTGGCGTATGCGACTCTGAAAAATTTTGACGAGCTTCCGATTCCATTCCGCTGTGTGGCAGCCGACATCATCGCCGCAAAGCCGGTTGTCATGAAAGATGGCCTTCTTTCAACAGCGATGCGAGCCACCATGTCAATCCCAGGGCTCTTTCCCCCGGTTCAACGCAATGGTCAGTGGCTCGTCGACGGCGGTATCCTCGATAACGTGCCAACAGATGTCATGCGCGACTTTCATCCTGACGTCATCATCGCCGTCGACGTCGGAACTCCGCTCGGTGACGAAAATGCCGTCAACTCAATCTTCGGCGTACTTTCGCAGACAGTTGGAGTCTTTACAGCCGGCAGCTATCGCAGAAATCTGGCTGATGCGGATATCGTGATCACGCCGAATCTCAAAGACCATGCGATCACCGACTTCAACAATGTCGACACGACCGCCGATTTGGGAATCCCGGCGGCGGAAGAAAAGGCGAATGTCCTCGAACGGTATTCCCTCGATGAAGCATCCTGGCAGAAGTACCTCGTCCAACGCACAGCACATACAAAAAGGCAATTGCCGGTTCCGGAGGATCTCCATGTTACGGGGGTGAGTGCCAGAGCTGCCAATGAAATCCGCCGCGAGCTCCGTGCCTACATCGGTGCCCCGCTCGTGAAGGCTCATATCGAAGAAGATCTGACCAGGCTGGCCGGCGAAGGCCGATATGAAAGCCTTGACTATGGTTTTATCATCGATGCGTCCGGCCGAAATGTTCTACAGATCCGCGTGCGAGAAAAAACATATGCCCCACCGACCATTGATTTTTCCATCGGCCTGGTAGGATCCGACATTAACGAAATAAATTTCGCTTTCGGGACTCGTCTGACCCTATTCGACATAGGCGGCTATGGATCTGAGTGGCGCCATGATTTCAATCTGGGAAACGGGAGTTCTTTCGCCACCGAGTATTACCATCCGCTCGGCCACACGCATCTGTTTTTCGCGCCGCGCGCGTTTTATTTGAGAGATAAGGAGAATTATTTTGAAGGGGGAATACGCAGGGCGGTCTTTCAGGTGAATAATTATGGGCTGGGATTTGATGTCGGTGTGGATACATGGCAGAGCGAATTGAGGGTCGGCTATCAAATCAACCGCCTTGACGCCGGCCTCAGTACGGGTGAGGCGCCGATCGATAAAATCTCCGGAAAGGTACATTTTGCAAAAATCCGCTGGGCGTTCGACGGAACCAACAGCGCCACTGTTCCCACGAAGGGCATCCGATTGACGGCAGAAGGACGGTGGTATTTTAATGCCCCACTGATGACCGCCCCTTTTGCGCAAGCCGACTTCAAGGGGATCATGTTCAAGCCGGTCTCACGTCGAGACAGCATTTTCGTTTTCTCCGGGGTTGGAACGACATTCGACAAGGAAGCTGCGCCGGCACAAAAATTCAGCGTCGGCGGTCCATTCTGGCTTGGGGCGTATGACAGCTTCGAATACATCGGGAATCACTATGTCCTGATGTCGACAGGGTATATGCGCCGGATTTATCAGCTGCCGCCGCTGGCTGGAGGAGGCATCTACGTGCTGGCATGGTACGATCTCGGCGGGGCGTTCGATGATTTCTCCAAAGCAGATTACCACAGCGCCGGCTCGGTCGGATTCATCATCGATACACGGCTGGGCCCATTCGGGCTCGTCGGCAGCCTCGGGGGGCATGGGAAAGGGCGAATCTATTTCACATTGGGGAGATTTTTCTGAGTGCCTGGCTGACAAGCGAATATGAGATTCAAATCCTCATCGGTCATATCCACAACGTGTTTCGCAAAAGCCTTGCCAACAGAGCGCAAAGGCACCCGCGTCATGGCAATCTCCGCTCATCTCTGGCATATTAAGAGTGAGGCTCTGAGTAGGATCTTCCTGGTCAATGTATGAATAGTTACAAATTCGAAACAAAAATTCCGCTGGGGTTGTTATGTCCGATATGAGCAAATCCGCTTCTTCTTTCGGTCCCAACATATGGTTGATCGACGAGATGTATAGACAGTTTCGCGAGAACCCTGAGTCGGTGGCGGAGAGCTGGCGCGAGTTCTTTTCGGATTATCGCCCTTCATCACGACTGCATCGTTCCGAAGCCGCGGCTCCGGCAGAGGAGCTTGAACTTCCGGCAGGAGCTGAGCTGATTCGTGGAGGCGCCGCGAGAATTGTCGAGAACATGGAACACAGCCTCCACGTCCCCACGGCGACATCGGGTCGCTCCATGCCTGTGACGCTGCTTGTCGAGAACCGTCGCCTCATCAACCAGCACTTGGCCCATACGCTCGGCGGGCGTCTCAGCTTTACTCACCTGATCGCATGGGCCGTTCTGCAAGCACTGAAGAAAATACCTGTCATGGCAGCATCCTTTTTCGAAAAAGACGGCGCCTCTTACAGGGTGAGTTCCGAACATGTCAATCTCGGCATCGCCGTCGACGTCGCCAAGGCCGATGGATCGCGGACGCTGTTCGTGCCGAACATCAAGCATGCCGAAGCGCTTGGTTTCGACATCTTCTTCGCGGAATACAACGAACTTCTTCGCCGGGTGCACGCCAACCGTATCAGCCCCGCCGACTTCGCAGGAACGACGGTTACACTCACTAACCCCGGCATGATCGGCACGATGCATTCAGCGCCTCGCCTCATGGAGGGGCAGGGACTGATCATCGCAACCGGCGCTATCGATTTTCCTCCCGAATACCGCTCAGCCGATCCTCATACAATCGCGCAACTCGGTATCAGCAAAGTTATGTCGGTGATCGCGACGTATGACCACCGCATTATCCAGGGGGCGGAGAGCGGAGAATTTCTTCACACAATCGATTTGATGCTATCAGGAGGGATGAATTTTTATGATGATGTGTTTGCCAGTCTGAAGATCCCCTACCATCCAATCCGCCTCTCTGCCGATGTGAATCCGGCATTCGAACGTGGAACCGGTGGTCTCATCGATAAAAATGCCGGTGTCCTGCAGCTCATCAATATGTATCGAGTGCGCGGGCATCTGCAGGCGCATCTGAATCCGCTCAGCGACGAACCGTTCACACCCGCCGAGCTCGATCCGGGCCGTTACGGCCTAAGCCTCTGGGACCTGGATCGCGAGTTTGTGACGGGTGGGCTTTCAGGGAAGCCGCGCTCCTCCCTGCGAGAAATCCTAGATATCCTACGCGATGCCTACTGCCGTACGATCGGCGTTGAATATATGTTCATACAGGAACCAGCGCAAAAATCCTGGATCCAGCAACGGGTTGAGGGGGTTCTTCGAGAGAGTTGGACGACCCCCGAAATCAAGCGCCGAATTCTTGAAAAGCTGAACGCATCAGAAGCTTTCGAGAAATTTCTGCATACCAAATATGTCGGCCATAAGCGTTTCAGCTTGGAAGGCGCCGAGACACTCATCCCGATGCTCGATGATCTCCTCTCCCAGGCTGCCGAATCCGGAATCGAAGAAGCCGTCATGGGTATGGCCCACCGTGGCCGGTTGAATGTGCTTGCCAACATCATCGGCAAGAGCTATCAGAAGATCTTCCGTGAATTTGAAGGCGATATCGATCCCGACAGCCGGCTTGGTTCCGGCGATGTGAAGTATCATCTCGGAGCCAGTGGCGTCCACACTTCTCCCGGCGGGAGATCCATCAGCCTCACGCTCGCATCCAATCCAAGTCATCTCGAGGCCGTCGATCCGGTTGTTGAGGGCATGACGAGAGCGAAGCAGGACCTGCGCGGCGATACTGAAAATGCAAAGGTCCTACCCATCCTGATCCACGGCGATGCTGCATTCGCCGGGCAGGGGGTCGTTGCGGAGACGCTCAACCTGAGTGCGCTTTCCGGCTATTGCACCGGTGGGACGGTTCATATCGTCGTTAATAACGGAATCGGCTTCACAACAGCGACGGTGGATGCTCGATCGAGTGTCTATGCGACTGATATCGCAAAAATGGTTCAAGCTCCCATCTTTCATGTCAACGGCGATGACCCGGAAGCATGCAATCGAGTCATTGAACTGGCGTTCGCCTTCCGACAGGAATTCCAGAAGGACGTCGTTGTCGACATGATCTGTTACCGGCGGCACGGGCATAGCGAAGGAGACGAACCTTCATATACGCAGCCGTTGATGTATGCGAGCATCGATCAGAAAAGATCTGTTCGCAAGCTCTATACTGAAGCGCTCGTCAACGGAGGAGATCTGACCCTGGCTGAGGCCGAAGCGGCACTCGAAGACTTCCATGAACGCCTGGAGACAGCCTTCAAAGTAACACACGACAGCGCCCCACCATTGGCGTATGTCCCTCGGGAGGCAGGGGTGGAAGCACACGAGCCGGAGATCGCAACGGGAGTCGATCGAGAGATCTTGGATGAAATCGTTCAGGGTTTGACCAATGTCCCTGCGGGGTTCGAAGTCCATCCGAAGCTGACCCGGCAGATCGACGCGCGTCGCGGAGTGCTGTCGAACAACGCCGTCGATTGGGCCACGGCCGAGGCACTCGCTTTTGGCTCGCTTCTCCTCGAAGGCACCCCCGTGAGGCTTTCGGGGCAGGACTCAAGGCGTGGCACGTTCAGCCAACGTCATTCTGTGCTTGTCGATTATAGGGACGGCGCCGTCGATATGCCGCTCAATCACATTCGACCCGAGCAGGCGCATTTCATGTCATACGACAGCCTGCTCAGTGAATACGCCGTGCTCGGTTTCGAGTACGGTTATTCCGTCGCTTGGAAGAAGGCGCTGGTCCTTTGGGAAGCTCAATTCGGAGATTTCATGAATGGAGCTCAGATCATCATCGATCAATTCATCGCCGCGGCAGAGGACAAGTGGGGACAAACCTCGCGGCTCGTCATGCTGCTTCCGCATGGCTACGAGGGGCAAGGGCCTGAGCATTCCAGCGCCCGGATCGAACGGTTTCTCACTCTGTGCTCGGGAGACAATTTGCAGGTCTGTGTTCCAAGCTCAGCCGCTCAATACTTTCACCTTCTTCGACGGCAGATCCATTCCACTGTTCCGAAGCCGCTCATCTTAGTAACTGTGAAGAGCCTCCTGCGCGCCGAGCCGGCCAAAAGTCCGACATCGGATTTTGTCGGAGGAGGATTCATGGCGGCCCTGGATGATCCTGCGCCGCCACCTCATGTGAAACGGCTCTTGCTCTGTTCAGGGAAAGTCGCGCACGAACTGTTGGACTTTCGCCGAAAGCACGCCAATAGCGACACAGTCATCATTCGAATCGAACAACTCTATCCATTCCCGGAACGGATCTTATCCAATCTCTTCACTCGATACCCGGATGCCGCTGACATCCGTTGGGTTCAGGAAGAACCAGGGAATATGGGGGCCTGGAACTACATCCGACCAAGGATCAAAGAAATTCTGCCTTCGATCAAATCAGTGCGATATATCGGGCGGATGCCCAGCGCCAGCCCGGCAACCGGGAGCCAGCGGATGCATCTGGCTGAGCAGGAGATGCTGATTCAGCAGGCATTTGAATAGGACAGAATAAGGGCGCCAATAACAATTGCAACCTAGAGATCCGGAAATGAGCTTCGATTTGCCGTATGAGTGGCGCTGATTATAAACTTGTGCTTCCAATTTTGAGGGCCACATATCCGAAGAGATTTTTTTCAGTACCAAGGTGAGGCGACATAATGTTTATGCCCTCACCGCACTGAGGTATCCATGGCGATTATCAAACTCACTATCAATGGTGTCGAACGGACAATTGAAGCAGAGCCGGACATGCCGCTCCTCTGGGCGTTACGCGACCTGCTCAGCATGACCGGCACGAAATACGGCTGTGGAATTGGAGAGTGCGGGGCATGCACAGTGCTCGTTGATGGCGACCCGATGCAGTCCTGCCTGTTACCTGTTTCAGAAGCCGTTGGAAAAGCAATCGTGACGATTGAAGGCTTATCGACGGAGATCGGTCGAGCGCTCCAGCAGGCATGGATCGATGAGGATGTGTCTCAATGCGGCTATTGCCAGCCCGGGCAATTGCTGAGCGCAACCGCCTTGTTGACCCGAAAACCGCGCCCAACCGATTCAGACATCGACGAAGCCATGAATAGCAATCTCTGCCGATGTGGAACGTACCCTCGCATCCGCCTCGCCATTAAACGCGTCTCCAGAGGGATTGCACAATGAACACAACGCAAAACTCCATCCCCCGGCGCACCTTTCTGAAAATCGTTACCGAAGCCGGCGCCGGATTGACACTCGCCTTCTTCATGCCGCAAGAGAGAACGTTCAGTCCTCCAATCGTTCCGCAAGCCAAGGAAAGGCTCACCGGCAATGAGTTCGCTCCGAATGCATGGCTGAAAATCGATCTCGATGGCATGATCACGGTCACGGTCGCACGAGCCGAAATGGGACAGGGTATTCGGACGACGATGGCAATGATCGTCGCCGAGGAGCTGGATGCAGAGTGGACTAAAATCAGAGTTGAACAAGCCCCAGTCGATAAGAATCGCTACGGCCGGCAGGTTACCGGAGGCAGCAGAAGCGTTCGGACTCTCTGGACACCGATGCGAACCGCAGCCGCCATCGCTCGCCAGATGCTCGTCACCGCGGCATCGAAGCAATGGGGAGTGCCTCCGGATGCATGCACTATTGAGAAGGGCAATGTGATGCACACTCCGAGCGCGAAATCCGCCTGCTTTGCATCATTGGTCAAGCTCGCTTCAACCCTGCCAGTCCCGGATCCCGAGACGATACACACAAAATCGCCCGATGCATTCCGCATCATCGGAATTTCGACACACAGTCTTGACCACCCGGACATGGTAAAAGGCAAGGCGGTTTATGGCCTGGATTTCAAATTTCCAGGAATGCTCTACGCAGTCATCGCCCATCCTCCGGTTTTCGACGCCACCGTCGGAGACATCGATGACACGGCGGCGAAAGCCATACCGGGAGTCACGCATGTCATCAAGATCGAAGATGGAGTTGCCGTTGTCGGCAATACTACATGGGCGGCGATGCAGGGGCGCGGGGCCTTGAAGGTGAAATGGAACCGAGGACCCAATGCATATCTCGACACCAAGACGATACTCCAGCAGCTCGAATCAGCCGTCTCCGAGGAATCACACCTGCCGGACCCGGGCGGCAAGAAAAAAGTCGTCCACGCTATCTATGATCTTCCGTACCTTGCCCATGCATCATTGGAACCCGTTAATTGTGCCGCGTCGGTTCAGCAAGATTCTTGCGAATTGTGGATGCCGACTCAGGAACCCGATTACATGCGCACTCTTGTCGCCAAGCTGATTGGGATAGACGAAAAGAGCGTGATCATTCATTCCACGCTGCTCGGCGGCGCTTTTGGGCGGAAGCACTATCCAGACGGACCACTCGAAGCCTCCGAGATTTCCAAAACGATAGGGGCTCCCGTGCAGGTTGTCTGGAGTCGCGAGGATGATATTCGGTTCAGCCCGTATCGACCCATGAGTCATCACATTCTGGATGCATTCATCGATCCGGCCGGTAAGCCTATGAACATGTCTCATCAAATGGTGACAACCCGGGGTGGCAAGGCGATCGACCCTGCTTTCGGAAGTCCGCGCAACGAGGGATGGCAATACCAGATTCCAATGTCAAAGATTCAACATTTTAAGATGCCGCAACCGATTCCCACAGGCCCCTGGCGATCGGTCATGGATTCGGCTTTGGGATTTGTCTATGAGAGCTTCACCGATGAACTTGCCGCGGCGGCCGGCCAGGATCCCGCTGTGTTCCGGCGAAGCCTGCTGACCGACGATCGCATGTGCCGGGCACTCGTGCTGGCCACCGAAAAAAGTGACTGGGGCAAACCAATGCCGAAGGGCTCTGGCAGAGGCATCGCCTGCTATATAGGGCTTGGATCGTATGTCGTCCATGTCGCAGAAGTTTCAGTATCGGAGGCGGGAGATGTGAAAGTACTCAGAGTCGTGAGCGTGGTCGATTGCGGAATCCCAATCAACCCAACTGGAATCAAGGCGCAAATCGAAGGCGCTGTTCTCGATGGCCTGACAACAACCCTCATGGCGGAAATCACAATCGATAAGGGCTGTGTCGTTCAGAGCAATTACCACGACTACCCCTGGTGCAGAATGAAGGATATTCCAATTTTTGAGACGCATGTTATTCCGAGCCGGGAGTCTCCCGGCGGAGTCGGCGAGCTGGGCTATCCGGCTTCACCCCCCGCTATCGCGAACGCGATTTACGCGGCAACTGGCAAACGAATCAGGCATCTGCCGATTCGTCGATCGGATCTGGCATAGGGGCATCGAAGCCTATTGCTGGTTCTATTCACGATGCTGGATTTGAATGATTCACAATTGCTGTGGCTATCCCTCTATGAGAGAACGCCCAGTTAAGGCGATTTATGCATATGTGGTTGTTCCGGCATTGGAGTGGCATACCCCAACATGTTGTGTTCGAGAGATGCGATGGAGGGGGATCGGTGTAAGCGGGGGATGGAGTGAAGGATTTGGAGAGGAAGACATCCCGGCAGCACGGGCACAGGATCTATCGTGAGACGGCACGAACCCGGTCTGGGGCCCCTGGCTTCTCGACCGCATAGCTCGGTGTAATCTGGCCTGCCAACGAGGAGAACATCCCGGACTGGCCCCGTAATGATCTCGAAGTGCTGAAAGACTGCAATCTTCGCACCGGTTGCGCGTGGGCCATCAAGGAGCTCTTCCGGAACTTCTGGTCGTCCCCGTCCGAACGCGCTGCAATTATTTGTGCGGAAGTGCACCCCTATCCGCGAGTAAGCACACGCCTATTGCGACCAAATGGCTTCGGAGCCTCTGCGGCACGGCTCGCGAGGATGCCGAGCCGTCATGCCGGGTCTATCGAGACTATCTGATGGCTTGCCGCCATTTCTTATCCGCGGATTTCGGGTGCATTTTTGGGCTTGCATTTTGAGTTTCTTTATGCTATATTGTATTATAGCTTATAGACAGAACTGAGGCATCATCATGGACCTGCGCCAGGCCAGCCGGCAACGTCAGGTCTTGCGAGCCATTATCGAAGAGCATCAGCGTCTGGCGCTTACCCTTTTGCACCCACGCGAGCTGATCAAGGGGACTCTTTATCAACTCCGGACGCGATGTGGCAAGGAGACCTGTCGATGTGCTCGCACTAAGAAAGACCGACATGTGAGCACCGTTCTGTCATGGAGTGAAGAAGGCCGGACGCGCCTTCGATCGGTCGCCACATCCGATGAGCACCGTCTGCGGCAACTTGCGGAACAGTACCGTCGATTTCGCGAGACGCGGGCGAGCCTGGTTCAACTCCATCGTCAGATCCTGGAGGCGATTAACTGTTTGGAGGCCGCTCTGCGAGTTCCACATCCAGCCCCCAGAAGAAGAAGCTCTGAGAAGAAGAGGATGTGATGGATCTTGTGACATCCGAGAATGATCGGGAAGCAGTCGTGACCGCGCTTCGGGCAGGCTAGCGCGGCTCCTGCCTGGAAAATCAGCACGATTGCCCCGTTCCGTTCTTGGGTGCGATCAACCGTGAAATCGATTCTAACGGCGAAGTCAAAGATTGGATCATCGTGACGGCGGCATCCGATTGGAGCGCTTCCACGATCCGCTCCACATATGAACTCCGTACCTCAATGGAGGAACGACATCGACAATACAAGTGCTTCTGGGATCTGTCAAAGGTCACTTCTCGCGCCTTCTCTCTGGTCATGGGCCATGTGATTTTCGTCCTCCTCAGCTACACCCTTCTCCAGGCCTTCCTCTTCCGCGAGGAATGTGAGGGTCCAAGAATCCACTTCTTTGAAGAACCACGATTGAACACGTTCACCTTCTTCCCATCAATGGATCCTCAACAGAGCTGATTCGTCACCTCCTAATTGCATGCATCATGCCTTCCAGACCGATGCGGATCATCATGATGGCGATGCCGGCCATGAAGAGCGATGCGACTTTTGCAAAGGCGCGGCTTCCGGCCCGGCCCATCAGGCGGCTCAAAAGATCGGCGTATCTGAAAATGGACCAGACGACCAGCATATTCATCAGCAATGCGATGATCGTCGTGATGTAACCGTAGGATTGGACTTCGATCAGGATGGTCGTCAGGGCTGCCGGGCCCATAATGAGCGGGATCCCGATGGGAACGACCCCGACGGTCGCATCGGGAGCGCGGCGGTTTTCGTGCGAGAAGATCAGATCATACACAGCCAGCACCAGCAGGACGATCCCTCCGCCGACGCGAAAATCGTTTTCGGTGATGCCGAGGAATTGAAAGATATAGTGGCCGCCGATCAGAAAAATAAGTGAAATGGCCGCTGCTGTCAGAGTGGCGTCCGTCACCAGCGACCGCTTCTGCTTTGCCTCCATGCTCTCAGTGAGCGAAAGGAACAAAGGGATTATTCCTATGGGGTCGATGGCAACGAAGAGGGGGATGAAAGAAAGAAAGAAAGTCTTAAGCATTTCGGGTCTCCAGTCAGTATGCAAGAGTGATCAAGGATTGAGGCACAAAGAAGGCGATCGGCAGAATGAAAAATTCCGAACCGACCTGGATTCCAAATCCGATTGATGTGATATCGCATAAAATGGATGGTATGATGGATCAGTCCCAGTTTCAATTTAAACTCATTCAACGCCTTTCAATATGCATGATCTCTGCGACTCACTGATCCCTGACCCCTTCCCGTGTGGTATCTTTCTTTATCGCAAACCATTATCACTCTTGACTGGAACAGGGGATTAGGGATTTTAACGCGGTATGGATTGAGTTATGCTTCATGAGAGACGATCACGCTCGACTTGTTGTCCCCGATAAACTTCGCAGATCGATTTGTGCGATTTCAGATGCGACGCTTCCATCAATCAAATGGGCTCCTCAGGTTACAAGGCGGCGTTCCATCTGTCAGAATATTGAGATGGAACCCCCGGCGTTGAAAATTGACAACTCTCATACCCGCACTATTTTCGCGATTTCGCTTAGAGGTTGAGCATGGACGTGTTGCAGGCTTGGGTTGGCGATATCTTTAGAAACCTTGGCGCCGTCGACATTTTTCTTTATCGCCCATTCATGACAGCCGGGGTCGCACTGAGTCTCATCGGCCTGGGCTTTTGCATCAAGGCTGTTTTCACCAGGGCGCTCCGGCAGCGGGGCGTTCTGAAAAATGGGGATGTGTAGAATGGCGACACCGATCGGACATGCCCTTGCCGGTGCCATCGTTTATGCCGGATTTCGGCGCGCCGGTTGGAAAACGCCATCCATGATTGCAGCCATCGTCGCTGCAAATCTTCCGGATATCGATTTTTTTCCAGGTCTTTTTGTCCATGCCCTCAGGAAATATCATCATGGTGTCACGCACAGCATCGGCGCCGTCGTTGTCGGAGCAGTGTTGCTGGCTGCTGTTTGGATGCTGGCCAGACGGCTCCGGCTGCGCCGACTTGAGCTGCCGTTTCTGAAACGCGGCGATACTCGGCCGGCTTCGACAACCACCGGCATCGGGTTTCTCCGATTAACTCTCTTTTTCGGAGCCTGCATACTCTCTCATGTGCTCATCGACTACATCACGGTTGATCGAGGAGGCTTGATCGGTATTCCCCTGTTGTGGCCTTTTGGGAAAGCGTTCTACATCGCTGTGTATCCGATTTTCGGAGATGTCTGGCGTGCACCTCTGTTCTCCAAAAAGGTCATCATTCATAACCTCTGCAACGTCATTGTCGAAGTGATCGCGTTTGTCCCTATACTCGTCCTGTTGCTATACTTCCGACGAAGAAAAGAGGAAAAGAAGAGATGAAAAACATACTATGGCTGACGATGCTTTTCGTGTTGTGCTTCCCTCTGTCGCTGCTCACAGCCGCCGAGCCGGCGCCAGGGAAGGCGGAGCAAGAGATCGAGAAATGGTGGAAGGAGCAGACGGATAATTTCCGCACCTCAGAAACGTCTCCGCTTGCCGCCAGTGGCTCGTTTTATTTGAATCCCGGCCAGCGCCTGGCGCTTGTCCCAGGGCAGCCGGGCCGGGCCACTGAACCGATTACACATGGTATTATCTCGGTTTACGCTCCTCCTCAAGGCTTCGTCGTCACATTCACAGGCATCACGAAGGCAGCTCTTCAAGAAAAGGCCGTCACCTCCACGTCGCTCACGATCGCGGGTAACGGAGAGGTCATAAAAGCTGATGGCCTGATTATCCGATATTCGCTCCAGGGCGAAACAGGACGCGTCATGGCTTTTCAGCCTGGCACGCCGAAGCAGAAGTCCTTTAAGGGATTCACCCGATATCCGATCGATCTCCGGTATCGTGTCCCCATGCAGCTCGTCCCGCTCAAGGTACCTGAACCAGTCATCATGGGAACAAGCCAGGGGCGTATCAAGAATTTCCTGCGGGTTGGATATTTTGATTTCGACATCGCCGGAGACAAATTCAAGCTATACGCATATAAGGAGAGTGCGGCGTCAGCTGAATTGTTTCTGCCGTTTAAAGACGGGAGCGCCGGCAAGGAAACCTACGGTGCCGGCCGCTATGTCGATCCTGAATTGGTGACGAATAACATGTTCATAATCGATTTTAATGTCGCCTACAATCCACTCTGTGCTCTTTCACCATACTACAATTGCGTCCGACCTCCGACTGAAAATTGCATCATGGTTCAGATCAAAGCCGGCGAAAAGGCGCCGCCCGCCGGAAGCCATTAATGGATACTTGTTGGTTTCTGACCCTCATTCTCAGTGCGTCAGTGATTCCTAATTATTATTGTGAATAATTCTTTCTGTGAGTTGAGACGAATGAAATAGTGATGCGGTCTAAACCTGCGCAGTTTGTGATGGTTGTCCTGTAAGAGAATTTCGTCCTTTCCTGAAGCGACTCGGCAGATCAGGGCTGGAAGGAGTTGCGATCAAGAAAGGTTCGGATACGATTGTGCTTGTCCGCTGCATTATGAATGATGATCGGACACAAGCCGAGTGGGTATCCATCAAAATAAAAACAACGCCTCATAGTCAGCATACTGGCGTTAGTGCTTACGGCCTGATCGCGTGCTCGTCCTGCGAAATACATCTGACGCCCAATGCGTCCTATCTCATTCGATTGTTATGCGCGTCCGGAGTTGCAGGCGCGGCCGACAGCGAATTATTCAATCCGTGCGTGGTAGGAGCTGCGGACCAAGGGGCCTGAGTCGACACACTCGAATCCAAGCGATTCCGCCTGGGTTTTAAGATCTGCAAATTCATCTGGAGTGTAAAAACGAGCGACGGAGTGATGTTGCCTTGACGGCTGAAGATATTGGCCAATGGTGAGATATCGACAACCAACTGATCGAAGGTCTTTGAAAACAGAGAGGACTTCTTCCGGTTCTTCGCCCATCCCGATCATGATCCCGCTTTTCGTGATGGAGGACGAATTGAGCTCCGCGGCGAGGCGCAGCACATCTAGTGAACGCTCATAGCGGGCAATCGGTCGGACTTTGTCATAGAGCCGAGGGACTGTTTCGATATTGTGGTTGAAAACGTCCGCATGGGCCTCGACGACCCGCTCTACCGATTCGCGTCTTCCGGCGAAATCCGGTACGAGCAGCTCAATTTTTGTTTGCTGGCACGTCCGACGGATCGCGTGAGCCGTCAGATAAAAAATCTCCGCTCCTCCATCATTAAGATCATCTCGCGTAACGCTCGTCACAACGGCATGCCGTATGCCCATCAGCTTAACGGCGTCGGCGACGCGTGCTGGCTCATCCGGATCGACGCGAGCCGGTTGCCCACTGGTGACGGCGCAATACATGCAATGGCGCGTGCAGATGTTTCCCAGGATCATGAAGGTGGCTGTTCCAGAGCTCCAGCATTCTGAGATGTTCGGGCACAGAGCGCTTTCACAAACCGTGTGCAGTCCGGAACGACGCATGATCGATTTTAAGCGGAAGTAGGCTTCTCCTGACGGCAGGCGGATTTTTAGCCAGTCGGGCCTGGGTGTGCGACTTTCAGAGTGAGAATTCGGTGGAGTCGGTTCGTTCATGGGCGCTACTTAAAGATCTCCAGGATTTCATCAAGCTGGCACATCTTTTTCTGAGACGACTCGATCGCAGCCTCCATCTGCCCGATCTGCTTTTTGTTGTCTTCGATGGCGTGACGGTGGAGCTCGATTTCTTTCATGAGAGATGCTTTGACACGTGTCGTGTCTCCGAGTACCTCTTCGACGGAGACACCCATCGCGGCCATCGTCTTTCGAACGATCGCCGCTCCTGTCTTGCGATTCACCTCAGGAGGCAGCTCCCGTATAAGGTTGATCAGCGTATCGACTTGTGGATTCAATCCTGTCACCGAGCTCGCGTTTACCTGTGGAGTCTCAATTGATGTGGCCGTGACCGGTTCGGGCGGAACGGCCTGCTCGTCATTGGACGCTTCTCCGGCCGAGCCGATGACCGCCTTGAGGATCTTGTGTCCCCAACCTTCCTCTTTGTTCTGATCGCTCATTTCATCGTTCATATCAATCTCCAGGGAAGAACATAGTCAAGAGGATCGATGGCTGTCAATGCCGTCGCCGTTTAGAAAGTGGGTTTGAGAAAGAGGATCTGAGAATCAGGAAACATGAAAAGAATGTTTCTCTTGACTCACTGCTTCCACAGGATTTAGAGTGAGCTTCACATCGGTTGAGATAATGCAGCGAGCAGGATTGTATGTCCACATCCCTTTTTGCACAACGAGGTGCGGCTACTGTCATTTTGCGACAACAGTAGAGAGTGCACACGAACAGTACGTATCGGCGCTTCTTACCGAAGTGAAGAGCATTTCCTCTGCGCCGCCAGTCAGGGATCTGATCTATGATTCCATCTATTTCGGAGGAGGAACCCCGAGCCTCCTGCGGCTGGATCTATTTGAAAGGATCGTCACGGCACTTCGTGCCTCTTTCCGTATCGATGATGATTGTGAATTCACGATCGAAGCCAATCCGGAGCGTCCGGGAGGTGTCGGCGAACATGCCGCGTTCTATTCGGGCCTCGGCGTCAACCGCGTCAGCATCGGTGTGCAGAGCGCGGTTCCATCCGAGCTTGTCGCCCTTGATCGCCGCCATACTATTGAGGAAGTGGAAGAGACAGTCGCGTTGGTGCGTGGCCAAATTGAAAATGTCAACCTGGATTTCATCCTCGGGGTTCCAGGACAAGATCAGAAGAGTCTCGCGCTCTCTTTGGAGCTCATCCGCCGTCTGGGGACATCCCACGTTTCACTCTATATTCTGGAGATTTTTCCAGAGACCCCAATCAGCCGCCTCCCGCCTTCCGACGACGATCTCGTTGCATCTCTGTATCAGGATTCGTGCCGATTTCTGGCCAACAGCGGTTATCGCCACTATGAAATATGCAACTTTGCGCACCCGGGCCGTGAAAGTCGCCATAACCGAAAATATTGGAATGGATCCTCTTATATCGGCCTGGGGCTTTCGGCGGCATCTTTCTATGATGGGATCAGGCTCACCAATACATCCGGCTTTTCTTCCTATTTGGCCGATCCGAGTCGGGATCGCGAGATGATCCATATGGATCGTGACAGCATCTCTCGCGAATTGTTGTTCTTAGGGCTCCGAACCGTCGAAGGGATTGACTGTTCTTACTTTGAAAATGCATTTGGCTATGATCCCGCGACTCGGTTTCGGAAAGACTGGGAAGAGCTCATGGACCTCGGGCTTGTTGTCAAGGAGGACACTCGGTTTCGAATTCCCGAGGAAAAAATGCTTCTGGGCAACGAGGTTTTCATGAGATTTCTGTAGGACAATTGCATGAAGCACACAGGCGTCTCCGAGGAACGCGCGACTTCGCTCGCGCCCTTACCTCCAGGGCATGGGATAACCTCCAATCGGCAATCGGTTTTGTATCGATCCCAGGATGGACTCGGCCGAGATTCGGCTGTGCGTGTGTTCGCACGAAATAGCGGGCTGCCCCTGGATTCATCCGCCTTGCATGCCTATTCGCAGCTCGATCATGCGCACCTCCAACGTATTTTTTCAACCGGATGTCTGAATGCCGGAGGCTTCTACATCGCGGCTGAATGGCTCGATGTCGACGCCACCATGACCTCCCGCTGGCCTCTGCCGATGGATGTCGTGCGACAGACAGCTTGTCAACTGCTGGCTGCACTTGCATTTCTCCACAACCAGAAATTATTCCATCAGAACATCAGTCCTCTCGCTGTATCCTTGCTGCCGGGTCGAGCCGTTTTCGCCGTCTCTGAACAGATGATCACTGCTGTGCCTGGGTCGACCGGCGGTGGCCGATGCGCATTGAAGGATATTCATGATCTGGGGCTGCTCCTTCTGAGGCTGGCCGTTGGATGCGACGGTGAATGTGAAGCGGATCAGGGTAGGCTCCGAAAAGCGCTTCAGGCTGTTCCGAATTCTGATCTACGGGATTTCATCGAGTGTCTGTTGGATGAGAGTGCATCGATCTCGGCCGAGGAGGCCCTTGTGAAGTGCTCCCGCTGGATTGATGCTCGCAGACCGGAGGCACTGCGGAGTTGCATTGGTCGAATCCGATGGATCGATCCTAGGCTCGTGATGGCCTACGAAGCGGCGGTGGCGGAGTTGCGGCGAGGCCGGTCTTCTTTTCTTTTCGTCGAGGGCCGATGGGGGACAGGACGTCAGCAGATGCTTGTGGATCTTCTGGATTGCCATGGAGAGAGGACGCTGCCTCTTGCTGCCCGTTCAATCAGCGGCGTTTTGGAAACAGCCGCTGTGCGGCTGGAAGATGCTGTGCGCCGATTGGCATCGGCCTTCGGAGGAGAGATCGCAACTGCCGGCGCCATCGGGAAACGGATATCACGTATGGCGCAGGGCATTCTGGAGCGATCTGGTCGCGATGCCGTCGTCTTGTCCATTGAAATCGACGATGACCCTGGCTCTGATGACACGAATTTTTTGGACGATCTGCTGCCCTATTTGAACGGCTCCCCGGTGATGGTTCTGGCGCATTCCTCATCAACCCCGGCTCGTCTTCCGGGCGAAGCGGCTGTTTGCCGGTTGGATTATCCTGATGCTTCGGCGCTTTCGCGGCGTTTTTTTCTTCCTGGCCGAGGGGCCGTTTCGATCATGAAACGGCTGGCTGTTGAAGCCGGGGGCAATGTGGAGCTTTTCAAAGATGGGCTCCATTCGGCTCTTCTCATGCGCGGCGCTCGTGCTCTTGACGGGACCTGGAAAGGGGGCGGTGCGACGATCCTCGTGTCCAGCCCGGGACACATTTTCGATGCATTGCCGGAGACTCAGCGACATCTTGTGACTCTCCTCTTGAGCGCAGAATCTCCACTTCCAAGAAATCTCTTGACTGATGAAGAGTGCGAGTGCCTCTCCTCCTTGGCACTGCTCATCAACAGTGATGGCGATCAAGTTTCTCTCAGAGCAGAAACACGGCATGCCCTTCGGCGAACTGCCGGCCTGACGCGCGCCGGCGCCTTGAGTCTGCTGGCGCGGCTCCGTGATCATGGCTCTCAGCTCGCCCCTCTGACGATGGCTATGCTTCTCATGGGAGCGGGAAGGTATGCAAACGCCATCATGGCACTCAGAGAGACCGGCACGGCCCGTCTTCGATTCGTGCCTCGGGCACAGGCACATCGGCTCTTTGATCGCCTGGCGCCGCATGCCAACCGTTCCCAAGATGCCGACTTTTGGGAGCTGCGCGGTGATTGGGCGACGTCAGTCGAGCTCTATCGTGAAGGAATCGCGGCCTATCGACGGGCGATGTCTTTTCAAATACCGGGAGGTGGCACGATTATCTGCAAATATGTACGTGCCGCCGAATCGGCAACAGATTACCGCCTTGCGGTACGGATTGCCGAAGAAGCTGTGGGCGAAGCGACGGGATCGGCTGCAGTTGAGCTCCGCTGTGCCGCGGCGCGCTGCCGATACCTCATCGGTGATACAGAAGCCGCCGGCGCACACTGGAACATCGCGCAGGCGTTCTGCCGGCGGCCGGCAGTCGATCCGTTGATTGCCGGAAAATGCCTCCGCGATTACGGATACTTTCTTCTTCGCCGGGATGATGACAAAAAGAAAGCCAGAGAAGCCCTCCTCGACGCCGAAAAGATACTGACTCAGATTGATGGGGCAGCCGCAGAAGCTGCACAGGCCCGGCACTATCTCGGCATTCTCCAAAAAAACGAAGGCGAACGCGACAAAGCCCTTAAGAGTTTCCGCGTTGCCGCGGGTCTTTACGCCGAGGAGGGGAACCTTTTGCAGCAGGGCAAAGTGGCGTCCGATCTCGGTGTCCTCTATATGGATCAGGAAATGTGGAGTGAGGCGCGGCGTGAGTTGGAGACCAGCCTGAGTCTCTTCCGAAAAATCCGAAATCGCCGCTCTCTCACACTCGCCAGTTTCAATCTGGCCGAAGTGATGTTGTCGACGGGAGAATACGAAGAGGCGCAGCGGCTTCTAGAGTTATGTTTGGATGCTGATCGCGCCAGTGGGAATCTCCGCTCGACGGCCTATGACCTGTCGAGTCTGGGAATGGTGGCTCTCTGCAAAGGTGATGTTGAAGAAGCTCGTCTGCGGCTGGCTGAAGCGTCTGAAATTTTTGCCGCCCAGAAGGATCGGGTCGAGATGATTGACACGATGTTGAAGCAGGTTCGCCTGCAGCTGCTCGACAATTCTCTGGATGCAGCCGCCTCACTCCTCGATACAATCTCCGCACATCGGCAATCGTTTCCCATGATTCCACGACTGGTTGCTGATTATGAAATATTGCGTGGCCGCTACGAGTACCGGAAGGGACGATTCCCGGAAGCAGCTGAAGCAGCTCGTTTGGCTCTCGCCTCTGCTCACCAGCGACCATCGGCGGAAAGCGAAGCCGAACTGCTCCTGGCTCAGACGTTTGAAAGAACGGGCCGGAAGAGGGATGCGCATCAGCGATACCGGATCGCTCTGGCGGCAGCCCGGCGTTCGTCCAATCCGTTTGTGCAAGCCGATGTGATGTTGACGATCATCGACACGATGCCGGATGAATTCCTCAAAGATCCCGCCTTTATTGAAGAGCTGGAAGAGATCATCGAACGTTCATGCAATCCGCGGCTGGTCCAGCGGTATCGGACGTGGCATGAAGGCAATGCGGCGTGTTTTGGCCTGGGTCCTGCACGTTGCTTCGCACCGCCGGGCGTGGAATCCGAAGTGTTTCGTATCAGCCGGAAAGCGGGGCAGGGGACATCCGATGAGTCTGTGGCATTGCTTATTCTGGATGCGATGAGAGAACGCCTGAGCGCTGCCATGTGCCTGCTCGTTTTGAAAAAAAATAGCGGAGAAATCGCTGTCGTCGCGAAACGAGGCGAGGTCAGAGTGAAGGAGGAGAGTGAACTTGGGGTTACACGGATCGCGATCGAGAACCGGAACAATGTCGTGCTGGGCGAGTTGGAAACTCTTCGCGCAGGCATGCCGGGAATTGTCTCTGCCATGGCCGTTCCGCTTTTTAGAAAAGGGTCGACGATCGGGGCGATCTATCTGGACCGCCGCGCTCCATCGGAGGCTTTGACGCATGGAGATGCTGAGTTTGTTGCGGCGCTTGCCGACGGGCTCGCACTCGGGCTGCGCGGCGCTCTCTCGGATCAAACCCGGCAGAAGGATGCGCTTTTCCAGAAGCATCCTGCTCTCGGCCGTTTCATCGCCGTCTCGGATCGCATGGAAGCGCTCCTGCAGGCGGCTTGCCGTGTCGCGCCACGCGATGTCAACGTCCTCATCTCCGGCGAAAGTGGTACCGGAAAGGAAATTCTGGCTCGATCCATTCACGATATGAGTGGAAGGGCCAAGGATCGGTTTATCGGGGTCAATTGCAGTGCCATTCCAGAGGCGCTTCTGGAAAGCGAATTCTTCGGATACCGCCGCGGCGCCTTTACGGATGCCAGGAGTGATCGAGCCGGGTTGATAGAAGAGGCCGATGGCGGGACATTCTTTCTGGATGAGATCGGTGAGATGCCGCTGCGACTTCAGGCCAAACTGCTGAGGGTTGTGCAGGAGCGTGAGTTCCGCAGGATTGGAGAGACTCGGAATCGGTCGGTGGATCTGCGGTTCATCAGCGCAACCAACAGGGATTTGCCTGCCGAAGTTACTGCCGGGCGTTTTCGCGAGGATCTCTTCTACCGGCTTCAAGTGGTGACACTGTTGATTCCGCCGTTGCGCGAGCGACGCGAGGATGTCCTCCCGCTTGTCGATCATTATCTTTCGATATTTTCACGAAATTATGGGCTGCCGGCTCCTCGGCTTGGAACGGCTGCCCGCACCTGGATCCTGAGGCAACGATGGCCCGGGAATGTGCGGGAACTGCAAAATGCATTACAGCGAGCACTTCTTGCCGCCGGAGATTCTCCTGTCCTGGAACGAGAGCATTTCGAAGAAACCTCGAAACATGAAGCGATGGCGCTTTCCATCTCCAGCATGCCGTTCGCCGATGCCTGTGCGCACTTCGAAAGGGATTTTCTTATCGAGAGCCTGCGCCGCGCCGGCGGTAGTCGAACCACGTGCGCCCGTGACCTCGGCCTGAGTCGACAAGGCGTTTTCAAACTCATCAAGAGGCTTGGGATCAAGGATGATGGTCCATAGGCCGGCGGCAATGGTTTTTCATATCAGCGCTTATCGTTCGATGGCCGCCGAGAGGCAGAGGAGTGGAGGCGCAGAGGGGACCGCAGCTTCTCCAAGCATCGCTGCCTCTCCTTTCATCATGCCGCCGGCGCATCATAAGAAGAGATTGCCTGGCTTTCGGAGACCAGAAACATGATTCGATATCTCCTCCGCAGGCTTCTGCTGGCCATCCCACTCGTCGTTGCCGTCGTGATTGCGGTCTTTTTATTGATTCATCTGATTCCCGGCGACCCTATCCGGGCGATGCTGGGAGATGGAGTGCCGGTTGCGGATGTCATGGCTCTCAGAAAGAAGTTCGGACTTGATCAGCCTCTGACTCTCCAGTTCTTTCATTACGCGAAGGGCCTTTGTACACTCGATTTGGGACTTTCACTCCATACGTCACAGAAAGCCTCCCGCCTCATCGCAGAGAGATTCGCGTATACTTCGCAACTGGCTGCTGTCGGCTTTTTAATCACGCTGGGGTTATCCGTGCCTCTCGGTATGCTCGCAGCTCTGAAAAGCCGAAGCGCCATTGGGTTGGGCATTTCACTCGCATCGAGTATTGGGTGGCTTCTTCCAGCCTTCTGGCTCGCCCCTGTGCTCATTGTCATCTTTTCCGTAAAACTAAGACTGCTGCCGGTGTCGGGAGCCTCCACGACGGCGCATCTCATTCTGCCGGCCATCACACTGGCTGTGCCTGCCACCGCTTCGCTCACACGGCTTATTGCGGTACGGGTTAAGGAGGAGCTCGCGTCGGAGGTTATCAGAGCCGTTCGATGCCGTGGTGTATGCGAAAGGCGCGTCATGGTACGGCATCTGCTGCCGAATGCGCTGGCGCCACTCGCGAGCGCTTTCGCTCTCCACTCCGGCGCCTTTCTTTCCGGCGCCGTTGTCACCGAGACTGTTTTCGCATGGCCCGGCCTCGGAAGGCTGCTCGTTGAGTCGATTGCCCGGCGTGATTATCCGGTCGTGCAGGGGTGTCTTCTGCTTCTCAGTCTACTTTATCTCTCGGTCAACATCGCCGCCGATCTCGTCCACGCAGCACTTGACCCACGCGTCAGAGAGAAGATGCCATGTTGATGGGATGGCCGATCCATGGGGCTCGCCGGCTCAAAGCCGAATTGGCGCCTGTTCAAACGGTCGGGAAACCACCGCAGACCATTCGTCGACGCCCTGCTGGGCATCTCAGGATCGGCCTTGCCTTGCTGGCCATCCCGTTTTTAGTAGCAGTGATACCGAGCGTCATCTCGACGGGGAATGGTGTCGACATGTGTTTGTCGGACCGGTTGCAACCCGCTTCCTGGCGCCATCCTTGTGGGACTGATGATCTCGGCCGTGACGTTTTTCTTCGCAGCGCCATTGGCGCTCGATGGTCACTTCTCTCCGCGGTCCTTGTGGTGGCTTTGTCCGCGGTGATTGGAGTTTCAGCGGGAAGTCTCTCCGGCTTCTCGGCTGGAATCGTTGATCGCTCAATTCAATTAGTCCTGGATCTCGTCCAGTCATTTCCTGGAATTCTTCTGGCCCTCGCACTCGTGACGCTCCTCGGGCCGGGCCGGAAGAATTTGGTCGTGGCGCTCATCTTCACGGGATGGATTGGGTACGCTCGGCTCTCCCGTTCTCTCACGATCGGGTTGCGATCGTCCGGATACATCGAGGCACAAAAGGCGATCGGATCGACTCGATGGCATATCATTGCCCGACATGTGATACCAAATATCACAGGGCCGATCATTGTGCTGATGGCCCTCCACCTGCCGTCTGTTGTTCTCGCCGAAGGAACACTCAGCTTTCTCGGCATGGGGGCTCCGCCGCCGCAGGCAAGCTGGGGATCGATGATCGATGAAGGACGGCGGCATCTTCTGGATCAACCATCGCTGATCCTCTTTCCCGGGTTTTTGTTGATGATGACACTGATGGGGATGTCGCTGGCCGGCGAGGCTCTCTCTGAAGGGCTGGATCCACGGCGGGACTCAAAAGGGTAGAAAGGGGGCAGAAAACTTTTTTTGACAAATGTAAAAATAAGTCTTGCGCGAGGTCACATTTATGGGGTAAAACTGATAACCAGAAGCTCAGGGATGTTCAGATGGGTATTTCTTTTTTAGCAAAATTTTACTTGACAGCCGTAAAATATGCTGGTACGTTTGCTACCGCATTACCGGTGTTCAAGCCTAACCTTCAAAGGCAGGGGTAAAAAAAGTGCTTTTCGGAAAATCAAAAAACCTGGTCGGGTTGGATATCGGAAGCAGTTCGATCAAGGCCGTTGAACTGCAGTCGAGTGGGCGGCCTGGAAGGGAAACATACAAACTCAAGAGTCTCGGAGTTGAACCCCTTCCACCTCAGACGATTGTCGAGCGCGATATAATCGACAATCTGCAAGTGAGTGAAGCCATCAAAAAGGTCTTCCTCGATCACAAGATCAAGAATCGGGATGTCTGTACCGGCATTGCCGGCAATTCCGTCATCGTGAAGAAATTCAGCTTGGCGCAAATGACGACTGAAGAGCTGGCGGAATCGATTCACTGGGAAGCAGAGCAGTATATCCCATTCCCGATCGCAGAAGTCAATCTTGATTATCAGGCGCTGGAGTCCTCACGGGCGGCCGATCAAGGGAAGATGGAAGTTCTCTTGGCGGCGGCAAAGAAAGACAAGATCAGCGGCTATACGAGCGTCATCTCGCAGGCCGGCAAAAACACGATGGTTGTTGATGTGGATGCGTTCGCTGTGCAGAACGCCTATGAGATCAATTACGAAATGCCGATCAATCGGGTTGTAGCGTTGCTCAATATCGGTGCGAGTCTCATGAACATCAATATCCTCTACCAAGGCGTTTCCATTTTCAGCCGCGACATCTCCATTGGCGGCAACAACTATACCGACGCCATTCAGAAGGGCCTGAACTTGAGTTTTGAACGTGCAGAGGCCGCCAAGAAGGGTGATTCACACGAAGGTGTCTCACCGCAGCAGGTGGCGACGATCATGAACGAAGTCTCAGACGATCTGAAGAACGAGATCCAAAAAACTTTTGAGTTTTTCAAGGCCACTTCAGGCCAGGAAAAAATCGATCAGATCATGCTCTCCGGAGGGACTGCCAAAGTGATCGGGCTGGCCGACCTGCTCGCGGACAAATTCAACACCCCAGTTGAAATCCTCAACCCATTCCGGAATATCACCTTCAATTCGAAGGTGTTCGATCCGGATTACATGGCGGATATTTCTCCGTTCTCGGCGGTCGCGGTCGGGTTGGCCCTGAGAAAGGTGGGAGACCGATGATCAAGATTAACCTGATCGGGAAGGAGAGGCCCGAACCGGGGCGGGCAGCTGCTGAAAAGCAGAACCGAACCGCATTGTTTTTCTCACTGATCGTTGTCGCCACAGTGGCGGGACTCGCGTCCTGGTATATGTCGTTGGACAGGCAAATCGCGGATCTTGAGAAAAGGAAGGAAGAAGCCATTGCGGAAAAGCAGCGGCTGGAAGCGGTCATCAAAGAGGTCGAAGGATATGAGGTTCAGAAAAAGGCTCTCGAAACCAAGGTGCAGGTTATCGATGATCTGAAGAAAAATCAGACCGGCCCCGTCCACATGCTGGACGAGATCAGCAAGAATTTACCGGATTTTCTCTGGCTGGAGAGACTGACTCAATCCACCGGGAGCCAGATTCGTCTGGAAGGGAAAGCGACTTCCTACAACGCCATTGCGGATTTCATCACCAATCTTGATCGCAGCGGATATTTCACGAGCATTGGGATTGTGAATACGGGTCGTGTTGCGGAAGGGAAGGAGCTATATAGCTATCAGATCCAGGCGACCTTCCGACCGGTGCCTGTACTGCCGGGAAGCGGCGGCGCTGGATCGACAACAGGCGCGGCTCAGTAACGATCATGGAACAGAGAGAAAAGCTATGGCATTAGACCTCAATAAATTACCCTGGTACGGCCAACTCGGGATCTTCGGAGGCATTTCCGTTCTCTTCGTCGTCATCTTCTACTATTACTTCTATGGCGACATGCAGGGGCGGATCAATGGTTTGAACGACGAGCTTCAGACGCTTCAGAACGATATTAATAAAGGTCACGTGATGGAAGCGAAGAGGCCTGAGTTCCAGCAGGAAATCGAGAGACTGAATCTGAAGCTTGAAACTCTGAAGAGGATCTTGCCCGAGAGGCAGGAAGTGGATGACATTCTACGGAAACTCCAAGGACTGGCAGCGGAATCTAGTCTCAATATTTTGCGCTTCACGCCGGGCGCGGAAACCAGGCGCGAATATTACATCGAGTGGCCCATTCAAATTGAGATCAATGGGACCTACCATAATCTCGCGATGTTTTTTGATAAGATCGGCAAATTTTCCCGCATCTTCAATATTACCAACTTGGTGATTTCAAGCGTAAACCCTCCTAAGGAGAACTTGAGTATTACCTCTCAATGCACCGCGGCCACCTTTATTTACGTAGAGGGGAACCCGCAGGCAGCAGCCAAGCCGGCGGCACCCGCTCCCCGAGCACCTCGCACCCCTAGCAAGGATGCAGGTGGCGGCAAAGAGGAATCCTGATTGTTAGATGGAAGGAGCTATGCTTAAAAGAGTTTTGATAGCGAGCATTCTTGTTTGCCTGATAGCATGCGTGGTTCCCATGACAGTCGCACAAGAGACTGCAACAGGCGATGCATCGGCGCAATCCAAAACATCTGGCGACCGGAAGCCCGCCCTGGAGCCAGCGGTTACTCCGGGGGGATTCACTTATAGTCCAAGCGGGAGGCGCGATCCCTTCGTGAGCCTCTTGATCGGCAGGACACTCGGAAGCAAGAAAGCAAAGCCTGGACTCCAGGGGATGCAGATTTCGGAGGTGGCCCTGCAAGGGATCGCCAGAGACTCACAAGGCTATATCGCCATGCTGGCCGGCACCGATAGTAAGGTTTATTTTGTTCGTATCGGGGCGGAGTTGGCGGATGGGAAGATCATCAACATGACCCAGAATAAGGTTATCTTTCGAGAAGAAATCAAGGATCCTTTTTCAACCAAGCCATTCCGTGACATAGAGAAAAGCCTCACCCCGGGCGAAGAGGAGGAGAAACGATGATCCGAATCCAGAAAGTTCTAGTACCGATCCTTCTGGTCATGGCGTTCACTTGGACCACAGCCATGGCCCAGGATGCGAAGGTTTCCTCCGAGGTGGTGAAAATCAAGTCCATCAACTCCTCGGTCCTGCCCGACAAAACGCAAGTCGTCGTGGAAACCTCGGCCCCGCTTTCACTGCCGTCCTCCTATAATCTTGACCCACTCGTTCTGGTACTCGACATCCCCGGCGCGGACAGCTCGGGACTGCAGAAGCAGTATGTTGTGGGTTCACCATGCGTTGATCGTATCAACGTCTACCAGCTGGAAGAAGGTGGTCGGAAATCCATCACGCGACTTGAGATTCTCATGACATCGCTTGTGCCTTATCGGATCTATTCTGAAGGCTCGCGGCTCTTTATTGATTTTGAGCATCTGCAGAATGCATCCAAGCCGGCAAAGGTTCGGGAATTTTTTAAGAAGCCTTCCGAACAGACATTGCCATCAGAATCAGTATCACAACCAGCGAAAACCGAACCGGCACTCAAGAACAAGCCACTTTCCGGAGAAGCTGCCAAAATCCAGAAAATCGACATTCAAAAGGGCAGTGGCAATCTGCAGGTGGTGGTCGATTACAAGGGTGACATCGATTACAAGTGTTTCGAACTACAAACACCTCATCGTCTGGTGCTTGATCTGATCAACGCCGTGACCACGGTGCCAATCGAAACGATCCATGTGAAACATCAATTGGTTGAAACGATCCGGGTGGCTCAGTTCCAATCGGGTCAACCGAAAGTCGCGCGCGTTGTTTTTGATCTTAACGCCCAGCCTCGATATGACATCGTCCCATCGGCCAATCAGCTGCGGATCATCTTCCGTACGAATCATGAAGCCGAAGCCAAGGCAGCCGGTGATTCGAAGGAGCCAATTCCAGCGGACGCCGTGAGCGCCGAAATATCCACGGCTGAGAAAGCGCCTGCTCCGGAAGCTGCGAAAACTGCGCCGACGCCAACGGCTGAAACGACCGGTGAGCCCGCCACTTCGACAACGCCCGCGACGATAGAGACACCACAGGCTCAGGAAGCAACCTCTTCGCCGGCTCCAACCGATGCACCGCCTCTGACAGTTCAAGCGTCGACCTCCGAACCAGGCACACCAATACCATCCGAAGCCACTTCCCCACAGAGCGCCGATCAAAGGACAGAACAGACGTTATCGACCAATATGCCGCCATCAGAAGCAAGTGCAACTCCAACTCTGCGCACAGGGAAGCGACATGGGAAGAAAGGCATCGAGATGGCCGAAGTTCCGGCGCCGCTTCAAGTGGAAGAGCAGAAGCCTGTTCCTCAAGAAACACCCTCCCCGGAGCCCCCACCACCTGCATCGATGGCAGGCACACGCTTTGAAATCCAGACGATTACTGGAGGGGAAACTGCCTACAGCGGCGAACCCATCAATATGGATATGGTGGATGCCCCGATCGAGCAGGTGTTCAGGCTTATTTCTACAATCAGTGGTCTTAACGTCATCACGGATCCTGGCGTCACGGGGCGGGTTACGGTGCATTTCCAGGGAGTTCCGTGGGATCAGGCTCTTGATCTCATCCTGAAAACAAATGGACTCGGCTACACTCTCGAAAACAGGGTAGTCCGCATTGCGAAGCTCGATACGCTTGCCTCTGAGGAACAGAAGAAAAGAGCCCTCCGCGAGGCACGGCTCCTGTCGGTTGATACTAAAACAATTGTTCAGCCACTCAGCTATGCCAAGGTTGAGGATATGGAACCGGTGCTCCGGAAGATGCTTTCGGCTCGTGGTGAAATTATCACTGATGCCCGGACGAACACGGTGATCATTACCGATATTCCTGATAAAACCAGCACGATCGAAAAACTAATCGGGACACTCGATACTCCGACACCCCAGGTTACTATCCAAGCCAAGATTGTGGAATCCACGGCCAACTATACTCAGAATATCGGCATTCAGTGGGGATTCCAAGGGATCGCTGATGCGCGTCATGGAAATCAGACTTCCCTCAAATTCCCCAACAATATTCTGGTTGATGGAGGTGCGGTCGGTGGTACAACGGGTGGAGGCCTCGTTGGACCGCTTGGCGGCTACGCTGTCAACCTGCCGGCGCCTTCGTACACAAGCGGTATCGGGATTTCGATCGGAAATGTTCTGGACACTTTTAGATTGGATGCAGCATTAACCGCGCTGGAAAATTCCGGACGCGGTCGCATCCTATCGGCTCCCAAAATCACAACTCAAAACAACATGAAGGCCAGCATTATCCAGGGCCGCGAAATCCCTGTTCAGACGACCGCCAACAATACAACGACAACAACATTCAAGAACGCAGCCCTCGAACTGAATGTCACACCTCAGATTACCGCTGAAGGAACGATCATCATGGTTGTCGACGTCAAGAACGATCAGGCGGATTTCTCCAACCTGGTGAATGGTATTCCACCGATCATCACTCAGAAAGCATTGGCCACGGTGCAAGTGAGGGATGGCGGAACTTCCGTTCTGGGCGGCATCTATCGAGCTGAGGATTCGTTCACTTCTAATAAAGTTCCGGGATTGCATAAGATTCCTCTTCTTGGCTATCTCTTTAGGAATAGCCAGAAGATACGTAACAATCGTGAGTTGCTTATATTCCTGACGCCACGAATCGTTCGGGAATAGCGGAAGGAGGAATGGCAATGTATTTAACAGAAAAACGAATTGGAATGGCAGGTCTCCTTCTGGCGATATTGCTGGTAGGAAGTGCATGTAACAAAAACGAGAGCAATAACCAATCAGGTAGCTTGGTGACTATCCAGCAGATGCTTGCAAAGGGCTCGGATGGAACTCTGGGAACCTATTGCGCTTCTGATGTCGTCACGGTGGTCAATGACGTATCGACGGTTATCCAGGACAGTGGGCAGGTGCAAATCAGAAATGCGCCGATGAATCCAGATCAGAGTAGTAGTTCCGCCTGGATGGATGTGGTTATTAATAGATACCGAGTCCGATACACACGCGCGGACGGAAGAAATATGGAAGGCGAGGATGTTCCGTGGGCCTATGAAGAGTCGTGCACCGTCACTATCCCTGCCAACGGAACTGCAGCCTTTCCTTTCGTTCTAGTTCGCGCGGTCGCTAAAACAGAGTTGCCGCTGATCCGCTTGGCGGAAGGCCCGATAGGTGAAGCTCAAATTATTTCAACCGCCACTGTAGATTTTTATGGCCACAATTTAAGCGGCAATTCAGTGACGGTCACTGGAACAATCGGCGTTCACTTTGCGAACTGGGCCGATAAATAACTTGAGCTGAAACGTGAGGACTCTAATCAACGCTGGAGGCACGAGATGAAGCTATTAACAACGAAACAAACCGTGATAAAAGTCAGCACCCTTTTCACCGCCCTCATTCTCATGGTTCTGGTGACATCGGGGTGCAAACGCAGCGCGGTTGATGATCCTGGATCCCCTGTTGGACCGAGCGGGTCGAACTATTACATCATTGTTTCTGCAAGCCCCAGCGTCTTGCCTTCGAATACGGGAGAGAAGTCGTCGATTACGGCTTTTCTGCGTTATTACGATGGAACTCCGCTGGCCGGCAAGAATATCCGATTCGAAATCACAAGCGGAATCAGCACGACGAACATTGGTACTCTTTCCACCAAGGCCGGTGTCACTGATGGGAATGGCGCCGTCAGGACGGTTTACACGGTGCCAAAATTGGATGTCGAAGGAATAATCGATATCAGAGCTGTCTGGACCGATTCACCCTGGACAGAACGCTATTTCTCGCTTATTCCCATCAGCCTCCGTTACAAGGATGGGCCACCGATCTTCTCGGAATATCCTGTAGCCACCTTCACGATCGTCACACCCGGACCTTACAAGGTGAAGCAGGAAATCACCTTTGATGGCAAGGATTCTTCCGATCCGGATGGCATCATCGTAAAGTATATTTGGGATTTCGGGGACTCGCGGACGGTCGTTGACTTCGAAAGCCTGGATAATCTGGATGCCTCTCTCAACCAGCCAATCGTAACGCACAGGTACAAATTGCAAGGCGGTTACATCATTACGCTCAAGGTTGTCGATAATACCGGCTTATATGACGTTGATCAGCAGCCTATCAAAATAGGCGATATTGCCGGACTCGCTCCAACCTCTTGTTACTCGATTACCACGAAGCCCAACCCCACCGGCGGATATAGTCCCGATACCGACATCATTTTCGATGCGACGTGCTCGAGTGATCCGGATGGCGTCATCCGACGGTATGATTGGGATTGGGGCGATGGCAAATTCTCCTATAATGGCGGTCGCATAGTGACACACAGTTGGCACAAAGTTAGTAGCTACCCGGTTTCGCTAACAGTGACCGATGATAGTGGCCTGAAGGGTGTGTCATCTCAAAACATCCTCATCGGATCAGGAGGCGGGGCAAATCCGACGGCATCGTTCACATTCATGCCAACCAATCCGGACATCGCTCAGGAAGTTGTATTCGATGCAACGTTATCGAGCTCTCCAAACGGAGTCATTACGGCATACAACTGGTCATTCGGAGATACAAGCGAGAGCAGCCTGGGTCCGATCGCATACCACGCGTACAATCGCGCTGGTTATTACACCGTCGTACTCACGGTCACTGACTCCACTGGCCTACAGGGTGTCACTTCAGCGACGGTTCCCGTTGCCGGCGGCGGACCAGGCAACAATCCGACTGCCTGCTTCGTGATGACACCGGATCCAAGCAGCGGTTCTGTCGTGAAGGGTGATATCATCAAGTTCAGTGGAAGCTGTTCAACAGATCCTGATGGCGAGATTAGACAATGGCGATGGGATTTGGGCGATGGCACAGTGGATACGACAAGCGGCACGGTTGTCACCCATGCTTACTCGCTGGCTGCCACGTTCACAGTCTTCCTCACCGTCACAGATGACGATGGTTTAACTGGTGTTGTCTCCAGAACCTTCAAGATTTTATCGGGAATTCCGCCGGTTGCGGATGCCGGATCGACGCAGACATTCCCAACGATAGGCCTCTGCGCGACAAGCCCGACCAAAACCGTTTCGTTCAATGGCTCGGGCTCATCGGATGCGGATGGGCACATCGTTTCGTACGATTGGAGCTTTGGAGATGGAACATCGAGTGGCAATATGGCGAGTCCGTCAACAACTCATACGTATACGATATCAACAACAACAACTTTCAATATCACACTCACAGTCACTGACGACGACGGGTTGATGGCAACCGATACAACAACCGTAACAATAGCCTGTACATAGTGACTCAAGGGGTAGAGACATTCTGCCCCCCGCTCTGGATGTTGATCATCCGGGGCAGGGGGCAGAATTCATTTTCAACGCCCCGGGAATTTTTCAGAAGGAGAGATACCAAGCCGCAGACAAGGGATTCAATTATTAATGAGGGTTGGTGGGCGCAATCAAGAGGAGGAATTCCTCTCAGCGTAAGCTCGCCCTGACTGATGGAATCTCTACGAGCGATGCGAGCATAATTCAAAATGGCCATTGGAGGGTTCAGTTCGCCGCGAATTACTGAGCTTGAAAAAAGGCTCAAGAAGGATCCGTCCTCGCTCATTTTCGTTCAGCTGGCGGAAGAATACCGGCGGAGTGGAGCCAACGAGCAAGCCATTCAGATCTGCCGGGATGGGCTCCTTCGACACCCGACATACATCTCCGCCAACATGTTGCTTGGGCGTGTCTATTTCGAGATGCGGCGCTTCAAGGAGGCTCGCACTGAGCTCGAGAAAGTAATCGTCGCAGCTCCTGAAAACCTCATGGCCCATCGTATGCTCGGTGACATCCACTGGCAGGATGAGAGCTGGGAATCAGCCGAGAAACAATATCGGATGGTATTTTTATTGAATCCATCCGATGTTGAATGTGGTCAGAGGCTGAGGATCATAGAGGGGAAGCTTCGTGAGATTCAACGGCATGTGCAATTCGCTTTGGATGTCCCGGCGATTGGTCACATCGGCCCCAATGAGCGCGTTCCCGTTCCAGGTGTCGATGTTCCGCTGATCGATGTTCAATCCTACGGTGAGATGCCGCATGAAATGCCCGAGCCAGCAAAACCTCTGGGCAAGGAGAAGCCGGCCGAAGCTGCTCCTGGGACTGTGGTTCTTGCGCCAGGGCTTGAGGAAATCAAGGTTTCGGCACGAGAGCCGCCTGCCGACGTGGGTGAGGAAATAGAGCCGGAAAAGCCAGCCGGCTTTTATGCTGTGAGAACGGAAGAAGAAAGAGCCTCCGGGCAAGTCGTCGCAGACCTCGATGATACAACCGTCTTTCCATCAGCGTTCTTGGACCAAACCACCACGCAGCCGGTTGGTGAGCAGGATACAGCGATTGAGCCTCCGCAGCCAGCCCAAGCTGAACAAGAAGAAACTGTCGCTCTTGTAAAAAATATCCTCTCAAGAGGACCGGACGTGTTGGAACTGCCAGGCCCTGCGCAACCCAGAACTGAAACGCAACCGATTCGTCCACCTCAAGCCGAACTGGCCACGATCACCCTTGCTGAATTATATGCATCACAAGGATATTATGAGAAGGCTGCTGAAGTTTATCGAGTTCTGCTGGAGAGGGCCCATGGGGATGCTTGGCTGGAGTTGAAATTGCGGGAGATGGAAGCCCGTATTACGCATAAGCATGAGGCTGTCCCAGCGAAGGAGTTGACCGGTGAGGCAAAAATTGCGATACTTCAACGCTGGCTGGCTGCAATCCGCTTGAATCAAATGCCGGTCGCGGTCGCGGGTCGTCAATAGGGAAAGAAGAATATGTTCGACGAGGTTTTGAACCGGATGGGCGCGTCAGTTCCTGGTAGTCGGGGTATCATGATCGTTGGAATTGATGGAATTCCTGTTGAGCAATGGGTGGCCGGGCCGGACGTTAACCTTGACCTCGTCGCAACCGAGTTCACGAATCTATTGAAAGGCAGCAGGCGGAATTCTCGTGATACAGGCTTGGGAGATCTCCAGCAAATAATAATTCTTGCTGAAAACGGCATCCTTATCATTGGAGATATCACTCCGGATTATTTTCTACTCTTTTTGCTCGATCCAGCCGGCAACTTGGGGAAAGCACGTTTCGAGCTCAGGAAAGCGAAAATCGTACTTGAGCCCGAGCTTACTCTTTGAATCTCCGCAGGGCGGCGGCCTTGATATGGAGACACTGATCGATTTTCCTGTACAATTTTCAGGAGAGGTAATCAATTGAATCTCAAAGAGATCAAAGAACTTATCGATCTTATCACCGAGAAAAGCCTCGCTGAGTTCGAAATGGAAAAGGCCGGCTTCAAGATTAAAATTGTTCGGACGCAGATATCGGGTTCATCCCCTGCATCAGTTGTTGCAGCAGCAGCCCCTAACTATCTGCCCCACCAGCCGGTGGAGGCCACCCACCTATCTCCGACAGTGAAGGAGACACGGGATGCGAACCCGACCGTTACAGCCCCGACTGAATCTCGTGAGGGCCTCACAGCAGTGAAGTCACCAATCGTCGGCACATTCTATCGCGCTTCGGATCCCAACGCGTCGCCGTTCGTCAAGGAAGGCGATAAGGTTGCCAAAGGACAAACCCTCTGCATCATTGAAGCGATGAAGCTCATGAATGAAATCGAAGCCGAAACCGAGGGGGAAATTGTCAGGATTCTCGTCGAGAACGGGCGCCCTGTCGAATTTGGGCAGGAGCTCTTTCTCATCAGGCCGCGTGTCTGATTCTCCACGTTTGCCTGGTGGCTTGATCATCATCCTTGGAAGGGCTTAACGACTGTGTTCAAGAAGATTCTCGTGGCTAACCGCGGTGAAATTGCGGTCCGGATTATTTGGGCATGTCAGGAAATGGGAATTCGCACTGTGGCCGTATACTCGGAAGCAGATCGTGATGCCATGCATGTGCAATGTGCCGATGAGATTGTTTGTATCGGGCCCGCACGCAGCGCCGATAGCTATTTAAGAATTCCGAATGTGATTTCCGCCGCCGAAATCACCGATTCGGATGCCATTCATCCGGGATATGGATTTCTTTCCGAAAACACACACTTCGCCGAGATCTGTGAGGCCTGTAAAATCAAATTCATCGGGCCACCTCCGCGAATTCTTAATCTCATGGGTGATAAGGCCAAGGCTCGTGAGACGATGAAAAAGGAAAAGGTTCCTGTCATTCCGGGCAGCAAGGGAGTTCTTCATAGCGAAGAAATGGCTCTAAAACTGGCCGAAGAGATCGGCTATCCCGTGATGCTGAAGGCCTCGGCCGGGGGTGGAGGCCGCGGCATGAGGATCGTGCGGGCTGCTGAAGAGTTGTCGACGGCTTACCGTACAGCGCAAAATGAGGCCGAAAAGGCTTTCAGCTGCCCGGACCTTTATTTAGAAAAGTATCTCGAATCTCCGAAACACATCGAAGTTCAGGTGATAGGAGATGAGCACGGTAACGTTGCCGTGCTCGGCGAAAGAGAATGCTCGATGCAGCGCCGGCATCAGAAATTGATTGAAGAGGCTCCATCACCTTCGATCACCGATAAGCAGCGGAGGAAATTGCTCAAGACGGCACTCCGGGCTGCCAAGAGCGTTGAATATTCGAGTGTCGGTACGTTTGAGTTCCTGTTGGATAAGACCGGCGAGTTTTATTTCATCGAAGCCAATACAAGAATTCAGGTCGAACATCCGGTGACGGAATTCGTCATGTCTATCGATTTGATTCAGGAACAGATTCGAATCTCAGCCGGCGAAAAACTGGGACTGCCGGCGTTGGACATGCAGCCGCGAGGCCATTCGATTGAGTGCCGGATTAATGCCGAAGATGCCGACACTTTTATGCCGGCCCCGGGCAGGATCGAAAGCGTCACGTTCCCTGGAGGCCCGGGTGTGCGCGTCGACTCGGCTGTATACCCCGGCTATGTGATTCCGCCATACTACGATTCTTTATTGGCGAAGGTGATTGTGTGCGGGAAAACGCGAGACGAGGCGATTGAGAAAATGAAGCGGACACTCGAGTTCAGTCGCATCAGCGGGACAAAGACGAATATTCCACTGCACTTGAAGATACTTCAGGATCCGGAATTTCGTGATGGCACCTATACAACCAGTTTTATGGATCGGTACTTCCCAAAGCGCGATCGAACTCCTGAGAAGTAATCGCTGCAAAACCGTTTGGGTGCCTTTCGGAGCAGCAAGGCAACGGTGGCCTGTGACATGGTGCCCGAGGTGTGGAGATTGGCGATAGAATCGGTTTTATTCCCATATTTTGGGATTGTTCCTCTGCGCATCTTCGGATCAAGGAATCCGCCGTCGAAAAATGCTTGACCCGTCAAATCCCCGATGATAAAATCAATTGTTTAGGCAGAAAGATAGGGAGGCATGATGTACGCAGTCATTCATACAGGCGGCAAACAATACAGGGTTGAGCCCGGCAGCACGATCAAAGTCGAGAAGATCGAATCCGCTGCGGGCGACAAGGTTGAGATCACTGCTGTTTCCCTGATCCGGAACGATGAAGGCAGCCTTGTTCTTGGGACACCATGGATTGAAGGCGCCAGGGTTCTGGCCACCGTGATCGGTCAAAAGCAGGACAAGAAGGTCAGGATCTTCAAGAAGAAAAAGAGAAAGCAATACAAGCGGACAACCGGCCACCGGCAGGAGTTTACGTCCATCCGTATTGAACAAATCGAGGCTGGTCGGTGAGAATCTGCACCGCCTGAAGAGGAGATTGCAATGGCTCATAAAAAAGCTGGAGGAAGTTCTCGGAACGGCCGCGACAGCAATTCGCAGCGGCTGGGAGTAAAACGCTTCGGAGGGCAACTTGTGGAAGGCGGTACGATTCTGGTGCGTCAGCGCGGAACCGTCTTCAAGCCGGGTCTCTATGTTGGCCGTGGCAAGGATGACACTCTATTCGCCAAGGTCAAAGGAATCGTTCGCTACCAGAATCGAGGCAGCCGCGGCCGATTCATCGCAATAGAGCCAGTACAGGCCTAGACCCCCGCCGGGTGCGAGCCGCGTATGCTGGTAGACGAAGTCTCCATCATCTGTCGGGCCGGGGATGGAGGGCGTGGCTGTGTCAGCTTTCGCCGCGAGAGATATGTCCCAAAGGGAGGACCTGACGGCGGGGATGGGGGCCGAGGCGGCTCGATATATTTCGAAGCCGATCCCTCCCTCAACGACCTAAACTATTTTCGATTCAACCCGTTGCACAGGGCTGAGCGAGGTCGCCATGGAGAGGGTGCACTCCGACATGGCCGAGATGGAAAGGATATCACTCTTAAAGTGCCGCCAGGAACACTTGTTCTCGACGGTGGCGAAATTCTGTGGGACTCCGCCCCTGGCTCTCCTCAATTCTGTGCCGCCCGCGGGGGGAAGGGCGGGTTTGGCAATGAGCATTATAAAACATCGACCCGACGAGCGCCTCATTTTGCACAGGATGGACAAGAGGGACAGGAGCAACATCTTATGCTGCAGCTCAAGCTCATCGCAGATTGCGGCATCATTGGGTTACCAAACGCCGGAAAATCAACTTTGATCTCTGTCGTCTCATCGGCTCGACCGAAAATCGCGGATTATCCGTTCACAACTCTTCAGCCTCATCTCGGGGTTGTCCAGGGCAGTGATTACAGATCATTCGTGATTGCGGACATTCCGGGTTTGATTCCGGGTGCGCATGCGGGCGCTGGTCTTGGGAACCGTTTCCTGAAGCACATCGAACGAACTAAGATCCTCCTCTATTTAATCGATGTCAGCGAATCCTCGGGCCGCACGCCGATTGAGGATTACATGACTCTGCGCAATGAACTCGGATGTTTTTCCAAAAAACTACTGGAACGCCCTGCACTTGTCGCGGCTTCCAAAATCGATGTCCTTGCGGATCCACGACGAATGAGTGACTTCCGGTGTGCCATGCGCCGTGAAGGCCACAGGGTTCTTCCGATATCGTCTGTGACAGGCAGAGGAATAAAGGCGCTGATAAATGATCTCTTTAAAAAAATCTCCGATTTCCATCGCCAACAACAGGAAGCACATGACTGAGAAAAAGAAAACCAGCCGAACCCGGCCCCGCTATGGTGTCGATCTGGCTGATGCCGTCACCGCCGCCCTCGACACAAAGGCCGAAGATCCGACTCTTCTGGATCTGAGCACTATCTCCTCCTTCACTGATTACTTCCTCATCTTGACCGGCAGATCATCGCGCCAGACCCAAGCCATTTCTGATCATGTTGAAGAGAAACTCAAGAAAACCCGAAAACGTCGACCGCTCAGTATCGAGGGATTCCATAAGGGCGATTGGATACTGATGGATTACGGCGATTTCATTGTCCACATCTTTACTCCCCCGACGCGCGAATACTACGGACTGGAGCGAGTCTGGGGCGATGCTCCAACGGTTACATTGTGAATCCTTTTGAAATGGTGCTGACAGGAGATCCCGCGATGAAGGACATCCTGGCAATCGCTGCGCGGGCCGCAGTGTCGGACAGCACCATTCTCATTGAGGGCGAAAGTGGAGTGGGCAAAGATCTGCTTGCGAACGCGATCCATTATGCCAGCGAACGTGCGCATGGCCCCTTCGTTCGTATTGACTGCCCAAATCTGAACGAAGATCTTCTCGAATGCGAGCTGTTCGGTTACGAACCAGGCGCTTTCACGGATGCCAAAGGAAGTAAGCAAGGAAAATTCGAACTTGCCAAAGGCGGCACACTTTACATCGATGGGGTCGATCATCTTTCAATCACGCTCCAAGCCAAGCTGCTGAGGCCGCTGCAGGAAAGGATCATCGAAAGGCTTGGCTCTTCGATACAGCGCCGGCTTGATGTTCGTGTCATCGCATCCACGCAGCGTGATCTCATGGAGGATGTCAAAACCGGCACTTTCCGAGGGGATCTTTTCTTTCGACTTCAGGTTATTCATCTGAAGATACCACCTCTCCGGGAAAGGCCTTCCGATATCTCGCTTCTTGCAACACGGCTTGCGGCGGAAACCGCCGGCCGGCTAACGAAGGCTTCATTTCAAATTGCGGATGATGCACTTCCGTTGCTTGAAAAATATCACTGGCCGGGAAATGTGAGAGAGCTGAGAAATTTAATTGAACGACTCGCCATCACACTACCCGGGCCAATGGCGGATCGCGAGGCAGTATTAAAAGGCCTTCCGGCCGGTGGGGAGACGTCCCATCATCAACTCCTCTCGCTTCGTCAGGTTGAATCCCATTACTTGCAAGAGGCGCTTAAGCAAGCCCACGGAAACAAAAGCCGCGCTGCCACTCTCCTCGGCATCAGTCGTAAGAGCTTTTATGATCGTCTCAAGCGGGATCAGGTGAAACATCAGTGAAGATGAAGTTCATCTGGGTTGGCAAAACACGAGACAGCCGAGTGCGCGAGCTCGAATCCGACTATCTCGCAAGAGTGCTGCATTACTATTTCTGCGAAGTGAGCATCGCAAAGCCCTCTCATGATGGCTCCAATTCCGATCGCCTCACGCGGGAGGCAATTGAAATTCGAACCCGATTGAAGCCCGGCTGCTATACAATCGCCCTGGATTCGCACGGCACCAGGATGGACAGCATTGCCTTTTCCCGCTTCCTTGGATCTCTTGCCGATACAGCCGTCAAAGATGTGACCTTCATTATTGGCGGACATCTTGGAATCGAAGCCCCCCTGCTCAAGTCGATCAACCGCATTCTGTCGCTCTCTCAGATGACATTTCCCCATGAACTTTGCAGGGTTTTGTTGCTTGAACAGGTTTACCGAGCCTGCTCTCTGATCAACGGAACGCCATATCATAAATGAGGAGTAACCGTTATGGACAAGAAGAAAATGGACGATTTCAAAAAACAGCTTCAGATGAAGAAGCAGGAGTTGATCGAGACCGTCACCCAAGATCAATCGGACGGGCGTGTGTTCGATGAGACGGGCACGCAGGATCTTGCCGATAAAGCCACCAATTCTTACACGAAAGAATTCCTCTTTGGATTGAGTGATGCTGAGCGGATTCTGCTCCAATCAGTCGATGATGCTTTGACACGAGTCCGAGAGGGAACATATGGCACATGCGTGACGTGCGGCGGGCCTATACAAGCCAAACGCTTGGAAGCGATTCCGTGGGCGTGCCATTGTCTAGGCTGCCAGGAAAAGCTTGAAAAGGAGAAGTAGTCAGCTTTCGCGGGGTAGCCTGTGTTGGACGAACATGAGGAGGCCTCCCTCGGGGACGCGGAACCGACGAATCTGAAATCCTCAATGGAGAGGCGACAGCCCATCGCAAAACACATCGGCACCAGTATTATCGGGCACGCTCTTGCTGTGGTGCTCCCGGATGAGTGTGTTGCCTGTGGGACGCCACTCGAAACAGCCTATGAACGCAGAATTTGTGCGGCATGCTGGCTGTCGGCACGCCGCCTTAGTGAACCCCTTTGTACGTGTGGATATCCGCTGGCAGATACCGACTCTCAGTGCGCTGCATGCGCTGCAGTGCCATCGCTGTTTCAGAGAGGCCGATCGGTTTTTGTCTATGAGAGTCCAATCCGCGAGATCATTCATGCGTTCAAATACGGAGGCCACCGGTCATTGGCGCGGCAGCTTGTCCGACATTCGACGAACACGCTCACGCCGGCCTCTGATGGAATACTCGTGCCCGTACCTTCACACTGGTGGACGAAATGGAAGAGGGGTTTCAATCCAGCCGATGACGTGGCACGCGAATTGGCGCATCGTTGGAATCTGAATGTGAAGCGTGTCCTTCGAAAGGTCAAGCGAACGCTCCCGCAGATGGCATTGACGGCGCGTGAAAGGACTGTCAATCTCCGAGGGGCTTTCGCTCTGCGGGGCGGCGCCGCGCGAGTTGTGCGAGGCCGGTACATCATTCTTATCGATGATGTGTACACGACTGGATCGACTCTTCGAGAGTGCGCGGGTGTTCTATCGCGAGCCGGGGCTAAACGGATTGATTTTCTGACGATGGCTCGAACTCTCTGAATTTATTTTGCCTTCGGCTCTGGCTTGAAACCTACGGTGGAGCCTTATGGAAAAATATGAATGCTGCTGCATACAATAGAATTCAACCTTGAACACGGTGGAGGTGTGTTTTGGCCGAGCTGTCATAATGGATAAAATAGGCTTCTCAAAGTACTTTTTAAGAGTGGTATTGTTACTGCCTCTTCTGTAGTGTATATTTTCCGATGTTCGCTATATTGTGGCATTGACATGGCTGAATGTTTGAGTAATATCAATGCTCCAAGCCGTTTTGGAGGTGGCTATGATCGAGGATGTCCTGATGCAGTCAAAATGGATCGACGACCAGTCAACCCCGCTTCGCCTACGCCGTGACCGTAATGATGATTCCGATTCGGAAGATGACAATGAAGAAGGCGATGAGATCGATGACGAAGACGAGGAGGATGAGGGTTCCGACGACGAGGAAGAGGAAGACGACGACTACTACGAAGATGATGACGACGATGATCTGGACGATGAGGACCTAGACGACGACGACGACGATTAATAAGGATTTCCGGGTTCAGGGGGGATACAAGCTCTGGCTCCGGTATTCAGGCCTTCAGAGACGATCCAGGAATCTGTCGATCAGATCCTCGCTGACATAGTACGTGCCGAGCGGGCATGGATGCGTATCGCTGTGATAGTCGGAACCTCCTGTGGTCAGCAGGGAATATTTCTTGGCCACGTGTCGGAACGGTATGGAATCCGCATCCGGATGCCAGAAATTGCAGACTTCGATGCCTTGGAGCCCATGCTCTATCGCGGACTCAACGAAATGATGGAGCTCAGCCAGAGGAGGATGGGCCCATATTGAAATGCCACCAGCCTGATTGATCAGTTCGATGGCATGCATCATTGGAGTTGTGGGCAGAGGCACAACAGACTCCCCTCTTTTGAGAAATCTCTGAAAGGCTTCCTTTTCGGATGCAACAACGCCGATGCCGGTCATGTAGCGTGCAACATGAGCCGATGTCAAAACGCGGCTGGTCTGGCGCGCCAGGAAATCATCAAAGTTAAGCCCAATTCCTCTCGCGCCCATACGACGAAACGCCTCTCTCATCCGCTCCCTGCGCTCGTCTGCAATTCCCTCGATATATCTGATGAAACCGGCGGCTGGGGCTGCCTTGAAGTACCCCAGGATATGGTACTCGCATCCATTGTGTGAAGTCGTGAATTCACACCCGACGATGAGGCGGAGATTGGCGCTGGGCAGCCCATCGCCGTATGCCAGGAGGGAATCGTGATCGGTCATACTGAGAATATTCAGCCCGGCCTTCTCGGCCGCCTTGATCACATCCTTCGGCGCATAGACTCCATCGGAGATGGATGTATGAACATGCAGGTCTGCTTTCATGAGCGGTTCTCTCTGAGGAAAGAGGAGACTATCTCATCCCATCAGGTAGCTGTCAATAGCACCAAACGGAAAGAGATGACAGAGCATTGACGTTGCAGATGAGATTTCGTTTTCTCTGTGCAATGAGCGATGCTCAGAAATATCTGCTCACCTCCGCTCCTCTGCACCTTAGCTTTTCCGCAGCAACTGACATAGGACCCAATTGGTTCGGCAAAACCCGGGAGATCAGAAGGGCCTTTTGTGCTCTGTGTAATCCTGCCTTATGACAAGGGATCTCGATGTTGGTTGCTGTCTGAACGGCGTCGTATTACTGTAAGAGATGGAGGAATCCAAGCGGAATGAGGATACGATGATAGAGAACAATGGAACAGATGTCACAGGGTCCCAGAATCTCCTGGGCCTGGAATACGAGGATATCTCTCGTGTGATCGCGCAACTTCCCGGGATAAAGTCCTATTCCGCCAGGCAGCTCTACAGTTGGATCTATTCGAAACATGCGCAGTCATTCGATGTGATGACCAACATGCCGCTTCCTCTCAGGAAGGCACTGTCCATCGGATATCGAATTTCCAAGCCGCTTCTGGAACGCGTATCAACGTCGACTGATGAAACACGGAAATATCTCTTCAGGCTGGAAGATGGTGAACTGATTGAATCGGTCTGGATTCCGGAAGAGTCCCGCAATACGATGTGCCTGTCAACCCAGGTGGGCTGTCGCATGGGCTGTATCTTCTGTGCCACAGCTCAGCTGGGATTCAAGCGCAACCTGACCAGTGGTGAAATCGTCGGGCAGTCGCTCCACATCCTCGATGAGATCGGCTATCGAGATAGGCGCGTCAATGTCGTGTTCATGGGAATGGGAGAAGGGCTGGACAACTATGAACAGCTCATGCGCGCATTCCGGTTGCTGGCTGATCCTTCAGGCCTGGCCATCTCACCGCGCCGCATAACGCTGTCCACCGTGGGGCTGGTTCCTGGAATCGAGCGGTTGGCATTGGAACCGCGCGCGCCCAAGCTTGCTGTTTCCTTAAACTCGCCCTTTGATGATGAGAGAAGCAGGATCATGCCGGTTAATAAAAAATACTCGATTGCACAGCTTCTGAAAGCGGTCTCGGGATTCATGGCGACGCGGCATGATGGCGAGAAGATCCGATTCAATGAGAGAGTCACCTTCGAATATGCCCTACTCAAAGGGGTTAATGATACGCCTGCACACGCTCACGAGCTGATCCGGCTACTCCGAAATGTGCCTGCAAAACTTAATCTTCTGGCCTTCAACCCAACTCCGACTCTTCCCTACGAACGACCGGATGATCAGTGGATTGAAAGTTTCAAGGAGATTCTGCTCGGCGCCGATGTCCCTGTCTCATTCAGGAAGAGCCGTGGGCGAGATATTGAAGCTGCGTGCGGTCAACTCGCCGCCCAGCAAAGCAATAAATAAAAAACTAAAAGGAAACGGGTCTTCGACGAGAAGATCTAATAAGATATGCGTGCCTCCGTCGAATCGGGGAGCACGCGAGTGATGAGAATTGAAGCGCGACCGGAGGGAACGTCCTCTGGAAGGCGCACGGGAATATAGTTTTCGGTGATGGCTTGTACGCCGTCCTCATCTCTTGCTTTCAAGACGACCGCGTCGAGGACTCTGCCCATAAACCGGCTGCGGAAAGCATAATTGAGCTCTCTTGAGACTCCTCTCAGATGCTTCGACCGCTCTGAGATGATATGCCCTGGGAGTGCGTCCGGTCGGCTGGCTGCCGGCGTACCAGGGCGCGGGGAGAAGGGAAACACATGGACATATGCGAATTGAAGCTCCTTCATCAAATTCACGCTCTCCTCGAATTCCGCATCCGTTTCACCGGGATATCCGACGATGATGTCGGTGCCGAACGCGATATCAGGCCGCTGACTGCACAATCGGTCGAACGTCCTCCGAATGTGAGCCATGTCGTGCCGGCGATTCATCCTTTGAGCGACTGTTGCCGAACCTGTTTGCAAGGGGATATGGAGATGCGGCCGAATGAAAGCCGTGTCGCAAAGAAGATCGGCAAGTCTGGAATTCAAATGCCATGGCTCGATGGAGCTCAGTCGCAGAGGCGGACAGTTTCCAGCGACCTGTGCCAGCAGATCATACAAGGTCGTCTGAGGTGAGAGGTCCGAGCCGTAGGAGCCGAGGAGAACTCCCGTTAAGATAATCTCAGGGTGACAATTCCAGAGATTGATTCTCGCGATGACATCATCAGGCGGCATTGATCGGAGTTGATGCCCCCGCACATAAGGGATAATGCAAAACGAGCACGCCATGTCACAGCCGTCCTGAATTTTGAGTATTGGGCGTGTTCGGCTGACGGTAGGATCGGACTGCGTCGTGAACGGTTTGGACGTGAGCGTCTCGGCGATCGTCGGTTTGGAAATGTTGCAGAATACACCAGTGACACCCGGCAGACCGGCGAAGCCGCTGCCGTCTCTCTCGACGCAACAGCCGGCAAGGTGGATACGGCGCGATGGCTTCTCAGCAGTGATTTTGGCCACCAGCCGGCGGACACGACGTTCGGCGCTCAACGTCACTGCGCACGTGTTGATGATGACATCAGTTGCCCTGTCGAGATCCGCTGTGACATGCCCTCCGCGTCGGCGCAGATTCTCTTCGATTTCGATTCCTTCGGCCTGGTTGACCTTGCAGCCGAGGTTGAGAACGATGAAGGCAGGGTCCACGAATGCTACTTGGGCGAGTTGGCTGTGGCTTGCTGAGGCAGAGATGCCTTCAGCTTCTCCGATTTCGCAACAACTTCTTCTGCCATCTGTGTTCGGCGCTCGGCCAGCTTTTCGGCGAGAGCCTCATCGGTGACAGCCAGTATTTCGGCGGCTAGAATCGCGGCGTTTGTAGCGCCTGCTTTCCCGATGGCCATGCATGCCACAGGAATGCCGGCCGGCATCTGCACCGTAGAATAAAGCGCGTCCATTCCATGGAGAGCGGTGGCATCGAGCGGAACCCCAATGACAGGGAGGGTCGTATGCGATGCGATGACTCCCGCGAGATGTGCCGCGGCGCCGGCCCCCACGATGATGACTCCGATCCCGCGCCGCCGCGCCTCCAGGGTCCACTCACGCACGCGGTCAGGAGTCCGATGTGCCGACATGACCTCGACCTCATACGTCATGCCGAAACGCTCCAGTACATCAATCCCCGCCAGCATGACCGGGGCATCCGAATCGCTTCCCATGATGATGGCTACTTTCTTCATAAACCCCTCCAATGGCGGCTATCGATAAAGGACATTCAACATTTGTCTCGTGATGAGCGAATTCCGCTGCACTGATGATTGAGTCCGATTCACGGCTCTGATGGCTTCATAACGGCGATGTCACGTCGGAACTGCATGCCGTCAAATGATATCTTTTCGATAGCATCATATACAATCCGACGTGCCGCATCATATGTCAGACCGGTTGCGCATACTGATAATACGCGGCCTCCACTTGTGACAATTTCTCCTTCGCGACACGCCGTCCCGGCGTGAAAAATGATGGCATCTTTCGGAAGCGGGCTCTCCAACCCGTTCACCCTTTTGCCGGTGTTTGGGTGTTCCGGATATCCGCCGCTCGCGAGTACGACACAAACCGCCTTCGTGTCACTTTGGACGGGCAATGATGGTTTTTCACCTCGTGCCGCTGTGAGCAGAGCTTCGCCGAAACCATCGCCCATGTTAAGAACAAGTGGTTGAGTTTCAGGATCGCCGAACCGGCAGTTGTACTCGATAACCTTCGGCCCATCCCGGGTCATCATGAGCCCGGCGTAGAGCAGCCCGCAAAATTCGCTCTCCTCGCTCCGAAGCCCATCAAGAGTCGGTTGAATGATTGTCTCCATAATATGAACAGCCAATGCGCCTGTCATGAGGGGACTTGGGGTTATGGATCCCATCCCACCGGTGTTGGGGCCGCGGTCGCCGTCCAGAAGCCTCTTGTAATCCTGCGCCGATCCGATGCCAACGGCGCCGGTTCCATATGCGAGTGCGAAGAACGAGATCTCAGTGCCCTGGAGGCATTCTTCGACGATAATGCGTTTCCCGGATTTCCCAAACTTCTCCTGGACCATCATGCTGGTCACAGCCGATGTTGCCTCATGCTGATTCCCGGCGATAACAACACCTTTGCCGGCTGCCAAGCCGTCTGCTTTCACGACAAGCGGATATTCGAAATCCGGGGAAGTGAGGAACCGGCAGGCATCTTCCGGTGAATCAAATTCGAAGTAATGAGCCGTGGGTATGCCATATTTCTGCATCAGCCGCTTGGCGAAAATCTTGCTGCCTTCGACCCTGGCCGCTGAGGCTGAAGGGCCGAAAACTGGGATGCGACGATTGCGCATTTCGTCCGCCAGGCCCAGGGTCAGCGGTACCTCCGGTCCGATGAGGACCAGATCGAATTTCCGCGACTCGGCCAGGGCCATGAGTCCCGTGGCGTCGGAATCCCTGATGGAATAACATTCCCCTAGAGACCGCATCCCGCCATTTCCTGGTGCCGACGAAACCGTCCACCCATCGCGAGCCAGCTTCCACGCCAGAGCATGTTCGCGTGCTCCTGATCCAATAACAAGTGCTTTCTTCATAGAGCGGAATTATAGACCGGTTGATCAAAACGTGAAAGCAGGCAGATGATACCATCATCCTGGAGCAGATGAATTGTTTCTGAGATATTTATCTTCTTGCAATGGCAGGGGGGAAGAGGAGTAGAGATGCGAAGGAGCCTGTTCACCTTGGTTCCCTCGCAGCAGCCAATGGATCACTTGACAAGATATTCGATCAACTTATTAGATGTCGCGAGATCAGAGCGATGCTCGGAAGAAAAGAAAATAGACCATAAAGAATAAGGGAAAGAGAATGGGCAGGGAATATCGCAGGATGTAGCCGAAGAAACTCGGGCAATGCACATGTGCCTGTTCTGCTATGGATTTCACCATAAAGTTCGGGCCGTTGCCGATATAGGTCATCGCTCCGAAGAAGACGGCTCCCATAGATATCGCGATGACATAGGCCGGATGAGACGATAGAAAGAGAGCCATATGTTGAGAATTATCGACGACAAGGTTGTATTGACCGAAGGCCGCTGAAAGGAAAGCCAGATAGGTTGGCGCATTATCGAGGACGCTCGAAAGCGCCCCAGTCACCCAATAGTAGTGGCTCGGGAGTGTCAGCCCAATGTGGGCTCCGTTGAGCTCCAGCCAGTCGAGTGCCGGGATCATTGTAGCGAAAATACCGGCAAAGAGAATCGCAACTTCTTTTATGGGAATGAAGTTAAAATCGTTACTTCGATGAATGTCATCACGCGTCGTGTAGTAAGAGGCCACCGAGGCCAGGATCATGACGGCTTCGCGTAGAAAGAAAGGAGTCTCAATGAAAACGGCTGCCAGAATCACCGCGAGGAAGACAAGGTTGTGCATGCCGGAAAAATCAAAGTCCTCCCTGCTCCTCCGCGTTCGGTTCCGGATCTCGTGCGGTTGATGAGAAAATTGCCATCGATCGATGAGATAAAAGACAGCAAGAACCACTGCGTTTGAAACGGCCCAGATATGCCATCCACGCTTAATGACCCAGAGGAATGGAACGCCTTTTAAATAGCCCAAGAAAAGCGGAGGATCACCAATCGGCGTGAGCGCACCACCCATATTGCTGACAATGAATATGAAAAACACAATGTGATATGCGGAGATGCGCGCTCGGTTGGCGCGAATGAACGGCCGTATGAGAATCATGGAGGCACCGGTCGTCCCGAGAAGGTTCGAAAGGATCGCGCCGAGGCCGAGGGTCAGGACATTTTCATAGGGTTTTGCAATGCCCTTGATTCGGATGTGGATTCCGCCGGATACAACGAAGAGCGATCCGATCAGAACAATGAAACTGATGTATTCGTGACATGTGAGCAGAAGCCGTGGAGTATTTCTAATGACGAATACATAATAAAAGCCGGTCACCAGCCCCAGCGCGGCGGCAATGGCGGGATAGTATTTCTCCCAAAAATGCCGGCTGATGAATGGCACAATGGCAATGCTGCTGAGCATTAAGACGAACGGCGTCATCATCCATGGATTAACCGGCAGTATCATGGCCGTCGGATGTTATCGAAACCCCACCGAAAGTTCAAAAGTAATCGCCTACGTGAGGAGCCGGTCGAGCTCCGATTGCCATCCGGCAGTGTGGATGATCCGCCCAGCGAATCTTTTACGGAGAACCTCAACCGATGGATTCTTTCGTTCGATTGCGTCAATCTGGATTCCATATTTTTCTTGAAGCGTATCAGCTTTTTCGTAAACCGGCTCTCGCCTGAAATTGATGGAATCGAAGGCTCGTGCGATGTGCATCACGAAGACCCGCTCAAATCGCATCGCCGGGTACAAAGCCGCAACTTCCCCCCAACGAAAAAGGTAGGTGGCATAATCTTCCTTGTTAAGAACCTCCACGATGAGCCAATCACCGGCGCGAATCATGAGATATATTACCGTATTCGCAATCAACTCCTCATCGTCTGGAATGCCGTGCGTGTCGGTAGCTTCGGCCAGCCCGGCATTAAGTTCGTTGGCACAAAGCCATGCCGTACCATGGGAGGCTAGATATAACCCCTCCTTTCGCCTCAGCATGCAGGGATGCCGTAAGAATTCGGTCACATTTCCCTGACCCGTCATCGGGATACCTGGGAGAATGGCGTTCTTCACGTTGAGAAGCGATCGCAGCCGATCTGAGCGAGCTCGATGGTTATCCATCGCCGTCGCCCATAGAGTCCTGAATTCATCGGTCAGCATTGCCAGCTTGCGGATGTTGATGTTTGTTCCCTCAATGAGCCGCAGATTCACCGTCCACGTTTCCCGATCGAATTCCTCCGCTTGAATATAGGACAGTGGAATGTGGAATGGCGGCGCCGTATTGGGATAAAACATGAGTGAGGTCGGATAGATTTCGATTTCGGCTGATTGTGGTTCACCCTCGATGGCAAAGCTGCATGGAAACGGTTTGGATGGATTGGAGTCATGCTGGAAGAGGCCCGAAAGCAGCCGACGACGCCGTTCGGTTTTCAGTTCTTCACAAAACATCTCGATATCCCGGCCAAGCCATTCGATGACAAGCAGTTCTTGGGGATACAGGCGGAGCCCGATCTTGACATCTTCACAGGCAACAGCATCCACATTAAGCAGATCGATCATACGGTCGATGCCGGTGGCGTTCATGTGAAGAAGGCCCGCATTGAAGGAAATGCCGGCGGCAGTAGGGTTGGCTTCACCATTCGAGACTCGGCATGTGTAAGTTCGTCCCATCGACTCAACCTAATCTTGTAGATGGTGCATGATCAGGAGCGTGTTTTTTAAGTCATGCGGGATTGGTCGGCAGTCAGGTGCCTTGGGCGGAGAAGGAATTGTCTGGGATGCCGGGCCCCTGATTCCCTGGTCTCTGAATCGTTGATGATCCGGCACGGCGATGGCCGGAGCTTGAATCCTTTTCTTTACCTTCTCCATGAAATGATCATTTGATGAGGCGATCGCCACACTCGGGGCAGAACTTCGATGTCGATGAGGCATCGGCGCCGCATTTCTCACAGGTGATAACCACCTTCAAGGGTAAGCCGCACTCGGGGCAGAATTTCCCGCCCTCCGCTCTGGCGCCGCAGCTGGGGCATGTCACAGTGCCTGGCGTCTTCATGTCGATCTTGTCGACATAGTTCGTCTGACGTGCCTTTTCGTGAATTTGTTCTTTGGTGGCCTGAGCCTGAGCGGCGGCGATCTCTTCCTGCGTATCAGGGGCGCAGTCCTCGCACAAGCCCTTGCTCTTGTTCCAGCAGACCTCGGGACAGACCCATTTCCCGCAGCGTGAGCACTGCATGAAATGGCCTTTCGCTTCCTCGACCGCCTTACGGAAGGCTTCATCATGCGCCTTCCCCCCGATTGCTCGCTGCATGTCATAAGTCGAGTTACCAATTCGTCCCAGAACCCCGCCAAAAAGGTTGCCTGCGGCGCGCAAAACATCAGATGCCGTTCCGACAGCGGACATCTGGAACTGTGTCATAAAGCCGTTGCCGCATTTGTCACAACGAAATGTAAACTGATATCCACGATCGGTCGACAGATCATCATAGTTATGTGTGAATTGGATCAACGCCATACTCTTTTACCTCCAGACATCCCTGATCATAATGCGCCTCATTTGATGCGTCAACGGATGCCGCCTCATCGTCGGCATCCGGTACCTCATCGATCTGGCTGAAGGCACCATTTATTATTTTTGGACTTCACTCTTGATCAAAAGCCTCTGTTCCAATAATATGCGTGGGTCCAATTGGACGAGGGAGATTCTGTCATGCTTGACGTCATGCGGCGAAATATAAAATCGCTCGCCTTTACACTCTGGATCGTCATCGGATCGTTCATCTTTTTCATTTTCGTGCAGTGGGGAATGGGTCGTGCTGAACGAGCGACCGGCAAGTCCGTTATTGCTTCCATCAACAATGAACCGATCTATGCCGATACCTATCAGGAAACCTTTCAGGCTCAACTTCGCCGTATGAAGGACATGTTCCAGCAGCGAATGGATCGCCAGATGATTCAACAGCTCGGGCTGGAGTCATCTGTTATTGAGTCGCTCATTGCTGAAGAGCTCCTGGTGCAAGAGGCGGAGCGGCTTGGGCTCGTGGTCTCCGATTCCGATGTGCGGGATGCCATACTGAACAACCCGAATCTGCAGCAAAACGGTCGTTTCATCGGAAAGGAGCAATATGAACGGCTTCTCATGATGAACAAAAAGACTCCGGCCCAGTTCGAGTCTGAACTCCGGCGAGAGTTGCTCATCAGCAAGCTCCGCCAGCTGGTGACTCTGCCGTTGACGGTCTCTGATGCTGAAGTCCGCACATCTTATTATGAGACCAGCGAGAAGGTGAAGATCGCCTTCATGATGATCAAGAGCGTTCCGGATCTGTACCCGGGACTGATCGATGCCGAAGTGCGATCCTATTTCGAAAAAAACCATCCCCGATTTGATATTCCGGAGCGACGCAAAGGCCGCTATATCCTGCTCGAAGTTGATCGCATTCGCCAGAAGGTTAACCTGACACAGAAGGATATCCAGTCCTATTACAGCGATCATATCGAGCAATTCCGGACTGAGGAACAGATCGACGCGCAGAAGATTGTCGTCAAGTGGGAGAATCGAACCAAGGAGGAGGCCAAAGCTCTTGCAACGGCGCTTCTCGGACGTGCGCGTAAAGGCGAGGACTTTGGCAAGCTTGCTCGGGAGAATTCCGAGGATCCTCTATCGGCCGCAAACGGAGGGGAAACCGGCCCTCTCACCAAGGGCGGGCTGTCTGAGGCAGAGGAAGCGGTTTTAATTAATCAACCCGAAGGATCCATAAACGAACCTATCGAAACCGATACAGCCTGGGTGATTTACAAGATCAATAAAAAGACCCCGGCTTCAGAGCGTTCGTTGCAGGAAGCCGAGCCGCAGATCCGAACAATACTTTCCTGGCAGAAAGCTCGGCAGGCGACGGATAAGAAAATTACCGAAATCCTTCATGCTGCTCAAGAGGCCAAGAGCCTTGATAAGGTAGCGCAAACCAATAGCCTCACAGTCAAGGATTCCCCTCTCCTCGCAAAGGGAGATGAAGTTCCCGGGCTCGGCGATGCCGGACAGTTCAGTCAGGCTCTCTTTGGCATCAAGAAGGGAGAAATCGATGGCCCGTTGCACGCTGGAAATGGGGCGATCGTTTATTCAGTCACGGATATCGAAGCACCTCGTCCGGCGAAATTCGAAGAAGTCGCCGATAAGGTCCGAAAGGCACTCTCGGGTGAGAAACGCCGCGAAGAGGCCATCGCCAAAGCCCAGCAGGCACTGGCCGAGATCCAGGCCGGTGCGAAGACTGAAGATGTTGCCAAGAAGATGAGCGCCGCCGTAAAGGAGCAGGAGTTCGCTCGGAATTCCTATATCGAGGAAGTCGGCAACAGCTCATATTTGGATGACAGAGCTTTTGGAATGGAACCCGGCTCCACATGGACGGGCCCGGTTTCGGTCAAGAACGGAGCGTGTATCTTCCGCGTCGTAGAGAAAAAGCCTGTGGCCGATGCGGATTTCGAGAATAAAAGGGAATCCACTCGGGAAAGCCTCCTGCAGGACAAAAGAAACAGATTCTTCGATTCCTATCTGCAGCTGCTGCGCAAGAAGAACCGCGTCACGGTTAATACTGAGGCTCTTGGCGAGGTGAACGATATGCTCCTGAGCCGTTTCTCATAGGCTTTTTAAAGGCTTCTATCGAGTAAAAGAAAAAGCAGCCGGGTGACCGGACATTGAAAAACAGTGAGACGAGTCATCCGAAAATAGCGTCGGCGCTTATCGGCGGCGGCGAGCAATACGCAGCTTCCGTGTTTCGATAATTGGAAGCCTGGTATGTTCGGCTAACGGATTAAAAAAAGAAGATTTGGATAGCCTTGCCCAGCCTCCGGCCACCCGTGTGTCGAAGATACCGATGAGCAGGGAATATCCGAAAGAGTCGATCTGCACCTCATCACGCCAGACTGGAAAATCTTCGACCGGCAATAGGACTCGGGTCTGGAGCAGCCACTTTCCCCCAAGAGCACGATCGATGGCCGCCTCCCATTGAGCCTGGTCGCATTGCTGTCCCACAAACACCTCCTGCCCGTTCATGGACGTGAGGCAGAGAAGATGGCGGTTGTGACGAGCAAACCGAGGCAGATCGATTTTGCTGCCCTGATAATAGGTTGTGGCTTCTTCCATGACCCGCGACCAGGGGATGTGCTTTCTGATGAAAAGGCGCTCTCTGGGGGTGAACAACTCGCGATATCGTTCATGGGTGAGTACATCGAAGATGGCCTTTGACTCGGAGAGCTTCTGTTTGAAAGGATTGATGAGACAAACCGCATTTTGCTGGACGGCTTCGATAAGAGAAGCAGCATCACCCATATTTGATTCTGTGAGTGGGGCCAGCCGGTAGGCGATGTCCACGGCAGATCCGTGTGCCATGAGCCGGCTGTCGTGGAACAGAAGATCGCGGGGATCACAGACAAGTGTTGTTAATCCGGCGCTGTTGAGATGACCGTGTATCATGCTGGCTTCAATGGAAATCCCGGCACTCATATCGAGGATGAGTGCGATCGTGGGCGTTTGACTCCGGCCACCCCACCTGGCATATCTGGAAAGAAACAGCTCATGGATAAGTTCATAAAAAGGCGGGACTTTCATCTGATAGTGTCGTGTGAATTCCCGGCTCGTAGGATTGGAGGATCGGAGTCGCGCCATTTCAAAGGCGTTCGCGATATCAGGCAAGCCGTCGGCTATGATGTCAACAATATGCAATCCGTGTCGGGTGAGTGATGTTTCAATTTGTGGAAATACGGAAAATCCGGAATTTCCATGATCGATTCGTGCCAGTTTTCGCTCTTCGATCGTCAGCCCAAGCCGCTCCAGAAGGGGATCATTGCTAAGTGCCGCTGCACAGATCTCTTCGATGCATTTGACAAGTAGGCGACCAGCGTGCCTCAGAGTGCGAATCTGATCGAGTGACCCGAAATAGGGCCGCAGGATGACCTCACAATGATGCTCCTGCCGTCTTTCCTTTTCAGCCAGCAGCCGCTCAGCCATCTGCCGAGCTCCATCGGGATCACGGCTGAGAATCGTGTGGAAAAGGCCCTTCTCTTTCATCAAGGCAGATTTTTCTCTCCCCTTGCCGCGTCGACCAGCCACTCCATGACCTGCATATAATCGTAATCGCTGTTGAAGCCTGTCATTTCAAATCGGATTATCCCGGCCGAGTCAATGATGCAAGTATAGGGTATCCCATCGATCCCGAAGTGCTCCCACGGGTTTTGATCGACCAGCATCGGAAATGTGTAATCCTTGTCCTTTAGAAACTGCTTGATTGCCGGCAGAGGATCCTGAGCATTGACGGCCCACATCGCAAGCCCGGGGTCGATCGAGTGCTTCGTATAAAATTTCTGGAATTCAGGCAACTCTTCCTGACAGGGTCCGCACCACGAAGCCCAGAGAATAAGCACGGTGATTTTTCCGGAAAAGCTCTTTGAAGAAACCTTGCGTTCGGAGCCGTAAGTAGAGAGATCAAATTCCGGAAGGGGTCCTTTGTGAGAGGCATGAGTTTCCAGGATCTCTTTCTGGAGTGTATCAACAGAGGACTTCTTTAGCGCTGTGATATATCCTGACCAATCCTTCTCAGATCCATTCTTTGCGATGTACATCTTTTTAAGGGCGTCTTCAGATGCAGGTTTGAAGAAGCCGAGTCTGTAGGCTGAACTCAGATACCGCTCGGCTGTTGCCCAGTCCTTTTCTTCGATGGCGATGAGGCCGAGTTTTGTCTGCACAGAGGTGTCACCGGCATCAGCTTTCACAAGTGCCTCTAGCAGCGGCTTTGCCTGTGCGAAGTTTTTCGTTTCGTAGTAGGCGGTGGCAAGAACCAGATCCTCATCATGAGTATATGCCTCAACAATGTTGCCGGGTATCTGGCCTTCCGCGGCCCTTTTTGAGACGAGGGTTTTTATTTCCTGGACCAGCTCGATAGCCCTCTTATAATTCTTGTTCTCCACGTAAGCACGCGCCAGACTCAGAGGTTCCGTTGTGAGACAGTCGGGTTGTTCGGATGCTAGATGCTGCAAGGCCGAATCCCATTTTTCAAGAGCTGCATTGAATTTGGCCTGGTCTGCCCGAACGGCCCGTGCCATCATCGAATAAAGAGATGCTAGGTACCGTGGCTCCTTGGTCTCTTGCAGTGCCGGACGAATCACAGCTTCGGCCTCGGCTGATCGCCCCTCCTTCAATAGTTGCATCGCCTGACGTATCGCCATCTCGGTCTTCGACATTGCCGCCTGTTGTGAATCTGGGAACTTCTTCAGAAGCTCATCGCTGTAACAACGCGCTTTTTCTTCTTCCTGCCTGATCATCGCGATTCGAAACGCTCTCATCAAGGATCGCAAATCCCGTTCCTTCTTATTGAGGATCTCTTCAACCTCAGTCCACATCTGCTCGGGTGTGAGAGGCAGGTTCCACCTCATCTGGAACAATCCCAACTTGAGATCCATCATCCGGAGGGATGCGGGCTCCAATTTTTCGGCCTGGCGGATGGTTTCAAATGCGGCACTGAATTTCGTCTGGGACATCTGAATGGATGCGATCTCCAGGAGTGGCTCTATCCAGCCGGGATTCATTTGCGAAGCCGATTGAAAAGCCGCCAATGCTTTCTCGGAATTTTCATTCGAGTTGTTTTCGCCGATGTGGGCCGAACCGAGTCCATACAGGATGATATCGCTCTGGGGAAATTGCGCTGAGCACAAGCGCAACCATTCGACAGCCTGAGATGGATCTGCCTCGCTGAGAAAGTAGCCTTTGAGCACGTCTAGTGGGACATTAGTAGGATATTGCTTGAGACCATTTTCGATTTCGACCAGAGCGGCATTGGCATCGGTTTCTCCAAGTCGCTCGGCCCGCAAGACATAAAAGCACGCTTTATCTCCAAATCGCTTTTCGAGTCCTGCGATTTTCGTATCACGTTCCTGGCCCTTGAGACTATCATCAACAGCGAACACATACTCTTCGATGAGAGCATCCGTTGGCTCCACTGCGCTGATCAACGGCATGAGCAAGGCTTCGGCTTCCTTTGCCTTCCCATTCATCCGGAGCAACCGTGCCCGCTGAACGGTGCTGGTCGTTACTTCTGCATCAACCGAAAGGCATATGAACCCCATGAAAAAGATCACCCACGCCTGCCGCAAAATTCTCATGTTGTATCCTCCTCGATGCATGGTCACAATCAATGGCCCCGATTCGCGTTATGAGATCGATGAGAACTGGAAACAGGATCGATCTAGCCTTCAATAATAAAGGTCGGCACCTGAGCCCCGCCATGTGCTATATCGAAGAAGGACGACGCTGAAAGACGGGCCTGAATGCCTCCGACGCTTTTTCCGGCGAACACGTACGAGCCCGTGTCGACGAGCATATCTTTAAGCCGGAGATTATCACGTGTATCGGGGAATAGCTCTCTGCGGACATCGATCCTTTGTTGGACCACGTAGTCGCCTTCCATTGCCTTGCGGATTTGCAGGTTCCACTCATCCTGTTCCGTTTCCCATCCGATCGCGATACCGGATTCCTCGCTATCGTCATTCGGCTTTAAAACAAGTTTCCGTCGATTGCCTTCGATGTAAGCGAGCAGCTCGATTTCCTTGCCATTCAGTATGACGCGGCGATCGGTCACTTTCCTGGTCCAGGGGATATATTCAAGCACGGCTTGCTTGATGGCGGGCGACATGGCTGCCTGTATCTGATCCTCATAAAGCGCGGCAAAGACAGCTTTTTTGTGAAGGATCATCGTCCGGAACGAATTGACGATGCAAACTTTCCCCGCCTTGCCGGCCTCGGCCATCGGAAGACAATCCTTCAGGCGCGCCTGCATCTCGTGAAGACGTAGTGCCCGGTACACGAGATCGATGCGGAAGTCGCGATAGTAAAGCTTGCCTTTTCGGAGCTCCAAATGGCGTGGATCGCAGATGATCACCTTGAAGCCATGGCTTTGGATTGAATCCTTAATGAGCTCGAGTTCGGAGCGGGTTTGAGAATCTTCCCATGAAATGATCGCGATCTGAGGCTTATTTTTCCCACCCCACTGCTTGTAAGATGCAATCAGCGTATGGACAAGCGATGGTTGGCTTGCCACAAAACGCACTTTCCGGGTTTTCCGGAACTGCTTGAACAGTGGAAGATGGGAAAAGGCCTCGGCCATTGCATCGTCATATCCTATGCCGCTTGGGAATTCAGCGTTGAAATCGATAAACTTAAAAGAGGCCGGCGTGAAAAACGAATCCAGCCGGGCCATGGCAGAAGCCGCTTTGAAGCCTGGATCAAATCGTATGAGCTGTTTCTCGATGTCGTTCAGACCGAGCCAGTCAAGCCACTTGCTGTCGGAGAGGGCTTTTTCCACGACCAGATCGAATGCCGGTCGCATGAGCTTAACGACGGCTCGGATCTGTTCATATTCCGGGCGCGATAGAAAGAAGGGACGCAGAAACGGGCAGATGAGGCGATCCCCGGAAGCAAGACCGCGCTGCCGCATTTCGTCGTGCAACCGGGCAACACCCTCAATGGCGGCGCTCCGGTCCCTGGCAATGAGAGCGTGATAGTCCTTGATTGCAAGCTGCACGGGTGAAATATCGAGATCGATCGGCATGGATGTTGTGCTCAATCGCGGGCCATCTCGCCGCTCAGGAACCGGCCCCATCGCAATTCTCTGGATCGGGGCTTGCCGTGGAGGGCATAATCAATCGCCATATCGGCCATCAATTCTACGATCTGTTCAAAATAAAAGGGTGTGATACTTTCTGGATCGAATTCAGGCACGGGATTCGTGAAATCAACAACGTAGGGGGTGCCGTCGACGATCGCGAAGTCGACGGTGTTGATCTCATAGCCGAGCGCTTCGTTGATAGTCCGGGCGTCGTGGATGACCCGCGCCCCGGTTTCCGCTGACAAGTGCTGGTGATCAACGTGATAGTGGCGGTTGTGCGGATCGTATTTAACCGGGATGATATTGTCCTTCCCGATGCAAAAACACCGGATGAAGTGCTCATAGTCGATCTTCTTTTGCAGCATCATGCATTGCTGACCTGTCTGGTCGTAACAATGCCAGAGCTCATCCATATTCGAAACTATTGAAAAGTCATCTGGTGTGATTGTTGCCGAAATTGGTCTCAAAATGGCTGGAAATCCAACGTAATCGGCAAGTTGCCACCAATCGATGGGATACTTCAGGTTGCGGAGCGATTCGGATGTGATACGCTGGGGGTAGTCCTTGGATGGAATCACGGCCGATCGAGGGACGGTCAAACCAAGGTGATGCGCGAGCGAAAATCCAAAAAATCGGTCGTCTGCTGAGGCCCAGAATGGATTGTTGATGACGATCGACCCCTGAAGCACAGCCCATTTCAAATAAGCGCGGTAATAGGGAATATCCAGAGGACTGCGGTCGATGATGACCGCGTATTCAGATGGATCCTCGGCCTTCGTCCCGCCCAGAAGTACAGTTTCAGCACGGATTTCGCCGACGGCTTTCCCGTTGATGCGGTCAACAAATGCTGCCGGGAAACTGCGCTCCCGGCCATACAGGATCCCGATTTTCTTCACGTGCCTGGAATTCCCCTGTTCCTGTCATTACGGCGAATGTTTAGTATATCTCAATTCACCCGGTGCGACAATATCGTGTTATGGAAAAAGCAGGATGGCATCAAAACCAAGCCGGTGCCTCATCAGGAAATTTTAGATTGGCGAATTCTAAGTAAAAAGCAAAAAGTAAAAATGAAAACCTCAATCAACACGTTTCCAGAAATTATTGCTTTTTGCTTTTCATTTTTTACTTCGCAAAATCAGCGCATGATTGCCGACTTCGACGTGGCCTTGATGGGGAAAGACGGGTTGTCGATCATAGCGGTCATTCTAATGTGCATTCGTGGAATGTTGGAAATGGATATTCTGTGGCGATTTTATTCTGTGTGTCACCTGACTGGCGATGACAATGTATCAACTGCCAAGCAATTCGAGTGCCCGACTCATTAGAAGCTTGCGATAATCAGCAAGGCAGTGCTAAATTCAATATGAGGCTGGGGATTTCCCCTATCCCATTTTGTTGAGTGAAACAGATGAAGATTGCAATTGCACAGATCAACACGACGATCGGAGATTTCTATGGCAATGCCGAAAAAATCCTGGCCTATGCACGAAAGGCGAAGCGGCGGAGATGCGATTTGGCCATTTTCCCGGAACTTGCCATCTGCGGATATCCACCGCGCGATCTCGTCGATCGGGAGCATTTTACAGAATCAAACCTGGTCGCCCTGGATTCTGTCGCCCGGCGGCTCCCCTCAAATTTAGCCGCGATGGTCGGATTCATCGATCACAATAGCTCAACCACCGGAAAGCCACTCTACAATGCTGTGGCTGTTCTGCGTGATGGGAATCGTGTCTCGACTCACTATAAGTCTCTCCTTCCAACATATGATGTCTTTGATGAAGGTCGGTATTTTGAACCTGCCGACCGGGTGACACCGGTGATACTCAACGGTTTGAAACTGGGCGTTACGATCTGCGAAGACATCTGGAACGATAAGCATCTCTGGCGGAAACGCCTCTATCATCAGGATCCGATCGAAAAAATCGCTCGGGAAAATATCGACCTTCTTATCAATATTTCGGCTTCTCCATTTTCAGAGAAGAAACAGGAGCTCCGCGAACAGATCCTCAAGGAGATTGCGACCGAACTGAAAGTTCCGGTTGTCTATGCGAACCTGGTCGGAGGCAACGACAGCCTCATTTTCGATGGGGCGAGTTTTGTTATTGGCAGCGATGGCAAGAAGCTCGCCCAGGCCTTCGACTTTGAAGAGGATCTGATCGTGTTTTCAGTTGAAACAGGCGTAGGCGATTTTCGGCCGATTTGTGCTGAGCCGATTGAATCCATCTACAAGGCTCTCGTGCTCGGCACCCTCGATTATTGCCGCAAGTGCGGATTCAAAAGCGCGATTGTTGGACTTTCAGGCGGCATCGATTCGGCTCTGGTTGCTTGCATCGCCGCCGAGGCCCTTGGTCCCCGCAACGTTCTGGGCGTCACCATGCCATCGCCTTTTTCATCGAAGGGGAGTACCGAGGATTCCGAGAAGCTGGCCAGGAATCTCGGCATCGGCTTCGATACCGTACCCATCAGTCCAATCTATCGGACCTATCTGCGGTGCCTCGCTCCAATCATGAAAAAACGACAGGCGGATGTGACTGAGGAAAACCTGCAAGCCCGAATCCGCGGCACAATCCTCATGGCCATCTCCAACAAGTTCGGTCACCTGGTTCTCAGTACCGGGAATAAATCCGAATTGGCCGTCGGCTACTGCACGCTCTACGGCGACATGTGCGGCGGCCTTGCGGTTATCTCAGATGTTCCCAAGCTGATGGTCTACCAGTTGGCGAATTACATCAATCGAGAGCGCGAGATTATTCCATCGCCTATTTTTTCCAAAGCGCCATCCGCTGAGCTTCGTCCCAATCAGAAAGATGAAGACAGCCTGCCGCCGTACCGGCTGCTTGATCCCATAATCAGGATGTATGTCGAAGAGAACCTGCGACGGTCGCAGATTGCCGTCCAGGGATTTGATCCGAAGCTTGTCGATAAGGTTGTCCGGCTCATCCATGTAAATGAATATAAGCGCCAACAGGCGGCGCCGGGGCTGAGGGTGACATCCCGAGCCTTCGGCTTTGGACGCCGTTGCCCGATCGCTGAAAAATTCCGAGGCGGCGCTTGAATCTACTATTTGGGCCACGCCCCCCTCATTCCCTGATGACCCGGTAATTCCTCAGGGGGGGTTGTCACGAGAACGTTCATCGGCCGGAGTGTGAAAGGCCGCGAGTCATCACTGGGACTATGACCTTGCCGCAAGAATTCGTTAGAACCAGACTACGGCAATTCAGGTTCGATCTGTTTGATCAAACTCACGAGGTCTTTTTCGACAGACTCCTTCGGGTTTTCCACAATGGTGCCCATTTCCGTGCCTCCAACCAGAACCACGAAGGTCGGGATGGCTTGCAATTTCCTGCCGTTCACCGGTGGTCTTTCTTCGCCCTCTTTCTTCCGTGCAACATTCCAAAATTCAATTTCGATGGAAGCATTCTTGGCAAGTTCGAGCGTCTTGATGAGTTTCGGCACATTGGTTTCGCTATCAGAGCACCAATACCCGTAATAGGCTTGGATGGCTACAGGCGATTCGACATGTTTGAGGTAATCAATCGAAAGCGAATCCGGCTGGTAAGCATCAGCCAGCGACGCCCAGGTGGGATTCATCTTGAAAAGCTGATCGATTGTCACCTTCCCGTAAATAATGTCCGACGTCTCGGGGGCTTTTTCTGCGGCAGCGATGACTGTCGTCGCCGCGATCAATCCTGTGAGAACCATGATGATATTTCGAATCGCCATAGCCAGGCCTCCTAACGGCTTAATTCTAATGCTTCTGGTGATTGCCTTTGACGGCGTCCTGGGCTGTCGTCCATCCGATATCGACCTTACCGTCAACGAATGCGCTCTTGCAAAAATCTCTAAAAACCGTGGCGGCAACTTCATTCGCATTGGAGTAGTAGTCACTCAGATCGTCGTTCCAATACTGGATGACGTCCTTTTTCATTTCGATGAAAAGGTCAGGGGCCATCGGTGTGTCCTCCATCCGGTGGATTGTGGAAAAGTAAGGATTTGCGCCGAGCACGTTAGTGAAATGCTTACGAATATTGACGACCGGACCTTTATCGGCGGCTTCCTCAACCGGCAATGCTTCATTCCCGTCAGGACCGAGGACCCTGATGATGATGTGTAAATTGCCGATCCTATGGTCGCGTTTGAGGACGATGGAGAGCGATCCGGCGATCGCAGCGGAACACCCCTTCACGTCGATAAAATAATCATCGGACCCCTGGTTTTGATAGATATTCCCGACATGAACGCATGGGCCGGCGCCGATGGATTTCAGGAGTCTCTTTTGCAGAGTGTACTCCGGCGGGCTGAGCGCCCACACCTGTCCAATCACCAATGCGCTGATCACGACCCCGAACGCGACTCGTCCTACTGTCTTCATCACTTCGTCCTCCTTTGATATTGATCTATTGTACTATCAGTTTGGAAAAGATGCGACTTTTTCAGCGTGCTCAGGGTGCATGACAAAATTGCCGCCGGCAATAAAATCCCTTGACAGTCGCAGATGAACACGGATGAACACAGATCGGATATCTCGGTATCCGTGTTTGACTGTGGTTCCATTGTACTTCAGTTTCATCAGTTCAAATATCTTCTGATTAATCACCGATCATGCTTTGACGTGACTGTGATCAAGGGTATCCGATGTAGCCCTGATGTCGGGTAGAATGTCAATCGCAGTTGATGAAGATGATTATGAAACAACCGAGGGGGGACACGGACAACCCCTTGCGACAATTGGCCTCATCGATCTCACTATGCATGCTGGCAGATCAAGCCGGATTCCGTCGGCGTTTGCAGAGCGTTAATCAGCTTGTGCGATTACGCCGGCCCGCCGACAAATTCATCCACAAACTCACTGATGACATCGCACAGTCCCGGGCGCGCAAGGAGCGCCGTCAAGCCAATTTGCCGAAGTCATCCTATCCTGACAATCTGCCCGTTGTCGTCAGGCGGCGTGAGATTGCCCGTTTCATCGCCAGGCATCAGGTCGTCGTCATCTGCGGCGAAACCGGTTCCGGAAAAACCACCCAGCTTCCAAAGATCTGTCTTGAACTTGGACGCGGTGTTGCCGGTATGATCGGCCATACGCAACCCCGGCGTATTGCCGCCCGTTCTGTGGCTGCCCGTATCTCCCAGGAGCTCAATTCGCCTCTCGGCATCGCCATTGGCTACAAAGTTCGTTTTTCGGACAAACTCAGTGTCGATACATATCTGAAAGTGATGACTGACGGCATTCTGCTCGCTGAGACGCAGAGCGATCCTCTCCTTGAGCAATACGACACTCTCATCATCGACGAAGCCCATGAACGCAGCCTTAATATCGACTTTCTGCTCGGTTACATTAAAAAACTCCTGCCACGGCGCCCCGATCTGAAAATCATCATCACATCGGCGACAATCGACCCGGAACGATTCAGCGATCATTTCGATGGCGCCCCAATCATCATGGTTTCAGGCCGCACGTATCCAGTGGAGGTGCGCTATCGGCCATTGCAGAGCGAGGACCCTGATGAGGAGGATGTCAGGCAGATTGATGGCATTCTTTCCGCTGTCGAAGAGCTGAGTCGTGAAGGCCCGGGAGATATTTTGGTTTTTCTGAGCGGGGAGCGTGAGATTCGTGAAACCACTGAAGCCCTGCGGAAACATCATCCTCCGGATACCGAGGAAATACTGCCGCTATACGCACGTCTCAGCTATCAGGAACAAAGTCGCATCTTTCAGTCGCATCGTGGCCGCCGCATCATCCTCGCCACCAACGTCGCCGAAACATCGCTGACGGTTCCGGGAATCCACTACGTGATCGATCCCGGCTATGCCCGGATCAGCCGCTATAACGCCCGGACAAAAGTGCAGCGGCTTCCGATCGAGGAGATCTCGCAGGCTTCGGCTAATCAGCGCAAAGGCCGCTGCGGGCGCGTTGCCGCCGGCATATGCATCCGGCTGTATTCTGAAGAGGATTTCCAACGGCGCGCTGAGTTCATGCCACCTGAGATTCTTCGCACGAATCTTGCCAGCGTCATCCTTCAGATGAAGGCACTCAGGCTCGGGGAGCTCTCGGATTTTCCCTTCGTCGAATCCCCCGATTCGCGCATGATCAAGGACGGCTATCAAACACTGCAGGAATTGCAGGCCATCGACGGCGGCGGTCATTTGACCCCTCTCGGTCATGAACTGGCGCGGCTTCCGATCGATCCGCGCCTCGGCCGGATGGTTCTCGCCGCTCGCGACGAAGAATGCCTCGACGAGATCCTCGTCATCGCATCGGCGTTGTCGGTACAGGATCCACGCGAAAGGCCGCTCGACGAGCAGGTTGCAGCCGATGAAGCTCATGTCCGATTCCGGGATGAAAACTCGGACTTCCTCTCGCTCCTCAAACTTTGGGAGTTTTACCACGAGCATGCACGACATCTCTCGACCGGCAAACTCCGGAAACTCTGCCGAACGAACTTTCTCTCTTTCATTCGCATCCGTGAATGGCATGATATCTACCAGCAGCTCCGCAGCTTGATTGGTGAACTGCATGTTGACACGTCAAAGTCTGCCGTGCAGGAATCCGCTGCCGTCAATTCACCTCCGCGCGGCCGCAAGCCGGCGCGTCCATCGGCCGATGTCGTCGCAAAGCACGCGGCCATCCATCGGGCTTTGTTGACGGGGCTGCTCAGCAGCATCGGCATGAAGACCGATGCGTATGACTATATCGGCACGCGATGCATGAAGTTTTTTATCTTCCCGGGATCGGGTCTCTTCCAGGTCAAGCCTCAATGGATTGTAGCGGCTGAACTGGTTGAAACCACCAAGCTCTATGCGCGGACCGTCGCTCGAATACAACCTGAATGGGTGGAACGGCTCGCCGCTCACCTCGTCACTCGCACCTATTCCGACCCTCATTGGCATGAAGAAACCGCTCGCGTTCTCGCATCGGAACGAGTCACGTTGTACGACCTTCCCATCGTCGAAAAACGCACCGTTCACTTCGGCCCTATCGACCCCAAAACCGCGCGCGAAATATTCATTCACAATGCGCTTGTCGAGGGCCAATACGAGTCGGATGCGCTCTTTCTTCGCCATAACCGCCGGCTGATTGAAGAGATCGAGACGCTGGAAGCCAAGAGCCGCCAGCGCGATGTCCTCGTCGACATCAAAGCCCGCTTTGATTTCTACGATGCACGGATCCCGGCCGGCATCTATGCAGGGGCGGCGTTTGAAGCATGGAGGAGGCAGGTGGAGCGGCAGCAGCCCAAGATCTTGTTCATGACGCCACGCGATCTGATGCTGCATGATGCGAGCCGCATCACGCAGGATCTCTTCCCGGATGTGCTGGCATTTAACGACTGGTGCTTCCCATTGGAATACCACCTTGAACCGGGCCATCCCGATGATGGAGTCACTGTGACGATTCCGCTGGCCGACCTGCATGTTGTGCCTGCAGAACGTTTCGAATGGCTCGTGCCTGGCTTCCTCCGAGAGAAGATCCTGGCACTCATCAGGAGTATGCCGAAAAGCCTCCGCACTAATTTTGTGCCGGCACCCGAGTTCGCTCAAAGTGCCTTTGATGCACTCACACCGGACAACGGGTCGCTGCTCGATTCGCTCGCCGCCTATCTCAGCATGCAGAAACGCGCCAGGATGAACCATGCCGCTTTCCACCCCGAGCATCTCCCGGATCATTTTCTCATGAACTTCAAGATTGTGGACGAGGGAGGAAAGCCGGTGGCTGCCGGTCGCAGTCTGGGAGAGATCCGCCAAAAACTGGGCGTGCAGGTCATGGCTGCTCGAGACAGCCTCCTCCATTCGGCTTTCAACAGGGACAATGTGACGAAGTGGGATTTCGGAGATTTGCCGGAAAGCCTCGAAGTCCGAGGCCACGGCCTGACGCTACTGGGCTTCCCTGCGATTCTGGACCGAGGCGGCTCGGTTTCTTTGCGACTCCTCGAAACTCCTGACGCGGCGCGTCACGCGCTCCGCGGCGGGCTCCGACGCCTCTACCTCCTCGATCTCGCCGATCAAATCCGGCATCTACTCGCCGAGTTCTCCAGTCTGAAACAGATGTCCCTTCATTATGCGTCGGTGGGAACAGCCTCCGAGTTCAAAACGGATCTCGCCGGAGCGATCATCGACCGCGTCTTCCTTCCAGACGTCAATGTCCGGACGTCGAATGAATTCGCACGCCGGAAGGTGGAAGGGAAAGGGCGCCTTCTGGATGTTGGTCGAGAATTGGCTGATGTTGCCGGAGGAATACTCAGCATCGACGCAGATGTGAGATCGCAATTGTCCCGTCGTACTCCAGAAGCCCTGGCTGATGCCGTGGAAGATATGCGGGATCAGATCGAACGCCTTGTGTACAAATGGTTTCTCAGCGAAACGCCGGCTCAGTGGCTGGGTCATCTTCCGCGCTATTTGAATGGGATTCTGATTCGCCATAAGAAACTCGGGACCGCCGGGTTGATCACAGATAACCAGCGGGGGGCCATCATAGGACCGCTCTGGAACATGTATAAACAACGCCGTGAAAAGCACACCGCAGAAGGTGTGAATGACCCGGAGCTGGAACTCTATCGGTGGATGCTCGAAGAAATGCGCGTTTCTCTGTTTGCGCAGGAGCTCAAGACGTCCATTCCCATTTCTGAAAAGCGTCTTGAGATGCAATGGATGAAGGTGAGAGAGTGATATGGAAAAGGCGATTGTCGTTGTCTCAAGAATCTCCTGATCGAATGGCGTGCCGCCTGGCTCATGGGGACTCTATCAGTTGCCGGTTCTCAGCTCATCGTTCTCACTATCGTCGTCGGCAACTGACAGCGAAGTGCCGCCAAGAAACGACCTCCGAGATTTATTCCGTAATTTGCCCCTGCTTAATGATCGCGTTGAGCCCTTTGAAGGCCGGATGATTTTTATGCCTGACCCATTCAAATCCGACGGATTCATGGTTCGTGATGACGGCGCCTGCTTGAGCCATCCGATCGAGTGCATGTCGACGATACTCTTCTCCACGGCCCGTGACGCATTCCCAGCAAACGTGGACTTGATGTCTTGTTTTCAAGAGCTCCAACACAGTCTGCATCACACAGATGTGCGTCTCGGCTCCAGCGATGACGATCTGACGTTCGGCAGGCTTCAAGCCCGGCCGCGATTCAGTAAGGATGCTTTCAAAATTCGGGTCGCCACAGCAACCGAAGAATGTCTTCGCCAAATAATGCCTGGGCGTTGTCAGGGCATCGAATGCCGCTCTGATGTCGGTGTGCACCGCTCCCAGTCCCTCGGGGTAGTGTTCAGTCATGATAACAGGCACGCCGAACAGGCCTGCTATTTTGATCAGCCGGACGGTGCTCGCGAGTGCCATGCGAGGGCGATCGTACGAATTCAGAGTCCTGGCTTGAAGATCGATGACGAGGACGATGCTGCGATTGACGTCTAAAAGCTCCATTCCAATCCCCTCCCAGAATCACATCATATCAGGAGTGTTCGGCGTTCAGCTACCAGTAGTCAGCTGGAAGAAAAAGATGAATGATCGAGCTTTTCTTATTTCTTGACCGCCGATGTTGCTGACTATATAACAACTTCATGAAAAGGATCCACTCGATCTTTGAATTCGGCTTCTTATGCCTGTCCTTCTGTACTTCCATTTCTGCCGGCGAAATACATGTGGCTGTGGCTGCAAACTTCCTGGGTACCATGAATGAGGTGGCTGCTCAGTTCGAGCAGACCACAGGCTTTTCAATTCGTCGCTGGTGGCAACGCCGAGGCGGGGTTCGTGGCCTATTCGCAGGTTAAAGAGAGTCACAATGTCGGCTCCTGTTGGATCGTGCCTCAGGAGATGTATTCGCCCCTCGAGCAGCAGGCGGTACTCCTAC
>CAIWXX010000165.1 GCA_903916735.1 uncultured Acidobacteriota bacterium
ACTGTCGAGTTGCCGGCGAAATCCCGCAACGTGAAAGTGGCATTGGTGGCCCCCGTACGCATGGCCACGGCGAAAATGTAGGTGTACCCACCCACGCGTTTGAGCATCGTGTCTATGGGTATCGCACCATTGCTGGATGTCACGGCAACTCCGTTGGCGACGCTTTGAGTGTTCAATACGGTCGCGAGCGAGGCAATCTGCGCGTTGATCGAAGTGACGGCACTGCTCATCTCAGCATTATGGAGAAGCCCTGTTTCATCGAAAGGAGTAATCTTATGTGCAAAATATCCAATGCCGCGCCCTCCATGAACAAGTGCCATCCAGACCTCGGCCTTGACCTCAGCCGGAGATGGCCCGGGTCCGCCGGAGGAACTGATTCGCGTGCATTCGATCCAGACCCAAACAGGCTTCTGGTAGCTGCTCCATTGGCGCAGCCGGTCTACTCCGTACGCAACAAGCCAGATTTTCTGTTCTACCTCAGAATCGGCGCTGTTCATCGGGTAGATATCATAGGAAAGGATGTCCGCCCCTTTCGCATATTCCGGGTAGTCCTCCGGGTGATTGGTCCGGGTTCCACGGCCATACCAACCGTCCCATGCCACACCCTGGCCCAGGTTGAGGTAGACCGGGCGTGTAGAATCCGCAGCGCGCATTGTATTGTATTTCGTGATAACCACAGAAGGCAGGATTGGAGGGCCATACCCACTGCCCAGAGGCTGTGCGTTATCCGGTTCATCCTGGTGCAGCCAGCCCTTGATGACGCCATTGTTGGCGGAGCTCAGCCCGATGGGGTTCTGTTCGCAGATCACGGGCATCGAGTTGGCTGTGAGCGTCGAGAGCTGCGCTTCCGTCGGACCTTCCCACAGGCCGACGAACTGGTTGATGCCAATGGCCCGGTACGCATTCGCATTGACGGGCTGTTGCAGCCATACTGCAACGGGGAAGACGTTGGGATCCCTGGAGGGTCCATGGGACCATTGGCCATAATAGGCAGGCCCGCCTTCCCAAGGAGCCATGACATCTCCTGTCGCGGTGGCCTGTGCCGTGCTGTCGCCTGCGACCATCATCCAACTTTGGGGCTGCTGGATGATGGTGGGCGCAGCAAGAAATGGCTCGTTCTCATTTCGGGCTGAAGCCTCGCCATCGTCACCCTCTGCCAAGACCTTCGAAAATGGAAGAGCCGCTATCAAGACCACCAAGAATATGCATCGTCCAGGCAATCCCCAGCCCCATTCACGATGGTTCATAATTTCCTCTTTCTTATTAAACAGACAAGTGAGATAAGCCACTACATATGATTTCTCGCTGTGAGTATGACAATATCGTGATGGGACATCTGTGAGGTGCATCACAGAGTTATTCCGCCTCGGTCGGCAGCGATACAACCAAGCAAATGTCGCAACTTCTGTCCGTCGTGTCCGACTTCAGTCCGGCAAAGGATCGGATGTGTGTTACATCCTGAAAAAAAAGCCGGCGGAGCCATGTTGACTCCGCCGGCTGCGTCTCGTTACGAATTCCGGCCCTGGATCAGCTCACTGGAATATGACGTTCGGATCGGGTCCGACCCTGCACCCTTGAATGTCGTCATTGTTGAAAGACGGGAAGGGCGCACAACTGAAATCGCTATATGCATAGCCATGATCCCAGGTATTGCCGATCGCATTCGAAATGATAGTGGTCGATTCGTTGAAAAGATTGCACATACCTTTATTGAGGTTGTGAAAAACATTGTTCCCAAAATCGCCATGAACCCCAAGATCAACGCGGCCGGCACTGCTATCAATCCAGACACCGGCTGCCCAGCAATCTCGAAAGATATTGCTCCTTAACCTTGGCGATGCTCCACCACCAACATCTATACCAATTCGGCAATTGCGAATCGTGTTGTTTGTCACGGTCGGTGAGCCGGTTCCGTCGAGGAAGATACCGATATTGCAGTCGGTCAGTGAATTGCCGGTGATTGTTGCATCGTAAATATAATCCAACGCATCGTCAAAATTGCCTCGGATGGTGTTATTGGAGATCGTGGCATCCCCGATGTCATCGATGGCATCATCGGCACTCGCTGCCGTGAAGAGGTTGTTGGAGTATGTGCAAACGGCACGTGTATCGGAATCAATTCCGGTATATTGGTTGTTCAGGAAAGTCTGGCCGTCGATGACAATCGGGTCTTCACCAAAATATTCGAATCCGTCCTCTCCATTTGCGCTGAAGGTGCAACCAACCACATTCAGAGAGAAGGCTGCCCGATCCACCGGCAGGGATGAAAAATGTATTCCCCCTGAGACAAGAACTACACCGTTATCATAATTCGAGGTGACGGTCGTGTGATCAAGCGCGAGTGCTGAGGACTGTATCACAAAGATGCCTTCGGCACTTCCGCTCACCGTGCAATTTTTTACCTCGATCGACTCTCCACCAATGGCGGTAAGTGCGCCGCCATAGCCGTAACCTTTCCCTTGAGGATCGTCGATGCAGGAGATGGTGTTGGTTGAAATGCTCGGGTGATCATCGGCTTCGCCGGGTCCATCAACCGTTGTGCGTCGATTGCCAACTAATTGACTCAACGCGGAGGGGCCTCCACCTAAGTAACCTGAAATCTTGCAGTTCTTCACGCTGATCGAGGATTCATAGGCAAAGACACCCATGCTGGCGCCGCCCTGCAATGTGAGCGAACCCAGGGTCGTGTTGTTCTGTGCGACGATCGTGCCTGTGATTTCGAAAACAGCAGGGATGTTAGCTGTGACTCCCAAGGCAGGATGATTGACCGGAATGATCGTTTCAGGAATCGGACCGCCGCCCTCGACGAATGTCCTGCTCCAACCGGCACCGATGACCTTGACCCCCGCGGGTATCGTCAACGGGAACACCTCACCGAGCGATTCGTCGTACAACCCTTTGGCGACCACGACCACTTTGCCGATTGTCGCAACGGACAGACCCTTCGTGATCGTCTTGTATGGATTTGCCAAGGAGCCAATTCCTGTCGTGTCGTTACCCAGGCTCGCGTTCACATAAATGGAATTGCCTGTGCCGGTGACGGTGACGGTATCCGAGTCAGAGGCTTTCAACCCGTCGGCATCCGTGACTTCGATGGTGTAGGTCGTCGTCAGGATGGGATTGACGGAAGTGGAACCGTTCACGTCAACACTCCCAATATCGTTGTCAATGACCGCGGACACGGCATCATGTGAAGCCCAGATGAGTGTGGTACTCTCTCCAAGCTCAATCGTCGACGGGTTGGCATTCAATGTGACTGAGAGTCCGCCGTTCAGCAACTGGTTGATGAGGCCGATGGCCAGCTCCTTCAGGTGAGCGCGCGCGTTTCCCGTCAGCGTGGGATCGGTGCAATATTTTAGAAATTTGATAAAGGACTCCAGGGAGGAGACAGCTTTGCGGATATTGTTGGCCTTGTAGAATCGCTCTGATCTGTTGCTGTATCTCAACAGATGCTGTTTCGTGGCCCGGCTCATCCCGCCCGTCGAGATGGCATTATTAATCTCTGAGTAATCCACGGCTGAACCGGCGTCACCGGCGAAATACGGGGCTGACTGGGAATTGCCGGCAAATGCCATCGTTATGGCCATGTTGAAGCGCCCGTCGCCACGTCCGGAGGCGCGCGAAATCGTTCGGTCATGATAATTGACGGAAGAAATATCCGCTTTCTTATCTCCGTTGAAATCTTTCGTCGAGATCCTCATTGGTCCGGGTCCGACCTTGATTCGAGTATTGTGGCGATAGGTTCCATCGTGTTGTGCTATGTAGACGTCGATTGAGGATTCCAGGAAATCCGCAATGGCTAAATCAGCGACGCCGTCGTTGTTGAAGTCGGCAACGGCGACGTCCGAGACGGCGCCGGTGACCGGGATCACCTGCAGTATTTTGCTGTCCTGCAGTGAGCCACGGATATGTTCCTTCGATCGTATAAAAACCCGATCCCAGATGAAATTGGTCGATACATAAATATAGGGCGCTCTGTGTGTGCCGACGCTATGATCCTGGGGCGTTTGCGGCAGGGTCAACCGCTTCGCGGCGTTGCCCGTCCATTTTCCCCCAAACTCTGATGTGTCCCCTGCGGAAATTGAGACAGCGCAGAGCGTGAGCATAAGAATCACGAAGCAGCGCCGAATCAATCGATAGTGTGATCCGTGCATTAGTGTCCTCCTTGTTTTGACATGATTGTTATTTGAATTGATCTGGAATTTCTGAGAGATGCGCGAAATGGGCACAGACGATTTCGTGTTGCAGGATGAATTAAAAGGAAAAAGAGCCGTCAGATTTCACCCCCCCGAAGAAATCCTACAGTTTGGATAAAAGTATCCAGGATGAGTGAAAAAAAGTCAAGGGGGTGTCGCTGCCAGAACGCCATCATCCGGCTATCTGTGATGGTTGAACGGAAATTGTTTCTATGGTGTTGAAGTTGAACTACTACGATTGTAGTAAAAATATTACTCACATATGACCATGCATGGCTGTGCCGGCTACTTTTAATCCATGTACAAGAATGACCTCCTCAGTGGATTCATGATCGGCAGCCTCTTTGAGCCTTTCTCGAAGAAGCCATGAATCCAGCTTTTCGCAACAAGCCATGTGAAATCGTAGAACCTGAGGATGAGTGGATCAAAGCGAGAAAGAAGACATGGTCGCACCTGATACGGCAAGTTAAAAAAGCAACCCCTTTGCTCAGCGACTGCAGTGGCACGATGAAAATCATCTCCGTGATTGAATCCGGGACGCAGTCCGATGACGTGGGGGAAATCATGAAATATTTTCATCAAGGAATTGATTTTATTATTGGCCATTTTGAATTTTCGTTGATCCAACCAAGCTTGCGGCTTCCGCGGCAAATAGAATATGATTTTAGTCTTGCCTCGGAAGGGGGACATAGAACATGAGTGAGATCGAATCAGTAAGGAAGGGCAAGGGGACGATCTTTTTACGGAAGGAAGTCTGCAAGGGCTGTTCATTCTGCATTGATTTCTGCCCGACCCACTGTCTGGAATTCTCGATTGAATTCAACCAAAAGGGATATCATTTCCCATTGCTTGCCAGACCTCTTGACTGTACAGGTTGTGATCTGTGTGGCCTCTACTGCCCTGATTTCGCGATTTTCGGGGTCAAGATCAAGGATCTGGAGAAACGCCGGACTTCGCCGGAACCACTGATTCCCGCCAAGGGATAGGAATCCGGGAAGCAGAATACATCAACACGCAGAACGAGGGAGGACGCTGTGCACGCGGATCCGAAAGGAGTTCTGACGGGCGATCACTTCATTGACGGCGATCATGCCGCATGTGAAGGTGCCCTGGCAGCCGGCTGTCGATTTGTGGCCGGCTATCCGATCACTCCTTCGACCGAGGTGGTCGAGCGATTTGCGAGTCGCATTCCACTGGTCGGAGGGCTTTTTATTCAGATGGAGGACGAAATTGCTTCTTCCATCGCCATTCTGGGAGCGGCATGGGCAGGGAAGAAGGTGATGACGGTCACCTCCGGGCCTGGTCTCTCACTGATGATGGAGCATATCGGCTTGGCGGCCATCACAGAGACGCCTTGCGTCTTTGTGGATGTTCAGCGAGGTGGCCCTTCGACGGGTCTGCCGACATTGCCGGCGCAGGCCGATATGATGCAGATCAAATGGGGTTCTCATGGCGACTACGAAATCATCGCCTTGTCGCCGAATTCGCCTCAGGAATGTTTCGATCTTATGATCACTGCTTTTAACCTCGCCGAAACATACCGAGTGCCCGTTTTTTTCATGATGGATGAGGTCGTCGGCCACATGACCGAGCGCGTTGTTATACCGGCCGCTTCAGAGATCGATGTGATCGATCGCAAATGGACCAGGAAACAGCCCGGCGAGTATAAAGCCTATCAGACCGATGACTCACTGGTGCCGGAAATGATTAAAGCCGGCGATGGATATCATGTCCACATCACCGGGCTGACTCACGACGAACGCGGCTATCCGGCCATGAACCCCGTCGCTCAGGAAAAAATGATGAAGCGGCTTCTCAACAAGATCCGCCTCAACAAAGATAAGCTCGTTGATGTGCGAGAGGACGGGGTTGACGGCGCCGATATTGTCGTTATTTCCTTTGGGATCACATCGCGCGTGGCCGGCGCCGCCATTGAAGTTGCCCGGCAGAAGGGTGTGAAAGTCGGACATCTGCGGATGGTCATCACATGGCCATTCCCAGCTGATCGTATTCGGCAGCTTGCATCGCGGGTAAAGGCCTTCATCGTCCCGGAAATTAACATGGGTCAGATGGTGCTGGAGGTCGAGCGGGCTGTCCTTGGGCATGCATCGGTTATCTCGATACCTCATGCCGGCGGAACAGTCCACGAACCCGAGGTTATTCTGGAAAAAATCATGGAGGCGGCACGATGAGCGACGATCTTGCCCTCGATATTCAGAATCCGGTCATGCAGCTTTTGCGGCAGGATCGCATTCCTCACATTTGGTGTCCGGGTTGCGGCATTGGAACTACTGTCAACTGCTTCGTCCGCGCAATGCTCGAATCCGGATTGAATCTTGACAATGTGGCCGTCGTCTCCGGCATCGGCTGCACGGGTCGTGTCGCGGGATACATCAACCTGGATTCTTTCCATACAACCCATGGGCGCGCCATTCCATTTGCGACCGGGATGAAGCTGGCTAATCCGAATCTGAAAGTCATCGTCTATTCAGGCGATGGAGATCTCTCAGCGATCGGTGGAAATCATTTTATCCATGCCGCGCGTCGCAATATGGATCTCATGGTCGTTTGTGTGACCAATTTCACTTACGGAATGACGGGTGGCCAGGTTGCGCCGACAACACCGCTCGGGCCAACACAAACCACGATGCCGTACGGTAACTTCGAGAATCCATTCAACCTGCCGTTTCTGGCCGATGCATGCGGCGCCGTCTATGTCGCTCGCTGGACCGTTTTCCATGTCAGGCAGCTTGCGAAGGCCATGAAGGAAGGTCTTTCAAAACGTGGCTTTGTTTTTATCGAGGCAATTTCACCCTGTCCGACGCTTTATTCACGGCGCAATCGCCTCGGTGATGGCGCCGATCAGCTCAAATATTACAAGGAACGAAGCATCGTCAAAAACGGCGCCGACACCAAAGATGTTGGACTCACCTTCCAGGGCGACATCACCGTCGGCAAATTTGTCGATCGTGAACGGCCAACATGGCTGGACTCGATGAACGGGCATTTTTCAACTCATTTCAAGGAAAAATACAAAATTTACGGGGGGTCCCATGGCGAAGACTGAGATCCGTGTCGGCGGCCTCGGTGGGCAGGGTGTGATTCTCTGCGGGATCATCATCGGCAAGGCTGCATCCATTTACGACAAGAAACATGCAACCCTCATCCAAGCATTCGGACCCGAAGCACGGGGAAGCGCCTGCAGCGCGCAAGTCACCGTTGCCGATAAACCGATTGGATATCCGTACGTGAAAAACCCCGACATTCTGGTGGTGATGTCCCCGGATGCCTATACACAGTTCATCCCACAACTGAAGCCGAACGGCATGCTGCTGTATGAGAGCGAGCTCATTACCGCGGATCAGAAGCTGCCCGCCGGAGTCAAGGCGCTTGGCATTCCGGCCACACGGTTTGCCGAAGAGCTCGGCCGGCGACTTGTATTAAACATTGTCATGGCCGGCTTCTTTACAGGCGTGACGGATTTGTTATCATTTTCTTCGGTTGAAAAGGCTGTTCTCGATTCAGTCCCACGGGGCACTGAAGATCTCAATATGCGGGCTTTGCGTAAGGGTTACGAATACGGATGTCAACTGGTCGGAAAAGGAAACTAGGGGAGTGTCATTATGTTGAACCTTGATGCTTTCAAGCAAACCATCAAAATGAGAGACGGGACGGAGGTGCTTGTTCGTGCGATGGAAGCAGTCGATGCATCCGTCGTTCTGGATTTCTTTCGCGAACTGCCGGAAGACGATCGCCTCTTTCTCCGTGCGGATGTCACCAAGCCTGAGGTCGTGGATCGCCTCGTTCGCGGTGCAAGCGATGGAACAGCCTACACGCTCCTCGCTTTCCTCGATGACAAAGTCATCGGCAACGCGACTCTCTATCGTAATCTCTTTGGATGGCAAACGCATGTTGCGACGCTGCGAGTGGCCGTTGCTCATCCTTGCCAGCACAAAGGCTTGGGCACTCTGTTCGGCCGATTGCTCATCAGAATGGCGATCAACCTTGGGCTCGACAAGGTTGTTGCCGAAGCTGTTGACAACCAGATCTCAGCGAAGCGTGCTCTCGAGAAACTGGGGTTTCACCAGGAAGCCATCCTTAAGGGTCACGTCAAGGACATCAATGGGACGCGCCGCGACCTGATTATTATGTCCAATGAAGTCGCTCATATATGGGAAACCATGGAGAGAATGGTTGCCGATTTTTCGCCGCATTCCGGATAATCGACAAGAGTCTGTTCAAGCAAAAAAAGTAGCAAGCTCTATTCATAGCGGCCGATAGAGCCCGATTCGCGGGTTCTGTTGGCCGCTTTTCCTTACGCACATCTGACAAATCGCGCCTCCATGACAAAGATGACTTTTAAAGCGGAACCACATTCACAGTGCAGCGGATTCACCTCGTCAACTTGTCCACGAAGCCGCAACTCATATTGCCGGAATGATGGACATCTTTCATAGTTGACACATGAAGCACTCAAGCGTCATATTATTAAGGAAGAGTTTTAGATGAGATTTTTCGGAAATCAGCCACGGTTCGGAATCGCATGTTTTGCGGTGCTCTGCATATTCTGTCTCGCTTCCGCAAAACTGAACGCCGATGAGCCCTTACTGGTGCTCACCATAGGAGCTTCAACGGAATTTGAGCTTCCATATGCGGTGTCCGAAGTGTATCAGGTTGATGAGAAAGCAATCACTGTCCAGTTCGCAAAGAAGACGACTTTGGTGCGGATTGAAGGTCAATCGATCGGCGATACATCGATTCTTTTGCTTGATGTCTACGGTAATTATCATCAGACACCGGTCAGGGTGGTCAGTAGCTCTACTCTTCGCTCGTATCAATGGCTGCGACAAAGCTTCTCGGATATTCCAGGTTTGGTGATAACAGTTGAATCCAATAAAGCACGTGTTCAAGGGGAGATTTTCAGCCAGCGCATACGCCAGCGGATTATTGAAGGGGCGCGGACGATGGGGTATCAAAACGATGTGCGGCTCCATCCGTACGTTTATCAGGTTCTACATCTGCCGCCGGAACCAGAGCCGCTACCACCACCGCCGCCGCCTCCTCCTCCCAAACCAAAACCCGCTGGTGACAGTAAATTTCAGATGTCGGAGTTTTGGACGTCGACGACATATCCAGGAGGCGCCTCCGAGGAGATCGGGGACTTGCCGTTTGCGTCGTATCTGAGCGGGGTTCGGGACAAGATAGCGGGATGTTGGCGCCGCATCATGGATGATGCAGGGTCGCTTAAGAGCGGCCTCAGTGCCACGGCACGCGTCCAAATCAATCGCAGCGGACGGATCAGTTTTGCCTTGATTGAAAAGTCGAGTGGGATCAAGCAATTCGATCAGAAAGTCCTGGCAGCGATAGACGCCGCGGGCCCGCTTCCGAGGCTTCCGGAACAACTCGCGGGAGATACCCTTACAGTCCACTACCGCTTCTCGTACAAGGGTGCGGGATCCTCGGGGACTCAAGACAAATAGGCGCTCCCAGTAAAAAAGGGTCGCAATTTCTTCGAATCCTTCGCTTCAATCTACAGTGAAATGGGGGAGGAGGAGTCTTTAAGCTTACTGTGATGCATTTTTCAACTCGGTTCGCGAATACGCTCCGGCCCTCTGAATTCGCATCGGATTCGTATTTATAAGCACGATCGCTTCATCGATGGCAAGCCGGTGATAACATGTTGTTAAGCTGCTGCTGTCAGCACTGAACCGCTCGACAACCAGAACAGATCGCTATTTCAAGCGCTTAAAAACAACACAAGTTTTATCCTGATATTCCGTCTTCCAGTCAGGATCAGCTGCCATCGCTATTCGCAACGGCTGTTCCTGTGAGACCAAAGCCCATTGAATCTGATATCGCGCAAACACGCTTTTCCAACTTTCGCTGCCGTTCACATGATCAGGATTGCCGATGAGATCCATATACTGCGTCGTAAATTTCTGCCCATAGAAATCCAATCTGCCATCAACAAAGACTTTTATGTGTGGATAGAACTCATAAATCAAGAATCCGCCCGCCCCCCACTCATTGAATCCATTGCCTTCCGGCATATGAGATCGTAAAAAAGGTATGGCGCCCGTCGGAAACAGGGATGGTTCAAAATTGAAGTTCATCAATTGAGCTGTTCCGAGGCGGCCGCCGTTGAGAGCTGCAATCCAAAGAAGTGCGCCGACGGCGATGGCGAAAAAGTGTCCTTTGAAGGCATGTTCAATCGCGACAACCCGTTCGATGTGCGCAATCACCCGCCTACTGAGATCGAGGAATCGAGGAAGACGATTGAGAAGATCACCGAGTGGTTGTTTCACCCCGTCCAGCAAGCGGGCGATAATCGGCGTGCAGATCAGGAACATGACAGGAATATTCCGCGCCGAAATCAACCCCAATGCCGACCATGATGCAAGCACGGTGCACTCTTCAAGTGTCGGACGGTGGAGCGAGTACCTCAGCAAGAAGATCAGCATGACGAGCAAAAAGAGAAATGGCTGGAATCCAGTGATCTGGAAAGTCGGCGAATGGAGCTCGTTATAGGGGTTGATATGATGAACCGCTCTAAAATATCGGAAGAGATAGATGTACATTCCAAAACCATATGGATTTAAAAGCGTTGCAATTAATCCGGCGATACTCACTGATGTCATGGTCTTGAGCAGCCGTTTTTCGGTTTCATGCTGTGATGGAATGGCCGTCAAGAATCGCAAGAGAGCACATCCCAGGAATGTGAGGAGCAGGATGCACCCTGCAATGAACCCTGCATGCAAATTCACCCAGAGAAGCATGAGCGGCGGCAAGAGCCAAACCTGACGCATCTGGATTTCTCCGCGGGTGAACCGATCCAACATGCGGAAGAAGATTATGGCAAAAAGGTATGAGACGGGATGAGGGCGTGCGGCCCAATGAAAACCGCTGCCGGCAACAACGAAAAGCATGAGCGACATGGAAAACACAAATGAATAACCGTCGCGCCTGAGAAAACGATAGAGTAGGGTGTAGCTTGAGGCAATGACGAACATGATCATCAGAGTCATACCGTTCAAGCCGGCCAGGCGATCAAAGAGCGCCATGATGACTTCTGTTCCCCATTCATAAGCCACCCACCAGGACTCCGGCATTGTGAATGAGAAGATGTCCTTGTGGGGAATCGTGTGGTGTTCGATCATGTACTGGCCCGCTCGTATGTGCCACCCGGTATCTCCATCGCGGACGAAATAGCCCTTTGCTGAACCGAACATCATCGCCAGCAACAGCGCGATGAAAAGCACATCGGCCGTTGAGGGCAAGATCCACATCAGAGACGTATTGAGATGTTGTGTCTTGGAATCACATTTCATGGTGCTATTCTAGCTTGACTTTGATCGACTTCCGACAGTATATTTTACGAGCATCATTTCACTCAGGCATATAGCAATGAACGCAGCAATCGCATTTTGCAAACTCTGGAAAGGCAATCCGTTATCATCAATGCGTTCATTTCTCACATCGATCCATGGCTGGGGTTATGTCGCCGGCCCGGACCGCATTCGCCCCATGTCTCAGAAAGGGCAGGCACTCATCGAATATCTTCTCCTTATGAGCCTGTTTACGATTTTGCTGGCGGCGGCTTTCGTTAAGTTTCAGGGCCTTCTCCCCGGCTGGTTCAACAACTTTGTCAATGGCGCAAAAGGCCCAACTGTCTAAAGCGCAGATACATTAAAGTCATGCCAAAGATCTTGAAATGAAAAAGGCGAAAAATAGAAAGTTAATAGCCAATCCAGCGCTTCCATCGATGATTTCAAATCTTGTTTCTCCTTTAGGGCAGTTTTGCCGTATCCCTACTCCTTCGCCGCAAAGGGTGTCTCCCTTTTCCATTTTGTTATTTACTATGTACTTGAGATGGGATTGCTGATACATGATCTCGACTATGCGGTGGCCATATTATTTAAACGCTAAATGGAGGTGGTTATGAACGACCTTTTTCTCCGTGCATGGCTTGGTGCGATAAATTTACGGGATCGGGTCTTTCGGAGGAGGAATGAAGAAGGGGCGGTAGCTCTTGAGTATCTTCTCATTATCGGGCTGGTCGTGATTCTTCTGTTCGCGATCCTCTGGCTGTTTATGGATCCGATCAAGAACATGGTCAACAACGCGCTCAAGAAGATCGACAACTGGCTCACATCAACCAACAACGCGGCTCCTTAGCCGTCATGCGCTGGCGGAAGCTGCCGGACCCCGTCGCCGGCGAAAAGGGCGCGACGACGATCGAGTACATCATGATTCTCTCGCTGTTTTCCGTCCCTTTGAGCCTCATCGTGGGCACAGCTCTCAGCAAGATTCTTCGTGAGTTGATCACGGTGATCGTCGAGCATTTCACGCGAGGGTAGAGCCTATGAAAGCGGGGAAGCAGGCTGAATCAGGACAGATCATTATCGAGACTATTCTGCTGTTGATGGTACTGCTCGCTGTGATCTTCGCTTTCGTCGAGGTCTGTTTGATCGCCGTTGATAAACATGAAGTCGATCGAATCGCTCGTTATGCCGCTCGCGCATGGTCCGTGCGGCTAAAATGGGATGCTCAAACGGCTCTCTCATCCGCCACAATACTTCGTACATCTTTCGCCGCAAGCAAGTTCGACCAACTGCAAAAGCAGATTGGACAGGTGAGAGAGACCAGCAGGGTGGATCCCACGGATGGGACTGGGCGGAGTGGACTCGAGTTCCGAACCTTTATTCCTGTATTGATGCCGTTCACAGAGGAATTCGTCGGCTGGCAGGTCGATCCCCCGGATGGTAATTTGCTGACGGATCCCAGTTGGGCGCCTATCACGCCGGCCGAAATTCAAGCTCTCACGTCGTTCGGAGTGCGGAGGGTCGTTCGATCGATAACTTTCATTCCAATCGACAGAGAGCCGACGGAAGACCCTTCACAGTATGATAATGACTTCAATGATGATTGAGGACATATGAGACAAGGAATGCGTTGGTTAGTAGCGATTCTTCTGGGATCTTTTGCGGGACTCATCGCTGTCATGCAGCTCATCCAGAAAGAATCGGAAGTGAAACAGGGACAGAATCCCGTGGAAGTCTACCGTGCCAAAGCGATTATCAAGCCTGGAATCACGATTACGGCTGAAATGGTCGAGAAAGCACCGATTCCAAACGCCTTTGTTCAGCCCGGGGCCTTACAAACGCCGGACAAAGTCATCGGCCAAGTCACACTTTTGGAGATCGCGCCCAAAGAGCAGATTGTGGCATCGAAGCTGGCTCCGAGCCTCATGAGACCACTCGCGGAAGTCGTCCCACATGGCATGCGAGGCGTGACGCTTGAAACTGGACGCGGCCTTGCCGGGCTTGTGCAGGTCGGAGACCGTGTCGATCTGCTGGGAATCTATCAATTTCAGCGTTCAGGATCGTCGCTACTATCAAGCGTGCGCATGCTTTTCCAGAATGTTCAGGTCATCGCGGTGGGCCAATTCACCGTACCGAATGTGCTCGGTCGTACAAAAAAGTTGTTCGAGGCCGTTGGTGAGAGCGGCCCGGGAACCGGCGGAACACTGACACTGGCGATGACGCCACCTGACGCTCAGCGTCTCATTCTTGCGCAAGATCTGGGCAGGATCACGATTATCATGCGTGGAAATGACGAGAGTCCGCAGCCGCTTCAATTCGAAGCCGTCACGGGCGACGATCTACTTGGTTCTCAATACCCCGTCTGGACGCCGGCCACAAAGGAGTTCAATTTGATGAGCCGTACAGCCCGGGAACAGCATTAAAGAGAGTCAGCGGAAGAAGAGGTGTCGGCGTGCACTGGAACGATCGTCATATGGATGGATTAAGAACCAGTGTGACCTCCATCAAGAGGGGCGAATCGGGTCAGATCATCCTCTTCTTCGTCCTCGTCCTCTTCACATTGCTCAGCTTTGCGGCGCTGGTGATCAGTGTCGGCCAGATGCTCGCGCGCAAAGCGCTCGCCCAGCATCTCGCAGACATCGGCGCATTTGCAGGAGCGAGTCAACAGGCCAGCTCGCTCAACTACATCACGGATTTGGATCGAGTCATGTTCAAATTCCTGAGAGCAACGGCATTTGTCACTCGAGCCGGTCCGTTCGATCTGTTTCGCGAGGCAGATAGTATTGTTGAACCGGCGCTCGAAGCAGAGCAATACGGGGTTTTCGATCCGCTCAGGGGAGCCGCTGAAGCCGAACTTCTTCAAGCTCCCTCGAAGGCGCGAGATCTTGCGACAAGTGTCACTCAGCAGAACATCGCTTCCCTCTTCAAATATGAAAACGCCAACGACTTCACCTATCGAAACCCCGACTTCGATCTGAATCCCTCTAAATTGACTCAGCTTTTCGAACCGACAGATCCCTATGAACGCTCGGTTTATTGGGGTTATTACACAACCTGCATCCCCTGCCCGGTTCCCTACTGCGATTGTGCTCCGACGACATGGGCTGATCACTGCATCCAGTATTACGAGTATATGGGCGGAGACCTCCAAAGCTATTCTTTCACGACATACTTCACTCGGAAATACCGACAGGACTCGCAGCATGAAGATCATTTCTACTGGGAGGTCACGATTCCATCGACTAAGTCGATTCTCGGGATTTTTGGGGATCTTCCTCCTATTACAGCCACTGCCAAAGCCAAGCCGTACGGCGGCTACCTGGGAGATGAACCTGAACAAGATGATATCCCGAATGCCTACCTTTACCTGCTTTTGGACTGCACATGCATTTTCGGGCAGGAGAATAATATCTATGACAATTTTTACACATACAAAGTAGCGCACGATTTTCAATCGACTTACAAAGCCAAGCTCGATGCCCTAAATTCCATCGCCGACTCCCAATATCTCGAAGATCTACGAAGCCGTTTCGGAAACGAGTTAGGCTCGGTGATACATTGATAATGACACAGTGGGCGGCCGCGAAATTCAATGACCGGACGACACGCGAGCTCCGCGGCAACGAACGCGGGGCCACGGCAATCGAGTTGCTCTTTTGCGGCATTTTTTTGCTAATATTGATAGCCTTCATTGTCCAACAGGTACATTTTGCGCTGGACTTCACGGAAGCGGCTCTCGATTTACGTTATGATGTGTTGAAGCAATCCCGAACGGATGAGTTGTCTCACCAGCCTCGCATCATTCCTCCTCTCAGCAAGACCATTAAGTTGCGTTCGAGTCCCTTCCTGAGCTCGTATATTGGGCAGGATCAGAGCGGCATCGAAAAGACGATTAGCATGACTGCAGCCGGCGGGACTCAAAAGGAAGATGCTCCAGGATTGGTAGAAGTTGCTTACGAACTGGCGGACAATCCAGGGGCGACTAATGCTTGGCAACTAGCCATCGCAGGCTTACCCAAGATAGCTGCTTTCGCCTACCTCGCGAGCGGTATTGGATACCGCTTTTAAGGGTCATCATGGCAGCTCACGTTATCGGAGTCTTCAGTCAAAAGGGGGGAGTTGGTCGTACACTCATCGCCACGAACCTCGCGCTGACTCTGAAAGAGCGCCTTAAAAAAGAAACCATGCTGATCGATTGCAAGGCGCCTTATGCCGGCGACATTCTCCTTGCGCTCGGCGAGCGGAGCGCTCCTAGTCTCATCGACCTTGAAAGCGAGATCAGTGCTGGAAAAGATGCATGGCTCGGCCGGGTCGCAAGACACGCACAGAATGGGATTTATCTTTTGCCGCTATGCCTGCAGCCTGAACAGCTTTCCCGCCTGACTCCGGAGATCCTCGGCGATTCCATCCGATTGGCGTCCGAAGGACTCGATGCCGTCATTATCGATATGGATCTGAGTGATTCCGAGCGCCTAGCAGCGACTCTTGATCTATGCACCGAGTTGCTGCTCGTCACGACTCCGGATCTGCTCTGCCTTAATCAAAACTTGAAGGCCATCGACACTCTTCAGACGCACTATTTTCCGCGCGACAGCATTCTGCTCGTGATCAACCAATACCGGGAGAGCGCGCCGATCAAGTTGAATCTCATCGAGCGTAACCTGAATCTCCAAGCTGCCGCTGTGTTGCCATTTGACTCGGAAGCGGCTGAGAGCTCGTTGAATCGAGGTGAGCCGCTGGTGACGACTAATCCGAAACACGCCATCTGCCGGGCGTTGTTCAATCTCGGGGAATCCATTGCGGCGAGGCCGATTGTGCAGCGAACAGCCGTCGCCAAGAGCTCCAAGACACCTCGCCAGGCAGCAGCGTCGAGCCCGAGCACGCCGTTACGGATCTCTTTCGGTCTGCCGATTGCGCAACTCATCCAGCTCAAGCAGAAAATTCACAAGCAGGTCATCGAAGAAATGAACCTGAAACAGATGGACTATGAGATCCTGTCAAACCCTGATAAGCGCATCGATTTGTACCGTTCCACCGAACTGGTCATCTCACGACTCCTCGATAAGGAAGCGGCGGCCGTCACGAATCGTGATCATCGAGTCGTGCTGGGACGGGAAATTTTAAATGAAGCCCTGGGGCTCGGCCCCATCGAATACCTCCTGTCCGATGAGACGGTCACGGAAATCATGGTCAATGGATCTCATCACATCTACATTGAGCGCAAGGGGAAGATCGAGCTCACACCATATTACTTCACCGGTGAACCGCAGCTACGAGGAATCATTGAGCGAATTGTGGTGCAGGTCGGGCGCAGGATCGATGAGAAGAGTCCCATGGTCGACGCGCGCCTCGCGGACGGCTCGCGCGTGAATGCGATCATTCCTCCACTGGCGCTGGACGGTTCATCGCTGACAATCCGCAAATTTGCCAAAGTACCTCTCAGGGTTGAGTCGCTATTGAAGTACGGATCGCTCAACCAGCAGATGTCGCGCTTTTTGAACGCGTGTGTGATGGCCCGCAAGAACGTGGTCATCTCCGGAGGCACTGGAAGCGGCAAGACGACTCTGCTCAACATCATGAGCAGTTTCATCCCCGCCGATGAACGCATCCTGACGATCGAAGATTCCGCGGAACTGCAACTGCCGCAGGAGCATGTCGTGCGTCTCGAGACTCGACCTCCCAACATCGAAGGACAAGGTGCCGTGACAATCCGCGATCTCGTTCGCAACTCGTTGCGCATGCGGCCCGATCGGATCGTGGTCGGCGAATGCCGCGGCGCCGAAGCACTTGACATGTTACAGGCCATGAACACCGGACATGATGGAAGTCTCACGACCGTCCATGCCAATACGCCGCGAGATGCCATTTCCCGACTGGAAACGATGTGCCTCATGGCTGGGCTGGATCTGCCGGCGCGCGCCATCCGCACGCAAATCGCATCGGCTGTCCAAATTATCGTTCAAGAGGCGCGACTCAACGATGGCTCGCGAAAGGTCACTCACATCAGCGAAGTTTGCGGGATGCAGGGAGATATCATCACCATGCAGGATATATTCCTGTTTCGTCAGGATCGCGTTCTGTCGGATGGGCGGGTCGAGGGCGTCTTCGAGCCGACTGGATATATTCCGACATTCATCGACACACTGCGGCCGAGAGGAATCGATCTCCCGCGTGAAGTGTTTTTGAGGCAATGATGACAACAAGAGATTTCATTGTCGTAGGCATTGTGGCATTCTCATTCGGCGCTATCGGATTCCTTCTCTACGACTGGATCGAAATTAGATTTCTGCGCTATCTGGACAAGTATGGCGAACAGGTTCGCGAGACCCTTGACGCCATCTTCATTCAGGTCTCCGAACAGCAGGCGCGACGCATCCTGATCGTCAGCATCATCGGACTTGGGGCTATTGCCTACATTATCTCCTTCAATTTCCTAGTGCTTTTCTATGCGGCCGCCATCGGCATGTTCCTCCCGGTCATGCTACTCCGATATGCCAAGAAACGCCGGCTGGAGAAGTTCGACCGTCAGATGATGGACATTGTGAATACCGTCAGCAATGCCTTGAAGAGTGGACTGAATTTGCAGCAGGCGTTCGAATTCCTCGTCAATGAAATGAAACCCCCGATATCGGAGGAATTTGACCTAGTGCTGAAGGAAGTCAGGCTCGGCGCTCAAATTGAGGATGCACTGGAAAATCTGATCAAGCGAATTCCGCTGCCGGAGCTAGAAATGATGGTCATTGCCATTCAAACACTGCGCCGCACGGGTGGCAACATGATCGAAACCTTCGATGTGATCGGCCAGGTCATCAAAGAACGGCGCAAGGTCGAAGGAAAAATCAAGGCTCTCACTGCGGAGGGGCTCACTCAAGGGTACATCATGTGCGCAATGCCGGCGGTCCTCGGCACCGTCATCTATCTTTTGGATCCCGGATTCATACGGCCCCTCTTCTCTACATTTCTTGGGTGGCTTATGATGAGTCTCATGGTGGGGCTTATCGCCGTCGGCTGGATTGTGATAAAAAAGATGGTATCGATCGAGGTTTAAGATGATACACCTAGGTGTTTTCTTTTTGGCAGCAGCGGCCGTGGCGGTCGCCGTCTATGGTCTGATACCCGACCAGGAGACACTTGCCGCGATCCGCTCGCGGCAACAGCGAACGCGTGAGATCAAATCGCCCATTCTGCGAATTTTCGGCCCACTTCTGACGGCGCTTTCGCCGACCATGTCGAAGTTGGGATCCGAGCGATATCGCAACAAGCTATCTGAGCTCTTGAAATCCGCTGGGCTTTCCGGCGCCATTGAGATCGAAGAGTTGCTGGCGCTGAAATTCATTTTGAGCGCCGCGCTGGTATTCTTCTGCCTCGTCTATCGGATCCCACTCATTTTTTCGCTTATGATCGCGGGCTTCGGCTTCTTTTTCCCTGAGCTCTGGCTTCGGGATCAGGCGAAAGAAAGAAAAGTGAAAATCCGGCGGGATCTGCCTTTCATGCTCGATCTGCTGACGCTGCTGGTCGAAGCCGGACTCGAGTTCACCGCCGCACTCACGCTCATCACCGACAAATTGAAAGAGGGAGCCCTTCGACAGGAGCTGCGGATGATGTTGCGAGAATTCCGAGTTGGCGCGCCACGCGTCGAAGCGCTACAAAATCTCGCCGACCGCGTGAATATTCCCGAAATCAACTCCCTGACGGCGGCTCTTATTCAAGCCTCGGTGATGGGCACGTCCATCGGGAATGTGCTTCGTGTACAGTCCGAGATCATGCGAGCCGAACGCTTTACAACCGCCGAAAAAAAGGGAGCCGAAGCTGCCCAGAAAATCATGGTTCCACTTATCCTTTTCATCCTCCCGGCAACCTTGATTGTGATTCTCGGCCCTGTCCTTATTAAATACCTGTTACACTGATGCTGGCACAACTTGAAGTAACGATCGAAGATGTCACCGAGACGATTCCTGTTCTCAAGCCGATATCGATCATCGGAAAGCGCGAGGGTTGCGATATCGTGCTCAAGCACAAGAGCGTCTCTTCGCAGCATGCGAAGCTCATCGTCACCTACAACTCGGTGACGATTGAAGATCTTCAGAGCACAAATGGTACGATCATTGGAGGGTTACGGATACAGGCACCGACTGAGCTGAAGGATGGCGAAGAGCTGCAATTCGGCGGCGTCGTCGTGAAGCTTCGCATTCTCAAACAGGAAGAAAAATCGGCTCAGAGGATGCCTCTATCACAACGACGGCGTCCGAATGAACACAGCGCCAAACAGTCTGAGCTTTTGCGAGTCCTCGGTGATGGCCTTCCGTTCAAAGAACGGCTCGCGCTCCTCAACAGAGAATTTTCCACGGGTATCTTGAAGCCGAGCTTCCATTGGAAAACTCGCTTCTTTCTCATCTTGGCGGCTGCGCTCCTTGGTACGGGCCTCTTCCTCATTATCGTTTCTTCCCTCATTGCAGGGAATCGCATCGAACCGGGTTTCCTCATGTTGCTCCATGAATTCACGGCTGAAAACCTCCACTCATACGCCCAGCAAGGCGGCGAATTCAGTGCGCGAAGCCTCCATCTGGACCAGCATCCTGAAATCATCGGCTACTATCTGCTTGATGATATCGGCCGGCAATTGTTCCCTCGCCGAGATGATGCCAATCCGATAGAGATCAAAGGTTTTTCGGCATCCACCTTCAACGGCCCTGACATGTTGCCGGGACCGAACGGGAGCTGGTATCTCGCGGAGGTCATTATTCTTGATAACACGCGTAAGGGAATCGCGTGTTTACAATTCGATGAAAAGCCATCGGAGCGCGGGATCGGACTCTCACCTTTGTTCCTGGCTCTCGCATTGATTTTTCTCATGGTGAGCGGATATCTATTCGTGGGTGCTGCCGGGCGCATCATCACAAAACCCATAGCACAGATCATCATTGAGATCGACGAGGCTCGCATGGGTCAACGCACTGAATTTTCTCATTTTAAGCATTTCCCAGAGCTGGATCGTCTCGCTCGTATGCTCGAAAAGATCCTTCTCAAATCTGAGGAATAATAATGCCGGCCAAGCTGAAAGTCCAAAAAAACGGCCTTGTTGTCGATGAATATGAAATCAAGAAGCAGGAGATTCTGATCGGCAAGGGCGAACACTGTGACATAGTGCTCAACTACCCCGGCATCGGCCGTGAGATGGCCCGGTTGACCGCAGAGAAGGATGGATTCTACATTGCCGACGTCAGCGTCCAAGGAGTGTTTATCGACAACCAGAGGATCACGAGACAGAGGGTCAATCCGGGTCAGGAGATTAATTGCGGGGCAGTCCAACTAGTGCTTGTCGAAGAAGACGGGTTCCGGGATCAGGCCTCCTCGGCAACGATGCTCTGGGAAGCCGCCGGCTTTGCTGTTCCACCAATCACGGCATATTTGGTTTCAAAGGGAAAACCAGAAGAGGCGCATGTCATTTCAACCGAAGAGTTTGTCATCGGCAGGGGCGTGAAAGATTGTCAATTGCCGGTTGTTGATAATGCTGCCTCCAAGCGGCATGCACGAATTGCCCGTGCCGGAGAGAAGTTCCTGCTGGCGGACCTCAACAGCACAAACGGCACGTATCTCAATGCACAGAAAGTGACCGATGTGATCGAGCTCAAGGAAGGGGATGAAATCAGGATCGGGCATGCGGTGTTCATTTTTCGGAAGCAACTCGATTCGAGTCAGAAGCCCGTATCGCCGCCTCCCGCGAACCTGATCGACATGGAGCAGATCGTCAAGCAGACGGATGACATGCTACCGAAAGCGGCTCTGCCTGAGACTCCTGCAAAGGCCATCGCTTCGGACAAGAAGCGAATGAGGCTTCTCATCGGGGCGGTCGCCGTGGCCGTGCTTTTTCTCATTCTCATCATCGCTCTCAAGCCGCATGGTCCGAAACTCGATCCGGCCCGCGTTTCCGCGATCGAATCGTTGTTCCGCGACGGCAAGCTTGATGATGCTCGCCGGCAAATTGATGAGCTGATGAAAACCTTTCCCAGCGACCAGAGACTGAAGTTGCTTGTCGGCCGAATCGAGGACGCGAAAAAGGCCGAAATCTCCGATCGGATCAGCTCGCTCATCGATCAAGCCAAAGAACGCGAAAATGCATTAGACATCCTCGCCGCCACGGATTTGTGGGCTCAGGTCCTTCAGGCAACCCCCGACAACGCCGAAATTCAGAAGAAATTCTGCGCCGCTGCCTATCGTATTGCCCTTGTTTACGAGGGCGAGCTTCCTGAGTCGGATAAGGTTAATGCCAGTCGGTATCTCGAACTGATCCAGAAGCTGGTCAAAAAAGAAAGCGCGTCGGATTATGATACCGCAATGAAGCTTCTCGATACTTTGAAGAAGTAGCCGACAGCAAATGAACGAACGGGAATTCGGGATCAAGCTCCTGGATAGCTTGTTGAGAGCGAGGCGCTTGAGTGAGGCGGAAGCGCAGAAGGTAAGGGCACGTATAGAACAGATCCCTGATTTCGAATCCGCCCTCTATGCATGCACGAATCTGCAGGCTGAGGATCTTCGGCCGGCGCTTGAAGAGGTTTCGGGAACTCGTGCGGTCGACCCTTCGCTCATGGCTATCGACCCGGACTTCATGGCGAATGTGCTGCAATTGATCCCGGTTCACATCTTGTTACGAGAATCGGCATTTCCGATACGCCATGAAGGCAACGTCTTGAGCGTTGCCATCTTCAATCCACTCGACCGGCAACGGCTCGATCGCCTTGAAGGTGTCAGCGGTCTGCAGGTGGTGGGGGTCGCCTGTCACAAGGACGGCGTCATCGGCGCGCACGAAAAACAATGTGATTTATCGGGCCTTCCGGAGGGGTGGCAATCGCATTCAATCGAAGAGCTCTATTCAGAGGTTATTAGTGAACGCGAGTCGGTTTCGCTTGAAGAGCTCCAGGAACAGGCTTTGCTCTGCATTAATGTTAACTATGATGCGCTCAGCAAAGGAGGCAAAGCGCTAGAAATATTTCTGCGCAGGTACCAGTTGATCAGGTATTTCCATCAGACGCTCGTACGGATGGTTCGAGCCGGCTGCAGCGACATTCATATTGAGCCGCAAGAAGCAAGTCTCCGAATTCGGACTCGTATTGATGGCGTCTTACGGATGGTGGCCGTGCTGCCGGCGAGTTTCGGAAAGCCGCTCCTCTACCGGGTGCAAGCCATGAGCGGACTTGAAACAGGACCGTGCGCGGAACCAAAGGATGGCCATATCGGATATAACCTGGTGCCGGGGCAAGCCGTTGAGTTTCGTGTGTCGATACTCCCGTCGATTTTCGGAGAGAAAATCGTGCTGCGTGCGCTGCGGCGGAACACGAAGGGCGTGCCGATTGCCGGCTTTGGCATGGACCTGGAAGATGAGCGCTATGTTCAATCCGTCATCCATGCTCCCAACGGACTTGTGCTCGTGACCGGTCCAACCGGCAGCGGTAAGACATCGACGCTCTATTCAGTCCTTGACGAGATCAACGGGAACGGTGTCAACATCGTCACGGCGGAGGATCCGGTGGAGCGTGTGATCGCCGGGACAACGCAAGTACTGTGCGGCGAGGAGAGCAAGATCACTTTCGCAGATGCGCTGAGATCGTTTCTACGGCAGGATCCTGATATCGTGATGGTGGGTGAGATTCGAGATGCGGAGACGTGCGACATTGCATTGAAGGCGGCGCTCACGGGGCACCTTGTGCTGAGTACGCTGCACACCAATGATGCGCCGTCGGCGATTCTACGACTACTGAATCTCGGGATGGAGCCTTTCACCATTGCCGCAGCTCTGCGGATGATAGTCGCTCAACGTCTCGTGCGAATGCTTTGTAAGAACTGTGCAACGAATGCGCCTTTATCAGAAGAGGCACGGAAGGAGATACTTGCGGCCGAATTGAAACCCCCGCAGGAGTTGCCAACGGCACGTGGATGTAGTTCCTGCGGTGGCACCGGCTACTCAGGGCGCACGGGTGTTTTCGAGGTGCTGCGGGTCGACGATGCGATCCGGGATGCAATAGGCCGTCGCGCCGCTCTGTCTGAGATCCGCGATCTCGCCATTCGCGCAGGCATGCGTCCGCTTCGCCGGCGCGGTCTGCAGCTCGTCCTGGCCGGTGTTACCTCCATCGATGAAGTCTGCCGCCACACCCTTGCACAATAGCCGCTCGCAGGAGCTTTTCCATTTCGACAATGATCCAAAGCCGAGGAATTTGCCGGCTTCCTGATCCATTGCATCTGCCCGGACAACCGAGTTCTTGTCAATTTCTGAGTGCCCCTGCTCGACAAATTTTTCACCAGGACCCAATCTCCATTTCAGTTGTTGACAATTATGTCTATCAAACATATTTTTCAAGACGGTTGAGCCCATGAAATCATATTGGCATCCGCTTTTCTTTAGATCCAGCCGAGGAATGATCTCTTCGATTGGTCGGTTCCGGAGATAAAAAAATGCATCTCATTCTATTGGCCGCCGGTACATGGTTCGCCTACACAGGTCAGGTCGGGTCCATGATTTATATTCTCTTCACCCTCGTCTCCGTTGCATGGTTCATCTTTGCACTGCGCCGGAAACGAGATCGTGTATTGACAGCTCTCATTGCCACGGCGTTGGCTCTACCGCTGTTTCTCGTGGAAATTGAATTGCGGTTCAATTCATCCACCACTCACCTCGTATCTATTGCTCGTATGGAAACTCTGAAAATCCAATTTTCCAGAATGAGAGCGTCAATGCTTGGGCTTGCAGATGATGTTTCCAGAAAACTGAATGCCGTCGAACTAAAAAAACCCGCAACACGATTCATCCTCCTTCAACATATACTCACAGATGGATCACAAGGCTTCGTTCTCTACCAGGATCATCCAATCGCCTGGGGTGGAAGCATTCCATTATTGGCGGATGCGCCGCCTGCAAATGAAGGGGAGTCCATCACAAAAACGGAATTTAACTATTATTACAGCATTTGCAGGAAACTTCCTCTCGGCTATACGCTGACAATTCACCGCCTTCTTTCCATGCATTCCAGTGCCTTGAATCGATGGCTGATTGATTACGACTTCTTCAATATCCACCCTGAACGGGGTTATTCTCCAGCTACCGTTGTTTATTTATCGCCTCACGATAGATTGACAACAAGTGAAAGTATCCCTGGATCGATAACAGCCCTTCTCCCTGAAGGGGCCACCCCACTCGTCCGCCTTTCCGTACTGCCTCAGAATGTTCCGATTCGGTATAAGACATTATTCTGTTTCCTTCTATTACTTCCATTGACATGGATCGGATTTCAACTTCACCGAACGCACTCACCATGGCGCAGTGTTCACGCTTTCCTCGCCGTCCTTGTGATTCACCATATCTCCTCAAGACTCAGCGAGAGTGTCGGAGTGGGACAATCCCATTTCGCTCTGCCTCTCTATTCCGACTGGATGAATTCTCCGCTCGATTTGCTGCTCATCATTCTGTTTATCATCGTCGTCGTCGCGTGCCTGCCACAGCTCCGTCGTCGACCTCGATCCCGTTTCGTCGGGCAGTCGCTGGCTGTTTTGCTTGTCTGTGCAACTGTTATCGCCGTTGTCGGCTATCAGATATTTCTCCACGCCATCGTGGAAAATGTTTCGGGCTCCATCTTATCGGCGCCGCTTTCGTTGTCCGGCAGCATGAGGACCTGGGACCAGCTGGCGTCTCACTACGTGCTGTTGATCGCACTGCTGCTGTCAGTCGGTTTACTCATCTATCTGACGGCGGGAATGTTGTGTCTGGCATACAGGCTCATTGGAAACATCCCGCGAAAGCCGATCATCTTTGCTTCCATACTTGTCATAGCCGTCTCCGCTGGTGCCCTCATTTTCAGGAATATTTCTCTCCCGCTTTACCCTTCGATGCTGGGTTATGCGTTCCTCGGAATTGGCACCCTCGTCAATGGGGATCATTGGAGTTGGCGCAGAGTGCTTCTTTATAGCCTGCCTGCTCTCGCGTGTTTTGAATTCTCGATCGATCATTTTGTCGAAAAGACACGCCGCGAGCTTCTGGAGCGGCATACAGTGCCTCGGATCATGGGCGAGCGCCTTTGGGCTGTTCGCCTTCTCGATTCCTCTCAGATTCAAATCGACCGGTATTTTGATTCTCTGGATAGCCAGGATCCGCATCTGGCCTTCAAACTCTGGTCTCGGACCGAGCTCGCCGTCTATGGATTCAGCTCTTCGGTTCAGATCATCGACAAAGACGGCAATGTTCTTAATCGTTTCGACCTTAATATTGGGCCTAGCGTCGAAAAGCCGGCGCCGGCCATTGTCGGCGCCGGATGGCGTATGCGAGAAATTGAGGACGGGCTGATCGCTGAACGGCCTTTTGAAACCGGCGGCAATCTGCGAGTTGTTCGGATCGTCGTTCAGATGACTTATGAAAATCTTGCTTTTCTTCTTTCGGGTAACCCCTACCTAGCGGTCTTTCGTGTCCCTCGAACTGAAATTATCGAGGAAAATCTTTTCAGCGGAAGTCTGTCATTGATTGTCTTTGATACCGAGCAGCGAGTTGTTTTCAATCCGGCTGCAATTGATTACACTCTGACTCCTTCCAACTCCGCACGCCTTGAACATGAGGAAAGCGGCACCTACTGGACGAGCTTTGTTTCAGCCGGCCGGCGTTATAACGGGTTGATCTTCCGCAACGGCAGTCAAATCTGCTTGCTCTTCTATCCGAGAGCCACTGCGGCCGGCTATGTCGCAGCCTTTGTGCACCTTCTCCTCGTTTCGTCATTCCTCGGATCGCTCATTTTCCTCTTCAGTCGTCGAGCCCGGAGGTGGCCCGGAAGTCCCACATACTCAAAAAAGGTATATATCGGTGTCTTATTGGCGTCACTGGCGCCTTTATTGGCCTACAGCGTCCTCCTTCGAAGTTACCTGGATCAACGGCTACGGACGGAGACAGAGCGAAAAGGTGTGGCTGTGGCACAAGTTGTTCGCACGTTCATCGAGAAGTTCGTCGCCTATCGGATTGATCGTGGTGAACCTGCTTCGATGATTTTCAACGATGACCTGGCTTTGTGGATACAGCGCATTATGCAGATGGATCTTCATATCTATTCCGGAAGTCGTCTTCTGGCAACGAGCAAACGTGAGCTCTTCGATTCAGGCTTGTTGCCTTCTTTTGTTGACGGGAGGGTTGTCGAAAAGATCGCTGGTGAGCACGCTCCGTTTTTCGTTTCGTACGGGAACATCGGGAATATGCGTCTCTTGAGCGTCAATACTCCGCTCAATATTCCCGGTCTCAGCGAAGCGATGATATTGAGCGTCCCCATGTCGATTCAGGAGAAAGAAAAGGCCTTGGAACGTGAGGATCTTGGCCAGAGCATCCTGCTGATGGCTTTTGTGATCACACTCTTTACTCTTGCCATCGCACAATATCTGGCGCTACGGATCTCAAAACCGATCGAAATCCTCGTCGAAGGAACTTCTCATATTGCACGGGGCGATTTTGATTATCAGATCAAAGCTGAAGGGCACGACGAGGTCCGTACATTGATGGATTCGTTCAATAAAATGGCGCTCGATCTGCGGACTTATCAGGAAGAGATCATCAAAGCCAGCCGTCTGAAGGCGCTCGCAGAACTGGCGCGGCGAGTTGCACACGAAATCAAAAACCCCTTGACCCCAATTCAACTCAGCGTCGAACATGTTCGGAAGGTGTATCGAGATGGGAACGCCGACTTTCCGAAAATCTTTGATCAGTGCCTGGATAACATTCTTCGTGAAGTCGATGTTCTTCGAAAACTCTCCAGGGATTTCAGCCTCTTCAGCCGCACCGATGAGCCGAAGTGGGAGAACCTCGACTTGGAAACTCTTATGAAGGACATCACTGAGCCTTACGCAGTCGGACTTGAAGGCAAGATTGAATTCCGCACAAGCTGGAATACACTTCATCGGACATATGTGCTCGATTACGAAAAAACGAGACGAGCTCTTTCGAACATCTTCATCAATGCCGTCCAGGCCACGAAGCGAGGAACAATCGAATGGCGTCTGGCGGAAGAAGGACGAAGCCTCCTGATTCAATTGTCGGATACAGGTGGCGGCATTCCGCTGGAGCTCAGGCCCAAACTCTTTCAGCCATATTTTTCGACCAAAGACCGAGGGACAGGACTCGGGCTCGCCATCGCGCGGAAAGACATCGAAGACCAGGGCGGAACGATCAACGTCGAAAACTCTACTGAAAAGGGGACAACTCTGACGATCCGATTGCCGGTGAAAAATGACTCGAAGCGGTGAGAGAGAAGCGGGCGGAAATGGCGTGCGCCACAACAACGTGATCCTCTGATAGGATTTACCTCTGATGATAAAGAAACAGCGCCGGAAAACACCAACTGTGAAAATCGGCAGTGTAGCGATTGGAAGCAACCATCCGGTTGTGATTCAATCAATGACCAACACCAACACTGCCGATATTGAAGGGACCGTCGAGCAAATCATCTTGCTGGCTGAAGCCGGAAGCGAACTTGTCCGCATCACTGTTAATAACAAACAGGCGGCCGCCGCTGTCCCAGCCATCGCGGAAAAGCTTGCAGGTCGATGTTGCACGATCCCCATTATTGGGGATTTCCATTACAACGGTCATCTTCTGCTGAGGGAATTCCCTGAGTGTGCACGCAGCCTAGCCAAGTATCGAATCAATCCCGGCAATGTGGGGGTTGGACGACAACATGATGATAACTTCCGACAAATGATCGACATCGCCATGAAATATGACAAACCCATTCGCATCGGCGTGAATGGCGGTTCATTGGATCAGCCCCTCCTCGCGCGCATGCTGGATCAGAACGTGCGCAGCTCACGGCCTCTGGATCCTGACCGGGTTGTCGCGCAGGCCATGATAGCGAGTGCTCTGCAGTCGGCGCGACAGGCTGAGGTGTACGGCCTCGCGCATGATCGAATCATCCTCAGCGTCAAAGTAGCCGCATTGCAGGATCTTGTTCGAACCAACGATGATCTTGCATCGCAATGCGATTATCCATTACACCTCGGGTTAACTGAAGCCGGCATGGGGCTGCAAGGAACAGTGGCAAGCGCTGCCGCATTGGCGATCGTGCTCCAACACGGTATTGGCGATACGATTCGCGTCAGTTTGACGCCGGCGCCCGGCAGTGATCGCGGTGATGAAGTTCGGATTTGCCGGCAGGTGCTCCAATCCCTCGGGCTTCGCCATTTCGCGCCACAGGTGACGGCCTGTCCAGGCTGTGGACGAACGACGAGTGCGCGCTTTCAGGAGCTGGCCGACAGGATTCAGCATCATTTGGCAACACAGATGAAGACGTGGAAGACACAATATCCTGGAGTCGAATGTTTGAATGTTGCCGTCATGGGATGCGTCGTCAATGGCCCCGGAGAATCCAAGCAAGCGGATATCGGAATTTCGCTGCCGGGAGCAGGGGAGGAGCCTAAGGCTCCTGTCTATGTCAATGGAAAGCTTTTCAAAATAATACAGGGCGAAAATATGATCCAGGAGTTTCAGTCAATTCTGGACGATTATGTCGCCAGGCGTTTCGGCCGCCAAGCATCATAGGCTGAACGACAAACGGTTTGCCTCTCATCGATGAGGTGTTGGTTGATATTCTCTCAGCCATTCCTCGATCATTTAGATGAACAGTCTCTCTGGATCAAGGAATGTGTACATTCCATGCTAAATACTCAAAATACTCATTCACAACCGGTAGCTCTCGATCCGTTCTGGATCAGCAGGCATTGCAGATACTTTCATGTCACCCGAATCGAGTCCCTGCAGGTAAAATTCCACAGGGATTGTCGTTTGAGGGGCCGTATAGAGTGCAGCGATTGCCGTGACCTTGGCGATATCATCATCGCTTGGCGATCCGAGGATCATTGTCGTAGGACCTGGAAGCGTCATCGGCTTCATCTGCGGATAGCTCGTCAGGTAGCGTTCAATATATTCGTTCTCACCTTGATCCCTTCCGATAATGATCTTGGTGTTTGGACTAATTCGCATATGCCGCCCCAGTTTCAGAATGAGGAAGTCCTCATGCCGAAGATCGGAGAGGGCTCGATGATCAATCAAATCCCTGACGCGCCGTGCATAATTTCGGTCCGTCAAGAAGCAGCAACCGCCAGCGGGTTGCGGATAATCTTCAACTCCCCACTCATCCGCCAACTCCATCTGGCGCTTGCGACTGCGACCCTGTATATCAAGCAAATCATCGCGGCGGATCCAGCCTTCTTTTTCGGGTAGGGTTGGAGGCAATAGCTTCGCTGATAGCGGGCGCAAGAGAAAATCGCCGAGGCCGCTATTTTTGCTGATAAGGTCCAGCGTCCGACGGTGTTGTGTCATTGGGCGCTGTCCCAGCACTTCTCCCGTGAAAACAAATTGCGCGCCCACCTCCCGCATATAGTTCATTGCCTTACCAAGCATAAAGATGCGGCAATCGATGCAAGGGTTCATGGCTGAGCCATAACCATATTTCGGATGCGTTACAATCGGAAGGTAATCCGTGGAAATATCAATGATCTCGATTGGAAATCGGAGATCGGATCCGGCTCGAAGCGCCTCATTGCGCAGATTTCTATCGCGTCGTTTACTTCCAATCGGGCTGTAATTTGCGATGATTCGCTGATGCTCGGTCAGGCAGAAGCCGGTTGAAAAATTAACCCCCTGGATGTCGATCCCGAGCCTCTGAAGGAGATATGCCGCAAGTGTGGAATCAAGTCCGCCTGAGATCATGCCAATCGCTTTGATTTTCATAACTGATTTATTAACGGCAGGCCGGGCTGGAAGTCAAGGGAAATTGCTGCATGTCGATTCCGGCGGTACAAACCGGCCGAAGACCGACAAGCATTATATCTGACACAATGGAACCCAAAACGTCCGCGCATTCGGATTCAACAGTATGACTGTTTTAATTGACTGCTCATCCTCATTTTCACCCGACGTAGTACTCTTTTCCGCTCGCATCGTCGAACAGATGCAAGAATGGCTTGATCAGGAATCGCATTTTCTGTTATTTCCATTCCAGAACAATTCGAGCTAGGATGTGCACGTATGTGCGTCAAATCAATGCTATGTTTTTTCGGGAGCGGCATTGCGCTGCTTCTCATTGCAGGGCTCATCATTATGCATCATGAAATGAAATCCAACGATCCTGTATCGGTTCTACGTGACGACATGCCAAAAGATGTCGCCGGCATCATCTGCATGCGGCCGGGGCCGCTCCTGTCATCACCGATTATCAAAGATCTTTCGGCACTGGTAAGAGATCGGAATGTGATCCCTTCAACACAGCGCGACCTCATCGCTGAACTCCGTCGCCTGACAATGATTGATCTTGAACATGACGTGGATTGGATTTGCGGCGGTTTCACCGAATCAAAAATGGCATATCTGCTGGTTCATGGACAATTCAATGATCTTGGCAAAGATGCGCTTGAACAACAGGTCGATGGGTACACCGTCTATACCAGGCATAATATTTCAATTGTCGTTCTTGATCACAAACTCATTGGATTCGCGCCCGATATTGGATGGATCAATCGACTTATTCAAACTGCCAATGGGTCAGCACCATCCGTGGCTGATAATCATTCACTTTCGAGCATGCTCGATAGCATCGATGTCGCTCACACTCTGTGGGGGGTTTACATCCTGCCATCCACACTCATCGGCGATCAAAATGTTCTCATCAAGTCATTTCTAAAGAGTGTCGCACAAATGCAGTCTGTGATTTTCAATCTCGATTGTCTCGATTCTTTGCGCTTGTCGGTGCAGTGCATCAGTCCTGATGCGCCTTCAACATCAAAGATCTTTGCAGGTGCGAATCAGCTGCTCGGGCTCGCGCGTCTCTTCTCAACACGGGATCACGAGCTGCAGGATATTCTGAACGCAATCACGATTCGACAGGATGAAAATCGGGTGATGATCCAAGCAGAGCTTCATCGAGACGTCATTCTGGCCGCGGCCAGAAAGAATTCCCAATATATCGGGACATATTTGGGCCGATTTATGCCGCTCACGAAATAAGCCGAAACGTCACCGTCCTGCAGACGAGAAATATCCAACCGGCAGTCCATGTCGACCAAGAAGGCCGCAAACTACGAGAATTGATAACAACGCCAGTGCCTCAAGACTCATATAGTGAGGCCACATTCGGCACAGCAATTCAACGGTATGATCGCCGGCAGGCGCTTCGATCACGCGAAAAACACCATTGGCTTGAAAGATAGGAACAGTCGTTCCATCGAGGCATGCGTGCCAGTCAGGATGATAAGTATCGGTGCAGATGAGAAATGATGGTGCATCGCAATGTGTTCGGAGAACAATTTTCGTTGGCGTCTCAGAGATGATGGTGACATCTCCAAACGTCGACTTCCGACTATGGTCAAGTCTTGGTTGACGATCTATGAGCAGGTCCACGGAAGGGAGAAATCCGGAAAATAAAAGGCGAATCTGATTCTTCGGCGTGCATATCCGTGGCTGTTGCACTGTTGATATGGAAAAGCGATTTATCCAATCGGAATTCTCGTAGAGATAAAGTTGACTGAGCGGTGGAGTCTGAATTATTTCGCACAAGATCAGGCCTGGCGCCGTAATCGGTTCAGGACTCAGAAACCATCGAATGCCGACAAGATCGAATATCGGTTTGGTCTCAGCGAATGTTTTCCCGGCCAATCCATCAATTAATACCTGAAGTGATGAAGAAAATGATCGATCGATTGAAGGATCGAAAGCGCACTTAATGCCGGAATCGATGGAGGAAAGCGCATAAAGTTCGGCCCGTCCGCCGGCATTCAGGTATTCGCTGTAGGAATGATAGGGTGGAGGCTGCTCGGCTGCGATGCCACGAAATGGGGCGAGAACCATGACGCGTCCATTTGAGTGGGCAAAACGTTCAGCCAACGGCTGCCTGCTATAGAAATTCGATGACGTCGTCGGATTGAGAGAATAGTTGGCATGAAGGACATCCAGGATGATGATGGCAATGATCGGCCAGGAACGATGACGAATAAGAAGTATCAGGGACAATACCGAAGCCATGATAAAGACAGCTGATGTGATGATCTCGCGGCGAATTGCCAAAGAAACAGATGATGCAATTGATCCGGCTTCAGGCAGAATTCTCACGACATTGAAGGGTGAATAGGTGAACCAAGCCATCCCAAGGAAAAGAATGGCAAAAATTGCAACGATACCGGAACTTAGAAGCGTGAACCTGCTTTGCCTGAGGATGTCAAAGCCCTCGGATGCCCAGAGCGCTGCAAAAAATATCGGGAAGAAAACAAACTTGATTGGAAATCGAATCATAGAGGCGAATGGAAAGTAGTTCCAATAAATCTCAAATAACGGAGTTGCTCGACCCAGAGCCAACAAGAAAGATATGGCCGATAAGATCAGCGGAAGAAAAGGAAGCGGGCGTTGGCTCAAACGAGCACCGGCAAGTAACAGGCACGGAATGCCGATATAAACCGAAAGCAGGTAGGGGAACCGGTGACCTGTCAGATAGGCTCCAAAAACCCGCCAAGGAAAATATTGATGGATATCCCCAAATATATTCGGCACGATAAAATTGATGAGCATACGAGGATGGAGAGAGAAATCAGCGGCCATGTCCAGGGAGAGGCCGCCGAACCTCCCTGAATTTATGAGAAACAGAGCGCGCGGAAAAATGGCGATTAAAAGCAAAATCAATGAAAGCCACCGAGGATCCCGCGTGATGGTTTTCAGGTGTGCCGTGGCATGTTGAAGGTTTCTCATTTCGGGAAGAAGCAGGATGAGCGCGAGGGCGGCAGTATTGAGGATCGTCACAGGTTCTCCGCCGAGGATAAGCAATGAGGCTGCGCCGATCAATGCCCATCGACGGCGAGGGTTGTGTTCATTCCAGTTTCTCAGAATTTCGGCCAGAACGATCGGTTGCCAGCACATTGTGAAGAGGAAGGGCATGAAGCTGCCCTGTGCAAGGAAATACCCTCCGCACGAATAGACAAGTGATCCGGCGCAAGAGGCGGGTCGAGACCTCCCAGTAACTCTACATAAGTAGTAAAATCCTAACATTGCAATTAAAAAATGAGCGGCGAAAAGCAATGAATAGGCATGTGCAAAATCGCCCAGGGCAAGGAAAATATTCGGCGGATAGAGCAACGTCCAGTTTGGGTTCGCCAGGAGCGGTTGCCCCATCATTGAGGATGGATTCCAGACAGGAAGATGTCCGGCTTTAAGCATTTCGAGCGCCAGGTTCTTCAAAGGATAGTATTCCTGGTAGTGATCCCTGAAGAAGAAGACGTCACCGAGAAAAATCACTCGATGAAAGAAAATCAAAAAGACGAACAGCAGCATCGACGGCCAGAACCAGCGGTTTTTCTCAGGAAGAGCCATCAGTGATACATCTGAATTTTGTGTTGGCGAATCCGCCAGAAAATATCTCATCCTCTCAACGCTGCCATCCTGTCGCTTCAGATCAGATGATGGCACAGGGTGGCAAAGCGCTTCAAGTAAATAATCCCAGGAAGAATGCTTGATGGCCAATCGGTAACTGAACCCGAGCTCTTTCACTCACTTCCATGAGCGCTATGTCTACAATCTGAAAAAAACAGTCCTGGATCCGTTTCTAGAAAACGAGAACTTTCGCGCTGCTATCAAGGACTACGAAACGGAAGCATTCAAGACATATGACAAGCGAATCTTGAGCGACATCACATTCCTCATCAACAACCTCTGCTCCAAACTCTATTACTCTCAAAAAGGCGCAAAAAACGCCTGCATGTACGTGATTGATAATGATCTGGCAAGGAAATTCGAGAGGAAATAGGGACCTCTATCGATAAAAGCAATCAGCAGAAGTTTCGGACGGGGAGGGCGACACAGTCGATTCGTTGCGAACTCAGGAAAGGGATCGGATAGGTGCGTTGAGAGCTCCGGGTGCACCTAAGAAGTTGCCCTGACCCAGCTTGACTCCAAGATCGCGGAGCACGGTAAATTCCTCTTCCGTTTCCACGCCTTCGGCGATAATCGGTGCGTGCAATTTTTCGGAAAGAGTAAGGATCACTTTCAGCAAATCCTGCTTGATGAGGCTCCGGTCGATATCATGGACGAGTGACATGTCGAATTTCAGGTACTCAGGTTCCAGTTCGGCGATCGATTGCAAGGATGAGTATCCGCTGCCCATGTCATCGATCGCAATGCAGAAATCATATTTCCGGAGTTTTTCGACAATTTTCCTGAAGGCGTCCCACTCGTCGATCTTGACCCTCTCTGTGATTTCAAAAACTATGTTCTGCATCCGGATGCCTTTCGTCCTGATAAGGTCGACGAATTTCTGATCGATGAAGGCTGGATCACGAATGGCGGCTGCCGAGGTGTTGAGGAACAGTCGAGTTGATCCGTTGAAATCGGCTGAGTGAACAGCCATTTCACGACACAATCGATCCAGAGCGGGCCCGAGATCGGATTTGTCGGCGAAACTGAAGAGTGTTTCCGCATCCTTGAATTGAGCGCATTCAGGAACACGTGTGAGTGCCTCATATCCGAGGACTTGACCGTCGTTGAGATAAACAATCGGCTGGTAGACTGTCCGCACATTGCGTTCATTAATGATTTTTTTGAGCAGGAGCATCATGGCGAATTCGTCCTGTTCCACCTTGCGTTCGAAATGCTGCCGTGCTTCATTGATCGCCCGATGGAGCTGCCGCTCAATGCGCAACATCGGATCGAGCTGCACGAAGGCGCTCCCAGTGGCGAGATGAAGCTGCCGAATATTGCTATCCACGGGCAGGCGAGCGAGTTCATATGTCAGAACGTTGGAAAATTCCTCGGCGAGCCTTTCCATTTCCAGACGGAAGGAGATATTTCGGTTTTTCCTCTCAGGTGGCGCGATGAAAACGAGAAACTCGTCGCCACGAACGTTCATCAACGCAAGAACCGAATCGGGTGGGAGCAATGCCTTCTGAGTCCGTGCGAGGACAGAGCTGAATTCTTTCAAGATTGAGTCATAAGTTTGCCATCCCCAGATTTCCTCGACGCGGTTCTCACGACTAAGATCGATGTAGATGAGAAGAAGCGAACCCTTCTCTTCCAGAGTCCGCCGAATGTCGTTGAAGATGGCGGCAAGAGTTGGAAGTCCCAATCCCAGATCAAAAAGCTGGCTGCGATATTGGAGCAGTTGTGTCTTGAGGTGCAGATAATCCGTTGGACGTTCTTCCTGGCTGCGTGGGGATCTCGTCTCAGAGGATTCCGGCATAAACGGTAAAGCCCTTCCTGTATGTCAGGCCGATTGAGCGGCCACGATATTTTCAATTCGTTTGAGAAGATCCCGTGGAGAAAACGGTTTGCAGACGTAATCGATCGCGCCTTCCTGGAGCCCTCTGACCTTGTCTTTGGCCTCTGTGCGCGCCGACAGCATCACCACCGGGATTTTGGCTGTTTCCTCATCCAGCTTCAATAGTTTGAGAACTTCCCAGCCATCCATCTTGGGCATCATGATATCGAGGAAGATCAGCTGGGGTTTTTCGAGTTGCGCCTTGATGAGAGCTTCTTCGCCGGAACTCGCGAGGATCACTTCGAAATTTTTCTGTTTGAGGAAAATGGTGAAGAAATCCAGGATATCTTTTTCATCATCGACCACCATGATTTTCAAATTCGACATGGGCTCTTACCTCCGCATACTAAAGGATGGGGATCCGCCGAGATCGCAGTGCCGAATCCTGAAACGCAAGCGCCGGCAGCGTGAATGAAAATTCACTTCCTTCCCCCTCCTTCGAAGAAACATCGATTCGCGCGCCATGTGCATCCAACAACTGCTTGACGATCGCCAGCCCGAGCCCGAGACCGCCGAATCTCCGGGTCGAAGACCCATCAACCTGGTGGAAACGATCGAAGATATAGGGGATCTCCTTCTCAGGAATACCGACCCCGTTGTCGCGCACCGTGACTTTCACTCCATGTTCCGTCCGATGCGCAATGAGCTCGACGGTTCCACCCGGCGGCGTGAACTTGATGGAATTTGCAATCAGATTCTCCAAAATCTGGGCGATTTTTTCCTGATCAGCCTCAACACTCGGGAGACTCTCCGGCATATTGATCGCCACATCGATCTCCCGCATTTCGAATTCTTCTCGTAAATTATTCACGATGAGTCTGATCAAAAGTAGTATATCGAACGGACGAATGTCAAGTGAGATCTTGCCGGAAGATAATCGGGAGAACTCCAGGAGCTGCCCGATCGTCAGAGACAGCCGGTTGAGGCTTCGTTCCATCACCCGAAGGCCTTTTTCCTGATCGGGACTGACGGGCCCGAGGAGGCTGTCGGCCATCGATTCAGCATAGCCGCGAATGGTTGTGAGCGGTGTTCGGAGTTCGTGTGAGACGTTCGATAGGATATCCGACTTCAGATGATCGAGTTCTTTCAGTTCTTCGTTGGCTCGGACGAGCTGCTCGTGTGACTCCTGGATTTCGCCGATGCTCTTGCGCAGTTGGAGGCTCATCATGTTAAAGCTGTTTGCCAGATCCTGCACTTCATCGCGCGTTTGAATGGAAATCGTGCGACCATAATTCCCGCGGGCAATGTCCCGGCTCATGTCGGTCAATTCCAGAAGCGGTTTGGTGATCTTAGAGCTGAGATAATAAGCCAGCAGTACGGCTGCGAGCAAAGTTGTCATAGAGTAGATGGTCGCCTGGAGGAGGAGGGAAAGAATTCGCTTCCGAAGCGATACAAAGGAAAAACGATACAGCACCGAGTACTTATGATTGCCCCACTCCTCGACATGAGGAGCGATGATTTCCAGCATCTCTTTCCCATCAGGTCCAGTCACAAGTCGGTTGGAGGGATCGAGGCTTCTGACCCGCTTTAAGAGATCTGGATCCTGGACCGCCTTCCGCGTCTTCTGGCGAAAGGACTCTATGCCCTCCGCCAACTCCATCGAATCAAAGAGCTGCCACCCGTTGACATCCAGGATGGCGACATAAACGAGGTCAAGATTCATCTTCATCAAATCAAGCATCAGTTCGCGGAACTTGTAATATCCCGAGTTGTAGTAAAGTTCATAGGCTTCACAAATCGGCTTTCGCGCCAGAAGTGCATAGGATAGCGAATTGACCTCGATGTCCTTTCGAAATGTGTTTTTTTGAAGCGCCAGTTGCAGACTGGTTGAGAGAAGAAGAAAAATGATGATGAGAATGCTGAAGGAGATGGCATATTTCGCTTTTATGCTCTTTGGCATATGAATGCGAACGCCTTCCATACCTGAGCCCGCTCCCTTTATAAAAGATAGTTTTAGCTTAACACATCCTTCGGAAATTGACGAGCCTGCTCTATCCGAAAATGGCGGATTGCGGCGTATCCATCGAAATTCGATCCGAAGCAGGATAGAAGTCCGACTTTCAAAGGCGTTTTTGATCTGGTTTCACGCACATCGTAGCAGCCGATTGAGTCGAGATCCAATCTCTGGCCTTTCGACAATGGCCGATGCAATAATGTGATTGAAACTCAGAAGAAGAGGGTTCAATGGAGCCCAGTCATCTCCACAACAAAAAGATACCGATGGTGATCGCCCCAGAACAGTTCCGGGATGAAGAATTGCTGGAGCAGAAGGGCGTGCCGGAACATGCTGGTGCCAAGGTGACTGTTGTATCCAAGCGACTTGGAAAAGCAACAGGTATGTTGGGCGCCACTTGTCAGCCGAGAAACTGCTTTCAGAGGTTGGTGGCAGAGAGTTCGACGCTATTCTCGTTGTTGGCGGCAGCGGCTCGCCCGCTCATCTCTGGAACGATGAGACGCTGCAGGATGGTTCACGCGCCAACAGAGTGATCGGTGCTATCTGCCTGTCAGGCGCTGTCTTGGCCAACGCAGGCTTGATCGAAGGCAAGAAGGCAACTGTGTCCTCATGTCGCAAAAAGATTCGGCGAAGAGGTGGCAAATCCGCTCAAAGAGGGGACGTAGTCGCTCGATGTGAACGACCCTGCGCAGCAGATGCTGGACGCGCTTCAGCTCTTGCGGGAAGCCCCTGGATTGGACCTGTTGCGGGAGTTTCGGCCTGGTGAATCGACTCCGCATCCTGCGCTCACGCATCCTCCGTTGGCGACCGCTTTCCTCAGATAGCGCGCGGTATGTGATGCTGCAAGTTTGCCGGCCGAATATAGCCGGAGCATATCCTCCGGACGACCTTGGAAAAGGACTCGACCTCCCCCCTGGCCGCCTTCAGGGCCGAGATCTATGATCCAATCTGCCTGCTTGATGATCTCCAGGTTGTGTTCGATGATGACGACTGTATGTTTTTGACGAAGAAGATGTTCAAAGCTCATGACCAGTTTCGCGATGTCTTCGAAATGAAGCCCGGTGGTCGGCTCATCGAATAGGAACAAAGTCTCGGCCTGCGATCCTTGTGAAAGGTGATACGACAGTTTGATGCGCTGAGCTTCACCGCCGCTGAGCGTGTTGAGCGGCTGGCCGAGCCGTAGATATCCAAGCCCGACTTTTTCGAGCAAATTCATTTTTGAGATGATGTCCTGCTGATCGGAAAAGAATTGCATGGCCTGATGAACAGTCAGGCTGAGAATATCGCTGACGTTCTTCCCACGATAATGGATATCGAGGACCTGCGGTTTGTATCGCCGGCCTTGACAGTTCTCACAGGTTAAAAAGACATCTGAGAGGAATTGCATCTCGACACGGATGTACCCAGTCCCTTCACAGGTCGGGCACCGGCCTTCGCCCATATTGAATGAGAAAAAGGAGGGTGCAACGCCGAGACGTCTGGCGGCGGGCGTCGAAGCGAGGAGTGCACGCACATGATCGAAAAATCCGATATACGTCGCCGGATTGGCTCGCGGTGACTTGGCGATCGCCGACTGGTCAACAAGAACTACATCGTAGATACGAGAGAGGTTTTCAGCCTTCTCCCAACAAATCGTGAGCGGAGGCTTTCCGCTCACATGGGCCCTGGCGGCTTCGTTGATTCCGTCATAAAGAAGAGTGCTTTTGCCAGAACCGGACACGCCTGTGATGGTTGTGATGACACCCAACGGGATGTCGGCCTTGATCGATTGCAAATTATTCTTTTTTACACCCCAGAATCGAAGAAATCCTTGTGGCTCACGCCGGTGTTCTGGAACAGGAATTCGAAGCCGTCCGGAGAGATAGCCGCCGGTGAGCGATTCGCGACATTCATGGATCTTCTGGAAAGAACCCGAGTAGATGACGCGCCCGCCGCGTTCGCCGGCACCCGGTCCCAGATCGATGACCTGATCGGCGGCCGAAATCATCTCCGGGTCATGTTCGACAACGACAACGGTATTGTTCAGGCCGACCAAACGCCTCAGAATCTGAATCAGACGATGCGTATCACGAGGGTGAAGCCCGATGCTGGGCTCGTCCAGTATGTAGAGAACGCCGGAAAGAGCCGCCCCAACTGAACTGGCAAGATGGATGCGTTGAGATTCGCCACCGCTGAGCGTGAAGGTCAGACGATCAAGCGTGAGATATTCAAGTCCCACTTCATGCAAATAGCGAAGACGCTTGCTGATTTCATCCAAAATCCGAGTAGCGATCGCCGCTTCATTCGGACCCAGGCGCAACTCGTCAAAATACCTTCTGCACTCCTCCACCGTCATTGCACAGACGTCGCCGATGTTTTTTCCGCCAACAAGGACTCTGAGAGCGCCGGGCTTGAGGCGCCGTCCATGACAGGCGGTGCATGTCCTGTAAGATCGATACCGGCTCAGAAGGACCCGAACATGGACTTTATATTTTTTTGTTTCGAGCCATTCAAACAGCTTCATGATGCCCGGAAAATCCTCGCTACCGTCCCAGAGCAGCTTCTGCTGATCGGTCGTCAGATCCTGGTATGGGATATTGATCGGAATCCGGCGCGTTCTCGCCATCAAGAGAAATTCTTCTGAAAATTCCGAGAGAGACGGCAGCCTGAAAATATCAATAGCGCCCTCCCGAATGGATTTGCTTCGATCCGGGATCACCAAGGCTGGGTCGATTTCAATAATATTGCCGAAGCCATGACAGCGTGGACACGCTCCATGCGGGCTGTTGAATGAAAAGAGGTGAACATCCGGGCGATCGTATTCGATCCCACACCGCGTACATTCGAATTTCTCAGAAAAAAGAAAGCGTCTATCGCTGACAATAATATCGACTCGACCGCCACCCTCGCGCAAAGCAGTCTCAATCGAATCCACCGCGCGTTCGCGCTCGTCTGCGACGATCTCCACGCGATCCACAAGAATGAGTACCTCCCGTGTTGAGGATAAGCGTTCTTCAATCGGAACTACCTTCCCATCAATCCACGTCTTGCGGAAGCCGCGCTTAAGGAGTTCAGCTCGCAGCCGGTCAAAACTGTCGTCTTCTTCGGTCAAGCGGCGTGTAAAGCAGATCGTGGCCACTTCCTCCGCAACTGCCGACACCAATTTTTTCCAGATCGTATCGATCGAATCCGCTTGCACCCGCTCTCCGCACTGACGGCAATGAACAGTGCCCGTGCGCGAAAACAGAAGGCGGAGATAATCGTGGATCTCCGTGACCGTTGCGACGGTGGATCGCGGATTTCGCGAAGGTGCTTTTTGCTGGATCGCAATCGTCGGGGAAATATTCGTGATGGAATCGAGATCGGGGCGGTCCATGCGTTCGAGGAATTGGCGGGCATACGCTGAGAGTGTTTCGACGTACCTTCTCTGACCTTCGGCGTAGAGGGTGTCAAAAGCGAGACTCGACTTGCCCGAGCCGCTGACCCCTGTCAAAACAATCAGGCTGCAAGCCGGGAATTCAACAGTGATGTCTTTGAGGTTATGCTCGCGAGCGCCGACAATTCGTATTGTTTTCATGGGCTGATTCGAAAGAAAAGAACCTGAAGGAATAGAATCACGAATGCTTCATCTCAGCAATGCGCCGCTGACGAAGGGCTTCATAAAGGACAATCGCCGTCGCCACGGAAACATTAAGGGATTGCAGGTGACCCGCCATGGGGATTGAGACAAGAGTTCGACAGGTTTCGCGGAGGAGACGCCGGACGCCTTTTTCTTCACCTCCCACGATGAAAGCCGTCGGCAGGGTGTAATCAGCATCGAGGTACGAGAGCGTGACGCCGGGAACCAAGGCCACAGTCTGAATAGATCGATCATTTAATTCCTTTGCCAAGTTGACGAGGTTGCCAACGCGAGCCGTGCGGACAAGATTGATCGCTCCAGCAGATGTTTTCTCGACAGTCGCCGATATCGGGGCGCTGTGCCGGAAAGGGATGAAGATCCCATCGACACCAACGGCCGCAGCCGATCGGAAGATGCTTCCCATATTTCGCGGGTCGATAATTTCATCGATCACGAGAAAAAGTCCGGATTCTCGCTGCAGCAGTTCGTCGGGATCAACGAATGTGATCGTCGAAACTTGCGCGACGAAGGATTGAACGCCCTTTGTCTGGAAAATTTTTTGAAAAAGCGGAGAGGCAAACCGCGTGACAGGGATTCCTCGAGATCGCGCCAGATCCAGGATTTCGCCGAAGCGCGAGTCGTGGCGCCCTTGCGAGACGAAAATCTTTTCGACACGGTTCTTTTCCCCGAGCAGCGCCTCGCGTATCGGATGGTATCCAAAGATCAGATTCGGGGAAGAAGAATGCTTATCACTCATTATCAATCTGCTTCGCCCTGTCATCTTTCACCCCTGATAATGAGAACTGTCACCATCGCTGCAATCGCTTCACTTCGACCGATCACTCCGACGTTTTCCCCGCTCTTTGCCTTGATTGCAATACGATCTTCCGGAATCCCCAGCATCCGCGCCAGTTCCCTGCGAATGTCCGGCTTGATGGCACCGAGACGGGGCGCTTCAGCGAAAATGATGCAGTCGACATTTGAGATGCGATATCCCTTTTGTCGAACCATGTCGGCAGCATCGATAACAAATCTCTTACTCGATGCACCGGCATATGCCGGATCTGTATCAGGAAAATGAGTGCCGATATCATCTTCACCGATCGAGCCCAAGAGGGCGTCACAGAGTGCGTGAAGCAGGCAATCGGCGTCGGAATGGCCATCGAGACCGAGGGTCGAGGCGATCTCGATACCGCCAAGAACGAGCCGGCGATTCTTGGCGAGACGATGCAGATCGTAGCCGATCCCGGTACGTATATCCATTGCTCAAAATTCCAGAAAGAAAACTACAAAGCGAAATCGATTGAGATACCCTGATCCCATTTTACCTTGACTCGGCAATGAGCCGTTCTGCCAGAATGAGATCATCTTGATAAGTGACTTTGATGTTCCTCGATGATCCATCGACAATATGGACGGCAAAACCGGCACGTTCCACAATGGATGCTTCATCGGATGCGGCCTCCGTTCCGGTGGCCGAATAGGCCTTCTTGAGCATGTCATATCGAAAAACTTGCGGGGTCTGTGCCAGAAAAAAACGTTCCCGTTGGTGCGTTTGAATGATTCTCCTGTCGTTGGTAGCCTCTTTCAGTGTGTCGGTCACGAGGACTGCACATATGGCGGCTCCGCTATTGGCTGCTTTCTCGCACACACGCCTGATGATATCTGCCCCGACGAGCGGTCGATCCGCATCGTGAATCAGGACGAGATCCTCAGGGCTCGCATCCAATGTTTCGAAGGCGTTCCGAACCGATTGCCAACGTTCATCAGCACCTGTGACAAATCGAACCGGAAAACTGTTGAATGAGTTGATGACCTTATTTATTTCATCGATCGTTTCTGCAGGCGATGCGATCACGGCTTCAGTGATTGCAGCCGCGTCGGAGAATGCCGTGAGGGTTCTCAAAATCATCGGCACTCCAGCAACGGGAAGAAGGACCTTCGGCCGAGAGAGAATTCCCATTCGGAGTCCCTTCCCGGCCGCTGGAAAAATGGCTAGAAGCCTTGTCATGAAATGCCGGTCACCCTCTTGTCCCGCTATTCCGCTCATCGTTCGAGTGTGCTGGTGGCATTGAAGAGGTTGATCGATGTCGGGAGTCATCTTCCATTTCTGTGCATTTCCCGAAGATCATCTTACCGGCTGTTGTTTGAAGAACCGATGTGACAGCAATATCCAGATTCTTCCCGATATATCGTTTGGCATTATCCACGACGACCATAGTGCCGTCGTCAAGATAAGCAACCCCCTGGTTGGGTTCTTTGCCTTCCTTGAGGATGAAGACCTTCATGGTTTCTCCGGGCAGCACGACAGGCTTCAGCGCATTGGCCAGCTCATTGATGTTCAGAACCTTGACTCCGCGGAGCTGCGCCACCTTATTCAAGTTGAAATCGTTCGTCACAATTTTTCCATCGAACTGCTTCCCCAGTTCAATGAGCTTCATGTCGACTTCCCGAACGTCGGGAAAATCCAGCTCGGAGATTTGGACGTTGAGGTCGGCCATCTTTTGAATTTTTTGCAGGATATCGAGTCCCCGCCGACCGCGTGCCCTTTTCTGTGAATCGGATGAGTCCGCCACTTGCTGCAGCTCCCTCAAAACGAATTGCGGCACCACCAGTGTTCCTTCGATGAAGCCAGTCTCACAGATGTCAAAAATGCGCCCGTCAATGATAACACTCGTATCCAGAATCTTGTAGCTGCGACCGACATTCCGTTCCTTGAAAAATGTGTACAGGGTCACAGGATCAAACCACTCAGCCTTCTTTGAACCGACACTGAACCCGGTGTAGGGGAGGACAATCATGAAGAAAAGATGGAAAAATTTCGCCGTTCTCAACTCGATCTCAAGTAAATCAACTGAGTAGATGAGGATGTCGGCAATAATGACTCCGAAAAATGTGCCGATTGTTGCGCCCCATATTGTCTTGAATGAGCTGTTCCGGACGACGCGTTCGACAAGGAGAACGAAAAGGCCCAGACAGGCCATTGCAACACCGCCGATCAGCGGCCCCATGACTGGATAATCGTCCAACGGAGCAGGATGGTAGAAAAAACCTACCACCCCGAGCAAAATAATAAGAAAAGCCCTGAGAAGGAGAATTGCCATATGATCACCTCTCTGAGGTTTGATTGTAACAGAGTTATTCATGAATTCACCATAATGTGTTCGAGAGAATCCTTAAGATTTCGAACGCCAAGGAGCTCGATGTGATCTTCTTCGCGTTCACGAGTTTGGAGGTTGGTTGCCGGCATCACAATCCGATGGAAGCCGAGAGCTTTGGCCTCTGCTATTCTTTTATCGCAGGAACTGACGGCTCGAACTTCGCCAGCCAGGCCGATTTCTCCAAAAACTGCCGTATGAGGATCGACGGGCTTGCGCCGGAGGCTGCTCCACACAGCCGCAACAACCGGCAGGTCCAGTCCAGGATCGTCGATGTAGAGCCCGCCCGGCACATTGATGAATACATCCTCGCCTCCGAGGTGGCATCCCAATCGTTTTTCCATGACCGCAAGGAGCATAGCGACACGATTATGGTCCAATCCTTCGGTCATCCGCCGCGGATTTCCGAGAACCCCACTACTGACAAGCGCCTGGATTTCGAAACAGAGCGATTGCGTTCCTTCGATACAGCATGCGACAACGCTTCCGCTCGAGCCGGCAGGACGTTCCTTCAGAAGGGCCAGCGAAGGGTTTGTCACCGGCTGCAATCCATTTTCCTCCATTGTGAAAAGGCAAAGCTCCGAGGCCGAACCGAAACGGTTTTTCTGAACTCGCAGGATGCGGTTTGAATGGAGCCGGTCGCCTTCAAAATAGAGGACCGCATCGACCATGTGTTCAAGAGATTTTGGACCGGCGATTGCGCCATCCTTCGTTATGTGACCGATAATGAAACATGCCACTCCCTGTTCTTTTGCCAGAACGAGGAGTCGATTGGTCGCTTCGCGAACCTGAGTGATGCTGCCGGGCACTGAGAGCATATTCGGATTCATCATCGTCTGGATTGAATCCAGAATGAGAACCGATGGTCTTAGCCTTGCAACCTCGGCTTCAATGGCATCCATGTCGCGCACCGGCAACATAAACAAGGGATCTCCGGTAAGCCCAATCCGATTCCCACGAAGTTTCACCTGCGCGGGGGATTCTTCGCCGGAAACATAGAGAACCTTCTGTCCGGATCGTTGCAAGCCACTCGCAACCTGCAACATCAATGTCGATTTCCCAATCCCCGGATCTCCGCCGACTAGAACCAATGAGCCGCGAACCAGGCCTCCTCCGAGCAGACGATCAATCTCCGAGAATCCAGTCTCCATCCGGTCCGCCGGGGAGATATCTATCTCGGAGTAAGGGATTGCCAAAGTTGCATCACGAGAGGGATGGGCGGCCTTCTTTATTTCAACCGATTCAACGAGCGTCGACCATTCGTTGCAAGCGGTGCAGCGGCCCATCCATTTGGGGAAACTGACCCCGCAGTTTTCGCAGACGAAGACGACTCGTTCTTTGGCCATTACTTGCTACCGACGCCGAATCCAAAGTAGAACTGCCGGCGCTTGTCGAGCAGCATGTCGTCACTGCCAACCGTGAGATAGAGTTGTTTGTAGATTCCGAGGCGGGAGCCGATCTTGAGATGTGGCTGGTCGTCACGGCCGAAATCATAGCCGTCGACAGTGAATTTGATACGGTCCTTGGCAAGCGAATAGTCGATGCCGACTCCGGCTGTCGATTCAGTTAAACCGCCCCGGATTCCAAGATGTCCCACAAAAAGTCCCCCTTGAGCATTGATCGAAATAGCCTGACGGGTTGTGACAGTCCGGATCATCGTCGTACCATCCGGGGTTTCGACGGTTGTTTTCTTCGCCCTTTCTTGGATGGGATCATGCACCAACTCCATAAGAAAATACCGGTTCTTCTTTGATTGTATTCCGAAAGAAAGGTAGGTCTTTGCCCTTTGGCTATCGAGTAAATACTCAGATCGCAATCCCATTCTGGTTGACGGCATACCGCCAACTTTCCCGAGGGCGGAGCTGACATCTTTGAGGCTTTTGTCCATCTGGTCAAGCGCTTGATTAAGCTTGTCATGGGTCGTGGGCTCGTTGATGAGTTTTCCGAGAGTCCCTTCTCCAGTGTCGATTTTCTTGAGGATGCTATTGAGTGTATCGCTTGTCTCCTGGAGTTTCTTTGTCAGATCCACAATCTGAGATGTCGATGTGCGAATGTTGCCACGATTTTCATCGAGCATACCCTGGACCGTCACGAGGAGTTTGTCGAATTGTGCGGAAAGCCTCACAAAATCATCTCTGACTTCCACGGTCAGGTTGGAGCCGTTATGGATAAATTCGCTGATTGCGGCGCGGTTCTCAGACAGGATCGTCTGCAGCTGCTGCGTGAATATTGAGAAGTTCGTCACGATCGAGTTGAGCTTGGCCTGACCCTCTTTGCTTCCGAGCACTGATGAGAGAGAGGAGGTCAGTTCCTTAATGTCGCTGGAGATCGAGAGGATCTGCGCACCCATCTGATCGATTGACAGGGGCTCCTTGCCTTGGATGACCGCTCCGGAGATCATCTCCGGGTCGCCTGGATTTCCGGGGAAAATTTCGACATATTTTTCCCCCATGAGCCCCAATGAGCTGACAGCCGCCGTGGCACTGGTTCGCAGCTTGACAGGCTCAACGATGAGGATCTTCACTTCTGCAATACCGTTTGCATTGAGAGAAATGTCCGTGACATCGCCAACTCGTACTCCGGCGATTCGTACGGCGGCCTTCTTTTCCAGGCCGGCGATCGATCGGAAAACGGCCGTTGCCTTTAGCCCTTCCTTTTCCCCGAACCAGATGTTGCATGAACCTGTTGCAATGATCATATAAGCAAGTATTCCAAGGGCCAAGGCTGTAAAGATGCCAACTTTCAATTCGCTGCTCATTGGATAACTCCTTGATGAGTGCTGCTGGATTCGCCTCGAATAAACTGCCGGACGATGGGCAATGATGTATTTTTAATCTCCTCCGGCGTTCCGACCTCCTCAATCCGGCCTTCATACAGCATCGCGATGCGGTCGGCGATCTTGTAGGCGCTGACCATATCATGAGTGATCGCAATCGAGGTCACCTTGAGCTTCTCTTGCATTTCCCGAATCAGATTGTTGATGACATCTGACATGATGGGGTCCAGCCCTGTTGTCGGTTCATCATAGAGGATGATCTCCGGTTGGAGGGCAATCGCCCGTGCCAGTCCGACACGTTTCTTCATTCCGCCGGAAAGCTCGGAGGTCCGCAGTTTTTCGATGCCCGGCATTCCCACCATTTCAAGACACTGCGTGACACGTATTTTGATTTCGCCGGGAGAGAGGAGAGAATGGCGATTCAGGGCAAAAGCGATATTATCTTCGACATTCAGCGAGTCGAAGAGAGCCGCCCCTTGAAAGAGCATGCCAAAGCGCCTGCGGAGTAGGTCGAGCTTTTTTTCATTGAGCCGGCCAACCTCCTGGTTGTCGACAAAAACACCGCCTGAATCAGGAGTCAGCAGGCCAATAATGTGCTTCAGCAGGACGCTTTTTCCAGAGCCGCTGCCACCGATCACGACCATCGTTTCACCACGCTGTATATCAAGATTCAATCCTTGCAACACCTTCTTAAACCCGAAGGATTTGTAGAGATCGACCACTTGTATGTACGTTTCGTTAGCCATCATTACATCAGCATTTTGGTCAGAAAGAAGTCGGCAATCAACACACACATCGATGAAATGACCACAGCTCCTGTCGTCGCTTTGCCGACACCTTCTGCGCCACCCTCGGTTGCCAGGCCTTTGTAGCAGCCAACAACAGCCAGGATAAACCCGAAGGCGGAAGCCTTGATCAATCCGCCGATGATGTCCTTGTTCTCGAGAAAGCTCTTGGTGGAATGAATGTAGATGTAAGGATTTGCCCCGAGGAGTTTTACGGAAACCATGTAACCGCCAATGATCCCGAAAAAATCCGCGACGGCAGTGAGGATTGGAACCATGAAAAAGCCGGCTGTGACGCGCGGAACCACGAGATACTTGACCGGGTCGGTGGCCAATGTGTAAAGAGCGTCGACTTGCTCGGTCACTTTCATCGTTCCGATCTCGGCCGCCATTGCCGATGCCGCCCTTCCAGCCACCATAAGGCTTGTCAGGACCGGGGCGAGCTCCCGCGTAATCGCAAGGCCGACGACCGTCCCTGTCAGGCTTTCCGCTCCGAACCGATGAAACCCCTCAAAACTGTTGAGAGCAAAAACCATCCCAGTGAAGATAGAAGTGATCAATACGACAGGAAGCGAATTATAGCCAACCTCCTCCATCTGCCTGACGATCAGATTCAAATCAAACGGCCGTCGGGTCATCCATTTCAGCGTCTTGCCGATGAGAAGAATCAATTCACCGAGCTGAGTCATAAAGATATGGATTCGCCGGAGTATGATCACGAGTAGATTATGCTCGATGAGAAATTTTGGATTCGTGAGTTTTTCAAATAAAGCAAATACCATGATGACAACCGTTCAATAGATATTGTGATTCAGCCGCGAATTACAACAACTCCATATGGTCCGACAAAATTCTCTTTGGTGGTAAATGGTTGAAAAATGATACATCGGATTCTCAGGAAGACGAATCATCTCAGAAAAAGTCCTTCGAGTGAGTATAATCATAATTAAGAAATTTAGTGAACTCGGCGGCAAAGGCAAGAGTAATGGTTTTGCCCGCGGGACCGTTCCGGTTCTTGGCGATGATCAGTTCTGCAACGCCGCCGGTCTCTTCTTTTAACTCCCGGAACAAGAGACATACGACATCGGCGTCCTGTTCGATGGCGCCGCTTTCACGAAGGTCTGAGAGTAGCGGCCGTTTGTCGGCGCGACCTTCGGGAGCGCGCGAGAGCTGCGAGACGCAGATGACAGGCAGGTCGAGTTCCTTGGAGAGACCTTTCAGAGATCGAGTAATAGCGGAGATTTCCTGGTTTTTGTTCTCGTACCGCCCCCCTGCCGAGACGAGTTGGAGGTAATCGATGATGATGAGGTCCAGGCCATGTTCCATTTTCAGACGGCGACTTTTGGCGCGGATCTCAGTGACCGTGACCCCGGCGTCATCGTCAATGTAAATCGGAGCATCCAGCAGGGCTCCGAATGCCATCGAAAGCTTGGCCGAATCATCGTGTCGCATGACCTGACGTCGCAGATTCCGGAGATTCACGCGCGCCTCCGAACATAGCAGACGCAACGCCAGTTCTTCACGGGACATTTCGAGAGAAAAAATTCCAACCTTTTTCCCCTGCCGGATGGCGACATTTTCACAGATATTGAGACAGAAAGAAGTCTTCCCGACAGAGGGCCGCGCGCCGACAATAATCAAATTGGCTGGATGCAGTCCCATGAGATCATCGTCCAAATCGACAAAATCGGTCCGAATCCCTGTGGACTGTTGGACATGTTCGGTCACGGCTTCAGCCGTGGCGAACCTCCCATGCAGGATGTCGCGCATCGAAATAAAACCGGTAGTCAAGCGACCTTCGGCAACCTGGAAGAGGCTGCTCATGGCCTCTTCAACAACCTCCTGCGGCGAACGATCTCCTCGGAGAACTGCCTCTCGCAATCGGGCCGATGTTTCCATCAGCGTGCGGAGCTGGGCTTTCTCCTTGACCAGGTCGGCATAGTGCCTCACGTTCATGATGCGTGGGATGCCATCGACGAGAGATGAGACATAGACGGCGCCGCCAACACGATCCAGCAATTGATGCTTTCGGAGTTCGGCCGTGAGGGTCACTAGGTCGACAGCCTGGGATTGATCGAGCATTTCTCCAACGAGGCGAAAAATGCGCTGATGCGTCTCCAGCAGGAAATCCTCCGCATGAATGACTTCTGCAACGACATTGTAGTGAGGATTGTGAAGCAGAATCGACCCCAGAACACACTTTTCGGCTTCTGTGTTCTGAGGTAGAGCCGATTCAAAGGCCTGATGTGGAGATGCCATGGGCGATGGTCCCCAAAAAGGGAGCGGCTCTGATGAGAGGCCGCTCCGCCGGTTATGAGGGATTTATTCTTTTGGTTCCTCTTGTTGAAGCACCGAGACGAGCAGGTCGGCCGTGACATCCGGATGGACCTTGATTCGGATCGGATGCTCTCCGAGCTGCCGTATCGGTTCATCCAGACGAATGCGTTTTTTGTCGATATCAAATCCTTTGGACTTAAGGAAGTCGGCGATATCCTGAGTAGTGACCGAACCGTAAAGCTGGCCTTTGTCACCGACCTTTCTTTCGAACTTGGCATTCAGCCCGACGATAAGCGACGCCTGTTTTTTGGCATCTTCAATCTCTTTAGCCAGTGTCTTGGCAATCTTGATCTTGGCGTCTTCAACCTGCTTCAGGTTAAATGGCGTTACTTGAATTCCGAATTTTTTGGGGATCAGGAAATTGCGGCCAAAACCATCCGCAACTTTGATAACGTCCCCTTTTCGCCCGAGCTTCTCAACATCTGCAATCAGTACGACTTCCATGTTGTGCCTCCTCTTCTGCCTTTACCACAGAGCAGGGGTTATTCGCCGACGTAGGGCAGGAGTGCGATTGCACGAGCCCGTTTGATGGCCTTTTGAAGCTCCCGCTGGTGAGGCGCGCAGGTACCGGAAATACGGCGGGGAAGTATTTTGCCACGCTCTGGGACGAATGATCCGATGAGCTTGATATCCTTGTAATCGATAAAGTCAATTTTATCTGCACAGAATTTGCAGATTTTTCGCTTCCGCGAAAAAGATCTCTTGCCGCTCCGAGGTTCTTCTTTGGCCTGTCTTCTTTGCATTGCCATGTTGCCTCCTATTCAGCAGCCGCACGGGCGTTCGTCGAGGATTCCGATGAAGATGCCGTATCCCGTTTCGCAGCTCTCCTGGCTTCTTCCGCCTGGCGCTGCTTGATGCGTTTCTCAACGGCCTTATGTTCAATGTCCGTTCGAACAGTCAAAAACCGGATGACCTCATCCGTTTGTTTGAATTTGCGCTCGAGCTCATTGATGGCATCGCCTGCCCCGTTGATCACGAACAGATAGTAATAACCCTCTCGGTTTTTTTTGACGGAAAAAGCGAGCCTCCGCTTTCCCCATTTTTCGACCTTCGCAAGTGACGCGCCCTTTTTCTCCACGGTTTTTTGCATGGAGAGTGCAATCGCCTCGGCATCCTCTTCAGTTAGTTGAGAAGCGAGTATGAAGGTGACTTCGTACTGTCTCATCGTTCTGCCTCCTTGTGGTTGTTCAGCCCCGGTCCTGCAAGACCCGGAGCAAGGATGATGAATTGCCATTGATCTCGATGCAACAATCACGCATCGATTTCAATGGCAATGCGCCGGGCTTCCCGACGCCGGCGGGATTATAGCACATCCTGTGCTCGATTGAAGGTATTCATTGCAGCCGCCATGCCGTTCTGGATCACGCACTCAACCGCCCCTTCAGCAGCATCCAGGATTTTGTCCAAACCGGCGGCTTCTTCCGGGCTGAAATCGTCCAGAATAAAATCATGGATCTCGCGGCCTCGTGATTCATTGGAAACACCAAGACGAAGACGCGGAAATTCCCGAGTCCTCAACAATTCAATAATGGATTCCAAACCACGATGCCCGCCACTGCCGCCACGCGGCCGAAAGCGGAGACGGCCAAAAGGAAGATCAGCATCGTCATGGATCACGAGGATATTGGCCGGATCGAGATCATATCGGGCGATCATGGCGGCAACGGAACTTCCACTGCGGTTCATATATGTCTGAGGAGTGAAAATGACCAGGTCTTTTCCATGTGCTGATATCCAACCGGTGGAACGGGCCAGGCACTCCCTTTGCAGCAATTTGACACCGAGTCGCTTCGCCAGGAGGTGGGCGACCATGAAGCCGATATTGTGCCGCGTCGATGCATATTCAGGCCCCGGGTTGCCAAGCCCACAAACGGCTCGTATATCAATCGAGCCATGCGATGATGACGTCAGAGTCATTGTAGTCATCAGCTGAGATGCTGTTGATACGAGCCGCCCGAGATGAGAAACAAGAATGGCAAACAAAAAGAGCCACTTCTCATTCTCCGCCCTTTCAGAATTTTCTCTTTTACCTTGTTACGTCACGAAATCGACACATGATGGATGGTGAGATTGCGATACCGGCAAAGAGAGACACAGCTCATGGCCCTGTTGTCGCTAAAGCTGGCTGGAAAAGCAGCCGATGCGCAGCGCTATTTCTTGCCCTCCTCGGCCTCCTCGGATTCGGTGGCTGCCTTGCCCTTCTTGAGAACTTCAGGTTCAGCTGATTCCTCTGCAGGAGCGGCTTCAGCCGGTACGGCTTCTTCTTCCTTCCGTGGCATCGCGACCGTTGCGATGACGACATCAGGGTCAACAAGCAATTTCACACGATCGGGCACCTTCAGCTCACGAGCGCGCAGCAATCCGCCAATTCCCAAACCGGACACATCCGCAATGATGTGATCGGGAATATGGGCCGGAAGGCATTCCACTTTCACATCGCGCAGGACATGCTCGAGTAGCCCACCTTCCTTGATGCCAGGCGCCTCGCCTTGGAATTCAATCGGGATATCCAAATGGAGCAGCTTGTCGGCGGCGATGCGTATCAGATCAGCATGCAACAGGGCATATGTCACTGGATCCAGTTGATACTCGCGAATCATGCTCTGTACAGGTGTTCCACTCTCTCCAATTTTCAGTTGAAAAATCGAGTTCTCACCCTGTTCCGATCTCAGAATAGCGACGATATCCTTCGGGTTGATTGACAGGGATTCAGTTTCACCGGGATGCCCATAGAGCACAGCCGGAATTAAGCCGGCTTGACGCATCCGTCGTGCTTCATTTTTTCCACGTTGTTCACGCCTGCTGGCGGCGAGGGTCACATCTCTCATGGTACTAGTAAATCCTCCACTCTTAAACGAACAGCGAGGTGACCGAGGTCTCCTCATGAATGCGCTTAATCGCTTCGCCGAGCAGCGTGGCAACGGACAAAACGACGAGCTTTTGACATTTCTTCTTGACGGAATCGAGAGGGATCGAATTTGAAACGATGACCTTCTCGATCGGACAGTTCTCAAGCCTTTCAATTGAAGGACCGGAAAGCACAGGATGCGTGATGCAGGCAAAGATGCGGTGGGCACCTTCGCGTGCGAGCAGTGAAGCTGTCTGTGCCATGGTGCCCGCTGTATCGAGAATATCGTCAACGACAATCGTGTTCCGGCCCTGTACATCACCAATGATGTTCATGATCTCGGCGACATTGGGGGCCGTGCGGCGTTTGTCAACTATCGCCAGGTTGGCGTTCAGTCTCTTTGCATAAGCCCGAGCGCGTTCAACACCGCCCATATCGGGCGAGACGATAGTGATATCCTCAAGCCCCATCTTTTCGATGTATTCGAGCATGATCGGGGCTGCGAAAAGATGATCAACGGGGACGTTGAAAAAACCTTGAATTTGAGGGGCATGCAGGTCCATCGTCAAGATGCGCTGGCTCCCGGCTGCCGAGATCAGATCGGCCACGAGCTTGGCACTGATGGGCACCCTCGGGCGATCCTTCCGATCCTGGCGCGCATAGCCATAGTAGGGGACCGTGGCTGTGATACGTTTGGCCGAGGAGCGTTTGAAGGCATCGATCATGATGCAGAGCTCCATCAGATGCGTATTGACATCAAAGCACAGAGGTTGAATGATGAAAACATCCGCGCCCCGCACATTTTCGGAAATCTGGTAATGTATCTCACCATCCGAAAACCGCCGCAAGAGATGCTTGCCGAGCGGGATGCCGAGATATTGTGAGATTTCATCGGCCAGTTCTAGATTGGCATTCCCCGAAAAAATCTTCAGTTCCACTTTACCCGTCGACCTCCTGCAAAAGCGTTATACTGTATTAGGGTGTTTCACACCTGTCAAGCTACCCCGCGTCGTGTGAATCATACTGCGAGATTCCCTCGTGAGAGTGATGTGCATACTCGGACTCTGATGAGTCTTCGTCGAAAGCAAAGAGATGATAGGCAACTCCATCGTCGATTGTCCTCAGAGTACCTTCGTGTTCACCCAATGTTTTCGCCGCACTCAGCACAGAAGCCATCCTCTCTCTATTGGCCTATCTGATTGGCTGGGGCGGATGGATTCGAACCACCGAATGCGGATTCCAAAGACCCGTGCCTTACCGCTTGGCTACGCCCCAAACACAAGAAGTATCATATCATGAGTCACCGCTTAGATTGAAATTTTGGGAAGCACCGAGAATATTCTTTTAGCTAACTTCTTCCTTGGCAGGCGAGAAACGCTCCCGAAATCCGCGGATAAGGAATGGCGGCAAGCCATCAGATAGTCTCGATAGACCCGGCATGACGGCTCGGCAGGAGTCTCGCCCTCCCAAACCATCGATCAGGGGAAAGCTTGATATACGGAGGGGAGGGATCGGCATCCTCGCGAGCCGTGCCGCAGAGGCTCCGAAGCCATTTTGTCGCAATAGGCGTTTGCTTACTCGCGGATAGGGGCGCTCTTGCTGCTATTGACAGCCTCCTTGCCCTTTGCTAAAGTCGGGAATAGCTGAGCGGGAATAACTCAGCGGTAGAGTGCAACCTTGCCAAGGTTGAAGTCGCGGGTTCAAATCCCGTTTCCCGCTCCATTTTCTTTTTCCGGGCGGCGTAGCCAAGTGGTAAGGCAGAGGTCTGCAAAACCTCTATGCATCGGTTCAAATCCGATCGCCGCCTCCAGAAAACGGTTTTCGAGTTGCTTCCGTTTCTGCTGGGGAAAATGAAAAGAGCGGAACCTGATCGTGGGCTCGTTTCGCTCTCTATCAAAGAGTCATTCGCACACCCGACGAAGGACAGAAATAATGAGCAGATCCATTCGAAATCCATGAGTGTGAGCTGAGTTCCTTAATAAGCCGCCAGGGCCTGCGAGCATAAGGAAGCCATCGGAGGGAGACGGCCTAAAATCCAGCCGGCGGCATGATTCACCGCCGGTTGGGGAATTGTAGCCGGCGGTTTTTTAATACCAGAAGCTGACGCCAAAATTTGTTTGCAATCCACTCAGGTCGAAAGGTTCGAATGCCGGATCGAAATCGCTGGAAAGATTGCCATGAGCTCGTATGTATTTAATCTCGGCATCGATCGTCGCTCTCCCAACCGGAACCTGTACACCTGCTTTTACGTGATAGCCCGGGCTTGCCGCTTCAGAGTAAAAAACGCCGGAAATCAGTCTCGGGTTTGTCGCTCTATCAACTACAAAATCGCCATTCTCTTCATATTGCCAAAAATAGGCTCCCATACCGGCGCCGACATAGGGAAGGATCGGCCGTTCCCGACCGAGAGGATATATTTTGATGGAGCCTTCAAACGGCACGATTCTGAGTTTCAATGTCTGGCGGATCGGCTGATCATCGGAGAACTGGAATTCCCGATCTTCCGTTTGGACTTCCTTCTCATAGTAGCCGGTCCCGACTTCAAAGTTGACGTAATTGCCAAGGAAAAAATCCGTTTCGGCCATGAAGCTGAACTGGTTGAAATCGGATTTCTTTAGTGTGAAGTTTTGAATGTTCTGAGCCCACAAATCGCTGTCAGCGCGGGGCATGAAATAGCCGATCTTGAATGAAACGCTTCCGGCGTGAGAAAATGCTGCCAATGAGAGACCGAACCCCAGAATGATAAAAGCCTTTTTCATAACCAACCTCCTTTCCATATTTAAGCAAACTGCATGCCATGATTTAACTGGCACTTTTTCGGCCGTGTCTGTACATTGCTGAGGTCATGTGTCCGTCACGAGCGACATATTGCAGGAATCTCCCTTTCGGGATTTTGGGGACATTGCCCACTATAAATGACGCCAGCAGCCAGCAGCGCTCTGCTGAACCTTCTCCAGTCTAATGATGATTCATCATGTCCATTTTACATTCTTGCGTCCTACCGATGAGATATGTCACATTGCGGCTATGACAGTGTGTTATCGCTGTGGCAAAGAAGTGGCCATCGAAGGAAAGGTGCCGCGAGAAGGCTACTGTCCGCATTGTCATAGCCCACTCCATTGCTGCCGCAACTGCCGATTCTATTCCCCGACTTCTCATAACCAGTGTTCCGATCCGTCGGCGGATTGGGTCAGAGACAAGGGAAAAGCAAATTTCTGCGAATATTTTACCTATCGGGATCAAGTGGCTGGCAAACCCTTATCGGCATCAGCCAATGCACGAACTGCCTTCGACAACCTCTTTGGCAAGAAGACATAGAGGTGGCATCTCATCCAGCGAGATGTTGTAAACAACCGGCATTTTCTATGCTGCATCTAGAGGAGAACCCAGATGTTCAGACGCTCTGAGTTCCTTCGCCATTTTTCACCATAGTGTGTTGTCCTGCTGAGTCTTCTCTGGGATGCTCCTCACACACACCGCCGCAATTCCAATAAAGAACCTCATCAAACACGCCGCCGATAAGGATTTACCCACATCAATAGTTGCAGATCATTTGCAAAGGCCATAGACGGGCAGTGCCTTTATTCCGCGATCGTGGATGGAGGCGGGAGCGCCGGGCGACATCGTGCCAGTCCCGACGGGTGACTCGCAAACCACGCGAACGCATCTGCTCGATCTTGCTCCAACTGCAAGCGCAATGAAGCAACGGATTCGAAATTGATTTCGTCCCGTTTCTTTGCGAGAAAAAAAACCTCAAGTCTTTTACCATAGAGATCGCCGTTGAATCCCAGCAAATGGCTTTCGATTGTCAGCATATTGCCTTCACCGAAAGTCGGCCGAAAGCCAATATTGGTCATTGCAGACCAAATTGCACTTCCATCGAAGCAGAGAGTCAGATACACACCAGGTGGTGGTATGATTTCCTGTTCAGCAGCAATATTGGCTGTTGGAAACCCAAGTCCTGTTCCCCGGCGATCACCGAGGACGACTTCGCCTTCGACGGCATAAGGACGTCCTAGCAACTCCTCGGCTTCCGCCAGATCCGAGCGAGAGAGACAGGTACGGATCCATGTGGAGCTGACGACATGACCTCGATGGCGAAAAGGCGGAACACCGATGACGCTGAAACCGTGCATATCTCCGAGCTCTTTGAGAGTGTCAGCGTTTCCTTTTCGATCGTGACCAAAATTAAATAATGTCCCAACCACAACACCGGCTGCCTTAAGTCGTTTCAGAAGAATCTCCTCCATGAACTGCCTCGGGGAAAGCATTGAGAACTGGTGAGTGAAAGGAAACAAAAGGACATCTGAAAACCCCCAATCCTTCAGAATCCGAAGTTTCTGTTCTCGCGATTGAAGGAGACGGAGGGAGCCATCTCCCTTCAGTACTTTTGTCGGATGAGGATCAAATGTGAAGACCAGAGTTGTCAGATTCTTCTGCGCGGTGAGATCCCTGGCACGAGCCAGAATCATAGCATGGCCGCAGTGGAGACCGTCAAAATTGCCGAGAGCGATGACAGAGCCGCAAGGAAGCTCGGGCGAGTCAAGGGTTCTGTGGATTCGCATTCGGTGCTGTTGCAGATGCGGGAGGAGGAGGAGGCGGTGGAGTTGGAGGCGCCGGAAGTTCAATTCTAATGATGAGGGGATTCTTCACGCCGAGCTCTCTCAGAGCCAGGCCGCCATCCCGCACCTCAAGATCGTATTTCTGCATTCCATTATCGATGATTTCTTCAGGAAAGATCAGATCCACCTCCTGCAAAGACACCAGGCTCGTCGGATAGCTGTGCGAGTGTAAGTAATATACCCTGATTTTCTGGGCAATTTTTTTCATTTCAACAAATCTGGCGGCGCGTTGAGCGTCGGTGCGGTTCAATATTGGAGGATGAATTTTGTAGAAAATGGCGAAGGGTCTCATAATTCCGACCGCCAAAGAGACGATCGATATCCCCACGAAAATCCAGGTGAGCGTTGGCCGGAAATCCCACCTCCCGCCAGTCGGCACCAGAACAAGGCCTCTGCCAATATCAGCAGCGGGCTTCTTCACCTTAAGCTTCCCGATATCGATGATCAGGTTGCGGCTCAGAAGATCGTAGAGGGCTCGACAAGTTTCGAATTCTGTGAGTCGGCAGCAGTCGATGATAGCCTGGACATTGTGGGTGCCATTGAGGAGTTGGAGAACAAAGTTTTCATTGGAAGAGAGTTTGATCTTGCTTGAGTCCTCGCCGGAGGTGGCGAGCCCAAGCAAATCAATTGGCTCAGAACCTTCGACGATGTATTCATTCGGCTTCACCGTCGGCTTAAAGATCAGATTGAAGCTCGGGATTTTCTTGACGATGATCGGCCATTCATCCAGCATCCTCATCCCCTCCATCAGGACATTCTCGATCTGGATGGGATTGATGAATTCCTTGTCATAATCCAGGTTTTCGCTCTGTGCGAATTCATATTCTCCGTCAGTCCATCGAAAGAGACGGAAAATGATCTGGAGGATCTGTGTTTGTAGGGATTCTTTGAGGGCTTCTGTGGTGATGAAATTCGAATGAGTCAGAATGTAGCCCATCTTCTGCATGGTTTCCGCTTGAATGACGAGGGCTTTCTCCAGTTGCTCTGCGGTGATCAAGCCTTTCTTGACGAGCACCTGGCCCAGGTGATCATCGATGCGTTTGGGCAGAGAATCGGCTGAGACAATCGTGCCATTGATCACTGAAACCGTGACGGTGGCGTCTTGGGATTTGAGCGTTAAAATCCCAGTTTTCCGCTGAAAACTGATGAGCTGGAAAATATCCGCAAGGCTGAAATCACGAAGAGTGCCGGCAAGTGCCACGTGTGCCTACCATTCCGAAGGATCGTTGAATCGAGACGGGTGAAAGATGTTACGAAGATTATGGGAGAAATAATAGATTAAAATCAAGGCGATCAGAAGCGCCGATGCGAATCGACTGCAGTACATTCCGAAGGGGCCGGATCTTTCGAAGAAGAGTCCTTGGCAGTAAAACGGGGAGAGCAGGAGTAGCCAGCTCGTCATCGTAAAAAACCCGCGAACAGGCCGCTCGCCCATGACTTGCTCGGCGCCCGGGAGAATTAGCGATCCCCAGAAAAGCCACCGAGCCGTCGATGCGTTGAATTGTTGGATCTGGTTGAACTTCCGAATTCGTGCATCTTCCGATATCCCATCCTTGACGAGGAAGATGTGGGCACATTGCGAACAGTACCGATCGCCGCCGACTCCTCGCTGGCAACGCCGGCAATAGGGACGCCCGCATTTCACACAGCTCAACGCGCAATCTTTTCGTTTTGCAAAAAAATAGAAACAACCTCCGGCAAGGAAGACAGCGAGGAGGGGATAATAAAGAGATTTGATCGAATCACGAAATTCCCGCCGGACCATGAGCTCATGCCAATACCCTGGATCTTGCTCCAGTCCCTTGGAGATTTTTCCCGAGATCATGCGATGCCAGATCTTGGCAGCGGAGATATCATCGTCGATCACCTTGATCTCATCGTTGGACAGGTAATGTTCGACGGCACCCGAATCGATCTCCCTCGCCTGGCGCATATACGTTTCAGCTTTGCTAAAATCGAATCTCTCCGAATAGGCCGCCTTGATGTTGAAGTTGATGAGCGCAGATTGTGAATCGATATCGATGGCACTCATGTAGTTTTTGATGGCGTTTTCGTAATCATGGAGATGAAAAAAGATATTGCCGATATTGACATAGGCCATCTGATAGGAAGGGGCTTTGTCGATCACTTTCCTGTATATCGCCAGAGCCTCCTCATATCGCCCGCTGTGTAGATACTGGTTTCCAAGTGCAAATTCAACATCGACATCATCCGGATGTGCAGACGAATAGAAAACAAGTGAATCAATGAGCGATTTGGTATTTCCTGAGTCCCGGCATGAGACGAGGATCTGGATGGCCGGATCCCGATAGGCAGCATAGCAAATGCGATAAATCGGCATCATCAATGGAATCAGGATGGCAAGAAGGAGCATCGCCAGGAGCAGCACTCGTTCCTTCAAGGAATAGTAGAGACACAGGATGGCTGAGAGATAGCAGACAGCCCACCAGGCGCCGAAGAAAAGCAGAAATGGAAGACCGAGAACCACCACATAGAGGAGTCTAGTTGACGATTCTTTGTCTCGGGCATTCGAGTGAAATTCCTGGACATCATGGTAGAGGAGTGGGCTGTACTTGTGAAGCAAAGCCAGCGTACAAAGGCCGAATGCCAGACAGAGAGAGATCACGAGCATGAGGCTCAGGTTTGCCAACAGAGCGAAGGCGTCCCAAAAAGTTGCGATGTAATATCGAATGGCGAGAAAATTGTAACGAATGAATGTCACTACGGCCAGCTTGTCGGATCTGATGGTGGCCCATGCCAATGCCGCATAGGCTTCGCTCTGGGATCTGTCAAGAACGATGGCTGAGCTGAATAGAACTTTCGCTTTCGCCAGGTCGCCACGCTGCATGTAGAGATATCCCTCATAGATCATCGCCTGAGCGATTTCGACGCCCCTCTGAACCTGGGCTTGCTTTTGAAGCGCAACGAGTTCAGAAAACTCGGCTGCTGCTTCATCCGGAAGTCCATTGGCGAGATAATTTCTGTAACGGAACCACTTGTCAGCGAAATCCTCTTCAATTTGTTTCGTTTGAATGGCGGCCGGATTAACCCGGATGATATTGACATGGGAGAAGTCTCTGTTCTCTTCCTTCTCCTGTGCCACAGCATTGATCAGGAAGGCGGTCGATGCGAGCAGGAAAACTCCCGCCGTAATTATCAGAAGAGGAAAACGTCTCATCATGTGACCAGCCCGTGTGTGCCTTTGGAGACATCCACAAATGCCATTCGCAGCTCGTAAAGAAAATCCGTCAGGATTTTATCTTCGGTTGCAGAGAGGTTATTTCGAGTTTTTTCCTTGAGGACATTGAGCATATCAATCGAGTAGCCGGTGCTGTGCAAATCAATGTTGGGAATTTGCGTCGAGGTTTCACCGCCTTTGCCTTCCAGCAATCCCATCGCTTGAATTGCCTGATGGCAAAAGGCGCGAAAAAGCTGGGCAAAATTGGCATTGAATTCCTGCTTTTCAGACGTCATATGCTGGTTGCGCTCAGTCGGCTTGTGTTCTTCCGGCTGTTCGCCTTCAGAGGCGAAGGGCCTTTTGCCTGTTATCTTGAATTTCGATTCCTTATCCATTGGAAATGCATCGAACTGCCAATTTATGGCAAGACTATAACATGGCCCTGTTCGGTATTGCAAGTTGGTAGAGAAAGATGTTTACCTGAAGAAAATTCTATTCGATGACCTGTGTGATGATCGCGTCCTGCAAGTTGAAGGTGATCGCAATACAACCATCGATGATATGCAGCTGATTTCAATTCAGCCGAGGATTCTGAGGATTTGCCGATTCCAAAATGATAAGAAAGCGATTGGGCGGGAGGAGGGATCTTTCTCCCGCCGTGGGATCGGGCACCGTTTGGAGCCCAGCCTGCTTAATATCCCCCATCTGTTGCCAGATGAATAAGGACACTCTCCCACCGACCCATTCCGTGGCCGATCTGCCCGCAATTTCCGCTCTTGCTGAAACTCCACAGGCTGAGCTATAAATACAAAGCGATAATTACTGCATGCATTATTGAAAGCAGGTTCCACATGAATCAAAAAGCGCTCGTCACGGGAGTTCCCGGGTGGTTGGGTACGCGACTTGTCGAACGGCTGGTGCAACAAGGCCGGTCAGTGACCTGTTTCGTTCATCCCCTGGTTGATCCATCTCCGTTGCCATCCGGTGTGACAGTGGCCCATGGTGATGTCCGCGATCAAAAAGCCGTTTCCGATGCCGCAGCTGGGGTCACAACCATCTTCCATCTCGCAGCCGTCATCCATCCAAAGTGGACTCGTGATTTTGATCAAATCAATGCCATCGGCACCAGGAATGTGCTAGAAGCTGCTGCGACGGCGGGCGTCAAGCGTGTGATCTTTGCGAGCAGCAACGCCGTGCAAGGAAGTCTTCGCTCGGGGTTGATGGATGAGACCGGGCAATGCCATCCGGAAAGCGCCTATGGACGAAGCAAGATGATAGCTGAGCAAATCATCAAAGAATTCGATCAAAAAATTTCCGTCGCGATCATCAGATCCCCCATGTTTTATGGTCCCGGGCAGCCGGCCAGAATGACCCGTCTCATGCGGATGATACGGAATGGGCGAGTGCCTCTCTTCGGCTCGGGAGATAATCTTCGCAGCATGAGCTACATCGAGAATCTGGTTGACGCCATGCTCCTCGCTGAGCAGAGTCCAAAGGCTGCAGGGGAGGTCTATTGGATCTCTGACGAACAGCCCTATACAACAATTGAATTCATGCAAGCAATCGCCGGTGCTCTCGGCGTGCCATTGAAGCTCATCAGGCTTCCCGGCCTTATGGCACGAGGCAGCGAACTTGCCGACAAAGTCCTCGAAATGTGTGGTTACCACTCTGAGAATATTCATGTTGTGGGCGAATCCACAAAATGGATTGCATGCTCGATCAATAAGGCGAAAAAGGAACTGGGATACTCACCAACAATCTCGCTCCAACAAGGCCTGCAGAATGCTGTTGCATGGTGCCGCGAACGGCATCTGCTTTGATGGAGGAAGCCGGGGACTATATGCCCGACCGATGGCGCTGGAGTTTTCGTCTCATTTTGGCGCTCGTCTTGATTTGTGTGTTGGTCTGGGCAGCAGATTCTCTCTTCCCGGTCTCATTGGGGCCTCGCGTTGTTCTTGAGCCCTGGCTGTTGGCGTCCGGATTTCAGATCTATACGGATGTTGTAGACCAACATGAACCGGCGCTTCCCGTCCTTGTTGAGTTGTTGATTCGAGCTGGACTGACACCTATATCCGCCGCAAATTTTCTCTTCCTGCTGATCCAATTCGTAACTCTCGTTCTTCTTTATTTCGCCTCTGAACGGGTGAAAACAGGGAGTGGGCTGCTGAGTCTCCTCTTGTACGGGGCGATGGCCCCCCGGATCATCCAAGGTAAGCTCTGGTATGACATGGCCATGGCGCCGTTGTTGATTGCGGCCGCTATGACACTTTTTCATAACCCCCTTTGTCAAAAAGCGTCCCGCTTCTTCTATGCCGGTGTCTTCCTCGGCGGAGCGTTTCTTGTCAAGCAGCACGTCATTGCCGTCGTTGCCATGGTGATGGTCTGGCTCGCTTTAGAATATGGCATTCGAGCAGCCATGGCATTGTGTTTCAGGACAGGACTCGGATTTGCATTGCTTCCTGCTCTTCATCTTTTCTGGCGCTGGAAGACTGGATCACTCGCCGCGTATTTCCACTGGTGCTGGTTCATCAATGACCGTTATCTGGACCTGGCATCGCTCGCGCCGCAACCACATGAAGTGATCGCAATTCTTCCATTGATGCTCCTGGTATTTCTATCCATTTTCCTGTGGAAACAACCAGGATACCGACTCGTTCTCACCATGGGCGCGGGTGCTGCTAATCTGGCCTTCCCACGCTATGCCCCTTTTCACCTTGCCGCAGCATTTCCCTTCTTTGTGATTTCGGCTGCCGGCGTCGTCATTGAATCAATGAAAGATGACGGCGCCTTCACACGGATGCTGGTAAAATTCCGGCTTTCGCGGCTTGTCCTTACAAGCGGCATCGTGTGCATCGCTCTTTCGACCGCCCATCCCTGGCGATCGGCCGGCAATAGGGTACGAATACTTGAATACGACAATCTTGCCCCCGTGAGCGAACTGGTCCGGTCACGACTCGCGCCCGGCAAAAGAATGGCCATTTTTCCAGAAGATGAAGCCACATCCAATTTGTATGTCCAATCACAGCGGCTTCCCCCAGGCTACTGGTTACTCACATACCCTTGGTATATCGAAGATGGTGTTCAGGCAAGACTCATCCAGGGGCTTTCAAAAGTCGATTTGGTCGTTTTTTTCCCTGGTCGGGAACTCCAGGGACGACTGCCTGAGAAATACATGAGTCTTTATTATCAGGCTATTCAGCAACAATTCCCGATTGAGGAATCGTTTCAATGGGAGCAGGGGAAAGGTATCCTCAGATTGAGGAAAGCGAAGAATTAGCGAACTCATCCCACAGAATTTTATAAAAGCCAGACGTCACATCTCAAATGAGGAATCTCATACGAACGTACCATCGGTCTTTATCGTCACTCAACAAAATCGGCATTCCGGCCGATAATACCAATAGCATTGTGGATTTATGACGTGCCTCATGATCGATAGAGATTCAAGAAAAATCATCGAAACAGACACAACTAGCATCGGGAGGATATCCATGACAATGAGGCTGTTGATTTTCAATCTGTTCGTTTTCACTGGGTTGACCCTGGCAGGGCAACCGTTGCAGTCCGATGCCGGCAAAGCCACACATCCCGACAGTTACTCGACCAGTGGTCCGTGTACGGTCATGGCTCTTGATCAAGGCGCTTTCGAAACTTGGATGCGCCAGATCGAAGGTGAGCAGGAGCCGGTGTATGATGAGACACTCCGCGAGATGACAACCCCGACCAGTTTTAACCTGTTTCCATATCTCACATATACACCGGCGGAACGAAACCAGGGCAGTTGTGGGAATTGTTGGGTGTGGACGGGGACAACCATGATGGAAATTCAGCTTAATGCTTTATTTCATGTCAGGGAGCGACTTTCGATTCAATATCTCAACTCCTGCTACAGCGGACCTTTAGGGAATGCGTGCTGCGACGGCAATCTGGAATTCTTCTGCAATTTTTATATGGAGAGGGCGCGTCGAGGGGCCATTCTTTGGGATAACTGCAATGCCGGGTATGTCGATAGAGGCAGAGAATGCAGCGATTCAACATCTCCGACTGATTGCTCAGATATTGCAACCAGACCGAGTTTCCCTATTACACAAATCACCGAACCAAGCCGAATCATGACGTATCGAGTGCCGAAGGAGACCGTCATTTCCAATATCAAGAATGTGCTTGTTCAGAACAAAGCCGTCGCATACGCCTTGTTCATGCCGACTCCAGCGGATCGTATTGAGTTCCATAATTTTTGGAATGATCAGAACGAAACCAGTGTTTGGAATCCCGATCACTGGCGGAATCACGTCCATTCGGGCGATCAGCTCTTTTCGCACGTCATCTTGATCATCGGCTATGTCGACAATGGAGGATCGGATCGATATTGGATCTGCCTCAATAGCTGGGGCGCACCTTCCAATCGTTCACATTGCCTCCTGCGACTCGACATGAACATCGATTATGATGGTGTGTTCAGATACAATACAGGCACGAGCAATCTTCATCTCTTCCAGGCAATGGACATTCAATTCGGCCCTGGATTTGTGGTCGATGCACCCTGGTGCAATCACAATATCATGATGGGAAATTGGGGGTTTATTGATTGGTACGATACCGGCACAAGAGCTCCGAACGTTGCGATTGACCTTTATAAGGGAAGCACTCTCATCACGCCTTCAATCGTCGGATCCACACCCAATAACTCATCGGGCTTCAATTGGCATGTGCCGACCACACTCGCTCCGGGTTCCGACTATCGGATCCAAGTACGCACTCCCGATGGCTCGATTGTGGGATACAGCAATTTTTTCACTCTTTCGGAGCAAGCGTGGATCACAATACTGGCTCCGGCTTCTGCGAGTGTCTGGATCGCCGGGACAACTCAAACCGTTCTCTGGACAAAGCATGGCGCTCAGGATGACTTTGTTGCGATCAATCTCAACGGCCCAACAAGAAATTGGGTGATCGCCGATAACACTGAAAATGATGGGCACTTCGATTGGGTTGTCCCGGAAGATATGGCGGCGGGTAATCGATATTCCGTTTCAATCATGACGGCTGATTCAAGACTGATTGCCATCGGCTCACGTTTCACGATTCAAGAAGTTCCGCCGTCTATTCAGGTGACACTACCGAGCGTGCGTTCATTCTGGCGGATAGGAACCACTCATAGTATTCGTTGGAGAAAACATGGGAGGCTGGGCGGGTCGGTTTTTATCCAGCTCATGAAAGGAAAGCAAATCATACGCGATATCACGACCATAACTCCAAATAACGGCAGCTTTAGCTGGACTATCAATAAAGGCCTTGAACCGGGTACTGATTATTGGATTCTTGTTGAAACAACCGACCATGCTATTTGGGGATATAGCACCAATTTCAGAATCGGCTAATCGAATATTCTGACATCTATTAATAAATTCGATGTGGAAGTCGTTGGGCATGGTGGTTTATCATTTGAGGAGGTGAGGACATACAATAGATGAATTTAGTAGATAAGTTCAAAGCCGCCGTTTCGATTGCACAGGTAAAATTTTCCGGCAAACAGATTCCGGTTTTTCTGAGCTGGCCCATCACTCATCGGTGTAATTATGCATGCTTGTATTGCGGCCGGCCGGATCAAAGCGGTGTGGAATTGCCGACAAAACGTGCTCTTGAGATCGTGGATGAGTTCGCAGAGCTCGGCACACAATTCGTCTTCCTAAGCGGCGGAGAACCTCTCGTTCGTTCGGATTTGTCTGAAATAATTTCGAGATTCCGGCAACACAGGGTTTTTGTGTGCCTCACCACAAACGGTTCACTTTATCTCGCACGAAAGAAGGAAATTGGCCGGGTCAATATGCTGAAGCTAAGCTTGGACGGTCCTGAAGAGATCCATGATTCCTTCCGTGCCAAGGGTTCGTTTGCCGAAGTGAAAGCTGTTTTAGAAGATGCCCAAAAGGATGGTATCCAGGTCATGCTGAATCCAGTCATATCAACAGCGACACTTCCTCATCTGGAAACTCTTTTGTCGATCGCTGAAGAGTATCAAGCTACCGTCAAATTTCAACCTATCAATTATCTTCCCGCCGGCACAAAAGATATCTCACCCCTGATACCTAATCATGAACAATTTATAGAGATGTCACAAAAACTGCAGATGCTTAAAAAACGAACACGCACGGTCGCAAACACTCATGCCGGCATTTCCTACCTTAGTACTTTGCCGGAAGGCGGGCCACTCAAGTGCTATGCCGGACGATTGTTCGCTTACCTCATGCCCAACGGAAATCTCTTCCCCTGCAATAAACGAGAGGAATTGACAACACCTCAATCATGCGCAGATCAGCCTGCGGCCAAAGCTCTCGAACAACTATCGTCGGTCTCGTGCCGGACATGTTGGTGTACGAGCGATGTGGAGTTGAATTTAATGATGACCCTGAACCCGCAGGATGTGTTTGATGTTCTAAGGCGAGTCATATCCAAGGGTTTTTAGTCGAGGCTTTGGAAAAGTGCAATTGAGTTAGTTTGGTTGGGGTTTTGGTTTTTCGGATATCAATTGGGTCGCATAAGTAATATTATGTCAACTAAAATCAGGAATTGTAATTAAGTGAGCCCACCGGGAAGTCAGCTTTCAGCCCTCGCGCTATTGAATAATGCAACGGGCTGAAAGCTGCCCTATTGCCGGAATCCAACTATTCTCCGAATCCAATCTGAGCGCCTACAAAAATCTCTCTGGTTGGCGCGGGCTGATAAGAATTTCCATCAGGATCCGGTTCGGTGAAAGCGATGTATTCCTTTCCGAACAGGTTTCGGATTGAAACCATGGCGTCGCCTTTATATTTATCGCCCTTCCATCTGTAGGAAATGCGCGGGTGAACCAGGAAATATCCATTGGACCACGTCACGTTGGATGGATCGATGTACCAATGACTATCCCCTTCCCCGGCGATTCCAACTGCAAAGCCGTGCTCAAATGAATATTCAGCGTCCAGATAGATCTGATGCTTTGGAGAATTGGGAATGTAGGTATTTCGATATTCTTCGCCCGTAATCGTCTTGATATCGAGGTACTTGAAATCGGAGTATGTGTAGGCAACCTTGATAGCCAACGGTTCGAGTGGATACCAGCCGATGGCTGTTTCTATGCCATATCGGCGGCTCGTTCCGGCATTTTGATAGAATGTCTCAAGAGGACGTGTGGCGATTCGATAGCGACCGAAATCATTTTCTGTTCGCAAATGGAAGAAAGCCGCCTCATAGACAAATTGGTTGTAAAGAGTCCCGCGAGCTCCGATTTCTTCGCCATAGGATGTGGCCGGCACAAGGTGCGTATTGAATCCGCCGATATGATCAGGGTTGTTCGCGAGCTCTTCGGTTGCCGGCGGCAGGAATCCCTGCCCCCAACTGGCGTAAAGCCCCACGAGCTCACTCGGATTCCAGGATAGACCCAATCTTCCAGTGGCCTTGCTGAAGTTTGCATCTCCAGAGAGGTTAAGGCCGCCTGCTCTTAGGCGATCGGCCAACTCGTTGCGAATGTGATCGCTCCGCATGTCCAGGACGATGCTCCATTGAGGATTGAACTCCACCCGGTCCATAGCCCATATTCCGATGCCCCGCTGATTGATCATTTGATCTGAGATCACCGTCGGGCCTTCTACGGCTCCGCCCATATTTGGTCGGCGGTATTCATCAATCTGCTGCCAATCAAAATCCGCTCCGACGTTGATGATGTTCTTGACCTTTTCAAATGTCTGTTGAATTGAATACTGGAAAATGCTGCCTGGAGTATCGAAGGTACGATGCTGAATTGAAGATGGGACCGATTCACGCCACTCCGTATGCCTGTAATAAAGACTCCATGACAGTTTTTGGTTTTCGTTGATATCCACCTGCCCTGTCAGCCCGAATGATCCGCGTTGCGTTTTTTGATATTCATTGTAAGTCAAGGCATCCGGGTTAGCCTGGCGTCGATCTTGAGCCAGCCATACAAGATTGAGGCCCTCGGCATTTTCATTAAAAAAACTGGTGCCGGCCACGATCCCTGTGAGGCGAACACTGGGACTGGGATTCGCGCGAAATTTTCCATATACATTTGTCGCGTGAAAAGCTGTGTGATCGCGATAGCCATCGCCAAATGTCCTCGATGCAGAGACTCGATAGTTCAACCCTGAGCTCGTGCCATTGATCTCCGACGACGCCTTCCAGAAGCCATAGGATCCGAATGTGACACCGCCATTTATCTGCAGCGGGGCTGCTTGACCATCTCTCGTGCTGATGTTGATGATGCCGCCGGCGGAACCGCCGCCATAAATCGCCGATGATGGGCCGCGCAGAACCTCTATTTTTTGGACCGTCGACCAGTCAACATCGAAAAGATCAGGTGCGAAACCGGTCGGATCGTTGAGTGGCAGGCCGTCGAGAACCACCTTTATTCCACGGACGCCGCGTTCGGTAAGCAGCCCCTGTCCGCGAATTGATAGATGGACGCGTTCGCCGTCTGCCTGATTGTCGACTTTGACTCCGGGGACCAACTTGAGAGCTTCATCGGCCGCAATTCCACGCGGCATCGTCTTGAGGGTTTCCTCCGTCACGACTGTTGTGGCTGCAGGAGTTTCTTTCAACGGTACATCCATACGCGGGGCGGTGACCACGATCTCCGTGTTTGGCACTCTTTGAGTTGATTCGCTTGTTTCCGATTGGCTGACTGAAAGACTCATGCCCGAATTCACTTTCAGCATCAGCGAAGCCGATCCGGGAATAGCATTGATTGAAATGGACTGTGTCGCTGTTCCATTCGGCAGGATGGCCTGGAGTTTGAACGGAACGACGGCCGGGTCGGGTTCAATAACAAAATGGCCGGTTGAATCTGCGATGACAACTGACGACGCGGATCCAGCTGTGACCTGGATGCGCGCTGTGGCGAGAGGAAGACCATCCGATCCCACAATATGGCCTTCAAATGCAAAGGAAGTGGAAACGAGTAAGAAAAGACCGATGAGCAGAAAAGCAGTGCGAAATTTCATTGAATCCTCCAAATATGTTGTCGAGACAGCAAAAAATGTCAGGAGGATTTTTCTATTGTCGCATTGGAATCATGTGCGTGTGACTCAACATCAGTGTCTGCCGGCGCATCTCCGAAACTGAGTGAGATGCAATCGCGTCGGGGTTGAAATTCTCGCGATTTGATTGATCACAATTCGGACGGTGCGGCAGGTCAAAAGTCAGGAAAAAGACAAAAGAAGATTCTCCTCTTTCACAGGCCGATTCATTTGAGTATTCCTTGTAGTCGGCCAGGCCGGACTGTGTGTCACCATCGACCCACCACTCACCTTCGCGAAAATGAGGGATGTTTTGAGAAGCATGGTCTCGAACGATAATGTGAAAAGGATGACTCTCAGGGCACTCAAACTCCCGGCCATCGTATCCGATCCGGAGGCGGATTCGGGCGTTGTCGGCGGGGATGTTCGGGACTTGCCAGCAGCAGGATTCCGTCGATGGTTCCGTCTGCGGGGTTAATCGAATCGAATACCGCTCGCCACCGTCAATCGAAAGGATAATCTCAAACTCCTCGATTTCATCAGGCAGAGAATTCCATCTTAATGTAACGAGGTCACCGCCACGGAGAACGGCTCCAGACTCAGGAAAAATAATGATTCCATCTCCTGATATGGCAAGAGATGGAGTGAAAGTCATTGAGGCGGCTAGCATCAGTGTCGCCAGTGCCGGAAGAGTCACAGCTTGAATACAGGCTCCAGTGGTCATTCCCTGCCTTATAAAATGAATGATCCTACGGACTCGTATCTGCTTGCAACGTGGAGTGTAAAGTCGCTTGGCAAAATCCGCTGGTGAGTAGCGATGGCAAGGGCGGGTTGGTTGTTTTCTTCCGACAAATGCGCCAAGCACGCCCACTTCATCCTGTTACTACGCATGGCACTGCATAAAAGCTTAGCCGCTTCCTGGTTGGAAATATGACCGTGTGGCCCCTCGATTCTCCGTTTCAGAAAATCCGGATAGGATCCAACGCGCAACATCTCCGGATCGTAATTGCTCTCCAGAAAAACCCCATCAAGCGATTTGACGATATCGGTCAATCCTTCGAAAACATGTCCCAGATCGGTGAGGATGCCGAGTCGCCGACAGGCGGCTTCCACGACAAAAGCAACTCCGTCGGCGGCGTCATGAGGCGTCGGGATCGTTTCAATACGTACATTCTTGATATGAAGAACCTGACCGGCTCGAAAATGGCGAACCTCGTTGAGGGTGCCGAGGGGACAGCGATTCTTGGCAGCTTCGTGAGTCGACCGGGTCATATACAACGGGAGGTGATATTTGCGCTGGAGGACGCCGGCACATCTGACATGATCCGCATGATCGTGCGAAATGATTACGGCGTCGACCTCCCTGATATCCCTCCCATAAGCCGCCAGCCGCTTTTCCGCGTGGCTCCCTGGAATGCCGGCATCGAAAAGAAGTCTCACATCCTCGGTTTCAACATAAATACAATTGCCGTTGCTGCCGGATTGGAGGGCAATCGCTACGACCCGGGATTCGCGATCGTCAAACAGTGGTAACGTGAGACCATCTGCCGACGCAATTGATCGTCGCTTCTTCGACGCATCGATGCTACCAACTCTCTTAATCCTCATGCAGATATCCATCCCTGATCTTGATCACCGGCTTCACCTCAATACTCTCACGATCGCTCGATTGCAATTCGCATAACTATTATCTGATTGGATAGTCATATTGGCAAATGGCGAAAACCCAGAGCGGATTCTGAGACCACCTGACTTCGCCCTGTCTATCGAGAATCCATTGAATTTCCTGGATCGCAGAGGAGCGCAGGCACGAGAGGTATGCAAGCATCTCTCTGCACCTCCACATTTCTTTGCCTCGGCTGTCGTGAGAGGAAAAGAATCTCAATCGCAATTATTATTATTCGACATGTGAAGGGCGATCATCCTCTCTTGACCTGCTTTCTGTGCTGAGGCATGCTACCGGCGAGGCGAGGATAAACAGTCGTGGAAAACGGTCGTGTGAATGTGCAAGATGTTCGCTGGCCTGGTATTTTTCTTGTGCTCTTGGCTGCAACTCTCGTTTGGTCCGGAATTCATCCGCATGATTATTTCACATGGATCCTGGAAGTTCTCCCAATCTTCATTGGCATCCCTCTGATCATCGCCTTTTTTCGGCGTTTCAGATTCACATCTCTTGTCTATCTGCTAATTTTTCTCCACGCAATCATACTCGCCATAGGCGGGCATTACACGTATGCTGAAGTGCCCCTTTTCACCACACTCAAGAACATCCTTCATTTATCTCGCAACCATTATGACAGGCTAGGGCATTTCATGCAGGGATTCGAACCGGCGATGCTAACGAGAGAGATGCTTCTCAGAAAATCCCCTCTTCGGCGAGGTCCATGGCTCTTGGTTTTGACCATTTCTGTATGCCTGGCATTGAGTGCCGGCTATGAGCTTTTTGAGTGGAGTGTCGCCGTAACAACCGGTTCCGCGGCCGATGCGTTCCTCGGCAGTCAAGGCGATGTATGGGATACTCAATGGGATATGTTCATGGCGCTCATTGGCGCCGTGACCGCTCTCCTGACGATGAGTCGAGTTCACGACCATCAACTCGAACAGATGACAACAGCATCCAACGCTCATTCTCAAAGGCCGTAAATTTGCTATGTTGAACACAATAGGCGAATGGATCGATCCTGATCAGAAGGCCTTTTGGAATTTTGAATTCTCTCTCTGGAATTCTGCAGGACTTTTTTTATCGGCTCTTCTCCTCTTTCTCATGAGTAATCCCATACGAGAGGCTTTTTGGTTTCTTGATGGAGTCGATCTGATCATCCATGAAGCAGGCCATCCCCTCTTTGGAGCCTTCGGGATTAGTTTTGTCGGATTTCTCGGCGGAACCCTCATGCAGCTTATAATGCCGATCGCGTTCTATGTTTACTTCCTCAGGCATACCCAACCCAAATCCGCAGATATCTGCCTTTTCTGGATCGGCCAGAATTTTCTCAATGTCGGGCGATATATGGCGGATGCCCGGGCTCAGGAGATGCCTCTCCTTGGAGGTGAACACGATTGGGCATACATGCTGGACGAAGTCGGGTTACTCAGATTCGATACAGTGCTCGGCCACCTCATGGATTTTCTTGGGTGTACGCTTATCGCATTCTCGATCTACGGCCTCTACGTGCACTTCAGAGAACGCCGACGAACCAACCCCTAGAACGACTCCATGCTTATTCGCCTCTTTTGGCGCTGCCAAGCCCCGAGACAATTGTATTATTTGTTTCGTCTGATTCAGTCACTGAGTTGTTGGAATCAACAATTGCCAGGAGATACCCGTTCTTGAAGCGCGATGATACACTGGTTTTCAATCTCAGCGCGTATGAAGAGCCGACTCCAAGCGGAGACATCCAGATTTCCTTCTGCGATTTTGATTTTGAATTAATTACGGGTGACTTGGAAAGGTAATATCGCACTTTGAAACCGCTGCTTGGAGCATTTCCAGAGTTCATGCATGTGAGTGTCGCACGACAGGAGCGTCCTTTGTTCGTCACCGAGCTCCAGGAACCTGTGAGATCAGGAAGCGAAATGCCGTTGCTCGTAATGGCGATCGCGCCTAAATGCGTGCATGGCGCGGCTGTGCTATAAGTGGTCGTCAGGCTCCATGCATAGATCGTCGATGCAATGTACGTGTGCAGTGGATTTTGCTCAGTCGATGTGAAGCCGTCACCAAAATTCCAGCTGTAGCTGATAACGCCTGTGCATGATCCTTGTGGGGTTGCTGTGGCGGTGAAAGCAACGGGACTATTGATCTGCCCTGTTGATGGAACAACCGCTGTACAACTAACTGAGCAGCTTGACGTTCCAATCGCAATCGTGCCGACACGGACACACGGCCCGGTCCCGCCAACCAATGCGGTCACGCTCCAGTTATATGTGCCGGCCGAGTAGACGTGGGCCGTATTCTGATCTGTTGAAGTTGCTCCATCGCCAAAATTCCAAAGATAGGACGGCAGATCGCTGCACGCCGCCGATGGTGATGCCGTTGCTGAAAATGGCACCGCCACTCCCGTCTCCGCAGACGCCGGTACTGTCGCCGTGCAACTCAAGGTGCAGACAGACGTGTGCCATGTCACATCGAGTGTCTGCCATTCATGCGCGCCAAAATCCAAGTAGCCTGTTTCATGTAACATGCATCCATAATTCATGTTCATGTCCAGGCGGAACAATCCACCTGGACGACTGGTAGTCGTACCCCATGAGTTCAACATGATCCAATAGCGATCAGACCCCCCGTTGTCGACATATCCAACACAGAGAACGGCATGCCCGCCGCCCTGGCCGTTGATCCATGTGTGACCACAATAGGCGTCAGGATTCCATTTCACAGTTTCAGCTTGATTGTTCCAAAAAGCAAAAAACTGGTTCCAATCACTGTTGTTGGCGAGATAGAAGCCATAATAAATGGCCTTGTTCTGTTGAAGCACATTTTTAATATTGGCAATAGCGGTGTCCTGTGAAACATCGGCCGTCCGAATTGTTTGAGCAGGGGAAATTGAAAGAAAAGGGTAGCTCGGCGTTGTCGCAATTGCAGAACACGCAATCGAGGAGGACCTGCTTGAACATTGTCGATTTCCATCCTGCCAGTTGGCATTTGAATTTGACCATGGCAGAACAGCGCCTTTGCCAGCATAGAAATTTCTGAAGTAAGTCAGATTTCCACCACAACATGGGTAATATGGCCATTCGGCAGGTGGAATATAGCATGATGTCAGATATTGAATAGAGAGCCGATCTTTGGTAGCAGCGTTGACATCCAGGGATACCTCTAGAACTCCAGTACCGGCCCACGACCAGCAATTTCCACAATACATTTGATTCCGCTGGCTAGCGATATATGAGATATGATTCAAGAGATTGCATGAGCTCGCTCGGTCGATCCCGATCGATATGTTCTCATTGATCATTGCGCTCGGGGCATTCTGATATTCCTCGACCCATTGACTCAAAGTTTGCGGATCAGGATGCATGATCGTGAGCGGTGTAAGATCTTCGGCCATGATCCGGCCGACCATAAGCAGAAGGGCAATCGCAAGGGATCCGAAAACCCAAATGATGCATTTCTTTTTCATGATGACGGACCCTCCATAAATTTCATTCCACTGACATTATCGACCTGATTTTACTGATTGTATCTCCGTAAAAGTACGTAGGAGTGATGAATATCACACATACAAGAGCCTGCGCTATTTTGGCAGTGTGCACGCTTTATGAATGCGGTCGACCCGCTGAAGAGAATGACGCACAAACGAATCTCCGTCTCAATTCTTGGGCTCTATATCACAAGAAATTCGGCGCCGATGGCAGCAGCCCGCGCTCGCATATTTGCAACGCCATGCCCAAGACCGCCGCTTGTTTCATTCGGAATAAATCCACGCCAGGTGTTGTCTCGGACTGTCAGTACAAGTTGCCCGCCGGGGACTTGCAAATCGACAGGCGCGTCCGTGCAGGACGAAGAAGAGAGTATTTTTAAGGGCAGGCGAACTCAGTATCGCCTGCCCTACCCTGTGACATCTGACCGCGCGTTTGTTCCGCGCAGGAAGGACTACTGCTGTTGAGGCTGCCCTGCGATCTCCTTGTTCTTGACGTATTTATCCAAAAACTCGACTGTTCGCTTGAAGGAATCGATCTGGTTCTCGCGCTTCTGGAATCCATGGCCTTCATTTTCGTAAATCTTGTACTCGACGATTCCGCCCTTCTTCTTGACGGCATCCACAATCTGATCGGATTCGCTTTTTGGACATCGAGGATCATTGCTTCCAACCATCACCAGCAACGGCGATTGTATCTTGTCGACGAAGTTGATCGGTGAACGATCATCGTAGCGCGCTTTGTCCTTCACCGGATCACCCATTGTCGCGAGATCATACTGACGCAGTGCCGGATCTTCGTTTTGAATTTCCGTCGACCAATTGACAAAGCCGAAGAGGTCAACCCCCGCAGCCCAAATTTCCGGCTTCTTGGTGAGGGCCATCATTGTGAGATATCCACCATAGCTTCCACCATAAACTACCAATCTCTTGGGGCTCACATATCCGGTTTTCAGGACGAGATATTGAGTCGCATGGAGAATATCCATGAGATCTCCCCCACCCATGTCGAAGCGGTTCAGATCTTCGAAGGCTTTCCCATATCCGGTGCTGCCGCGATAATTCGGAGCAATCACGACGTAGCCGTTGTTGACGAGGTACTGAATGCCACGACTGAAACCGTTCATGGATTGCCCTGTCGGCCCGCCATGCACCCACACGACTCCCGGATTGCTGCCCGTCCGCCTTAGATTGTGCGGGATATAAAGAAATGCGGAGATCTGCCGCCCGTCATAGGAGGGATAGTGCACGAGGAAAGGCGTCACGAAATCCGATGCCCGCATGCCCCCAACGAGCGAGGTGGTTAGCTGAACAGCTTTCTCGCCGGCCAGATCATAAATCCACAGATCATTCGGCGAATCGGCGCCGCTGTGCCGGATTAGCAGTTTCTTGCTGTCACTCGAAAAAGGCAGAGCCGTGCCGTCAAATGTGTTTACACCCTTCTTGACAGGGACAGACCATGTTCTGGCGGTCGCCAGATCTCGAAGGTAAACGTCGATATTCCCATCGACATTCGTGGTCCAGGTTACATATTTCCCGTCAGGCGAGTAATTTCCGCTTCCGACTTCCCATGTTTCATTGGTTAACCAGGTGATTTTGCCGCTGGCGATGTCCAGCAAACCGGCATTTGAAGAGCCGTTCACCGAATTCGAGATCATGAGGATTTTGGTGCCGTCAGGTGATACATCGGTTGCGAGATAAACGGCCTCTCCCTTGTGCATAGTCAGGTTTTTCGATTTGGCGGTCGACATATCCACAAGAAAAATGTTGGAATCCTTGTCGTCGGCGCGAGCCTGGTTGTAAACGAGATACTTGCCGTCACGAGTAAAAACGACAGGCCAGTTTGTGAGCTCGGAGGCCGTCCCCGATGTCAGAGCCAAAATCCGAGGCTGGCTCAATTCGCGAACACAGACTTCATAAGAGCTGCTTTCTTTGGGCTTCCGCGCGAATGCCACGGATTTTCCATCGGACGACCAGATGAGCCCTTGTTCTGAAACTTGCCGGGTATTTGTCAGGTTGATGGATTGGCCGGTTTCAGGAGAGAGCACGAAGAGATCGAAGAGTTCATCACCCCCAAAGTCGGCTGCGTAGGCGATGAGTTTCCCATCGGGTGACCAGGAGAGGTCAGTCTGAGCCTCTTCGGAGATCGTCAACTGTACCGGCCATCCGCCGGTGGCAGGCATTGTCCAAATGTTCATTCGCCCTGCAATGTTCGTCACAAACGCAATGGTTGATCCATCTGGAGACCAGCAAGACGAACCGATCGTGCGAGTGTTGAAGAGCTGTTCAACAGTGAAGTGTTGCAGATCGGGTTTGACTTGACTACCGATTTCAGGTTCTTGCGCAACCAGTGTTCCGGCTGCAGTCAGCAATAAAAACGCGAGAGTTCTTCTCCACATTGGCGCCTCCTAGACGCATAGACATATAACCTATGCCGCTTCAGTGCAAGTCCTAATTGAACGACCCGGAAAATTTAGCAAACCGCATGACGGTGCTTCGCACGTGGGCGTTGCTTGGTCCGCCAGGAGTCATGGAAAGAGATTGCGCGGGCGGATTGTGTAAGGTCATCGATCCAAACCACTTTCGTTCCCATCCGCTGCCCTTTTCCAGCAAACTCCGGAGCTAAGTCTATTGCCGATGTAAATGGTTGAGTTGGCGACAACTTGACCCTACGTGGAACCTCCATCGTACTCTTTTCGTATTGTGTTATTGGAGGCGTCATCGAGTTGATAGCCTGAGGGAGGGTGATTGCATGGCACGGTTGTTTAAAATCCTGTTCGTCCTGATTTTCATCGGAGCAGCTGCAGTGGGGGTCTATGCATGGATTCGGAACAAAACGAAGGCTGACAATGGCATCAAACTTGTCGACGTCAAGATCGATTCGATTACGGAAAAGGCCATCGCTGTGGGTCAGATTCAGCCTCGATTAAAATTCCAGGTGAAGTCAAAAATCTCGGGCATCGTCAAGAGATGTTATATCCAGGTCGGTGATAAGGTGAAACCGGGTGATCCACTTTTTGAAATCGCTCCCGATCCCACACCTCAGGAACTCATCGAAGTCGATCGCAGCCTTCAGTCGATGCAAGCAACCTATGACAGGGCAAAAGCGGATTTCGACCGATTCGAAAACCTCTATAACCAAGGCGTCATTTCCAAGGGGGATTTGGATGGGAGTCGCGAGGCCTTCGATCTGGCGTCCGTGGCGCTGAACAGGGCCCGCCAGAATCGCGAGCTGACCATGAGTGGCCGTGTCACAGGCGGCGGATCGGCCATGGAGACGATTATCCGGTCACCTGCCGGCGGCACAATTTTGACAAGGACTGTCGATCCGGGAGATCCGGTCGTGCCGCTGACGTCATATCAGGCAGGGACGGAGATGGCGACGATCGCCAACATGGATGATCTGATTTTCAAAGGGACCGTCGACGAGATCGATGTCGGGAAGATGAGAATCACGATGCCGGTACGGATCAAGGTTGGAGCGCTGCCAAGTAATGTCGTGACAGGGCATGTTTCACGCATTGCTCCTCAGGCGCAGAAGAAGGAAGGAAGCACGCTTTTTGATGTCGAGATTGAACTGGATCCGAATGCCAATGTCATCCTGAGAGCCGGATATTCGGCGAATGCCGATGTCATCATTCGCGAGAAGCGCGATATCCTGGTCATTCCCGAAAGACTTGTGATTTTCGAAGATGACGGCCGTCGGACATTTGTAGAAGTGCCGGGCGCAAATCCCAAAGATCCGCCACGCAAGATTGCTGTTGTCATCGGTCTCTCCGATGGGCTCAACGTGGAAATCATCTCCGGGCTGAAAAAAGGCGACAAAGTGGTGCAACGTCCGCCGAAGGAAATTGAGTAGGCCCGTGCTATTCTTGTTAAGGAGGGCGGCGCGATGATGATGGCTATCACGGATGTCTTTCGACAGCTCCTACGGGATCTCAAAAGTCAGAAACTTCGAACGACACTCACAACATTCGGGATTCTCTGGGGCACGGTTGCCGTCAGCCTGCTCCTCGCCTTCGGACAGGGGCTTCACCAGCAACTGATTAGAAGCATTGCCGGACTCGGTGATCGTATCGTCATCGCCTTTCCGGCGCGGACATCGATACCCTATGCTGGGCTAGGACGAGGCCGAAAGGTGCAGATCAGCGAGGAGGACATCGCTGCCGTCGAAAAGGAAGCGCGGGATCTCTTCGGCATTTCCGGAGAATATTATCAAAATTTGAAAATTCACCAGGGCGATAAGACGATGATGATGCTCGTATCGGGCATATCGCCGATATTCGGAGAGATGCGAAATATGGTGCCGCAGGTCGACGGCCGTTTCGTCAATCAAAATGACATGGACAAACGGAGGCGTGTCATTTTTCTCGGCGATAAAATTGCGCAGGACATTTTTGATGTTGAAAATCCGGTTGGCCGAACTCTCATGATCGCCGATTCGCCTTTTCTGGTTATCGGAGTTTTGAAGACGAAATCACAGGACTCCAGCTACAACTCACAAGACAAGGATTGTGGATGGATTCCTTCGACAACCTATCGTGCGATCACCGGAGCGAAATATGTGGATAATCTCATCTATCGCGCCAGCACGCCGGCCGGCAATAAATCGTTGACAAAAGAGGTAACGGCCATCCTCGGCCGGCGGCTTCATTTTGATCCGAAGGATTCAGAAGCACTGATGGTTTGGGATACGACAGAGATGTTTGAATTCATGGATGCGTTTATGCTCGGCTTTCAACTCTTTCTCGGCATTGTCGGCTCACTAACATTGATCGTCGGCGGTATCGGAATATCCAACATCATGAATGTGGTCGTCGAAGAAAGAACACGTGAAATCGGCATTAAGATGGCCCTCGGCGCGCGCAGCGGCTATGTCATGAAACAGTTTCTGCTTGAAACTCTTCTGCTGACCGGACTCGGCGGTGCCATCGGGCTCCTGATCACTCAAAGTATTTGCGTCCTTGTCACCAAATTAAGCCTTACTGAATACATTGGTGTGCCAGAGGTCTCTCTGGAGGTGGCGATATTAACGGCTACAATTTTGGGTGCAGTCGGCCTGCTCGCCGGATTCTTCCCTGCTCGTGACGCATCCCACTTGGATCCCGTCGTGGCCATGAAACTATGAGGCGGATGAAATCATGCACAGTATGAGCCGATCTCACATCGGATTGATCTTCTATCTTTTCCTACGTGCATCCATGTTGCAAAAGAAACGCGCCGTGCTGACGGTTGCGGCGATTGCCTGGGGCACAGTGGCGATTCTCCTTCTGTTGGCGTTCGGTGAGGGATTAAAAAACCAATTTAACAAGGGTCGGAAAGGCATGGGTGAAAACATCGCCGTGATCTGGCCCGGAGAAACATCCAAGCCTTGGAAAGGACTGCCCGCTGGACGGCCCATCCGTCCCGTCGCAGATGACATCTCCTACATCAGGGCGAGAATCCAGGGCGACACCGAAGTCATCGGAGAAATCAATCAATTCGGCGTGACATTATCCAATGGCCGGAGAAACATCTCAGGGAATGTGACCGGTACAACCTACGAATATCGCGATATGCGCAACAATCACGCTCAATCCGGAGGACGATTCCTGGACCCGATGGACGAGGTGAAAAAACGCCGAGTCGCTTTCATTGGGGACAAAACGGCAGAAGATATTTTCTCTCCGGAACCACCGACCGAAAAATCATTTCTCTCCACTGGGCCGGTGCGAAACATCGTATGGGGTGAAAATTCACCGGTCGGCAAGACGCTTTATATCAACGATACTCCGTACACCATCATCGGCATTCTCCAACATAAGATCCAGATGGGAAGCTATAAATCTCCGGATGAACGAGGTGTGACGATACCGATGAATACATTCATCGCGCAATTCGGAGATCAGCAATTGTCGAATTTCGTTTTGCATGTCAAACAGCCCGATCAAATGAAGGACGCAGTCCAGCGTTTTCGCGAAATCCTGGGTGCTCGGTATCAATTCGATCCTGAAGATCCAAAGGTCGTCAGCATCTGGGACACTGTTAAAAGCTCAAAAATGATGTCCAATTTTACTCTCGGGATTCAGCTGTTCCTCGGCATCATCGGCTCACTCACACTCTTCATTGGAGGTATCGGAGTCGCCAACATCATGTATGCGGTGGTGAAGGAGAAGACCCGCGAAATCGGCATTCAGATGGCTCTGGGAGCACGACGATCCTGGATCACTGGACCTTTCATCCTTCAAGGGCTTGTATTTACAATGCTCGGCGGGGCATGGGGGATGGTCATTTCAATCATCCTGGTCATACTGCTCGGTCTCCTCCCGCTCGAGAAAAATCAAGCCATGCAGTTCCTGGGCAAGCCGACTCTCTCCTGGCAAATCGGCTTTGCGACCGCAGCCATCCTCGGCCTGATCGGGATTCTTGCCGGATATTTTCCGGCACGCCGCGCTGCCAGTGTCGATCCGGCCGAGACCTTACGGTACGAATGAATTGGAGCATCACACATGACTTGGGGCAACAACAAAAAGAACGGACGAAACGGCAACCTTCCTAACGACGCCATCATCCATATGGCCGGCATCCGAAAAGTTTATGATACAGGTAAGGTCCAGGTCGAAGCCCTCGCCGGCATTGATCTGTCCGTTCAGAGTGGTGAATTTGTGGCGATCGTCGGACCATCCGGGTCGGGGAAATCCACATTGATGAATTTGATTGGTTGTCTTGATACGCCGACGACCGGTGAATACAGCCTCGCCGGAGAACCCGTTTCAGGTCTCGATCGTGATCAGCTGGCCGATATTCGCAATCGACGTGTGGGATTCATTTTTCAAAACTTCAATTTGCTGCCTCAGATCAGCGCATTCGAAAATGTGGAAATGCCTCTGCTATTCGGCGCGGTTTCCAAGAAGGATCGCCGGTCTCGAACGAAAGAACTGTTGGAGCGCGTCGGGCTGGGTAACCGGATGGATCATAAACCAACTGAGCTTTCGGGTGGTCAGATGCAACGCGTGGCAATCGCACGAGCCCTCGCCATGAATCCCGATATCATCCTCGCTGATGAGCCGACAGGCAACCTCGATTCGACATCCGGCAGCGACATCATGACTCTCTTTTCAGAACTCTGGGAATCCGGCCGGACCGTTATTGTTGTCACGCACGATATGGCCTTGGCGCGACGAGCCGCACGCACCGTTGAGCTGTACGATGGAATCATCACGCGAGATGTGATGGCCGAGAAGATCTGAGGAATTAATCATCCGAACGATGCGCGGGATGCCTTTCTTTGGCGCGCCTGGAGAGGCTCGAACTCCCGACCCTCTGCTTAGAAGGCAGATGCTCTATCCACCTGAGCTACAGGCGCATCGTATTCCGACGCCTTGGACGGCAATCGGGGAGGTCGGATTTGAACCGACGACCTCTTGCTCCCAAGGCAAGCGCGCTAACCAGGCTGCGCCACTCCCCGCGAACGC
>CAIWXX010000166.1 GCA_903916735.1 uncultured Acidobacteriota bacterium
GAAAGCTCGCGTTTCGCAGTCCTGTTTGTCCCGGCTCGTGTCTCCTTCGGTAAAGTCGAAAAACTCAGTGATCAGAGGAATGCTCATCCCATTTCGCAAGGCCAGGTTCGCTTCCAGCACATAGACATAATACTGCTCCACTTGCTTCTCGCCATTCTTCATGTGACGCTCGAGCCATTCCTCGCTCAGCAGTTCGCTGCGAGCCGTCAATGGCAATCGGATAGCAGTTCCCGACGAGATACCGGCGGAACTTCTTCTTGCGAATCGCCTGCCGCATCAGCTCGACATGAGCTTCCATGATCTCCTCCACATCGATCACCGAGAGCAGCCGGTTGAGGGTGTCATGATGAGGAAGGCTTTCCAACCCGGGAAAGAAAATCGCAAGGTTGGCCATGAACTGAGGACGAGTCATCTTCTGGTTGGCTGCCCGGCGAGAGCCCATCTGATACACGAACATCAGAATCCCGTAGAGTATCAGCATCGTCAGCCGATGCTTGGTCTTCTTCGGATCTCGAGGATCCTCGATCTTCGAGAGCCGTCTCAGCAGTGCCGGAAGTTGCGATCGCATCACGCGGGTCTGCTCAGTGAGCGCCTCCTCGCGGGCCGCCATCTCTTCCTCAGGGCTCCGGTACCTGCAGGTGTGATTGGGAATCGAGGGCGCGGCGGCAAGTGCTCCCAACTCCGCTGCCTTCCTGGCCTCCCGCAGCGCGATCTTCGCTGCACGCACTCTACCAGCGCAAGAAGGGATGCGACCTATTCGATCTGTTCATCGCGAGCCGCATGGCAAAGGTCGATCCTGCACGCGTCGTCGATTGCTTTGAACGCTACATCAAGCACTATGGCAAGCGTGTCACCCGCGCCGAATTCGAGATGAACCTCCACGAGAAGCTCCCCGACGACACGTTCCTCTCGGATGTGGAATCCCTCGTCGCACCGGACACCGCCTGGAGCTTCATTGACGCGGCCGGATACTTACAGCACGAGCTTCTGCCACTTCTTTCCGGCGAGCCATGGAGAGGCGGCGAGTGACTGTCGCGAGCACCTGATGGCACTGCGAGATGAGTTGATGCGTGAGATTGCCCGTGAGGAATTTCGGCTTGCTGCCCTCAATGTTGAGGTCCAGGAGAGTAGCGCCCGGCTGAACGCGCTCCGCAAGCAACTCGCCACTGAGCAGCCGTCCGTCCAGATTGTCATACCTACAACACCACCTCCTGCGATGACTGTGGCGCTAATGACGAACGCTGCGAAGGTCGACCTATTCCGATCACTCTTCCGGGGACGTGAAGACATCTTTCCGCGTCGTTGGGAGAACGCGAAGAAAGGCAAATCAGGGTACTCACCGGCCTGTGACAATGAGTGGGAGTATGGCCTGTGCGAAAAAAGGAAGGGGCTCGATGCCGGCAGGCGCGCGACCTGCGGGGAGTGCCCGAACCATGCCTTCATCCCGGTTTCCGAACAGGAGTACGGCAAGCACCTGCGGGGCGATCATGTCATGGGCGTGTACTCTTTGCTGCCTGACGAGACGTGTTGGTTTCTCGCGGCGGACTTCGACAAGAAGACGTGGCAGGAGGACGTCGTGGCCTTCACTGAGACCTGTGAAGAAAATGGCGTGCCGGTGGCGATCGAGCGATCGCGCTCAGGCAGCGGTGCGCATGCCTGGTTCTTCTTCACGACGCCAGTGCCGGCGGCTGCGGCGCGCAAACTCGGTTGCTTCCTCATCACTGAAACCATGGCCCGCCGGCACCAGCTCTCGATGGAGTCCTACGATCGCTTGTTCCCCAGCCAGGACACGATGCCCAAGGGCGGCTTCGGGAACCTGATCGCGCTTCCGCGTGGCTGTATGCATGAGGCTAAGGCCCTGCTTCACGAGCAGGGTATCCTGCTCGACATTGAGGACAAGCGCAAAGATGGTGCCTCGGTCGACTACACGTTCCAGGGGACGCTCACTCTGCTTCAGGAACAGGCCGTGAAGGCGTTGCTCATGCATGACAATGGTGTATTCATCGCTCCGCCAGGCATTGGCAAGACGGTGGTCGGCACGTATCTCGTCGCAGCCCGGAAGAGGAGCACCCTCATCCTTGTTTACCGCAAGCCACTCCTCGACCAGTGGATCGGCCAGATTGCGATATTCCTTGGCATCAAACCCAAGGAGATCGGCCAAATCGGCGCGGATAAGACGAACCCTAACGGCCGGCTCGACGTGGCCATGGTCCAGAGCCTCTTCGCAAGGGTGCGGTCAACGATCTCGTGGCCGACTACGGTCAGGTCATCCCAGCGCATGTTTGCAAAAAGTCGAGGGGGTCGGACTGAATTTGCAAACATGCTCTAGCTACACCCACTTGCCGCAGATAGAGCCCGATACTTAGCCCGACCGCCAGGAAGACCAGTCCGACGACACCGATGAGCGCGCTATTCACTCCATCCTCTCCCGATCTGACTCATGGTCTGCCACCATACGGCGGCTCAAGAATACCGAAAACCACCGTAGCGGGGTTCCGATAGCAGAGCTACAGAATAGGTCGATATCCACGGCAACCATTTTGTGAGCATGGTTTAGGTGAACTGGTGTTCCGGCAGCAACGGAGGAATGGCGTCACTTCCCCCGCACGTTCTCCACCTTCATTCCGTCGATGCGTTCCGACAACTCAGGTCGCCTTCTCGATAAGCCAATCCTATGCGAACTTCTTCCGGGCCGGTGCCCTGCGTCGGAGCATATGTGCGGCGATCGCTGCTGTATCCTCAGATTGAAGCGGTGGAACTCTGTTTCGGCTGAGAAGCGCCTCTGGAAGTGATGCAGCCGTTGTTACGGCTGGCAGCCGAGCTCCGATCAGCGGCTTGTCCGGGGTCTTGGCATGCCTGGGTCAGATCGAGATAGATACGCTGTGATCATCGAATAGATGACCACATGAATTTGTCTATTCTCTTCCTCCCTATCGAGTGATGGGGATGCCAGCATCATGCCGATGCTGGCCGCGAGAGTCGTGGCCAGTGCCTCCGTGGAGAAGTTTTTGTGCTTTCCGAGGAACTCCGCGACGAGGTGATCCAAGTCGTGGATGACGGCCGGGTCGGGGATCGTCTCGGGAGTCGGTGTGATGTCCGCGCTGAACCGGTTCACGAGGAGATCGAGTAGCAAGTCTCGAATCTCGCTGTCAAAGATGTGGTGCTGATACGCCAACTCGGAGAGAGCTTCTTCCATGTCTTCATAGAACATCATGTAGTCGTAGTCGTCGTCCACCTTTAATTTCTCCTGATTATGACGCAACAGTAGATTATCATCGGCCATTCATCAAGTGGCACCAATTTTCCGTGGGGACTTTTTTTGGGAATGTCGCGAGTTCCAGTTGGCGATGGCACATGGTCAGTCAGTGCCCCTGGTATGCCCTCAAAGGCCTCCAATACCTTATGGAGGGCCTTTTCCGGGATGACTGATTTGGTTGTTCGATGTGAAGCGCGCGAGTAGCGGTAGCATCTATTCCTCCTGGAAAGCCACGCCAGCCACTTGGCCACATCGATCCGAGTTCGGAAATTCTCGCCGAAACGTTGGGCAAACAGGGAGTTCGGAGGGTCTTTGTCAAGCATTCGATATCAATTTTGGTATCACGATCTACGTCCCTTGTGACGCGGACTACAATTCCGTCTCCCTGTGCAATCCTCGAGTGGCGTGAGCAGCTGGTCTGTGGTCGGCAGGCAGGCAGCGTGAAGCCGCGCGGAGACGAGTGCGTGGAGCCATGCACTACCTTGCCGAATTGGCGAATGTCGGCTTTCGTATTCCGGACAGCGCGAGCCGGCGAGCTGCTTCTGGAGTATGTCGAATACTGCATGCTGAACCTCGATGCGTCCTGTGGCCGGCTCGGTTTCGATTCGTCCTTCGATTGACGACCAGTCAGCATTGACCATGCAACGCCCGATCATCTGTGCAAACTTCGGCGAATCGAAACCGCCGCACGCGTTCATGAACACGGGATTCCAGCGCATCGAGCCCGGTGCACCAGGGTTGTCGAGTACGGCTGGAATGGAAGCCTCCACCGGAGCGACAGACAGTTCGTTGTCCGTAAACCCCTGAAGCAGGCGTTCGAGCAGTGTCTGGAGGTCTCTGTCGATGAGCGGTCCGATGAGTCCCTGTTCGTCGCAGTAGCCCCTCTCGATTACCTCGCGGCCTTGATCAGGGCGGAGGTGATAAGCGGCGAAGTCGGCGAGCACATACAGCGGCGGGCGCAGCCTCAGGAGGCGCTGTGCACACCACTGATCGACCCAGCCGGGCGACTGCCGCATCGCTGCAGCAAGCTCATGCACACGATACGGAGCAGGCAAGAAATGCGTAAAGAGTTCGGACCGGAAGCCATCATAGAAATGCTCCCACGGGTCGTAGAACTCTGTCATCAGGTGCGCGACAAATGCTCTCCCTTCCCAGCCCATCAATCCGAACAACAGGCGGTCTGCCGGTGGCGTAGCCTTGGGAATTCCCCTCCAATCAAAGTGCGCAATTTGAAATGCATCCAGCGTGTAGGGGGATGGCAAGTATCCTGGTGAGAGCATCATCATTTCGGGAGTCCGGGCATCGAACCCTGGTGTTCACTTGCTAGTCTGCTTGGAAGTCGTTCATATTCACGTGGGCCAAGGGAACCCCCCACTAATGTAATTACTACCAACGTAGTATTGCGAATGAAAACTGCGTTTCTTGTACAAGACGGGCTCGCATGCGTGCCTGACGCAGGTTTCTGAGGTGCTGGAAACGGGAGATTTCCTACCGGTGACCATCGAATCTGGAGCATCCCGGCGTGTCTTCCTGGGAAAATAATCAAGAGTTCAAATGTCCACATCATCTTCTGGAACGGACCGGCAAAGCGCGGTTGTGGTAGGAGTAACCACAGGCGTCCGGGGTTGCGTTGCCAATCAGGAAGCCGTAGTCCTGAGCATAGGACGGACCGTACGTCTCTGAAGACCACACCCGCTCGTCAGTGATATCTATTGCAGAAACGCAGTGCATATCACCGGATCTTGTAGGTTGCGAGAAGCCGGAATCATACAAGCTCCGCAGTTCCTCTATTGACGGCATCCTCCAACCAGTCTGACCGCCACCGGTGTAATTCTCGCAGTAGTGCATGGCATCATCCCATGTGATGTCGCTGCCATTGTCTCGGGCCGCCCACATCAGATTCGTTTCTGTGTCGGTCACAGTACCGTCACCGTTATCAGTGAACCGGCTCACAATCGGTGCAGCAACCTGCTCTTGTTGGCGTGCTGAATTCTGCTGGGCACTGTCTTCGGTGCTGCTTGGTACCTGGTTGTCATCGCTGTCGCGAGTCCCCAGAAATATCCAAATCCATACAAGGAACAATACGATTCCCATGACAAGGACAACCCCGTTGCTCTTGACTCCAGGTGGCGGAGACTGGGGCGTCCCTGTTCCAGTCCCGGGCTCAATTTGAGCCAAGTATTGTCGTCGTATCTGGTGCGATTCGGTAAGAAGATTGTTCTTGCGCCACAGGCCGATCATGCCTGAGAGAATGACTGGCAGAGCACCCACTAAAAAAACATCACCACGATACTCGGTAGCCATGGACGCAATGAAAATAAGTGCCCAGAAAGCCAATGATATTTTGAAGGGCAGGAAGAACGACTGTATTTTTTGCAGTCTTGCTTCGTCAACAGGTCTATTACCAGCAATACGGTTCTTGAGCTGGCCATCGAGTACACATTGATATTGTTTATTTTTATATGAGTATGTTGCCAGCCAGAATGGGAGGTATAAACGACTCGTTCGATTAATGCGCTTTTGAGCGGTCCAATTGACGTCTTTGGACTGATCACCCGGAATCATTCCGTGTACTTCACTGCCAATCCGGGCATCCACCTTTGGAACAATTCTTGTTTGGATTGTTTCGCGCTCATCGAGAGAGAACCCTTCAAGGCCGAAACCAACTGCATACTTAGTATCAAAATTCTTCAGGTCTGCACTGCCCCACTCTGTTCCTTCACAAAACTCCGCAATCTCATCATTGAGCCGGCTGGTTGCTATTCCAAATATTTGAAACGCGCCCTGGATATTGCCGGAAGATGGTCGCCAATCGATTACAGTCTGGCTTCGAGTTACGGGCTCGGTATATTCGATAGTTCGCCCAGCTTCATATCTGGATTTTCTGACATACTCAGTGTACGTTTCCCTTCTATAATAGCCACTTGAAGCAGCCCAAGACCCGGAATATTCTCCCTCAACCAAATAAAATGGCAGATAAATGCCATCTATTCGCTGTAAAGTCGCACTGAAAAGAATATCGTCCGGTGTGTAGTCACCCTGTATCAGCCATGGAAAAATCAGGCGTTGAAATTGCTGCTTTGTAATCTTGAATGGCACTATGCTGTCGGGGGACTCGGTCTGCACGGACTCGGCCTTCATGATATCGAAAGAGCTGCCGCAGAAATTGCAGACCACCAATTGTGTGCTGGGCTCAAATCGAATCTGGCCACCGCAATTGCTGCAATTGATTTCTTTGAGATGAACAGTGTCTTTCATCTGCCCTTTTGAAAAACGGCCCGAGTATGCCCGGAGGTGTGCGGCATGCAAAGCCACGGCGAGGTGCGGTCAGGAAGGCAGTCTTCGAATTGCGGCCGCTCGGGATTCGGTTCGGCAATCCCAATGTTGTTTGTCATTTCGTACGTTGCGCTTCGCATCTCAACCATAAGGATAGGCCAACCGGCGGCATGATTCGTGCCGCATTCATCGCTATAATCCAAATGATGCATGTTCCTTTTGCGAGAGAAGAAAAAATGCTGGATGAACGGAAACATATCGAACAGAGAGATGCGGCTAACCCCGCTCGTATGATGATTCTGCGCGCGCAGTCTCGGCTTTACAGTCTCCTGGATTGCCCGCGTTCAAGTCGATATTGGAGGGTTTCTTGACGCAATTGGCGATCTTCTCTGACATCCACGCAGATGTAGATGCATTGAAGGCTGCTCTTACGCAGGTTGAAAGACTGGGATGTGGAGGAATCGTCTGTGCGGGCGATTTGGTGGGCTACGGTCGTTTCCCCGAGGAGACGATCACGTACCTCCGCAAGCGTGGGATTTCGATCGTCAGGGGGAATCACGATCGCTGGGCTTTGGCAGGGGCTGTGCCGGGTCTGTCAAGGGAATCGATGGAGTTCCTTGCGGGGCTGCCTTTAGATTGGAACACTCTCATCGAAGGAGTGCGCATCGGCATGTGTCACGGTGCTCCAGGCGACGATTTCAAGGAAATCGAGGCCGAACGAGCGACATCCGAAGACGTGCGAAGATGGCTGGAAAACGCGCATGCCGACGTACTCATTGTGGGACACACACACGTCCCGTTCGCCCTCCAGGCGATGGGCGGCGGCCTGATCGTGAATCCAGGCACCATTCTGCGGACTCCTCCCTCAGGAGAAACGGTTTACTGTAGTGGGACGTTCGGCGTGCTCGAACTGCCTTCGCAACGATTCACAGTGCATCGAATCGCTGACGGAGGCGAGGTCGAGATCAGGCGGATGACGGCCGGGATAAGGGATTTGAGACGATTTCGCTAGTCGTGCCTTTTTCTCGAAAAATTCGGATTGTGTTCGCGCGATCCCTTTCATCGCCTTTTTTGTGCAAAATTGAAAAATTTCCACTACTGTCAATATGAAGCCATCCGCGATGAAAAGTGGGATGTGTGGAAGGGCATAGTAGGTGCTATTTGCAGATTCGAGTCGAGAGAGATGACCCAACGAGCCGTTACAAAGAGTCGTTTCCCGGCGCTCGCTGGAGGGCCGATATGTTCTTTGCTACACATTACCTGGGCTGTGCATCGAATACCAGACCCCAGCATTTTTGCCAACGCGTTGCTCCTCTCCTATGCTGACACCGGCGTGCGAGCTGACGCAGCAGTTAGTTTTAATTTGGTGAGATTATCGGCAAGAATCTTGCCGATCGCGATGTTAGGATCTGATCATGAGTCAACACTTGAGCCGTTGCACCACGGGCACCAAACCCAATTCATATAGGTGCCAGAGTAGGCGCAAGCTCAATTGCGATCTGGTGAAAGCATGCTTGTGGGGTCGCATCCGCAGTGTCCGAACGCTGCTGGAGGCGGGAGCGGATCCGAACGGCGCCGACCATTATGGGACAACCCCGCTGCTGGCGGCAGTCGGACAACGTCACTTCCTGACGGCTCGCTTGCTGCTTGAAGCAGGAGCCGATCCAAACAGGAAGTTTGCGGCTGGAACGCCAATTTGTAACTGGGAAACGCCGTTGATGGATGCAGCAGCTGACGGTGATCTCAAGATGGTCCGGTTATTGCTGGATGCAGGCGCCGACATCAACGGAACAAATTACTGCGGTCAGACACCGCTGGTGTACACCAAGAAGCTCTGCCGGAATCAGCCGGAAAGGATGATCCGATTCCTGAAGAGCAGAGGAGCCAGGGAGCTCACAGAAGCTGAACATGCGCTGCTTCATGCCGCGTACTACGGCGATATTGAGAAGGTGGCCGCTTTGATCGAGAGTGGCGTGAATGTCGACATTCAGAACGACTGTGGTAACACACCTCTGCACAATACCATCCCCTGCCTTGGCAGGCCGGCAACAGCGGATGAACGTCGACATTCCCTGGAATTGGCGCGAATGCTGCTGCGCGCCAGTGCAGATCCGGACAAGGTTGATGATGGTCGATGGACTCCGCTTATTCATGCCGCCGTACGATGTGAAACGGCACATGCCAAGCTCCTCGTCAGAGCCGGCGCAGATGTCAATGTAAGAAGTGACTATGGATCTACTGCCGCGATGCTGGCCGCACGACGTGGACATCATGCAATTGTGCGGCTGCTCGAACGAGCCGGCTCAACCCCAAAGCAACTCAAAGAGTGCAAGCTCTATCACGCCGTCATGATCGGTAACGCGCCGAAGGTGCGTGATCTGCTCGCCGCGGGCGCTCGGCTACTTGGTCTCACTGAGGCTCTTGTGCATGCCGCCTGGAAGGGGCATGCCGAGGTAGTGAGACTCTTGTTTGATGCGGGCGCGAATCCGAACGAAGAGGGATGCTACAACGATACGGCACTGACAATAGCGGCAGAAAATGGGCATGCTTCCGTCGTACGTGCCGCAGTCGATGCCTGCATGCGCTGGACCCGAAATCGGGAGAAAATCAGACACCAGTTGATTCGCGCCTACCTGCTGGCCAAAAAACACAGTCACACACGATGTATGAGTATCCTGAAACCCGTCCTGCGAGGGCAGGTCGATGTGCATGAGAGGAATAAAGAAGGCGAAACACTCCTTATGCTCGCATGTGGATGGGACTGTGCAGAAGAAGCGGTTCGCTTCTTGATTGATGCGGGTGCCGATTTGAATGCCAGAACCACCAACCGCAAAACAGCATTGATGTTCGCTGCCGAACGAGGCCTGGCTGGATGCGTCCAGCTCTTGTTGGAAGCCGGAGCGGATGCCGCTGCGCGAGACAGAGACGGCCACACGGCCCTGAACCAAGCAAGCATGGCAGGCAACGATGGACAAAGCACTCTGAATCTGCTCCAGGAGTGCACGCGCAGGGACAACGGGAAGAGAAGGCGTGGAGGCATAATGCGCCAAAAAGGGGTAACCCCAACACTTGTGTGACCAGCCGCAAAGTAAGAATTGGGTTTGGGGTGTCTGGAAGCAGCTGTGTATTATTCCGAACTCCGAATCACGCATGAAAGCGGCCGGAGAGAGCGATGATGGATGAGTAACGCGGCGGAATGGTCTGCGAGGAGCACGCTCCAGCAAAGGAGAATTGATGGCCGGAGGAAAAATGGATAAGCGACTGCGGATGGGTCGAATATTAAGACAACATCTTCCTGTTTTAATCGATCTTGGTCGGGGGGTCCATGTCCCACTACATGAGTGATTGCATTAATTCAGCAAATTTTCACGCCCAGACATCGGTAAACTCTGCCATCTGATCCTTCATCTGCTGGCCTATTCTTACCCTCCCACTCAACACGCAGAACGGCCCGAATACGGCACGCACATTCCTCAACATCAGAAGGATGGCTTTTTATTGAAAGCATAAGAACACCGGGACACTGCCGATGTGTCTCATATTTTTTCTCAGGAATACGTACTGAGCGTGGGAGCCTGAGGCGCAAGGGGCCGGGATCATTTCTTCGTTGCATTTTGAAAATAGTCCAATATGCATCAGCTCTGATGGGCGCATTTCAACCTCCGAAAATATGATTCCATCGCCGATGCAGAAGTGCGAATTCCGAACCTGATTCGATTCGACAGTGACTCCCTCATCTATCGGAACACTTTGCCGGAGCACTGTATAGTAATTGTATAGTTGAAGTGGAAAAAAGGGGCAAATCCGGGCTGAACGATGAATGTCAATAGCCCAGAATTACCAATAAAAACAAGTAGATACGATTCAGTACCACCTCCCCCACTTATCTTGATACGGACTGAAAATCCCTGCGTGGGGGGTTCAATTCCCTCCCCCGGCACCAACTTTTTCAATAATATATCGAGCATCCCACCCCTCAACGCACCTTCGACTGTATAGGTTTTCTATAGTTCATCTTGGTCGGAGCGTCGAGTAGCTTCGCCGCGGCATGCCCTCGCTGGGCATGAGATGTGCGTATCTCAAGGTCATGGTGAGAGAGTTTCTGTTTCAGCGATTCCTTAAGGGCCAGGAGGCTCACGCCTTTCATCGCCGGCCTGGACGCGAATGTATGATGAAGATCATGAAATCGGAAATTTTCAATTTTCGCACAGCGGCGTGCGGCTCGGAATGCAACACCTATGTCGAGAAAACAATTTCCCTGCTCATTTGGAAAAACCCAGGGAACACCAACATGACGGATTCGAAATAAATTCGCGAAAAGTTAACGCGCTTGGCGGAATTGCTTCGGAGCGAGGAGGCCATGAGCGTCCGCTCTACCGCTGTGATGCGGTCACCGCCCCTCCGCCGGACCGTTTCGCGAGAAGCCACTCATCTTTCGGCTTCCCGCCCTTTTTCTTCTTCGATATCATCCTGATCAGCGAATAGCGGCCGTCGAGGATGCGGCCGCGAAGTGTGAGTTCCATGACACCCCTCTCGAACTGCTGAGCAGCCGGTGCCGAGCCTTCGGTCTCGTACCATCCTTTGTCCCAGATCTCGACAGTCCCGGCTCCCCCGTGTCCTACCGGGATGACGCCTTCGAAATCCGCAAACTCGAGCGGGTGATCCTTCACGAGAATGGCCAGCCTCCTCACACCAATGGTTTCTGGTGGGCCCTTGGGTACGGCCCACGATTTCAGCACACCGTCGATCTCGAGCCGGAGGTCGTAGTGGAGATGCGTCGCTGCATGACGCTGGACAACGAAGATGCGCATCATCCACCCAGAATAGCGCTCTTTCTTCCGCTTTTCATCTCTCGTCAATCTTTCCAAGCCGGTATGTAACTAGACCTAACTACTTCAAATACCGATTCGACGTGTCCCGGCTTCCCGCCCGATCGCCTCCATCGTCGGAACCGAATGCCGGTTTCCCGCATCAGGGGTCGACCCGTTGCTCCTTTTTCAGGAGGAGATAGGTCTCTTCGTAGATACTCACGCGTGGGCCGACGGCGGCGATCTCCAGCACCTCCCGGTGTATCCGGTAGATGATGCGGAACTTGCCAACGCGGTAACTTCGGATCCCCGCCAACTCCTTGCGTAAGGCCTTGCCGGACGCGGGGTCGTTCTGAATGAAATGTAGAGAGGCCCGCACTTTGCGCTTGAGTTCAGGGTGCAGGCTCTTGATGAGAAATGCAATTTCGTCAGGGACGCGAAGCTTCATGGGATCAACTCGCGGCGGGCGCCGTCAGCGGCAGAGTTCTTCGAGCGTGTAGAGCCGCGCCTTGCGCGACTCAAGCGCTTTCAGACCCCGGCTGATCTCCGCCATCAGCGCGGCATCGGAGCGCACGGTGATCGTCTCTTTGAGACTATCGAACTCCGCGGGACTGATCAGCACGGCGGCGGGGGACCCGTTGCGCGTGATCACGATCTCTTCGTCCCGCGCGCCGACCTCGTCGACCAGCCCGCTGAGTTTCATCTTCGCCTCGGAGAGTGAGAGGGTTTTCATTGCACTGACCTCAATTCAGGTTGACCATAATATGGTCCATTCTATTCGATCGGGCGGCCACCGGCAAGGTAGAGGTGATTGACCCTCATTCCGCGGCATCTTGTGTGCATGTACGGAAAGCGGACTCGGCGCACAGGTAAAAGACATGTCTTACAACTCAGCGGGTTCAGACAACATACACCACGGTGTTATATCGGCAATACACAGTCAACGGAAGAGCGATAGCAGATAGTATGTAAGTTGCATGGTTGGCACGCACCGCCAAGCGGGACGAATCCCTGTTTGTCCTGTGGGCCATGGGAGTGAAAGCGACGGTTGGGCGATAAGAGCCGTATGAGGCGAGAGCCTCACGTTCGGAGCTGTGAGAGTGTGGGAGTGAAATCCCCCGGCGCTACTCGGCAGGGGCAATTGGCTGAGAAGCCAAGAGCTGCGCCGTGTGTGGGCCAGTGTGCTTCAGAAAAGCGGAGATATGACTATCGATACCAGTCCCCAAAACGAAGGTTTTTGAGACAGTCGAATCCCGCCGGCGATCCCGACCCAAAATGGCCGCTTTTCTGTTCCTTTACTTGTTCTTAAATCAACGTCGTCAAAACCAATTGCATTTTTGACTTTTGAAACAAACCGTCGTATCCTCTTCTTCGTATGAAACCTTGCAGAGAGCTCGTCGGATACGCTCGTGTTTCGACTCAGGATCAGAGTCTCCATCTCCAGAAAGACGCTCTCAAGAAAGCCGGGTGCCGGAAGATCTTTCAGGACATCATCAGCGGGGGCAAGGCCGATTGGCCCGGACTTGATGATGCCCTCAAATACCCCCGTGAGGGCGACACCATCGTCGTGTGGAGACTTGATCGATTCGGCCGCAGCCTGAAGGATCTGATCGAAAAGATCACTCTGCTCAAGGAACGGGGAGTTGGTTTCCGGAGCCTTCAGGAGAATATCGATACGACGACCGTCGGCGGAAAGCTCATCTTCCATGTATTCGGAGCGTTAGCGGAATTCGAACGTGAGCTTATCCGGGAGCGGACTCACGCAGGCCTCAAGGCCGCCCGAGCTCGAGGACGGCTCGGCGGCCGGCCGCGGATCTTGAACACTAAGAAAGTCGCGCTTCTGCAGTCACTCCACAAAGACCAGAGCAACTCGATCCGGGATATCTGCAAGACGCTCGGAATCTCGCGTGCGACGCTGTATCGCTATTCGGTGTCGGGATTTTCAAAGAAGTGACGCCGCACGTTGTCCAGCCAGAGTTGTCTCGAAACTACTTCCGGTGCATTACTGAAATAGGGGAGTCGTACCGGGTGAAATCGAAATCTGTGGTTCATCGTAGCTCGAGCGCCGGCCGGCCTTCGCGGCCCACCCGCGATAGGCGTTCGAGTAAACTCCGAAATATCGATCAACTGCTTCCTCTTTCCCGGGATGTGTGATGTGAGGCGGCGATCCATTCGACGTATTCAAGGGTCCGCGAGAACCGGCTCAAAGAGGCCTCTGTCGTCATGCTCAGGCTGGGTCCTGTTGGCGAGGTATTTCAAGCCGAACTCGCCATCGATGACAAGCCGCCCCGATGCGGCCGGCGCGCGGACCGTGTAACGTCTCCGATTTCAGCAATCTCTTTCATGTCCACAAGGGGCGGGCCGAGGAGCCTCAGCCGGGTTGGCCGTTGCTCTCCCTGACTCCCGCTGCTGTCTCTCGTATCGAGTGTGTATTGCGGATCTCAACGGGCTCCTTGACTCCTTAGGCTGAATTCTCTATATTTCTTAACAGGGTTGATTCCGAGGAGGTGGCAAGTGTCAGCGCGTATTGGGCAATGGCCGTTGTTGGTGATAGTTCTTCTGGTAATGGGGCTGTGCCTCTGGGACCAGTCTTCGGCGCGGCTGGGCGCGCCGCTGGTACGGGCATCGGCGCCATCTGTTGGCGCAGATCGCATCGACGGCAGCGGCATTCTGCTGGATCTGAAAGCTTCTCCGCAGGGCGCCTTCTGCTTCCACCTCGTCGCAACAGTCACCCGAAATGGGATTCCGTCCTCGGGTGTGAGAGTGAATTTCGCGGTTACTAGCGGGCCGCACGCCGGACAGTCGACTTATGGGTACACGGACGTCAGCGGTCAGCTCGCATGGGACATTTGCGACCCGGCGGCCACATCGGGCGTCGACCTAGTATCCGCCACCACGGACGGGGGTAAAGACACGGTTTCTCTGGACTGGGGAGCCGGTGTGATTCTGGAGCTCCACGCCTATCCGCAAGCCACATTCTGCTTCACCCTCGTTGCGGCGCTGGAGAAGAAGGGCTTTCCTTATAAGAACGTGA
>CAIWXX010000167.1 GCA_903916735.1 uncultured Acidobacteriota bacterium
CCAGGGCTGCGGCAAAGTCGTGTAAGGAAAAGAGGGGCAGAGGGTTTGAAGAAATAGTGGACTTTTTCTTTTGATGCTGATAGGCTAGCGGGCGCATGGCAGGGAAGTGGGAGCAATCTGAGTTGAGCGGAGTGGAAGTGAGATTGGTGCGTCGGAAGGAAGTAGGCGCATGGAAGCAGGCGATGTCGGAGCAGCACTACCTCGGGTTTCGCGGGATCGTCGGCGAGTCGCTGAAGTACGTAGCGACGGTTGGAGATGAGTGGGTAGGGCTGCTCGCGTGGGGCGCAGCGGCATTGAAGGTTGAGTCGCGCGACAGGTGGATTGGGTGGGATGCATGCATGCGGCGGGAACGTCTGCGATATGTTGTGAACAACGTGCGATTTCTCCTGTTGAGAGGATGGAACATACGGAATCTTGCCTCTCGAGTACTGGCCGCTAATTGTCGGCGGCTCAGTAATGACTGGGAGGTATTCTACAATCATCCTGTTCTGCTGGCCGAGACATTTGTCGATATTTCGCGATTTGTGGGGACCTGCTACAAGGCGGCGGGATGGAATGAAGTAGGGTTGACGTTGGGGTTTACTCGGAAGCGGAGTGGATACACATACAACGGGCAGCCGAAGAAGGTTTTAGTTCGGCCATTATGCCGTGATGCGGCGAAGCTTCTGACCGCTCCGTTTCTATCCCCGTATATCATGCATGGGAGGGCATGGAGGATGAATAAGCAACGTGTGCCGATCTTGGATGTGAACCGGCTTCCGCTTGAAGGAAAGGGTGGCCTGATTGAAGTGCTGGAAAGCATCACGGAACCGCGGAAAGCGCGCGGTGTGCGGCATTCCTTGAGCACGATTCTGTGTATCGCCGTGTGCGCGTGTTTGTCGGGCGCGCGCAACTTCAGGGCGATCGGGCAGTGGGCAGAGAACATCCGGGCGGATCAAATGAAGATATTCCGCATCCGGGGATGGCGCAGACCATCGGAGAGCGCTATTCGGCGGACGTTGCACCGAGTCAACGCGCAGGAAGTCGACAAGGTTGTTGGAAAGTGGCTTTTCGAGCAGCGCCTGCTGCGAGGCGGTTCGGTTGGACTCGACGGAAAAACACTTCGTGGCAGCCATGATGGGAAGGAGGAACCGGTTCAACTGCTCGCAGCGGTATTGAACGAGGAAGGTATCGTGATCGCGCAATGCGAAATCGATTCGAAGACCAACGAGATCCCGATGGTTCCGACTTTGTTGGAAGGGATCGACGTACGCGGGGCGGTTATTACAGCCGATGCGCTCCACACTCAGGCCAAAACGGCGAAGTACATCGTCGAAGAGAAGAAAGCCGATTTCGTTTTCACCGTCAAAGAGAATCAGCCGACGCTCTATAAGGACATCGCGGATCTTCGCATGGAGGCTATTCCCCCCTCAGCACATAACAGTTGAGAAGGGACATGGCCGGATCGAAACTCGAGAAATATGGACCAGCACAGAGCTCAACGGGTATCTCAAGTTTCCATACGTTGCGCAGGTCTTTCAGGTCCGGCGAACCGTAGTCAGGCTCAGCGACGCAAAATCGACTGTATATACGGCCTACTGTGTCACGAGCCTGTCTCATAAGACCACCTCGCCGGCTGAGCTCCTCAACCACAATCGTAAACACTGGACGATCGAGAATCGTGTGCATTATGTCCGCGATGTCACCTATGACGAAGATCGCTCCCGTGTGAGAAAATCCAGCGGCCCTCGCATCATGGCATCGCTTCGTAATGCTGCAATAAGTCTGCTTCGACTCGCGGGCGCTAATAACATCGCCGACGCTATCCGCCATTGCCGGATGAACCAGCTCCGCCCATTGCGGCTCGTCGGCATCAATATTGCGCAGTGATTCAGCCTCTCCGTAGTCGATCATGAAACAGCAGGCCAAACACCCACAGGTCTCCCTGCATCTTGTTCCAATCCAATTCAATACGCGCGATGCAGCTCATCGGATACCAATCACCTCGGTCATCATATCCC
>CAIWXX010000168.1 GCA_903916735.1 uncultured Acidobacteriota bacterium
CCATGCCGGGCGCACCACCCGTTCATCATCTCCGGAGATGACGGACGGGTGCCAGGAGTGATTCTGTTGTTCCTATATTACTACAGTTGTAGAGTTTTCGGTATCCGGTCGGAAAAGCAAACCCCTATAGCCTTTTCCAGCATGGTTCACAGTACCCATCATGAGGCTCGCTATAATTGCAGCGAGTGAAGGGGTAAAGTATTATGGGTGATGTCCGAGGAGGGATTAATGAAATCAATTGGAAAGATTGCTGCATCATTCGCGATAGCGGCATTGATACTGTCGGCTGCAGGGGCATCGAACCTGTTGCTGGCAAGCGGCCAACGTCCACCCCTTAAAGAAGAGGAAGATGGCCAGCTTATTAAGAAGCGGCTTGAATGGTTCTATTCCTCGCGCCGCGCCGGCGCCGATGGGCACATGGCGGCCAGGCGCGAGGCTGCGGCTGAAATGCTGCGGTGGGAGATGCAGCAGCAGGAGACCGCGTCCATGGCCTCATGGGTCCCTGTCGGGCCATTCTCGTCGAACTACTCCAACTGGCGTTTCGGCAAGGTTTCAGGCCGCATCGCCGCATTGGCCAAGGATTTCAATAACAATATCCTCTATTTGGGGAGCGCGTCCGGTGGATTGTGGAAATCCACAGACGACGGCGTATCGTGGAAATCCATCTTCGACACGGCCGGCACGCAAACCGTCGGTGCGATCGCGATCGACCCGAAGAATTCACAGACTTTGTGGATCGGCACGGGAGAGAACGTGATGTGGTGCGAAAGGTATTTCGGCATCGGGCTCATGAAGACCACAGACGGCGGGGCTACGTGGGAGAAGCGAAACGGGAGCACATCCACGACGCTCAGCGACCTGTCGACCTTCGCGTCGGTGATCGTGGACCCGCGCAATTCGAATCGCCTCATCGTTGGCGGCCAATATGGGGACTGCAACCATGGCAAGGAATGGCAGGGCGGCGGGATATATACATCAGACGATGCCGGCGCGACCTGGAATGCGCGGCTCTCGGATGCATATGTGACCAAGATCGTGCAGGACCCGATTGACCCCAATATTCTTTGGGCGGGCATAGCCTACGCGGGAGTCTACAAATCATCAGACAACGGCAATTCATGGCAGCTTCAAACGGCTGTGCCGGTAGGATACGGCCGGATCGAAGTCGCGGTCGCGCCCTCCAATGGCTACTACGTTTACGCACTGTATGAAAACGTCAATGGTCAGCCGGAATTCTGGCGGACCACAAATGGCGGCACATCCTGGGCGAAAATGACCAGCGGCAATAAGGCATGCGACGGGCAGTGCTGGTACGACATGGTGGTGAAGGTGCACCCGGCGGACCCGAACATCGTGTTCAGGGGCACGATCGAGCTGTATAAATCCGCGAACGGCGGCAAGACCTGGAAGACCCTCACCGGACATTGGGGCGCAACTCAGAAAGTGCACCAGGACACACATGCGCTGCTGCTCGATCCGTCAAATGGAAATACTATGTACATCGGATGCGATGGCGGCATCTGGAAAACCGCGAATGGAGGCGTAAGCTTCACGAACCTCAATTCCAATGTGTCCGCCACTCAGTTTTATGATATCGGCATCCACCCTACGGACAACGGCATCATCGTGGGGGGGTCCCAGGACAACGCGTCGCTATATCGATCTGGCAGCGACCGATGGGACCTGCTCGAGCCAACCGGAGACGGGTTTATTTCGTTCTTCAATCCGGCGAAGCCTACGACCGTGTACACGGCAAGCTATCCATGGGATTGGGGAGGTAAGTGGCCATCCGTATTATGTTCCATTCACGGGCTTGGCGGGCCATTCGGCTGGATGACCGGCCAGGGTAGCGGAATCACACCAGATGATCGAATCGCCTGGGTTACTCCGTATGCTTTGGATCCCCAGAACCCATGGGTTTTGTACCTCGGCACTCATCGCATGTATCGTTCGACAGATGACGCAGTCAAGTGGAATCGCGTAGGACCTTCCGACATGACCGGCGGCGGTGAATACGACACCGTGACAACGGTGAACCCGGCTCCTGTGGGCGGGAAATACGTGTATGCGGGGACAAGCGACAGCCGCATCTGGAGATCGTCCGACAGCGGCGCGAATTGGGCACAGATATCGACCGGGCTCCCGGCGGGCAGGTACATCAACGATATCTCACCAGACCCGACCAATCCCAGCAAGGCCCTCTGCGTGCTTGGAGGGTTTGGCACTTCGCACCTCTATGAAAATAAGGGCAGCGGCGCATGGGTAGCTCGCGGCAGAGGGCTTCCCGACGTACCGACTAACACAGTCCTTATGATCGACGCCAAGACAGTTTATGTCGGCACCGATGTCGGCGTATTCAAGAGCACCAATCGAGGTGTCAGCTTCATGCCGTTCAATACGGGCATGCCTCTGGGTCTGGTCATCATGGACATCGAGTACAACACCACGACCAAGACCATGACGGCGGGGACCTACGGCCGCGGCGCATGGCAGATCGGGCCCCTCGCCGATTAGGCGCATTATTCCAAGGGCGGAGAGTGTATCGGACCGTCTCGCTAGGCGTTAGTTTTTTTCCAGACGCTTCGCCAGAGCCCTCAAACGCGTCGCGAACGCGGGGGTTTCCGTCGCCTCAGCTTCCTGGTCGCGAACAGGATGATGGCGCCGAATCCCTCGGGCACATGTTCCTTCGGTGCTTCTGGACGCTTGATGCGCAGCAAAGCCGTCAGGAACAGTACCAGCAGGCAGGAACGAAGACCATAGAATGCCGTGCCGATGCCCATATTAAACGCGGAACGATATGCAGGGATGCCAAAACACGTAACGAAGGCAGTATTTCGTCGACGCTCATCCGCGACTCAAGAGCAGACGACGATTGGTCCAATGGGCTAGTGTTCCTGATTCGTCAGTGAGATTCGCAGAGGGTCCGTTTGTAATGGTGTTCGACCATCTCTTCGATCCGGTATTTGCGCCGCAGCCTGAAATGCCTGCAGCCGCCGTTGCAGAGTGGCAGCGCGTAACACTGCAAGCACTCCGGGTCTTCGAAGGCATCCGTGCCGACCATGTATTTTGAGATGAGCGGCCAGTGCCACTTCGATCCCTTCGTGACCCCGCCGGCTACCATCGCCGGGTTTCCGACGTCGTGCCAACACTTGTAGATCTCGCCTTCCGGGCCCACCACAAATCCATTCCTCGCGGATGCCGTGCAATTGGCATACCCTTTTCCAGGGTAGAGCCGCATTGATCTCCCAGAGCTCTCTTTCGCCTGTGCCAGAAAGAATTTCGCTTCTGCTTCCCGATCGAAGACACACGAGATGTCCGGATTGGCGCCCGGCGTGATGATACCGGGGTGAACCGCAATCTTGTGCAAAGAGTATCGTTTGCGAAGCATCTCGGCCGTGTCGGAGAAGCAGGATTTGTTTGAGTGATTTATATTTATTCGAATCGCAAGACGCCCATCCCAGCTTGCCATCATCAGACAATCGAGATTGCTCAGGATCGTCGAGTACGTGCCTGCGCCGGAGATGCAATGCCGTCTGCTGTCGTGCACCTCATGCTGACCGTCGATGGTCACCTGGATTGACTGGATTCGAAGCTCCAACAGTTGAAAAACCACGCTGCTGTCGAGGAGGTAGCCATTGGTCACGATGCCGGCCGAAAACGGGACGCCAAACCAAGTGATGCTCAAGTTGTCCAGGTGGCCGAACTTCCGGATGAAACCGATCAGCTCCTCCTCGACCTCGTCACTCATGCGCACCGGTCTTCTTGACTCTTCAAAGCAGCATACGCAATCGAAGTTGCATGCCAGAGTCGGTGCGATTGTGAGCCCGAGACCACGCGTGTCGTAATCGAGGCTGCGGCGGGAATATAGGCGAGCGAATTTGACAGACTGTTGTACGGCAACCAGCCATGCCTTGCGTCTTGTGTGGTGAGCACAAGACCCGGGACGGCCACACTAATCAAATCAACCTTGCAAGCCGGACGAATGGACACGGCCAGACAGAAGTGGCGCTAACAAATGAAAATATCACATACAGGCGGTGTCATTCTCTTTTCATGCCCGGATTCACCGGGCAAATTCTCGAAGCGCTGGCCGGGTCGATGAATCTGCTCACTCTCGCGAACCCTATTGTGTTGCGGCAGCCCGCTCGCCTTATTTACTGTTGAAGTGTTGTACAGTCCGGACCAAAGGCGCAATGATTGGGAGAGTCAAAGGGACATAAGGGACTGGCTCCGCCGGCGACAGAATACAGCTGGGCATCAGCAAGCTCACTCCCTGTGAAGTTCGGCAGCACGAATGTCCGGTCGATGCCCGGCTCATTCTCGATCACCTTGATTCGACATCCAGTGGGCACGTCCTTGCCCGCGACTGACCTGATCGCAGCGTAAGGATCATCGAGCACCAGCTTCCGGAAGTCCTTGTCTGCTGCTGCTTTCTTCATGATGGCATCCATGGTCTTTTGCATCTCGTGATTTATCAGTGTGGACAAGTGTCATTCTCCTTGCGTCCCCGCCATTGTCTGGCAATCATGGAATTTAAAATTGAATTGACTCTGCATCACATATTCAATTAAAGCCTGCCACCATCCTTGGTCACGGTCAAAGCGATTGTCAAAGATAAATATTTAGCTCTGTCAGGAGCGGCTTCATACTACAAGAGAGCCGACAAAAATCACCATTTCGGGAATTCCCTAAGGCGTCAATGTTCGGTTGGCAGAAGGCTATTTATTCATCGCCGATGCTTGAAGCACGGTTTGGGAGAGGCGGCTGTTGGCGGCGTTATTGACTTTATGCTGCATGGCCCCTCGCAGCGGACCAAGCGCCGGTCCTCGTAGGGTAGCGAGGAGGTGGCTGACCGCACGGGGACGAGCATACGGGCCGGTTCGGGAGAGGATGTGTTTCGCAAGTGTCCCTGGCGTTTTTCGGCATCGAGTTCGGCGAAGCTGCTCGGAAGACAGTCGAGCGTTCCGCAAATCAACATGACGTAGTCTGAGTGGCAGAGGTTTCGTGCGAGCGCTGCTGCGGCCGGCAAGTCCTCGAAATCATTGGTGAGGACTTTGCGGCCCGAACGCCGCCGCCGAGCCCGTCCGGCATCTTCACGACATGTCCCCAGAGATTGCCGCCGTGGACGTCGAGGTGTTTCAGGATGAGGTCAATGGCCTGCCGCTGGTCCTGGGCGGGGCCTCGTTGCGGACGTCGCTCGCGCAGCGAGCAAGTCAGTTTGTCGACAGCTTTGTGGATGTCGTTCAACTCATCGATGGTCTTATTCAGCGCGGAGGTTTTGGTGGGGGCGGATGGGGGCGCGTCGTATCGATGCGCGGACTTGGGAACGAGCCTCCTTGATGAAAGGCCGCGTCGGCTATTTGGTGGGTTAGAATCGCTCAGGCTCGGGTGGGGCGGCGACCGCGAAGTGGCCAAGGCAATCTCGGCCTGGATCCCCATACAGTCACCAAAGGTAGGAGGAAGCTTCTGAAACGGGATTTTTCACGTAATGGCCTCCGGGGAGCGATCAAACCGCCAGGTCAGATAAGCTATGCCCAAACACCCAATTTTTCCTGCTTCAGCACGCGACGGGCCGACTGCCGGTTCCACGATCCGGGGCGCGCCCGGTCACAAGGTTCCGGCCCGCAGCAGCGCCGCACGCAGCAGCTCAGCGGAAACCGGCATGGGCTCGGCCTGGATGAACGGCACGCGCAAACTGCCGGTGATGATCTCGTCCAATTCGCCGGCCTGCGTTCCCGGATCGAAATCGAGTTCACCGAGATGCGTCGGCAGCCCGACGGCCCGGAAAAACTCGCGTGCCGCCGCCGCCTCGTCCATTCGATCTTCGAGCATCAGCTGTGCCATGACGCCGACGGCCACGAGCTCACCATGCAGAAACTTTCGATGCAGATCGGCGCACGCCGTCAGGCCCTGGGCCACTGCGTGCGCGGCAGCAAGGCCGCCGCTTTCAAACCCCAGTCCGCTGAGCAGGATATTTGCTTCGACAATCTGACTGAAAGCCACGCCCGGGCAGCCGGCGCTCAGTTCCTGCAATGCGGCCACGCCGTGGGCCAGAAGTTGTTCGCGGCATTGCCGGGCAATCGCCAATGCGCCCATCGTCGGACGGCCGCCCCGCCCTGTACGCGCCGCAGGATTCTGCATGCAGCAGCGCGCTTCATAATAGGTCGAAAATGCATCGCCCATCCCGGCCACTAAATAGCGCGGCGGCGCGGCCGCCAGGATAGTTTCATCAGCCACCACCAGCAGGGGATTCGTGCGGCTGTATTCCACCCTGTCAAACACTCCGTCTTCACGGTAGAGCACCGAAACCGCAGCCGTGGGCGCATCGGTCGAAGCCGTCGTGGGAATCGTCACCGCGCGCGCACCCAGTCGGTTCGCGGCCATACGCGCTGTGTCAAGGCATTTGCCACCGCCGATGCCGATAACAATGTTGACCGATTGTTCCCGGAAAACAGCAGTGACCCGTTCGACTTCGCTGCGGGTTGATTCCCCGGCAAACGTGGCATCGGTCATTGTAAGATTTGCCTCTCCCACACTGTCAGCAACCGCTGCGAACACGGCGCGCCGACGGCCCGGCGTGATGAGCACGCCAACCCGCGCCTCGGGACCGACCAGGTCAGCTAAAAATAGTCCCAGGCGATGGATGGCGCCGGGCGACTGAATGTACTGGGTTGGCGAAACAAAGAGCATCGGCACAGCAACGCCGTCGGTCGTATCGGCAAATCGCCGATTCGGATCATATTCCTGGTACAAGTGCGTCATTATGTTCCTCTGCATCTGTTGCCTGTTCGCCAGGCAGTTGAAGTCGGTCGCCGCTTTTTCATGAACTGCATCCGGCAGCATCGTATCTCCCGTCCCGCTCGTCGTCAACGCCGGGATGGCATATGAGCTGACCCATATGGCTAGCGAAGGCCTAAATTTCGGCAAAGTAGGTCATCCAGGTACCGTCTCTGGTTGACCGCATATGCATGTAGTGGTGATAAACATATCAAATGATTAACCATGCCGTGATCACTGGATGTGATTGGGATCACGTGAATGCGTGGAAGAACGAAGCACGCGGAGTGACGCAAGCCGAGGCCGAGCAGGTATTCTTTGGTTCCTGTATCTCACCAGGGCGCTGTCCACCCTGATGTCCTAGATCTGGGTGCTGAGCCTGGTCGCGCGCTCCAAGCTACCGCTCGATTGCTCCGATGTCGCCATTGCGTCCATGCGGCCGCAGGCGGCCGCGCTGATCGCTGCGCGTCAGGCCCACGGTTTCAAGGTCCGTGATGTGGTTGATCGAATACCCATACGAGATTGCCTGGAACGTCCCCCAGAAATCATCCGCCAGATATGCGTCTCCGAGCCGGCCCGATATCATAGTATCGAGCGATCGCCAGAACCCGATCCATGGCGCATTCGCCGGATCGGAGGGCCAGGTGATAGGCGACTCGGCGAAGGTGAGTGCACTAAGGTCTCCGAATTCCTCTCCGAAGTTGTTGCCGAGGATCGACCCGTAGCGCGTACGGATCGCAGCGAGCACGTCATTCAGGAAGCTGCCCTGCAGGCTCGCCGGCCCCTCGAACTGCGCGAGTTCCCGGCGCGTCTGTACGCCGCTGCGTGGGATCTGGTCGACCGCGGCGCCAAGCGGGAGCATCCACACGATGGTGTGTTTGCCCGCATCGGTACCGACTGACTTGATCCAGCTGTGATACTGAGGTTTTGAGGTCGACAGGACGTCCTTAACTCGAATGTCCGTTGCATCGCCCGGATTGGGCCAGTGCTTCCGGCTGAGGCTCCACCAAGGAGGAATCGGCACGAGGATCTGACTGACCGTCAGGTGTCCAACCAGGTTGTGCCCGCCGCTCGTGAACTCCAGAAGTGACCCGGTGTACACGTCGTCGATGGCGCCGCCCACCGTATTGCCGGCAATGATGGAGCGCGTAATCTTCATGTTCTCGACGACATGCGCGTTTCCGATCGTGGCTGTCATTCCTCCGCCGCCCATATTGGGCTTGTTGTTGAACATGGCAGGGATGCCCGTGACGGCGTTTTCCACGATGGTTGCTTGTTCGACCGCCACCGATCCATTCGACATGTAGAATCCGCCGCCGCGGAAATAGTACTGCGAGCCCGGCGGCTCACCGATTGCCGGGTTGTCCTCCACCGCATTGCGAGCGAGCGTGCTGTTGAGAATCGTGATGATCTTCCGATTGCCGGGGCCGCCGCCGTCACTGAATACGCCTCCCCCGTAGGCGTGCTGAGCCGTGACCCGGTTTCCTGTGATCGCGCTCGATTCGATGCGGCTCCCGGGGAGAGTCACTTCCGCACCACCCTCCGAGTAAACGCCGCCGCCGGCCGCGCCGTACCCGCGCGCCCAGTTACCGCTCACGACCGAATTCCGGAGCAGCACGATGTCGGCGTAGATCCCACCGCCAAAGGCCCCACGGTCGCGGCTGGCCGTTTCGTCTCCATCCACCCGATTGCCGCCAATCGTGCAGCGAGTCAAGGTCGCGAGGCCCCAGACAGCCAATCCGCCGCCTCGGCCCAGCGTGAAGGGCTGGTTCGGATCCGCCGTGGCCTCCGCCTTCGCATAACCACCGGTGATGGTGACATTGGTCATCGTTAGATTGCCGAGGACGGCCAGCACACGCGCAGGCGTGTCTGCATGCCCGACCCACTCGAGCGTGATCCCATGGCGCAGAGCAGATGCATCGATGGTGATGTCTTTGGCAACATAGAGCGCGGAGGCGCCATAGTCGCGCTCAACGTAGCCGCCAAAGGGACCGCCTGCGTACGTCTCACCCTTCAGGATGGAATGCTCTTGGCCAACGGCAGTCAATTGAATCGTGCGCCCGTCGAGTTCGTGCCGGAACGTGATCCGGCCTCCAACCGCGACGATCCTGAGCGCCGATCGCAGGGTCACGACGCCCCTGGGGGGATCATCGCGGTCCATCAGCGAATTGACGACCAAGGCTGACACGCCGGCGTCTGGAGCCGGGCCTCGCCGGGCCTGATCGGGCTCAACTGGCGCGGCCCACGCATGCCCCAGTGCCACGACAAGACTGACGACAAGCAGCAGACGCAAGCGCGTCATGCGCACTCCAGGGGTCGGGACGAATTTCAATTTCGCACAATCACGAATTTCAAACCACATACCATTCACCTTTTCGCCCGGAAGGCTCCAATGCCAGGGGCATCTTAGACTGAGCATCCCTGTGCCGGTCAGGACATCCGTCTTCCGTCCCTGGGAACGGAGGACGGCACAGTGGTTTGCCATTTTTCATTTCCCGGTGGTTGAACACGATCGAAGGACAGGCACCGCCCCTGTAGGAGCTGATCGGCGGCAACGGGGAACGGGACGGGAGTGACGCAACATCGAACTACTCTAATTGAGGCGTATGGATACAGGATTTTGCCTCTTTTCTCTGAATGCTCAAATGCCACTGATGTAGTATATCGAGTATCCCCGTGTCGATACCAGCACCCCTCCTCCGTCCCCGGAGACGGAGGATGATGCGTGCCGGTCATTATTTTGCAATGGCTGATAATGGAGCATGATCAAAACTGGACTTCCGGCGTGCTGGAGTCGAGGATGTCGACTACGTTTTGGAAAATCCCGTGGAGGTAATCGCGGGAGTCAGAAAGATGTCGTCTGCCTGCATGAGGGGGTGACGGAGGAGATCATGAGCAAACTGATCGGTGCCATATTCATCGAAAATTCATATTCATGGATGAATGCAGCCGCAGTTTGTTAAAATTCAAGCCGGGGACGAACCATGTATCCTCCGGGTTCAGCTGCTCCCCGTTTCGTAGAAGGATGATCGGCCTGCCCCTTATAGTTCCGCTAATCAAGAATGATGATAATGCCGAACAAGTATAATGGTGATGTGAATCACATATGAAACAGACTCAGTACCAGCACATTTTGGAAATGAATGAGCTGTTCGACCGCCAGAGACCGGACTGAGTGAAGTTACCATGGCACTGTGTCCAGTTTCCAAAAGCTGGCAGTATAGGTTTAATCTTTTAACTTGAAAGGAAGCAAAAACTTGAAAAGAATTGCTACCCTGGCATTTCTGATACTCCTGTCCTTCACAGTGCAGGATGGGATCGGGAAGACAATGAACGGGAAGAAGGTGCCATCGTACCCGATCGCGGCACATGTCTACACGACGCTCGATAAGACGGTCAACCCCAAGCCACATGGCAAGAAGACTCTTTGGCCCAGTCAGATCTCTGAATACGGGCCAAACCACTACGGTGAATGGAATGGGGAAGGGGCCGGCATCCCTTTCGTTCGCCCCGATATGCAGACCGGAGAGATTGAGCCATCGGTTACTGATCCATTGGCCACGACGCTTTTGTCTTTCTTCACCATTAGCGACATCCATATCACCGACAAAGAAAGCCCGGCTCAACTGCCATACCTCGGCTACCATTATCCGGAGCCAAGCACACCAGACGGGCCAGCAGGTAATTCTTCGGCGTATTCAGCGGTTTTCCTCTATACGACCCACGTCCTTGATGCCGCTGTCCAGACAATCAACGCCTTGCACAAAAAGGCGCCGTTTGATTTCGGCATCGGTCTCGGCGATACGGCCAACAACACCCAGCATAACGAGCTCAGATGGTATATCGATGTCCTCGACGGCAAGATGATTACCCCCAGCTCCGGTGCTCACAACGGCGCCGACCAGATTGATTATCAGAGACCCTACCAGGCAGCCGGGCTCGACAAGTCGATCAACTGGTATCAGACCATCGGCAACCACGATCAGTTCTGGATGGGTTCTGCCCTCGTGAACAATTACATCCGAAGAACCCTCGTCGGTTCCGACATCCTCAACATCGGTCCGGTAACCTCACTACCTCCTGATTTCAAAGCGATCCTGAGCAGCCGCGGTTTCTATATGGGTGTCGTTGATGGCTCGACAAAGTTCGGGCACATCATAGATGCAGGGCCGGTCGCTCACTTCCCGAATCCCCCAACGGTTGCCGCTGACCCGAAGCGCCACTCGCTCTCGATGATGGATTGGATGAGCGGATTCTTAACAACCAAGTCGAAACCGGTTGGTCACGGATTCACGCAGAAAATGATCACCGACGAATTTGCCTGCTATCACTTCTATCCGAAGGCGAATATTCCGATTAAGGTCATCGTTCTCGACGATACCGACAGGGTCGGCGGCGCTGCCGCCTCCGCTCTCGACCATAAACGCTACAATTGGCTCGTACACGAGCTCGATGAGGGGCAAGCCACCGGTGAGCTCATGGTCATCTGTGCGCATATCCCGGTGCACCCCTATGCACCGGCCCCAAATAATCCACCCTACTCATATCTATCACTTTGGTCCCCGTACTCCGAGATTTCCGAAGAAACCTTGCTCGACAAACTCCACTCCTATAAGAACCTCATCTTATGGATCTCGGGACACGTGCACCGCAACACTATTACTCCACAGCCGTCACCTGATGGCGATCTTGAAAAGGGCTTCTGGGAAGTCGAGACCCCATCGCTAAGGGATTTCCCTCAGCAGTTCCGTCGCATCGAGATTGTCCGCAACAGCGACAACAATATTTCAATCTTTGCGCTCGATATCGACGACGCGGCCAATCCAGCGCTACTTGGTGACGGGTCGCATTCGCCCGCGTGGACATCGCGCTCGTATGCGATCGCTACCCAGCAGATATTCAATAATCAGGTGGAGCAGGGACCTCATGTCAATAAGTATTCCGGTGTTTATAATGCAGAGCTTGTCAAGCAATTGAGTCCTGCAATGCGGGCGAAGATCGCACAAATTTCACCGGTTGTCAGTTCTTTCAAAATAAATGGCGACGCCGTTTCCACCACGAACCGCATTGTCACTCTGAACAACACCGTCATGGGCAGCACTCCCACTCATTACATGGCCAGCGAATCCTCCAGCTTCATGGGCGATGTCTGGCTGCCCTATTCGAAGACTCCATCCTTTACCCTGAGCCCAGCCACCGGATCTGGAGCCAAAACCGTCTACTTCAAAGTCAAAGACGGCTCGGGAAGGGAATCAGCGGTAGTACACAACAGTATACATATCGGGCTCTAAGGCGTCGCGCCGGATTTTGAAGGGGATGCGCACGAGGTGGGGCTGGCCCCGAAATTGCGCCTACTCTCGAATCGCGGCCACCTCACGCTCGGAAACCCGCAAGCCCTCGGCGTACAAACCGCGTCCTCCCGAGAATCGACAAGGTCGTCGGATATAGGTGCTCTGTTCGAACCCGACTCCAGAACTTTTCAGTCGGAAAAGCAAATCCTTATAACCCCTCTGACAAAGTGAAGCACCGAGTTAGATTTTTCAACTGAGACGGAGAATTTTTTTGGCTTCTTTTAATGAAACGGTTTTAGAGTTTTTTTCCTTAATTTTTGCTGAACGCAATGCTTTTAAATCCTCGTAGTTATCCAGTATTTCTTGAACATTTAGAAAATCCTTGTAAGACAGGATAGCAAATTCATTTTTACCGTTTCTTTTTAAAATTTGTGCATGGATAGTCATTGTAAAACCTCCTTAAATATAGGCTTCTTTTCTGTGTCGAATTCTATAAATAATAATTTTGTCTCCATCGGTTTCAAATAAGACCCTATAAACACCGACTCTAAGGCGGTATTCAGGTACAAAGTTCGCTAATTTTTTCACATCTCCTTGTAGATTGTTTGATAATGACTCGATTTTCGAGAAAACAACCCTGATTGCTTTTTTATCAATACGCTTGCAGTCTTTAATGGCATGGGGTTTAAATTCAATCCGATACCGCATGGTAGAATTATATCATGTCGAGTATAAACCTGAGAGTACCGATTTCCGACGATCCGTGGATCAGGCGATGATTGGGCCGTTTTGGTTATCCCCGAGAAAGTCCGGAAAAGTCAAAGACGGCTCGGGAAGGGAATCAGCGGTAGTACACAACAGTATACATATCGGGCTCTAAGGCGTCGCTTTTCCAACCGGATATTGAAAACACTACAATTGTAGTAATAAAAAGAATTGAATTTGAGGAAATAGAAATAAAAAAAAGCTCTTGGTCAAGTCCTTTGATGACCAAATATTTACATTTTTATCTTTTGGAACGTGATCCTGCACGACTCGGTTGGCAGAGCCTTTGGGCTGCTCCTCATTTCCGAGTTGGGATGCGTCCCGTTTGTCTTTGACGCTCTGCGTCATGAGACCCGCGCTTGCGCTTGTTAGCTGGTGTAATGTTCGGCGATCTCCAGCACCTCCCGATGTATGTGGTAGATGATGCGGGACTTGCTTCGGAGCCCCGCCAACTCCTTGCGTAAGGCCCTGCCGGACTCGGGGTCGTTCTGAATGAAATGCAGAGGGGCCCTCACTTTGCGCTTGAGTTCAGGGTGCAGCCTTTTGATGAGAAATGCGATTTCGTCCGGGACGCGGAGCTTCATGAGTGTAATCCGCAGCAGGCGCCGTCAGCGGCAGAGTTCTTCGAGCGTGTAGAGTCGAGCCTCGCGCGACTCAAGTGATTTCAGCCCCCGGCTGATCTCCGCCATCAACGCGGCATCGGAGCGCACGGCGATCATCTCCTTGAGACTATCGAACTCCGCGGGACTGATCAGTACGGCGGCGGGGGATCCGTTGCGCGTGATCACGATCTCTTCGTCCCGAGCGCCGACCTCATCTACCAGCCCGCTGAGTTTCATCTTCACCTCAGAGAGTGAGAGTGTTTTCATTGCACTGACCTCAATTCAGGTTGACCATAATATGGTCCATTCTATTCGATCGGGGGCGGCCACCGGCAAGGTGAAGGTGATATGTCCTAAGGAAAGGCAACGAAAAAATAAGTGGGGTTTTGATCGTCACGATGTGTGACTTGGCAATCAGCCTCGAAGGGGCGTAGAGGAGATCTGTGAGAGATCATAAGAAGCTCTTGCTCATCGGTTCGTGCCGGGCGGCGGCCTACCGAGGCTCTATCGGCAGGGAGTGGATTTCGTCGAAGCCTTCTTCGATGGATGGCATGACGAGGCGCTTGCGGGTCGCGTGGATTGCCACGTCCGGAACCCGTTTGGCGCGTGATCGGTTGCGTTCCCTGGCGACATTCACATCAGGCTCAAAGTAATAACCGATGATTCGCGCTCCGTACTCGATGCCGAGACTGATGAGGGGCGCGCGTTCCTCGATGCCGGCATTTGTGTTGTCCACGATGACCGAGCGGCCATTCATGAGGGCGTCTTTGACGAGGGCGATTTGAGCCTCAATCTTGCGGCTCTTCCTGATCTGGTCCTTGCTGACATAATCGAATCCGGCGAACCGCTCCGTCCGGGCGAAGGTGCTCTTGCCGATGCCTGGGAGTCCCACCAGAATCACGAGGTCAGGCCGGTTGATCCCATTCGGGGTCCGCATGCCGCTCACCATCTCCCGACTCGAAAATTTCCGGTTTCCGTATGGATTATAGTTTGTCGCAATGATCATCAGCTTGGGGAAGTATGTATCGATAACGGGCGGCGTCCCCTGTGAAGAGCGTCATGCCTTCGACGACTGCATGGGCGCGGATGAAGAAATCCGGGAGTGGAGATCGTTTGCGACCTCCGCGCTTCCGGTACTGCAGAAGACACCTGCCGGCGAGGAATGCGGCTCCCCATGGGATTGCACAGCGAGGGATGCAAGACAGCTGACGGAAGAGCCTCCTCAGCGTATTCCTTGAGCATCCTGGCCAACCAACGGTACTCTTGAGGATCTTCGGCCAGAGCATCCAGAAGCACTTTGGAGTCCAGGAGAATCGCCATTACTTGCTCATTGGATGTGATTTGCATGGGTGAAACTCTTCTTCTTACCGCTATGCGTATTACTCTTACCGGAACATCCGGCCGAGGTCAAGGGTCGAACCACCTGCCTGAGTAATCGCATTCGCATCGTCGGGGAAATCCTTTTTCAGAATCCGATTGAGGTAATCACGGTCGTTCGCAGCGGGCTTCATCTGAAGCCTGCTTGAAAATCGCCATATGCTGCCAACATTTCTTGGCATTATGATATGGAGATGCATATGAGCATCAGGGATATTCTGGCATCGGTCGGCCTTGAACGTGTGCAACAAGTCGCCTACGGCACCCTATACGGGGATCGTAAGGGGGATCTCGCGGTCATTCATGATTGGGGAATCTGCGAAGCGCACAAACTCCCGTACGTCGACTACACGACCGAGCAGAATGAGCACATGTACCGGTATGGGAGGCTCCTTCGATTCCTTGTTGAAAATGAACAAGAGGAAAATGAACTCCGGGATCAATTATCTCTCTTGACCAAAGATGACTGGGACATACCGGATGTAATCCGACCCGGACCTGACAGGAGTGAGAACAGCCTCGATCCGAGCGGGCCCGAGGCTTGGTTTGAAGAAGTTTTCGTGGAGGCGTTCGGCACGGAGGCGCTCCCTGCGCTGAATCGGGAAGTTCCCTTTATCGACCTGACGGGACATGTCCGTTATATCGATTATGTGTTGCAAATGCACGATGGGCAGATTGCCATCGAACTTAATGGAGAGTCATTTCATCATCCGGCGGTGATCGGGAAAGTCAGGTACAAATCCCAGTTACTAAAGCAAAACTGTCTTGCCGCGGCCGGCATAAAAGTGTATCGATGGTCGCTGCGCGGGATGCAGGATCGTGAACGCTTCATCGCCGAGTTGCATCGGTTCATGGGAGACGCCGCCGGGTTCCGCTCTTCAGGGACAGTCCTCGGGATGCGGACGGTTGAACAGGTTGATCTCCGATTGGCGAACGTCAGTTTGCACGACTACCAGAGTGCTGCGCTTGACAGCCTGGCTGCGCAGCGAAATATTGGAAAAAACGCCGTCCTCCTCGTGCTCCCGCCGGGTACCGGCAAGACCGAAGTGGCGATTGCCGATTTCCTTGGTCAAAAAAACGTGAAGCCGGACATGAACGGCCTTTTCCTTGTGCCGACATCACCGCTGAGAGCTCAAGCCTTAGAGCGTCTCCGATCCAGGGCGCCCAGTCTGGACCATCGAAATTCGTATGTCGGGCGCTCGTTGCATGCTGGAATGATGGTGCAGACATACCAGTACATGGGCTTTCATTTTTCCGAGTTCGCTTCCGATGCATTCGACTATGTGGTCATCGATGAGGCTCACCACGTGATGGCTCCGGGATTGAATCGATTCGTGAGGCATTTTGTGCCGCAGATGATGGTTGGCCTGACGGCAACACCTGAAAGGCTGGATCAAAAGCGTGTTGAAGAGGTTTTCGGTACCTACGAGACAGGATTGACGCTGGAAGACGCTATTTTACAGAACATCATCCCTCCCATAAAAGCCTTCCGCGTCAAAACAAATGTGGATCTGTCAAAGGTTCGATTCCGCGGCATCGATTACACCATCGGGGATTTGCAGCATCAGGTAGTCATCCCCTCCCGCAACAAACTCGTAGCTGATGTCCTGCAACACTACTTCGGAGACGATGGACTGAAGAAGCCCGGCATCGTTTACTGCGTCAGCATCGAGCATGCCAAAGCCATGGCTGCATTACTGAGGAAATCAGGACTGTCCGCGGAAGCCGTGAGTGGTCGCGATCGTAATGCGGCCGATGCGGCCATCGGCCGCTACAAAGAGGGCACGATACAGTTTTTGTGCTCATGCTCTCTATTGAGTGAAGGATTCGACGCGCCTGCGACATCGGTTGTCGTCATGGCGCGTCCCACGCTCTCCAAAGCCTTGTACGTTCAACAGCTCGGGAGAGGCACGCGGAAGCACCCGGGCAAGGAGGCTCTCTATGTCATCGATGTGGTCGACCAATACGGGCCTCTGAACGCACCCTGGTCGGTGCATGGGTTGTTCGGGATCAGCCGATATGAACCCTGGGCCGAGGTCGTCTCGACTCCCGGACACATGGCCGAGGAAGAAATAACTTTGGTGCAACTCCTCGAGTATCCTCGCAGGATAGAGGAAATCGATATCTTCACGTTTGAACGGAAGTACGGTGACTACCTCTCGGATGAGCAGATGGCTCGCGAACTCTGGATTTCGACCGACACTCTCCGCGCATGGGTACGAAAGGGCGAAGTCACACCTGACTTGGCTGTTCCCTTCGGCAAAAAGAATCTGTTTTATTTCGCGCCGCCACAAGTGGAGGAAATCCGGCTGGCGAAGGGGATGAATGTCCACGATGAATCCACTCAGTACAAGGACTTTTTCGACTTCCTGGAGGAACGAAACTATTCGCAGTCCTACAAGATGGTCCTGCTTCTGACTTTCTTCGCACTTGTTGATCGCCAGGGAGGAGTCGACATCGATGAATTAGCCCGTCTATTTCAGTCTTTCTACATTCATCGCACAGAACGAGGGTTGCCGGCAGACCGGGGTCCGTCTCTTGTCACAAATCCTGAGAAGTTGGCTGCCATAGAAGCGGTCACTGAGTGCATCCTGGTCAACCCTTTTGAGAAATTCGAGCGTAAGCGGTTTCTTGTGCATGCAAAAGACCTGAGCAGGATCGAATTCCCTCTCTCGCTCTGGGCAAGATTGAAAGATGACCCGGCCGCTATCCGGCGCGTACGGGAGCAGATGGCTCGGGATCTTGTGGAATACTATAAAAACATCGGTGAAATTGAGTCTGCCGAAGAGGTACTGGAGAGGTTTGAGCTCTCATCACGGCTCACTGAGCGGCCGCAGAAGAAATGGAAACCCCGCATGGTGCCGCGGTCGCCGGAGACGGATTTTATTACGAGCGTTCCGCTCTATGAGTTCCGCGCAGCGGCAGGTGGGCTCAGTCCTTGGCAGGATGCCACAGAGAGTCACTGGGTCGATCTCTCGGTTCTTGCGCACTCCCGACGGCTATCGACAGGGATGTTTGTCCTGCAAGTGGCAGGCAGGTCGATGGAGCCCCTCATCACCGATGGATCGTGGTGCCTGTTCGGGCCTCCGCCGCATCAGGATGATGGTCGGGTTGTATTGGTGCAACTTCATGACAGCCGGGATCCCGAGCATGGAGGACATTACACTGTGAAACGCTATAAGGGAGGTCGGACAATATCGTCACATTCCCTAGAAATTGAGCCCGGTGAGATTGCTGTGGAATTGCATCCGGAAAATGGTGAGTTCGACCCGCTGAGGATCAAGGTGGATGAAGTGGCGGAAATGAAAATTGTGGGGGAATTCCTGGAAGTGCTCGATCCGTCGATTACCTGAAGAGAATGAGCAGAATTTCGTGGAGCAATGGTGACAAATACCATGAATGAAACTATCCAATATTACGATAGCCATGCCCGGGAATTCATTTCTCAGACACTCGCATTGGACGTATCTGCCATTATGACGCGTTTTCTGCAGTATGTGCCGCGCGGAGGCTGCATTCTGGATGCAGGATGCGGCTCAGGAAGGGACGCACTCACCTTCCACCGCCTCGGGTATTGTGTCGACGCCTTCGATGCGAGCGAGACTCTGGTGGCACTGGCCCGGAACGCCACGGGCCTGCCGATAAAACAGATGTCGTTCTCCGAGCTGGAGGAGCGAGACAGATACGATGCGATTTGGGCCTGCGCATCCCTCCTGCATGTTTCACTGGAAGAGCTGCCTGACGCGTTGACACGGCTTGAGTACGCACTTCGGCCTGGAGGTATCGCCTACATGTCCTTCAAGCACGGGACCGGAGAGCGAACACGGAATGGACGCCACTTCACGGATTTCGACGAGCCATCTTTTCGCGAATTCATTTCCCGCGTATCCAACTTGAAAATTTTTGAGGTATGGGTATCGGCCGATGTGCGCGCCGGCCGGGAAACTGAATTCTGGCTCAACAGTATTCTGTCGCATCCCATGGATATTTGAACTTAAAGCAACACCTGCGCAGTTCCCAGGCCCTTCAGTGAGCTTGTGAATTATCCGCATGCTTTTATGTTTTCAGCAATAGCCTTTGCCTGATGTTCAGATATTTTTTCCACCCTCTCACGTCAGAGGATTCCTATTTCATCGTTGGATACCTTCCCTGCCATGAATGCATCTTCTCGCTTTTTATCCCGTTGTTTCCACGCCGGCTGTTCCTCCAGCACCGGGCAAGGGCGCGCTCCAGTTGTCCGCGAATTGCAGCAACCGTTGTCAGCTTGCATTCCTTGTACCGGATGCCTCGCTTATTGATCATCCACGAGTCCGGGTTCGGCAGGTAGGGCGGGATTATCGGGGCTTTATCGATGCGACTTTTCCATGACTATTTTTCACAATGAAGGGCGCCCAGTTACGAACCCGGATATCCCCGATGCAGGGAAGAATGGCAAAATCCACCGTGACCCTCGAACGCAACTCAGGGAAAGACCGACTGATCTCCCACTGTTCCTTCGCATCTCTGATGAAGAACAGTATAGGGGAGTGAATCCGGGCGATCCAAGGCCGAGGGGTTGCGTTCAATGCCGATATCGTCTCGCTGGTTGGTTTCCTGAACATCGGCACAAGACCGGCCAACCTTCGCAAAACCAGTCCGGTGCGGGGTATTCCGATTGCCGGCAAAGAAGGCTGGTACGTATTGCGCTTTTATCGGGATGGAATTCGTAAGTCTCTGTCATGGGCGCGCTGGGCCGCCGGCGACTGTTGCCTCTTCCGGGTTCGCGGTGAAAAACTCATGGCCGCCTTTCCTCGATGTTCTCAAACTCAGGATGATGGCACCGGTTAATTGCATGAGCAGAATGATTATGGCACATGACGTTAAATTGGCTTCCATCGCAAGACTATCTTCATGGAGGTTCCGTAGTGGCTCGTCGAAAAATTGTCGGCTCTGATAATCCCGCGTCACTCAATTATGCGAAAATCGTTTACAAATTACTCGCTACCCCGGCAGGATGGGATGCGAAACATCTCATGGATGAGCTTGGGATTTCAGAACGCACTTACCGGCACTGCGGTTTCTGATGACCAACAGGATTCGCAAAAGGAGCTGATTGGGGTTCTTCTGATTATGATTCGCCATTTATTCGGATCGATTTAGATCCTCTTTGGATCCATCAAGGATCAGCGTGATTCTCGCCGGATTGGCTATCCCTCAGAAAGCCTCCTCTTTGCGGGGGTGCTCCTCTTCCTTTTCAGACTCCGTGTCCGAAGGGAGGTGGGGCTCAAACTTCGGAACGGACCCTCTGCCTCCGCGACCCGAAATGTCGCCCGCATGGATGAGGATGTCACCGCCGTCAGGGACCTCCAGCCTGTCATGATAACCATGTGTGTCACTGAGGCACACAATTCGCAAAGGCATTTTGCCGATCATCAGACTACCTCGGACTATTTGCCCTCTGTGAAGGGGGTTTCTTGCATTTCGGGGCGGCATTATTACATCGCCTCGCAGAATCGATCCCAGGGCATCCTGGAGCGTCGTTTTTCGGGGGGATGTCGTAAAGGTTTTTTGTGAGGAGTTTTCAACGATGCTTGAGGTGATCGCGAATCCACGCGCCTAACCCGGATTCGCTCATCTCTCCCTTGGCCGGGTTTAGAAAGGCGAAGTACTTCTCTTCTGTCGATGCATCGATGTCATATCCATTGAGTTTGAGGAACGTACGACTGACAACAAATGCCGTTCGTTTGTTGCCGTCAACAAAGGGATGATTCGCGATGATCCCGTATGCATTCGAGGCCGCGAGTGCTGCGATATCAGGCTTAGGATCGCCGTAAGCAAACAGATTCCTGGGCTTCGCCAACGACGAAGCGAGAGCGCTTTCATCCCGGATGCCCGCAGCGCCTCCGTGCTCGACGAGCTGTCGCTCGTGTATGGCCGTGACCACGGCGTCATGAACCCAAATGAGCTTTTTCACCTAGCCAGCCGACGGAGAACGTCGCGGTCTTCTCGCATCACGCTTTCGGCAACGTCCATCTGTTGCTCGAACGCCGGATCGTAGGGAGTCAGCTCAAAGCCTCTTGTCGTTTCGAGTGCGAAAAGCGTATCCCCTTTTACAAGGCGGAGATGTCGGAGTACCTCTTTCGGTAGAATGATACCGAGAGAGTTGCCCACAGTGGTTACCTTCAGTTTTGCCACGATGACCTCCAACGAGATTATAACACAGGTTATAACGCTGCTGGGCCTCGTCTCGTTGCCCTGCGCTGCCACTTGCCGATAGGGCGACTTGTTTCGGGCGTGCTTCTCCTTCCTGGAGAAGCTCAATCGTTCGACGCCACGATCCCATCCGGCTATCGTTGATCTCTCCGAGATTCCTTGATCCGCTTCTTCGCTCGAAGAAACATACCCACCGTGTCGCACAGACCCTCCAGGAGCGGTCAAGAGGTACAAGCAGTTTCGCCTTCCTCATTGGATACCCTTGCGCATCGACACCGTCAACGCACCAATCCGGGTTACGAAAATTCTTGAATTTTGACGGGCGCCGCGTCGAGTTGCCTAAGTCGGGCTAGCGTAGAATACACCATCTCCCCTGACAGGTCTGGCGTTACGCAAGATTGTTGCAGTGGGAGCATTTTCATGCGAAATTCAGGGTTAACGAGGGCTCAATGGGGGTCCTTAGCCTGGAAAATTACATCCTTGCGCCCCGCGGGCCAAATAGAGCAAACTGCCAGACGATGAAATACAAACACGTCATGGTTTTGAATCCGTACCAGTCGGACACGGCGGCCAGTATGGGCGTTTTCCCGCCCACGGGACTGGAGTACATAGCGGCGAGCATGAAGGGCCTTGTGGGCCGAATTTCCCTGGTGGACCTGCGGCAGGACCGGTCATTCCGAAACCTGGACAAGCTTCGCGAATTCATACGGAAGGACGTTGACCTGCTCTGCATCGGGATCATGTGGCGATCGAAGTTCGACAAGATCTGCGGTCTTATCCGCACACTGCCCCCGGAGGTGACCACCGTCGTCGGCGGGCAGCAGGCCACCCTGGACGTCGAGGAGTTGTTCGCCGCCTGCCCGAACATCAACATGGTCGTCAGGGGAGAGGGCGAAGAGATCATCAAGCAGCTCGTCAACGGGGCCCCGCCGTCGAGCATCAGCGGCCTGTCCTACCGGGAGAATGGAAAGGTTTTTCACAATCAGAACGCGCCCATGCCGGATATTGCCGCCCTGGCCTTCCCCGACAGGTCCATGCGCAGGTCGGAGTACCACTGGGTGCAGAACGGAGCGAAGCTGCTGAGCCTCAGCTTCGACACGATTCTTAGCGCGAGGGGCTGTCCATACAGCTGCAAGTTCTGCACGTTCAGCATGAACCCTCTCGGCCAGAAGCGGGAGTACACAGAGCGGCCGCTCGAATCGGTCATAGAGGAGCTGAAGACTATTACCGCGGACGTGGTGCTCTTCAGCGACGACAATTTCTTCACCAACGCGAAAAGAGGCCGTGAGCTCTGCAGGATGATCGTGGAGAACGGGATCAAGAAAACCTTTGTTGTCCAGGCGCGGATTGAGGTCACGAAGTCGCCCGAGCTCCTCGATGATGCCGTGAAGGCCGGGATCAAGATAATGCTCGTGGGCATCGAGTCGCCGCACGACCGCATTCTCAAGCAGATCAGCAAGGGCTTCACGCAACTGGAGGTCAGGGATGCTTTCAAGGTTTTCAACCGGTATCCCTTCTATATACACGGCTACTTCATCTACGGTAACATCGGAGAAACCGATGAGGAAATGCTGTACATCGCGCAGTTCGCAAGAGAACTGGGCCTTGACTCGATCAGCTTCCAGAAACTCAGGATCGAGAAATTCTCGCCGCTTCAACGCCTTGTTGAGAGCACACCCGGATACCACTACGACAGCATCGGCGGGCCAGTGTACTCGGACAAGTACGATCTTGCCGCACTCAAGGAGATCAGGAACAAAATTAGGGGACGGTTCTATACCGGGGCGCAAATCTGCCACATCCTTGGCAAGGCGGGCGGGCTCGGGTTGATCAGCAAGCAGGACGCAGCCAGGCTGGTCCTGAACATCCCCCTGCTCATCTACGGTCTCGCGGCCCGGCAGGTTGAAAAGGCGCGGATGGGCAAACCCGGGAAATGAGGCGCCGGCAGTGCGCCATCGACAGTGCGGTCACGGCATTTTCACCGATCTGGCCCGTCAGCCTCTACGATGTATTATTCCGCACTCGGAATAATGCACCACAGAGGCTGATACACCTACCAACAGCAATCCTGATCCAGAGAATTCCTGATGGGGCTGTAGCTCAACGGCAGAGCGCACCGCTCATAAGGGCGTGACGATCGGTTCGACTCCGGCCAGGCTCAATACTTACGCCATGAGGTTGACCTGATTTCCCGATTTCACGTTCGAGCCCTCGCGTGCGGCCACAGCTTGAGATTCGGTCGCCTTCTCGGCTGCCGACCCTTCCGGTGGTTCTTTGCCTGGCGGTTCGGTTGCCTCTTCGGCTCGCGATCCTTCAGGAAGTTTAGTTTTGGCAGCTTGCTGCTGTACGTTCACATTTGTATGGGGCTGTGTGGCGCCCTGAGACGCAGCTACGTTGGAAGCGACCGGGTTGATTGTCATCGCTAAGCTCCTTGGAGAATTGTCACTGGACCGTTCCCGAACTACTTATCGGCTTTTAGCTCGGCGAAGATTAAGTTGTTATCTACCAAGTCACGCAGACATTTATGCCATGACTTTCCCGCCGCACCTCCGGCAACACTTGCCAGTGCCTGTAATGTCTTGTGAAAATGTGGCTGCTGACAACACCGATAACTGCACCTGCTAAGACATCGTGAGTGAAATGCGCCTTGGACTCGACCCGACTGTACGCCACAAAAGAGGCTCCTACGTATCCCACGATTCCTGGAGCCCATCCATAGCGTTCGCGCAGAAACTCGGCCATGGCAAATGAAATGCTGGTATGGGCCGACGGAAAAGAATGGGCACCTCCGTTCGGTCGTTTTTCGGGGATCGTGTACTTGAGCCCATAGGTGATGCCGAGCGTGAGGACCGAGGATTCCAGCAACTGCAAAGCCCCATCATCGTCTCTATGACCAATAACAAAAACTGACGCGATGGCTGGTAAAGCCAGTTGAACGATATCACCAGAGAGCTGGACTGTATCCCTTGCATAGGCACAAGAAGTCCCCAACAGTAACCACATCATCCCGATCCCGGCCAGCCGGAATAAGAGCTGCAACGATCTTCTATTGATCGTAGAGTACCTCCACTGCATCATCGCGTTTCTCTCCCTGGGATGATATTCGGCTAAGACGGGAAAAGGAAGTGCGGGTGCATTGACCTCCTGTGCGCGTACACCGATGGTATAATTGCCGCATGGCCCATATCGGGAAATCGCAACGCCGATGCTGCTGGTTGGCGGCGGCCAGTCACGGCTTTTCCAGTTTCAAGATAAGGGCCAAAAAGGAGGTTTTCATGTTCAAGAGGGTCATCACGATTTGTATCGTCTCGTTAATCACGGCCCTTGTTGGAGCACTGGTTTTCGCCAGGGACAACAAGAAAATCACCAAGGTCCAGGTTCCCAAGGCAGTCATTGCAGCCTTCGAGAAGGCCTACCCGAAAGCCACGGTGAAGGAGTACGAGCAGAATGTGAAGGATAAGGATGTCTGGTACGAGATCGAATATACCGATGGCGCCATGACCCAGGAAGTCAAGTACACGGCCGATGGAAAACTCGTAGGCACGTCAGAGGACATCTCTCCCAAGGATTTACCAGATGCGGTGAGCAAGGCGATTGTTTCCAAATACATGGGCGCGAAGATCGTTGGAGCCGAGAAGGAAGTCCGCGGTGAGGTGGTTATGTACGATGTCACACTGGACATAAAGGGCAAGCCACAGGAAGTCAAGTTCAGTGATAAGGGGGAAGTCATCCCTAAAACAGAACACTGACACTTCGTTTCTGTACCGGTAACACCGCCCCCTCCACGCATCGGCCCCCGCCGATGATGGGTTCCCCAGATGGGGGGAACCATTCACCGAAGGCCACGAGTGGGCAGCATCATGATCAGCGGCGATTGACGAGCAGGCCCGCGCCGACGGTTCGCCGGGCGCGGTAATGGGATACCCCGCCCCCCTATCCCTGCCGGGATAGCGCAGTTTGAACCTTTCGCATCATTCCTGTCTGGATGGATTTAATTTCATATGTCGTTGTCACGTCCGCGCTGAAGTTGGCAAATGTCATTTGTGTATCGATTCTGCGTATGAGAAAGGTTTCCTTCTCAATCCAAAGTGTTATCGGAACACATGCGAACTTGCCTTGGATGCGGAAACACTCAAACGTGCCAGGCCGTGCATCATCCATGCGAATTGCCTCCGCCACATCCGTCAAACGACGGCCATGCACATTTTCCGGGAGGAGTAGAGCCGGGATGGTGTGTGCAGAACCACCGGATACGCCGGTGGCTCCTCCCAGGGCCACGCCGAGAGATTCCGGCTTCTTATTGGGTGGGCGATTAATATCCCACCATGCCTGGACTTCCTTTCCTTGGCGCCACACAATATAGTGATTCTCCCGGCTGATAACCTGAATATTCACAGCCATGAATTCAAATCGATCCCTGAACTCGAAGCGAAAGCGGTCCGGTCGAATAAAGGCAGTTGTGAAAGGCTTCTCATCGGTTTTGTTGCCATCGGCTTTCTTGTAGGTCGTCTTCACTATGCCGGAGTCGCTATAAGATTTGCAGGATTTATACGTGTCGGCCATGCTGGTGAGAATCTGCCCGGCGGTGAGTGATTCCGGCTTTAACACGCCTGCGACCCCGTTCGAGGAAATTAAAGTCGCAATGGCGAAAAAGCATATCAGGCCGGAGGGCACAATCGTCGTCTGGAAACTTGACCGCCTGGTGCGATCGACGCGCGATCTTCTCGATACGATCGAGACTATCCGCGAGGCCGGCGCGAAGTTCCAGTCGCTTTCCGAGCCATGGGCTGACACCACGACACACAGCGGGAAGTTCATCATGACGGTTTTCGCCGTTGTGCGGCCTCCTCCTCATCCAAGTAGCGCACGATGGCCTGACGCATCAGCCAGTGCGGCGACCGCTGCTTGAGCTTACCGAGGGCATGCAGACGATCACGGATCTGCGTATCGATCTTAACGCCCATGGTGGTGGCCATGCGAACCTCCAGGTTGCAATAGTTGCAACTCAGTTATGACACACCCTAATGCGAACTTCTTTTCCAAAAAAGTATTAGCAACGCCCCTCTGGAATGCCCTAGAAAGAGCTAATGGTTTATACCACCAGAAAAATACAAGAAACCCCCTTCACTTTCAGCGCTCTCGAAAATAAGCCGATTGTGTTCTCCAAAATGAAGCCACACCAGAGAGCCTATCAACCGGCCCCGGGCTCCACAGGGGGTCCGGTTGGCCTTCTCTCCGGATGTGCCGGATATGCATTCCCGTGGCCTGTAGCGCCTTCCCGACCAATTTGCGCCGATAGTATTTGATAGGATCCTCTTCGCCACACATGCCGGCGACCTCGGATTTTTCGCTTTTTCGACGAGCCTCCGGATAGCATCCTCGCAGGGTTTCTCGGCGGCGTTTTTTTTGTAGAGTTCATCACGCTCTCTCGGGCTGATGCTACCACACTCAGGCCGCCCGCCGAGTTCGATTCCCCTGAATAGATATTATTACCCCATCCTTCTGTACCGAACTTTCCAATGGTTTTTTGTCGAGTCTTGAAATTGATTCTTGATGGATGAAATGATTTATCATGATTGAACCATGCTTTCACCGGATATTGGCATAAATACATATGTTGTCGGTGATGATAAAATAAGACTCAAGAAGTGGACCCATAATGGAACTTTCGTACAATTCTCTTAACCCCCAAGAGATTCAAAATGCCCGGTGATGTTTTTCCGCGTGAGCGACCGCGGTCGAAATCCAGTCGAGCTGAAATGAAAATGTACGAGAAGCTCAAGACGAATCTCCCTGCTGGATGGAAAGCATGGCATTCGCTGCGTCTGCGCGTTGGTGGTGAGTGGGAAGGCGAAGGGGACTTCGTCATCGCTCACCCACCGCGCGGTTTCATTGTCGTCGAAGTGAAGGGCGGACAGATCGAACTGAGGGACGGTCGGTGGTTTCAAAACGGCCGGGAAATGGAGAAATCCCCACGCCAGCAAGCCTTTGCTTTTGCTCATCATCTTGCGGACGAACTCAGAAAAAAAGTCAACATCAATCCTCCGTTTGGAGTTGCGTGCGTCTTCCCGGATACTGATTTTTCGGTCGGCCCCTCCTGTGGGGACCTGGCCGGCGCTGTGATGTCTGAGCGTGATTTGAACTGGCTCGAAGTAAGCCTGCCCAAAATTTTTTCGGCGGTCGTACCCCAGCAACCCTCTTCCCAGCCCAATAATCGTTGGATAAAAGCCTTGCATGACCTGTGGGGCGAAACGTGGGTGCCTCACGTGAGCCTTTCGGATCGGGTCGCCGATGCTGAAAAGGCGAACATCGCATTGGATCGCGAACAGTTGCGAATTCTGGATTTTGCCGGCGAGAATACGAGGGCCATTGTCAGCGGCGGCGCCGGCAGCGGCAAAACCATCGTCGCTCGCGAAGTGTGCCTCAAATGGGCCCGATCAGGGCTCAGCACCCTCTACCTCTGTTTCACCAACCCTCTCGCAGCCGAGGTCAATCACTACTTTCAATCGAAAAACATCGATGGAGCGCGACTGCGAGCCGTCTCGATCGGCGAATATATCGTCGAACTGCTCGATGCCGCCGGCCTCAAGCCCAACCAGGATGATCCTGCATTCTGGAAGATGGCGCCGATACAAACTGCATGCGATGCCATGCCGCGTGATAAGCCCGGTGCCGTGGTTCTGGATGAGGCACAGGATCTGGATCGGGAAACATGGACATTCATGCAGAGCCTCACCGAAGGGATCCCGTTCTGGGTTTTCTACGATGAGCACCAGAAATTCTGGAAGGAACGATTGGCTGAACCTCCTCTGGACACTACCGTCAAACTCAAACTTCCCGGCCAACATCGCAACCCCCCGGCAATCGAACGTTTCGCGTCTCTCTATAATGAATCGATGACAGCCGCCGGCGCGCACGCACACACACCGGCCGGAACAGTTTTCGACTGCGAAACAATCCGCCTCATCACCGCCGATCAGGATAATCTCTTCGCACGGCTTCAGCACGAGATCGGCGAACTGCGGCGAAAGGGCGCCAGAGCAGAGGATATCGCCATCATCTCGCTTTCCGGGCAACTACGAAGCCAGCTCGTGTCTTTACACCAGCTTGGATCCCATCGACTCCATGCCGCCGATGATGAGAATGCCCCTCATGGAATCGTTGCCGATACCTTTTTGAGATTCAAGGGATTGGAGCGGCCCTTCATCGTTATCGTCGAACTGGAGGCAGGCGCAGTATCGCGCTATGATGTTCGCATGCACATCGCCCTGACACGGGCCACCGTCGCGGTCACTATTATCTGTACAGAAGAAGCAGTCACTCGAGACCCCCGGCTCGCTGCTCTGCGCCCGAGCGGCTAGCGCTCTTCGAGCACCCCTGCGCTCCAGTTGTCTGCGTATTGCAGCAACCGTGTCAACTTGCATTCTTTGTGCGCCACGCTCTGGTTTTCCTGGATGTACTGACCATCCTGATAGCGGATCGCCTGGGCTTCCTCATCGGTCAAGGGGATATGCTGCGAAAGCAGATAGAGACTGCGTGTCGCGATATCCATGTGGGCCAGGCTTTCGGTGACCACGTACAGGATGCATCATTTATTGACAATCCACGAGTCCGGATTCGACCGATAGTACGGCTTGCCCGGCATACCGGTTTTCCCCGGGTCATTGTAAAGAGCGACGATCACGCAGCTTTCCTTTGACAGCTCTGGAGCCAGTACGGCTCGCAGCTTGAGCAGCGTGTTGGCCACTTTGACGGAATGATCGATCAGCCCCCCGGGCCGGGCAAGATGAAACCGAGTGGACGCAGGCGATGTCACGCAGGCCTTGTGTGCTCTGAGAAAAGCCTCGAATCTCCGGACCGGTTCGACCCGGTCTTTCACCCTGGCCGGCAATTCCTCATAAGACAGGGAGCTGTTGCACTTCGAGCTCAACCCCAGGTAATGCTTGGCCGTCTCCACTGTGGTTTTCCAGTTGCCTTCAAACTGCAACGCACGGTCGACGATGTAAAAATCCGCGGTCGGTTTAACTGATGGCCACCGGCATTCGGAGTTGGAATTGATTTCATAGCATGGGCCTGCCCATTGTCGTTGGGTTCAGTGGCCAGAACGGATTTGCAATGAAGACTCTGAGTAACCCTGCCACTACGAACGCGCCGGCCTCACAACACACGAGCTATGGCAGCGAAGAATTCATGCACCATGTTCCATGCGGCAATGGAGAGCCGAGAAAGAAAAGAGACTTGGCGTCACATTAGTTTCCCCTCCCCTTGACGGCTGTCTTAATAAACTCGCGTTCGAAAAGCCAATGTGGTTCAAATGGTCTGCCATCTCGCCTTCGTCCAATCTCACTATGCACTGCGTTTTTTGCTATTTCCGCCGGGACGACCAAATCGTCCTGGCCAAGTCGAGTATCGATCTCCTCAAAACGCCCGATATCAAGCGCATGTTTTACATGGAGTTCAACGCTGACTATCGTCGATACAACAGCAGTAAGCTCAAGCCTGTAGAACTCATCATTGTCGCTCAAGATGGAACAATATTTGTCGAACCCGCCGGCAAGCATAAGAAGCGCATTAGAATCAAGCGTCGCCAACCAGCGAGTAAAAAAGCAGTCCAATTCGTAATACGGCTTGCTTTTCAGCCATTCATTCATATTTTCGAAAGTATTCATTCCGAATGTGTCCACATTTATACGATAAGTAATTGGTGGCTCAATTGAAGTTTTTTTCTCGCCGTCAATACAACCAGCGTGAACAAATGGCCGCCCTTTTTTCCGATAATAACGGGTTTCATAACCAATTCTCTTTCCACAAAGAGCACATAGAGATTCGGCATCTGCCCTATATAAGTCGCAATTTTCGTGTTCACAATTCTCATCAAAACAAGGGCCGAATTGACTGCCTGGTTCGCCCAGCATTTCGGCATTTCCTTTTACAGAGAAATAATCTCCTTTCATTTTTAGTCCTTTCTCTGTCCGGATTCCATTCTTTTCAACTCATATTGAATTATTTTCAAAATTGTTAAAAACCATTTGTCCGTTAATTTTCTGGATTGTCTTGTTGCTTTTGCAATTCTCAAAAACGTATAGAAAGAGATACGTTTAAAAGGAAATTGAGGCCATACGCACCTGTCATTTTGATATATTTCCCAATGATTCCGCATATAACTTGTTCCAAGATTTACTTCCGGAATCTTATATAGAACTGATATTAAGTGTCTGGTTTTGGCAATGGCATTTTTGCCGGAAATCTTAAAAGTCAAATGAGGAAGCTGGGCAACATGACGATTGTACCTGAGACGATATTTATAATGTCCGGCGCATATGGATACAAGTTCAGCCCCAAGTATATTGTTAAGACGATTCAATATATTGTCATCCAAAGCACGATCAACCCTGATTTTCATATACTTGCGTATTCCATGCCTTCTGGAGGCTTTCGTGGCTGTCTTCACTATCTCTTGCTCCAAAACGGAATATTCCTCTTCTGACAATTTGGCTCTGGCCAGCTTAATCAACTCTCTTTTGCTTTTCATTTTAGGTAATCGGATTTAAGGTCTTTGGAGAATTGCACCGTAACAGGAATATAAAAAAGCGTGAAAGAACCTTCGAGAAACCATACCACAAACTGAATATCCTTGCCGGTTGGTCGAAGGCTGAACGCCCATGTGCAGCAAATTCCATATTCGGGAGAACATCCTGATCCTGGGCATTTCTAATGCATTCGCAAAAATTTTGATTGTTCACGTTTTTAACGGCCTTAATTTCTAAATTTATTCCTCAAAGAATAAGACAAAGAGCGGCCTAAATCTTGCCGCTCTCAAACGTATTATCTAAATGATAAATAGCTGGTTGAATTGGATGATTGGCGAACTCAGTGAAATATTTCCAGACATGTTGGGTAAAGCACCAAC
>CAIWXX010000169.1 GCA_903916735.1 uncultured Acidobacteriota bacterium
CGGCAATGTCCTGCTGCTGCCCGCTATCTCCGCTTTTCTGGCCCTGAATTTTACGGGTTCAACAACATTCACTTCTCAAAACGGCGTCAACAAAGAGATCCGAATCTTCGCTCGTCCGATGGCGATAACGGCACTTGCCGGAATTCTCCTGATCATCATCGGTCGATGAGGGGAATAACATGATGAAGTACCTTGCCAACGTTGCTTCCTTGAAAATCAACCATGAAAAATGCACGGGCTGCGGTATCTGTCTGGAAGTCTGCCCACACGATGTTTTTCTCATGGTGGAGCGAAAAGCGACCATTCGCGATCTGGATGCATGTATGGAATGCGGAGCGTGCCGAATTAATTGTCCGTTGCAAGCCATCGACGTCCAGTCGGGAGTCGGATGTGCCAATGCCATAATACGCGGGATGATCCGCGGCACAAGTCCTCAATGCGGATGCGGATCCAAAGACGAATCCTGCTGCTGAATGGACGCTGGTTGACGGCTTTCTTATTTTCGAATCGGGGACCGGATTCTTGCAGTTACTACATCACTGAATGCCGACATCCTCTGGCAATCGGCGGAGGATCTCTCGATGGGCTTGGAAGGGTTCTTCCTCGGCTACTTCATGGAGGATACGCACAAATTCCGTGCGTTCCTCTGCGGATAGCTTCTGCATGCGAAACGCCATCTCTTCCTGTTGTCTCACCGCCGTCTCAAGTGGAATCTCCGATTCATCCGCGAGTTCCAAGAACACGGCAAACTGCGCAATAAGCTCTACTAGTGCTTTGTTCATCGTGATACGATCCTCACTGTAATATTCGTAATCCCTTCTTGTGTCAATATCCTTGTAGCCCTTGCGGCCTCAGCTGCACTCGGAACTTCCCACACACCGGTAAAACCGGCCTGTGTGAGTGCGGTCGACTGTCTCTGTGCCAGTAGCCGGGTCTTAGGACCCGTGTGTATAGAGATCTTCCGATCAATCAACACATCCCCTTCAAGGCCGTCAAATTTGACCGTCGCGGATTGTCTATTCGCATCGGTGTACTCAAGCTGGGGGGCCTGACTACGACCAGTCACGGGGTTTGACCGTGCCCCGGTAACTCCCGACTGATACCCGTAGGCGTTGCTCGACATCCCGGCGCTCCGCCCCGCCCTCATGTTACCCCCTTCATCCACCCATCGAACTGCGCCTCTGTTTGGTGTGCGACTCGCGGCCAATGCCGACATGATTGCAAAATTTGTTGTGTTGTAGGCGCCGCTGTAGGCCCTCTGGATAGAGTCAAGCTTCGACAATCTCATTCCGGTTGCGAGGTCCTTTTCGGCGAATCCCTCATACAAATGGGTTGGCCCTAACGTGTCTCCGAACCCGAGCGCGTAGCTGCGAAACGGACTCGATGGTAATCCAGCAGCGTAGCGATCAGCCGATCGTCCATAACCGTTGCCGATTGCATCGGTTGCTAAACCGCCGATGCCAACGATACCGAGAAGAAGCAACCCTTCGGGGGTAAGCGCTCCAGACATTGTTAACGCGCTGCCTGTAGCGATCAGTGCCCCCGATCCCAGGCCAGCATTCATTGTGCCACCAAAGACGGCCGCGCCTTTTGAGGACATCCAAGGATCAGGCCCTTTAGTGTACTGACCTCCGGGTCCTCCACTCGCCTTGTCGATTGCTGCGAAGGTTGAACCTGATTCGAATCCAAACGGGTCGGTCATATTCACCGGGTTGCTACCGAACGCTTGATACGGATTCATCGAGTCGGCGTAGCCCATCGGATCTTTTTGCAAAAATCTGCCGAGAGTCGGGTTGTAGTCTCTATTGCGGAAGTAGATCAATCCCGTCAGAGGATCGTAATCGCGGCCCTGGAATGTGATGGTGTTGCCGACGTAGCTTGTTTCGTGTTCGTCCTCGGCGAGAGCTTCGTAGAGAATTCGATTGTGACCTGTGTATGTGAAGGTCTTCTCCATATCGCCATCGGGGTGTTTGTGGCTCAGGTCGGCCATGAGATTACTGATTCCCAGGAAGTAGAAGTTAGGATGCTGGGAATCAGGAGCGTCGGCGACCAATGCGGGAGAAGGCGTCATGACAACGGTCTTCTCGTCATCGAGTGTGATGGCACCTAATACACGAGCTTGGTTGTCGCCAAGGAATATGCAATTCGATATGGAGGCGGGATCGATTTCTTCGTCGAACTCGACATGGATTGTGCCGTCGAGGAGAAGGATGCGCTTGATGTTCGGTGGTCCGCGATCGTAGATGACTTGATCAACACCAGTCGGCGTGAAGCCTTGCGTGAAGGTGTTTGCAAGATGATTATCGTATTTGTCTTCGAGAGCTGTCGTGATTTCAAAAGTTATAGCTTGTTGCGGAAAGCCGTTTGTTGGTTTGAGGGTCATGAGCCGATCATCATCGGATAAGTTGGCCTTGCCTATCAGAGCTGTTCCATCTTGGGTGTGCGTAGAGATCGCCGGGAGCGCCTTGGTCGGCTCAACAGGCTCTGAGAAACGGATTCGCAGTTCATTTCCGACCAGACGAACTTGATCCACTTTCGGCGGCTGGTGATCGTAGATGAAAGTGGGTTTGCCATATGGCGTGTACCTCACACGTTCGACGAGATTGCCATTTGCATCGGCGAGGCCGAGCATGCTCCAGTTCTTGATGTCTTGCATGGGGATGTATTGTTTCATCTCGCCGCTCACAGGATCTCGCTTCTCGATCTCAATGAGTTCATCCAGGGCATTGCCGTAGGTATAGCGAGTCATCAAACGACCATCACCATCTTGTTCTTCGAGCACACGCCAGCCATCGTAAATATAAAATGTGATTTCCGGCTGGCCGCCGTTGAAGGTGACTTGTCGCATGACACGGCGACCAAGCGCGTCGTTTGTGTACTCGATAACGGTGCCGGCACCATCGTCCACTTTCATGAGTTGATTTCGCCAGTCGTAGAAATACTGTACTTGATGATCGGCTCTGATCCATGCCGGGTGTAGAAGTACGGAAGAGAGTATCAACCCGAGTAGGAAAGCTGGCTTCTTCATGATTAGTCATCTCCTGTCTATCGAGCGCATTTGTTGGGCTCGATTAGTTGGAGCGCATCAACTCCGTTCCGAATCTGTGTTTTGTTTTGTGCCTTCCAGAACCATAGGCCCATTGAACACGGGTGATTTCTTATCACCCCGATTGCGCGGCTGTCAAGGCGGGGTCTGGAGGAGTCGTTTCAGAAAACGGGAAATAAAGCACGTTAACCCCATGTTTTGAGGGAGGGTCGTTCGGTCATTGAGGGAGGAATATAGGAAATTGCTTTGAATATAGGCAATTGTTTTTCTGCCTCAGCCGGAGGAATACTACCAGCGTAATAAGAAGCCACCGCTGGAAGGAATCCAGGCCGCCATCGGGTATTTGCGCATATACCCGGTGGCGGCCTGGAGCGTTTTTGGCCGGGGGCGAACGAGTAAACCATGGACAAAACCTAGCACTGGGGAGGTGGTTTGTCAATTTTGGCGAGACCCGTGGCATTGAAGAACGGGTGGGGCGACCGAGCCGCTACTGGGCGCTGCAGGCGCTGGCGGCCGGGGATCGCGAAAACCTCAAACTGATACTTGATGTACTTGAGTATCTTCCCGACCACGTCGCTCTTATGGCGCGCTTCGATCACCGAGATGATTTTCAGCTTGCCGCAGCACGCATAGGAAGTCTGAAACTCGTGTGCCATGTACAGTCGGTCTTCCACGCCCCCAACGGACTCGTGACCGTGACCGGCCGGGAGCGGTAAAACGTTGACACCGTCCTCGGTCCTGGACGAGATCAACGAGGTGATTCTCACTACCTCGAACGACTAATGCGCCGAGACAGAGCCTTGATCAGCGTCAAGATCAGGATGCGATCCGCGTGTGAGCCGAGGTGACGGAATCGTCTCAGAAGTTCTCGTTCGCCTGGTGCGAGCACTGTATGTCGAACCGAATGGATGGACACGTCCGTACGGGCCATTCCAGGTCTCGCTGTAACCTCTTCTCCAAAGAAACACCTGATTGGGATTCCCAACGCAGCCGATACCTGCTGGAGTCGTTCCGGGCTGAGCTTGCTCAGTCCTTTCTCATACTTCTGCACCTGTTGGTAGGAAACCCCCAACAACTCACCGAGCTGCTCCTGTGAAAAGCCAAGCGCTTTACGTCGATCCCGGATTTGCCTGCCGATCTGGTGGCTTTGTCTGATGAGTGCCATTCGTCGTTGTTTCCTTCCTTGATAGGCACGGTACAACTGGACTGCAATCGGGTCTACTAACCAATAGTTGTGTAACAGTCTTGACAGACACAACCAATGGTTGTATTCTTGAAACCGTGCTCAAACTGCTACTGCAGGTTGAAAGGAGGATATATTATGAGGCGATTGCTGAATTCACTCGTAATTGTAACGAGTCTGATCACACTATTTTCCTGTCACTCCAAATTGGCGGATGTGGTCGAACCCCCAGTCATGAACACCGGAAAGACATATCGTGTGACTGGCATGGGCGCCTATCCGAAGGATTCCGCCAATAATCCCGTCCAATCCAAGCTAATGGCTCGCGAGGCGGCTATGCAGGACGCCTACCGTCAACTACTCGAAACATTGGCCGGCGTCCAAGTCAAAGCCAATGTGACCGTGAGCGACGCAATCACACAGAGTGCAGAAACCAAGACATTTGTGGAAGGGCATATTCGTGGCGCCACTATCGTCGCCGAGCGCAACGACGCCGCCAAGGGCATTTACGAGATGGACCTCGAATTGGTATGTGACCATAGATTCTTCGATTATATTCTTAGAGCGATGCGATGAAGCAGATTGAATCGGTGACGGCCGCTGGATTTGTATGTCTGATGTTATTGGGAACTGCGCCCGCTGCAAATGCAATCGAGCATGGCGAGCGCCAAATCGAGGCAACTGGAGTGTCGGCTATCACCGGAAGCACCCTCATCGCAAGGGATCAAGCCATTGAAGACGCCAAGCGTGTTGCGGTGGAACAGGCAGTCGGAGCCTTGATTGGATCTCAGAGTTTTTCCAAGAACCGTGAATTGATTTACGACAAGATCTTAATAA
>CAIWXX010000170.1 GCA_903916735.1 uncultured Acidobacteriota bacterium
ATTCGAGATTTTTTCTCAAGTCAGCAAACCGACATCATTGCCACTATTGATCCATCTTCCGCAACGCGGCACGAAATCATGCGTAAGCATCCCGAACTCTTCATCGTACCGCTGAAAATTCGCCTCATCAAATATCAGCTGGGTGACGATACTTTTTGCCTGGGGACAACCCTTGTCGATCAAAACCGATACAGCAACATAAAGGATTTTATTGATGTGTACCACGAAAGGTGGGGCGTAGAAGAGCTTTACAAAATCAGCAAACGCATATTCATCATCGAAGACTTTCATGCCCAAAATGAACGAGGCGTCAAACAGGAGATCTTCGCTCATTTTGCCCTTGTCACCATGAATCGGATCTTCGCCAATCAAGCGGACGATGATCTGAACCCATCCGACAACCCAATTATAAAAGCTGCATCCACGTCTTTACAAGAAGCATGGAGGAGTTACTCTTCTTGCACGCCAAGATAAAGACTGCGGTTCAACGCGCATTTCATTTCATCATCGGTCGACATCAAAAAGACAGACCGGGTCGTTCCTTTGCTCGAAAATCAATGAGACCTGAAACCAAGTGGCGTCCCAATAAGAATCATAAAAACAAAAAACTGATACTGGCAACTCCCGGAATTGCCGTACCATCGTAACCCCTTAAACGAATGAACCCCGTTCCTTAAGCGAATGCCATTGCGCCGAGGCCCTCCCAGACGAGAAGATTGCTCGTGTTATGGGGCTGCTGGGGAGCATAAGACCGCGACGGGATTGACATGGACACAAGCGCGCATCTCGTGTTTCAGAAAGGAGCACGGAATCCCTGCCTATAGTAAACGACAGAATAGCGAAACGATTTTCGACTTGACACATGCAGCGATATACGCAAATGTCTGCCCCATGACAATGCATCGTCTCTTGAAAAGTGGCAAGGTAAAGGGACGTCAGCCGGCTCCATACGCACCATGGCTGATCAGGAAGGACGATCTTGATCAATATCTGGGAAGATCCGACGGCACAAACGTTGACAAGGGATCTTCACTACCACCGCTTTCGAAACAACAAAAGCTAGATTTTTCATAACGCTACCAAGGAGGGGTATCGTGGGGCATCATTCATCGAAGCACGATCTCAGCCGAATGTGGTCGCCAAAATACTGAAGCACATCAAATATCAGTTTGACGTTCTCCAGATTCCCTCACGAGCCCCGCCCCCGCCGGTCCTATTCGATTCCTCCGATCCCCAGCCGGGCTTCTCGGATTCCTACTCTCTCTAACTAACGCCTTAACCCGCTTTTCCCTGGCACGTCTGTTCAATTTCCGATTCGCCTTGACAGCAGCCCGTTAGGGTTTTATATATGGATCTTGTTCCACTATCGACCGCCGCAAAATAACTATCCATCGCGAGGAGACTCAATTTACTACGTTCGTGGCATTTGAGCATCCAGAGCAGAAAAGCAAAAGCCCATATCCAAGACAGCGTTGACCGGTTTTAGGAGGCAGGTCCTGATTCCCTTGCTCCGGCACGACCGGACCTGGCTCATCATGAGCCTTTTCATCTTCGGCTTTATCGTTGTGCGGATAGTTTCGACACGCCACTACTGGCCGCGTCGTGACAGCGGCGAATACATCTCCGGAGCCGTGGCGATCGAACGTGGACTGGGGTTTCGCGATATCATATCGCCGGTCGGGACGCCGGATCAGCTTTGGGCAGCTGTTCCGTCCTGGATCCGCCGCGATCCGGCTGCCATGGCGACGCCCGACTGGCCCTTCCTCTCTCACTATCCACCGCTGCTCCCCATCCTGCTGGCGCCGGCGGTGCGGATCGGCGGAGGTCGGTTTCTCGTTCTCCAGTTGCTTCCGATTCTCTCGGGGTTCATCGCCTTGGCGGGGATCTACCGTGTCCGTCACGCCATCCTTTCTCAATCATGGCGACCGGTCCTCCTGCTCGCAGCCGGTTCGTCAGCGGCAGTGTATGCCACGCGGGTTCAGTCCGAGATCTTTCTCCTGCCCCTGGTGGTCGCCGCCCTGTCAATTCTCAGCAGCACTATCACAAACTCAGGTCGCATCCTGCAGCGCGTATCGGCGGCTTCCGTCGTGCTGCTCATCGCCACCGGCATCCATTCGAAGGCGATGTTTGTCGGCCTGGGTGCGGCAGCATGGATTCTCGCGCGCACCGACACTCGATGGCGCACCCGGCTGTGCGCCGCCGGGATCGTGCTCCTCCTGGGGGTGCTCCCCATCGCCCTATGGACTGCTCAGGTGACCTTCTCAGCAAGGGAGAGGCCTGCCTATCAAGTCTATCTTCAACGCGACCCACTCGATCCAAGCTCCACGATGGGCCTGGATCGGGCGACTGCTGCCGAGTTGTCGCGACGCCTCGTCGATGCCTGCTGCGTGTCTCTTGAAAGCATGCGTGTGCCGGCCATGAGCAGCGGCTCGATGATGAGACTCTGCCTGTCCGCTGCCTTTCTCCTCCTCTTGGGAGCCGGCTGGAAGGGCTGGCGGACGATCGGTTCGGGGATCGTGCCTTGGTGCACAGGCGCCTACCTTCTGGGCTGCGGCCTCAGTCCATGGTTCTCCGATCCTCGCTTCATTGTGCCCATTCAGCCTTTCTTGATCGACCTCATGGTCCTTGGTTTTCTCAGCCTCTGTAGGCGAACCGGCCGAGTCTTGTCAAGGGACTTCGGGCACAACGAGGAGAGGGACGGCGCTCATCGCTTCATTGCCTCGGCCGCACTCCTCCTCATGCTTTCCCTGCAACTCGCCCGCTGGATTCGGTTTGTCCCAGAGAGGGACCCGTACACTGCAGAGTACATATTTGCCAAGAGGCGACCGTTGCTCGAAGCGCTCGGGCGAATTCCACTCGATAGAGTAGTCCTCATAGGCGATGAGGACGCCTACGGCTATGGCCTCGTGACCGGGCACAGCATGGTTTCGTTGGACCGTCTGGAATGGAAGCAATCCAACGCATTGCGTTTCCTAAGGGGAGGCGGAGAAGCAACCATCGTCAGCCGTGTTTACAAGTCCGAGTCCGAACTGCCTTCTGCCTTGCTTTCCTCCGAATTCAGCGCGGGGGAAGCGCGGATGAACCGACAGTTGATTCGTTGGGAGAGGTTGGTGTGCGTGGTCAAAGATGGCTCAATCGAGCTCACAGCCGGTGCACCGACTGTCGTTGAGGGAACCTATCCGATCCGAATTCATCCACGGTGGATGAATCTGACTGAGAGCGACCGCAGGAAGATCTGGCGTGCTGCGTTCCCGGGATCCTTTCTGTCAGGTCCGTGAAGGATCGGACATTTGCTCCAACGTCAAGGCGTGCGCCATACAGGTGAGGCATTCACGGAAACCTTGACGCGCCGAGGACTGCCATCATATATTTCAGAGGTGAGTCGTGGCAGTTCGGTGTGTATATCGGCATGTGATCAGTGCCTCGGGACTGAGCTCCTGATGCTTGGCGTCGAGCTGAAGATTCCTGCCGGCTTCGTCATACGGTTCCGGCGGATTGCCGGAAAGCCAACCAAGGACATCCATCGAAAGTGAACCCGCATGCAGAAGATCAAATTCAGGTTTAGCAGTCGCCACGTCGATGCGTTCAACACGCCCGGCGTGTTGAACCTCATGTTCCTGGACATCACAAACTGCTGCAATCTGATGTGCCAGTATTGTTTCAATCATCACAAACTGAGCCTCCCCGCCACCCATCTGGACATCGGGCTGATAGAGACAATGCTCCAATCCGCGGTTGCCTCCCGTGTCGGGAACTGGTTCCTCTCAGGGGGCGAGCCTCTCTGTCATCCTCGACTGGAGGAAGCTCTGATGCTGTTCCAGCAGTACGGCCACCGTCCCAAGATCGCTACGAACGGGATCTTGCTGACGCCGGAGGTCATCGATCGCTGGGTCTCGCTTGGAGTCCAGTCAGTCCAGTTTTCCATCGATACCCTGGAGCCGTCCACTTTCAGGGATCTCAACGCCGGCTCACCGGAGAATCTGCGGGCCATCCTGGACAACATGAAGCATGCCGTCGCCTCGCCCCTACGCATCGTCGCCTCCAGCGTCCTGACCAAGGTTAATGCCCGGGAAATAGAAAACATCATGCTCTTCTGCCGCGATATCGGAGTTGATTCCTATACTCTCTATCCCAATGTGCCCGCCCAAAAGACTAACCGGGACCTGGTTCTTCCCATAGACGACCAGATGGAACTGTTCGATCATCTGTTCACATTCTATGACGACTTGTGTCCCACGCGTCTCATCGATCTCAGCATTCCTTGCTTCCAGTTCTCGCAAGTCTACGCCCGATGGAAGGACCGCCTGACGATCAGACTGCATCCTTGTGGCGCGGGCCAGTTCAATCTCAAGATCACGAGCGAAGGCGGAGTATCCGCCTGTATCTGTCAGGACGCCGCGGAGTTCATTGTCGGGAACATCCATGAATATACAATCGATGAAATATGGAGCTCCCCGGAGATAGACCGATTCCGATCTGTGTACAAGGAGATCCCTGAGTGCCGATCTTGCCAGATCCAGTCCTTGTGTCGCGGAGGCTGCCGCAATGAAGCCTTTGTGTCAGGCACGCGAGGGATTCTCTCGAGCGACCCGCACTGCGAATACTTTGAGAGAAATGTATCACGACCGGTCTGACGCCTCCACCTGCTCTCAGGACGCCTTGTGCCGAGCCCCTGAGATTCGATCCGTCTGGAGACTTGGCCTGAGAGAGATCTCTCTCGGAGCTCGAGGGATCCCCAAGATGTCCCATCTCTGGCTCCCCCTGGCCTTGCTCTTCCAATCCGATTCAACTAACGACTTGAGAACAGAACTGTACACATCTTTTCCGCTTATCGTGGCCGTACTCTGCAGAGTCCAGTTCAGCATCTTGATCAACGATCTAAGCGACTCCGGAGCTGATGCGGCTGCCGGGAAGAAGAGATGGATAAGCCTACTGCCTCGACCTGCCGCTTGTGTGATCGTTCTGTTATTCCTGGTCTTGGGCTACGCTGCCGTCCTTCTGGGGAGTGGATCTCTTCGAACGATTCTGGCTTATACGGTGAGCGTTTTGCTTGGCATGTTCTATTCCCTGAAGCCTTTCAGGTTCAAAAAGAGAGGAGCCCTGGGACTTCTTGTCTATGCCCTGTCCGCGACGACGATATATGTTCTGGTCCCCTGGACATGGCTCGATGCAGGACTCTGGCCGCTCATGTTTCTGGTGGCAGCCGTCGGATCGGACAAATGGATCCAGATTCACTTCCATCAGGTCATTGACTACTCCGCTGATCTGAAGCACGGAACCCGGACCTATGCCGTTCACGCAGGATTGGACCGAGCGCGATCAACGCTGAAGCCGGCTTCCTTCACCGCCTCGCTCTGCCTGCTCGGCACGACCGCTTATGTCGTTTTCCTCGCCAGTCACATTGTGGCACGGGCGATCGTCCTCCTGTCCCTGGCTGCGGTGATGGCCGCATCCTGGGTTTACACGGTCAGAATCAGGAACCGTCAAACGCCGAACTCCTCAGCCCTGGTCAGGGAATTGCCATGGACCTATCTGGGTTTGACGTACCTGGTTTTCTACGTGCTGCCTACCTTGCTGTTTTCCTTTTCTGCATGGCAAGAGCCGAGGATATGGATTCTGGTTGTTCTTTCCTTCCTTTTCCTTGTGTGTATCTCCATGCAATCCTTTCGGTATCAGTATAGATAGGGATGAGTTCTCAGGTGTCAGTTGCTCCAGAGCGGCTCCTATCGTTGAGGGTTTCGCTCAATGCGCTGCGGAGAGCAACGCGTCTCTACATGCTGAATCACTCTCCCCGCGCCTTCTTACAGGCATCCTCTTTTCTCGTACGCAAGGCTGCAGGCCGGATTCCACCGATCAATGTTGTCATGGCCGTGACTTATCGCTGTCAATGTCAATGTCCCCACTGCTATGCGTCCATCGAAGGCCGTTCAGTCGGCCGGGAACTATCGACGGTGGAGTTCTTGAGTGTCCTGAATCAGCTCAAGGCGCTGGGCGTACTCCAGGTGCTTTTCACCGGAGGCGAGCCGTTGCTGCGCCCGGACATCTTCGACCTCATCGCTCATGCTCGCCGCATCGGCCTGCTGACACGGCTCAGCACCAACGGCTATCTCTTGGATCGAGCCTGTGCCGCAAGACTCAAGAGGGCGGGACTCATCCATTGCGGGATTTCGATCGATGAGGTCGACCCTTCTCTCCACGATCGATTCCGCATGCTGCCGGGCTGTCACGCCCGGGCTCTCCATGCTTTCGCCCATCTCCGCGAATACCACATTGATCGGAGGATGCTCGTCCACACTTCCCACGCCAAGATCGCCGCCGGCCTCGAGTGTTTCGTCGAACTGGCAAAGAGCCTCAAGGTGAATTCATGCTTCTTTGTCATTCCTTATGCCATCGGCCGCTGGGATGGGGCTTATCAGGAGGTTCTGTCGGAAGGTGAAATGACCAGCCTCCGCAGACTCCTGAAATACCGCGATGTGGCGATCGAGTTCCCGACTCCGGAAACGAATTGCTGTGCATATGACAAGACGATCCTGAATATCAATCCCATGGGCGAAGTGAGCTTATGTCCGGCTGCTCCCTTTAGCCTGGGCAACGTCTGCGACAAACCGCTGGCAGACATCTGGCAGTGCCATGTCTCGGCGTTGCGGCTGGAATCAAGGGGGCGGTGCCCCTTGAATGACCCTCTGGAACGAGAGCGCATGAGAGCACACTGTGCATCGGTACTCTCCCGCGCCTTTATCGATGCTTCGTGAGAAGGGTCTCATCAGCCACGAGCTTGTGGACAAGATCAGGTAATGGAAGCCCACAGGGTTCGACGCGTGGATCGGCCCTCCCATCACAGACATGAAGGAGATCGTACAGATCGGCATGCATACCATCCGCGCGCCGGCCCCTTCCGGCCGTCTTGTTCTCGATGATGGACCCCAACTGAAATATTTCATTCACAGGGCAGTCGTAATTTCTCATCGTGAATATGCATCTAATGTGAAGGGCGGATTCGAAGGAAAAAACATCATGTTGAGAAAATTTGGTTGGATCGCCGGCGGCCTCATTGTGACAAGCATCATCTACGGCTTATCAATCGAGGGCATCAAGAGATCGAGGGATCACCTGCAGGTCGTCCCATCGACGGCTCTCGTCACTCGCCGGGATATCAGTTCATTTGTCAGAGCCACAGGGATCATCCAGCCCAAGACGGGGGCTGAAGTGAGGGCCGGTTCGCGTATCTCGGGAATCATCAGATGACTCTGTGTCAAGAACGGCGATTTCGTTCACAAAGGCAATCTCTTGGTGGAACCGGATACGACGGAGTGGCAAGCCAGGCATCATCTTGGCCGATGAGCTCACTGGAAATCTTGATTCGCAATCCTGGAAGAAGCATAACGGTCACGCTGACACTGCAAAGTGCCGGGCCTTCGCTGGAGCCAACACCCCATTAATAAACGCCGGCACTCTATTTCGGATATGTGTTCATCCGTGCTTATCCGTGGTTCCAAGAAAACAAACTGGGTCTTGTCACTCTCATCGGCAGTCTAAGATTTTCTTATTGTACACTCGTGGGATGATCACGCCGATCCCGGAGTGCCGCTGGAATCCGTCGAATTTCCTGGAGATTGCCATGACCTTGAGGTGCCTGAATTTCACGAGCAGGACTCGCGGATTGAGGGCAAGTAAAAAGTGAAAAAAAAGGCGAACGCCGAATCTACCCGCGAAGGAGGGACTTCCACAGAGCTTAGTGAGCACAGCAGATTGAGGTAATGAGTTATTTCATTCTAACAAGTAACTCGCGATGTTGATAAACCGCCTGCGCCTTGGCCGACAGCCGGCCCATATGCGCGCGTTTCTGCCTTTAACTTTTTACTTTTGCCTTCTCGAAATCTGCGGCTTAGCCCCGGCTACTCGACTGATACCCCGGTTGCAAAAAGAGGATGGGAGGTGAGCGGTTCCTTCAGCACCTCCGCCGTCGCAAAAAGAAAAGGGCCTCTTTGAGCAATTTTGGTGCCGCGGGATTCAGGATGCTGCTTTTGCCTTTTGCTGACCCCTTTGCTAAGATGAGATGGGACTCTGCTTCAGCATGGAGATGCAAGCGTCTCGTGGTGCGGAACAGCGGAAGGGTGGATCGAGACGATGTTTGAGAAATATACGGAACGGGCGAGAAGGGTTCTCTTTTACGCCCGCTACGAAGCAAGCCAGCTTGGATCTCCATCCATCGAAACCGAGCATCTGCTCCTCGGATTGCTGCGCGAAGGAAAGGGACTGACTAGCCGTTTCTTTGCGCGTTCTCACCTCTCGCTTGATCTGCTCCGCAAAGAGATTGAAGAGCGAATGCACATCAAGGGGCGCGTCTGGACATCGGTCGATCTCACTTTCAGCATGGAATCAAAGCGGATTCTGGCTTATGCCGAAGACGAAGCCAACAAGCTGCATCATAACTATATCGGGACCGAGCACATACTCCTTGGATTGCTCCGCGAAGAGCATTCGGTCGCGTCTGAGATACTGAATGAGCGAGGCATACGGCTTAATGATGTTCGCGATGATGTCATGCAGATGTCCGGCATGAAAGCTCAACAGAATCGAAACGCTGAAACTCCATTGCTGACCGAGTTCAGCCGGGACCTCACTGAAAGTGCCGCCAAGAATCTGCTGGATCCTTTGATCGGGCGTGAAAACGAGCTGGAGAGGGTTGTGCAGATTCTTTGCCGGAGAACGAAGAATAATCCCGTGCTCATGGGCGAGCCCGGTGTCGGCAAGACGGCGCTCGTCGAAGGGCTTGCCCAGCGGATCGTCTCAGGCAATGTCCCACCCTTTCTACTCGATAAGCGTATCCTGGCGCTCGATATCTCACTCATCGTCGCCGGCACAAAATATCGCGGACAATTCGAAGAGCGGCTCAAGGCGATCATGAAAGAGCTGATGGAAAACCCGGATGTCATCATTTTCATCGACGAGCTCCATTGCCTTGTGGGCGCTGGATCAGCCGAAGGATCTCTCGACGCGGCCAACATTCTGAAGCCGGCTCTCTCGCGAGGTGAGATTCAGTGCATCGGCGCGACAACTCCGACGGAATATCGCAAGCACATCGAAAAAGATCGATCGCTCGAACGCCGTTTCCAAGGGGTCAAGGTCAATCCTCCATCCGAAGCCGAAACCCTGCAAATTCTGAACGGCATCAAGGAACGCTACGAAACCTTTCACCAGGTGCGCTACACGCCCGAGTCAATCGAAGCGGCGGTGTACGCATCGCAACGCTATATTACCGATCGTTTTCTGCCCGACAAGGCCATCGATCTGCTGGATGAAGCCGGAAGCCGTGTCAAGCTTCGCGAAGCGGCACTCGCCGTGGGAGTCGGAAGCGGCAGCCGGAGCGGCGGATACTTTGAAGGTCGCTCGTTTGCTTATGCCTATCCGCCGGCGACGGCTTATTTCGAGGGGGATGAGCGGAGAATCGGCGGATGGAGGGGCCGTTCGGTGGGACCAATCGAAGCGTCGCCGCCGGTAGATGTGACACGCGAAGACGTCGAAGAAGTCGTCTCCAAATGGACGGGCATTCCGCTTTTTTCTCTCAAGGAAGAAGAGTCCTCAAAGCTTCTGCGGATGGAAGAGGAATTGCAGAAACGTATTGTCAGCCAGCGGGAACCGATCACGGCGCTCAGCAGGGCCATCCGCCGCAGCCGCGCCGGATTGAAGAACCCGAACCGCCCGATCGGTTCATTCCTTTTCCTCGGGCCCACAGGTGTCGGGAAAACCGAAGTCGCACGGATACTCGCCGTCTTTCTCTTCGGCACCGAGAAGGCGCTCATCAAATTCGACATGTCCGAATACATGGAGAAACACTCGATCAGCAAACTCATCGGGTCGCCTCCGGGGTATGTCGGGCACGAGGAAGGCGGGCAGCTCACCGAGAAAATCAAGCGAAATCCTTACGCCGTCATCCTCTTTGATGAGATCGAAAAGGCTCATACGACCATTTTCAACATCCTGCTGCAGGTTCTTGAAGACGGCGTCCTGACGGATGCTTTCGGCAATGCCATCGATTTCAAAAATGCGATTATTATTCTGACTTCAAATATCGGCGCCCGGCACATCGAGAAGCGAAGCTCACTTGGATTCCAGGCGCAAGACGAGAAGGAGAATTATTCAAAGGTTCGAGACCAGGTTCTCGGCGAAGTGAAACGAACGTTTAATCCGGAATTTATTAATCGACTCGATGAAATCATCGTTTTCGATGCGCTCACAGACCAGGATCTCGTCGAAATCGCCTATCTGATGGTCGGGGCAGTCAATGAGACGCTGGCCGACAAGAAGATCGACATTCAACTCGAACGGGGCGTCGTCAACTGGATTATCGAACAGACGTGCAACGACCGTTCCTATGGCGCTCGGCCTCTCCGTCGCGCTCTTCAGAAGTACATCGTGGATCCTCTTTCCGAGGCGATGATTCGAGGCCGACTGAAACCGAAGACTTCGATCGAGATTCGTCTCACCGAGAAAGGGATTTGCCGTCAAGCCGCCGGGGAGGTGGAGGCGCAACTTCTCTACCCATTTGATTGAGTTTTCGTGTATTGTAGCCCTCCCAACATTGAGAGAAACAGGGAGGGGAATTTTGTGATAAAGAAGTGCATGGTACAAGGAAGGAGTCAATGATGCTGGGTAGAACCCTTGCCATTCTGATCTTATTATCGTCGGCCGTTTCCGCCGGCGCAGCGGCGATCCAAGACATCCTGATCTCTGGAAACGTCCGCATCGACCCGACAACAATCCTTTATTACGTTAGATCCAAAGTCGGCGAAGATTACGACGAACAAAAAGTCAAGGATGATTTCCAGCGCCTCTGGGAAACCGGGTTCTTTTCGGATCTCAAAGTCGAAGAGAAAGATGGTGAGAAAGGCAAGATTATCACCTTCATCCTGAAGGAAAGGCCCGTCTTGAAGGCCATCGAATACCAGGGAAACAAGGCCGTGTCGACATCGGCCATCCAGGATGAATACAAAAAAGAGAAAGTCGAACTGTCCACGAACGCGGTTTACAACCCGGCAATGGCCTACAAGGCCAAAAGGGTCATCGAAAAACTTCTCCGGGACAAGGGGCAACAATTTGCGTCGGTGAACCTCGAGCTGAATCCCACCGGCGCCACGGACGCGCAACTTGTTTTCAAGATTAACGAAGGGCCAAAAGCACGAATTGAGAAAATCGACTTCACCGGGAATGAAATTCTCTCAGCCCGGCTTCTGCGGCGGTCCATGAAAAACCAGAAGCAACATTGGATATTCTCCTTCCTTTCCTCGAAAAACGTCTATTCAAAAGAGAAATTCGACGAGGATCTGGATAGCGCTCGCATGAAATATTGGGAACATGGGCGCCTCCGGGTCCAGATCGATCAACCGAAGATACGAACCGAGGACTTCAAAACATTTTTTCTGCGGCGTGACCGGAAAAAGCTCTTTTTTGCGATTCCGGTTCAGGAAGGCCCCGAATACAAAACTTCCAGCATCAAGATTGAAGGAAACACGGTCTTTCCAGTTGATCGATTGATGCGGCTGATCGTGTTGAAGGTGGGAGAGCCTTATGACATTGTCCAACGCAATAACAGCCTGAAAGCGATCAGGGATCTCTATGCCGAGCGCGGATATTTTTATGCGCAGCCCGGTGCAAGTGACAACATTAACGATGAAACAAAGACAGTTGATCTCACCATTATGATCCAGGAGAATGATCTCTGTTATCTCAACCGGATCGAGTTCAAGGGGAATGTCACCACCAAGGACAAGGTGCTGCGGCGTGAGATCATGATGGATGAAGGGGATATTTTTAACAGCAAACGCTTTGCGGATAGTCTGAAACGAATCCAGCAACTGGGTCTTATCGAGATCACCGAAGAGCCGAAAATCGAACCCGATCCGGATACAAAGAACCGCCTGAATGTGACGCTTCTGGTGAAGGAAGCTCAACGAAACCAGATTCAGTTTGGCGGCGGTGTCAGCCAACTGGAAGGCACATTCGGATCTCTCTCCTATTCGACAACCAACTTCCTCGGGGCCGGCGAAACTATGAATCTCGATCTGACGGGAGGCAAGCTCACCACAAACGTGCGGGTTTCTCTGACAGAACCTTATTTCCTGGATAAACCGATGACCCTCGGGTTTGATCTCTTCAAATCTGACAACCGGTATACTTATTACACGTTCCGGCAGCATCGGACAGGCGGGAGTATTATCTTCGGCTTCCCGTTTGGCGACACATTCTGGCGCAACTCTTACTTGTACACATACCAGGCGCTGAAGTATACCGATTTGGATCCGACTCTCATCACAAATCCCTACTACCAGAGCGGCCGTGAGAGCGCCCTCACCTATACGATTTTCCGCAATACGGTGGACAGCCCGATCAGTCCCTGGGCCGGTGACCGGTGGTCTCTTACCAATCTCATCGCCGGCGGCCCTCTTGGCGGCGACTTTAAATATTATCGACCCGAGATCGAGATCGTCCGCTATCAACCAATCACTCGAAAAACCAACCTCGGCATGCGTTTCCAGATTCAGTATGCTCACGCCTTTGGCGGCCAGGCGTTGCCTTTCCGTGGGAGCATTTTCATGGGTGGCGAAAACACCGTCCGCGGCTACCCTTATATGTCCATCGGCCCGAGAGACTCGAATGGGAATATCATCGGAGGCGGCAAGAGTCTGCTCCTCAACCTCGAATACTACATCCCGATTGCCGGGCCGTTTAAAGCGATTCTGTTTTTTGATGCCGGCAACGTCTGGGCCACCAATAAGGGGTACAAGCCATTTGATATGGTGACATCGACGGGTATTGAAGGGCGATTCTTCATCCCGGTCTTCCGCGTCCCCTTCAGGTTAATTGGAGCCTGGAACCCCAACTTGAATCCAACAATAGCCACTCTCGAAAACATCAAAAAGTTCGAATTCAAGTTCAGCATCGGGACAACGTTCTAAGAGTATTTGCGCAACCAGCTCTCAGCAATCATCTTGCTGAGAGCTGGTGACATAACAGAGAGATCCATCAGGGATTGGATTTTTAATTCCGGATTCACTGGATCAAGCGCATTGAATTCCCGATAGAACCGACAATGGGTCATCTTCGTGCGTTTATCAGTATCTGCAGTCAGAGAGGCCACGTCGATCTCATCTTCCCTGGCGCATAAAGCCAAGCCAGCCAGGAACTAAAAGCTCGCAACTTGCGTCACGATCGCCGTACACGATACTCCTTAATAAGAGTCTCTTAATATTGTGAATGATCAAATTGCCGGCCTGGTGATCGAAGCTAGGGCGGGAGATCGTGATGCATTCGGCCTGCTGGTCGAGTTCCATTGGGAGGGACTTGTGCGGCTGGCTCGTTCGGTGCTTGGTGATAGTGACGCCGAAGACGCGGCGCAGGATGGTCTGTTAATCGCCTGGCGGAAATTGCCAAAGCTATCGGAACCAGGCGCTTTTTCGGCGTGGATCAGCAGGATTGTTTATCGCCGGTGTCTCAGGAGGCTTCGCCGGCGGCGTGGGGTCGTGACGCTGGAGAAGGCGCCTGAGCCGCTTTACAACACCGACCCTGATAACTGCCACGACGTCTGGAAACTATTGGCAATCCTTGCCCCACGCCAACGCGCCGTTCTGCACCTGACGACGGTTGAAGGGCTGACGGATTCTGAAATTGGCCGGAGCTTGGGGATCACTGCCGGGTCGGTCAGGGCTCATCGGAGGCGTGCCCGGGAGAAAATCCAGCGTTTTATGAAAGGGGAAACATGACAAGCGATAAGGAACTCGATCGCTTTGACGAGGCGCTGCGTGTCTATGGGAGAAGATCATCTCAGACACCGCCTCAGATCGCGGCTCGCCGCATTCTGCAGAAGCTGCCGCAAAGGCATCGGCCATCCTTCGGCTGGCGTCTGGGATTGGCATCGGCGGCGATGATCATTGTATTCGCCGGCGCCTGGCTCACAATACGCCATCAACGCCCGGTGCCTCAGCAAAAGAACCTCGAAACAGTAACAAGAATATTGACACCGATCCCAGAGGGAGTCGCCGTCCACTGGCTGAACTCGGGGACGCCCGTCTATTTCATTCTGGAGCCTATTGGTTCAGTGAAGGGAGAAAAGAGATGAAATTCGCAAAATCGGCCTTTCTTGTCGCCATGATCGCTGTCTTTCTCGTTGGTCCACGATGGGTCTCTGCCGGCCAACCGGCATTGCGCACCAATTGCTATATCCTCATCGGCAAGCCTGATCTTCCAGTCAAGGGGAAGCCCGAAGTCAGGATTATTCCCGGCACGATCATCATACCGGGAACGAAGAGTGCTCAGAAAGAGAGCGACTCGCTCGAATCAATCATCCGGGAATTGAAAGAGACATACCGCCTCAAGGTGCTCGAAACGGGGGCGGTTCAAACCCTGTTCCTCTCCGAACAAATGAACCAAACCATTTCTCCTCTGGTTCAAGGCATGAAAATCGATATCACTCTTCTGTCATATGACACTGCCCAAGCGAAGTTCAAGATGTGTCTTTGGGAAAATGAAAAACCGATCGCCGAGCCGGTTATCAGTGTAAAGCGGGGTGACCGTGGTTGTGCTGTCATTGGTGGGCGCAATGGTCATGATGCCCCCTATTTCTTTATTCTCATCCAGCCTGCATCGGAACAAGAAATGAAGACCGCGGGATCAAAGATTTCCACTCCTCATTTGATCCAAAGAGTCGAACCTCTCTACCCGGTGGATGCCGCAGCAGAAAAAATCCAGGGGATCGTTCTCCTCGATTGCACAACCGGAGTTGATGGATCAGTCAAGGATGTAAAAGTGCTGCAGAGCCCAGATCCGCGACTTGCCGACACGGCTCAGAAGGCTGTCAGTCAGTGGCGATATGAACCCGCTCGGGATGCCGATGGTCGAGCCGTTGAAGTTGAATTTACCGTGACGATCTGTTTCACACTCCGAGAAGATGAACCCCCTGAACAGAAAAAATGATCTCCACATTCATGTCGCAGAGATGCACCCTGAGATCCTTTCGAACAGATTTCAACACGTATGAACTCAGGATTGAAATGGGGGGATCTCATCACATCCGGTGGTAGCGGTGATACAAAAGGGGCGGACTCGGTGAATGCCATTTCAGAATAGTGAGCGAAATCAGTAGATTATCCTTTTTCACGGCGTCAGAATTTACATTTCTTACAGATACTTTTCATGATCTTGAAGAACTCGGCTTTCAAAGCCACTATATTTAGAGGGGAGGGTTGTCATGAAAAGAACTCAATGTACTGCCAGTTTGATCACACTGCTCTTCTTTTCAACCGGGATTTTCATGCTGGCGTTGGCACCGTTTGTTTCCGCCGGGAATAAACCGGATCTCATATGTAGCTGGCGCGATCGACAAGTGACAATTGATGGCGACAGCGGCGAGTGGGAAGGATCGTTCAAATCCCTGGAAAAGCCCGGCTTCGTGATGGGCATATCGAATGACCAGGATTATCTCTACATTTGTCTGATCCCCCAAAAACGTGAAACTCGAGCACAAATGCTTCATCTCGGATTCACTCTGTGGTTTGATCCAGCCGGTGGGAATGCAAAGGCCTTCGGCATCGGCTTTCCGCTTGGCTTCTCAGGGGGAGCGGGAATGGGTCAGCCTATGGGGAGAGAGTCTGCAAGCGAAGCCGACAGATCCCAGGCGATGCTGCAGGAAGCCAACTCTGAGCTGGAGATCCTTGTAACTCGCACAGCCGAGCGCCACCGAATTCCTGTCAGGGTCGCGGAAGGGATCGAAGCCAAGGTCAACGCCGATGAGCTGAGACTTGTTTACGAAGTGAAAATCCCGCTCACAAAGAGTCAACTACATCCGTATGCAATCGGAGCGAGCAACGGGCAGATCATTGGGATCGGTATGGAGACACCTGAATTTCATCCGGATAAAAGCAAGAGAGGCAATAAGCCGGAAGGAGAGTGGGGAGGTCCTGGAGGAGAAGCCGGCGTGTCGGGAGGCGGCGGCATGGGTGGCCCTGGAGGTGGTGGAATGGGAGGTCCTGGAGGCGATCATGTATCCCCGCCTAAACCAGTGAAATTTTGGATGACTGTGCAGCTCGCCTCCAAGAGCCCCTCGACTCCACAATGATTAAAAGCATTTTCTTGCCACAAGCTCTGGAATGAATTCGATTCTACGACATGAAGGAATATAAAAGGCGCGGACTTGGGAGAGTCCCGAGTGGGGATGTTAGGTATCGGCGTGAAGGCCTTTGATGGGTTTCCAGAAGGCCGGTATCTGCAAAAGATTGTCCGTGGCGACTGATATGGAAACCGCTGAACAATGAGATGAGTTGGAAGTTCTTCACAAGGTAGAGAGAGAGAGGGTGGCCGGCTCAGGTTGCGACCCCAGGGTATGGTGAGATCGTGATACGCAAGAAAAAAGTAGCAGGGGACGTGTTAAAGAGTAGCCTTTCGGTTTTCAGGAGGATATTCAAATTTACATCTATATCAGTCGCCAGGAGCGATTTCTCGCGGTATCGATACTGCTTCATCTCATATTAGTGGGACTGTTAATTTTTGTGCGGCCCCAAGTTCCGGAAGAGAAGCCCAAGGAAAAGAGATTGATGGTCATGCTCCAGAGGCCGACAGTTCTTCCGTCATTGGAGCCCCATCTTCGGTTTCAGAAGACCGGCCCTCCATCTTCTCGAAAACGACTTGGTCTCCCACCGGCATCAATGATAATGGCACCCGCCGGTGATAGAGACTCGCCCGATGCCGGCATCATACCAGATCCAGGAGCCTCTCAGCCTCCACAGCATCCGGCGTTGTCCTCACCGCGCCCTTCCTCCGAGCCGCCCCCGACGACGACGGCTGAGATCCAGGTGCCCATCGAAGAAAGCAAGTCGAAGACGCCTTTCACCTCTTTGCTGGACAGCCTTGGTTCGGTCGCACTCAGTTCGGTCAATTCCGGTCATGGAGCACGAGCCGGCAGAGGTGCCGGTTTCGGTGGCGGCCTCCCAGGCCGGCAATCCGGCGACGCCTCATTCACATTCGACAGCGGTGGGTTCGACCTCAGCGAATGGGCTGAACTGGTGAAACTCAAAGTCAGAAGCAACTGGATCATACCGACAGCCGCCTATATGGGAATGAAGGGAATCGTCTCAATTCACCTGATCATCGAAAAAAACGGCGTGGTCAGTTGGAGTGAGATCGTCAGGCAATCCACGGTTGAAAGCATGGATGTGGCGGCTATGAATGCCATCCGGTCTTCCAGCCCGCTGCCGGCTCTTCCGCTGGGCTTTCCCAAGGCCAACCTCGATGCTCACTTCACCTTCTACTACAACCTGTATCCCAGGGAATGATGGAGAATTCAGTTCGATGGTTTCAAACTCACCGCCTCTTTCACGCGTTCACACGGTGGAATCATAAACCGAGCCGGAATCATGGAGCGGAGATGTGAAACATGCTCCTCCGATTTACCTCACGTGCTAGACTAGCAGCGATGCGTGGACCAACCTGGATTCGTTCCTGGGCGCTCTGGATGATCCTTGGGCTCCTCGCACTTCTCCTGGCGCTGGCATCTCTTCAATACCGTTGGTTGAAACAGCTGAGCGAGGATGAGCGGGAGCGGCTTCATGTCAGCATTGACGTCTCCGCAACCCGTTTATGCGAGGACTTTGATCGTGAGTTGTCGAGAGCGTTTATCTATTTCCAGCCGCACCGCGTCCAGATCGTCGAAGATCCTCTCATCTTTCTCACCAGCCAATTCAAGTCTTGGACAGCGGATGCTCCATATCCGAGCTTCATCCGCTCGGTGTACCTGATCACGCCGCTTGAGAATGGCGCCATAGAGATCGGCAAGATTGATGCTGAACAAGGCCACGCCGAGGCTTGTGAATGGCCGGCTGGGATTGAATCCTATCACGAACCAATGCGCATGGGGAATCCAGTGCCGCCACTCTCCGGAAGCCTTCCCGGCCTTGTTCTTCCGATTGGCCCCGTTCACTTCCTTTCACCTCCTGGCGAATCCCGCCCGACGACTCGCCCATATTCCGTTATTGAATTGAACATCGATTTCATCACCAAGAATTTTCTGCCTCAACTTGTCAATCGCTATTTCATCCAAGGGAAAGGACTCGAGTTGGATGTCACGGTGTTTCGAGGCGACGATCCGGAAAAAATCATCTACACATCCGGTCAGGCGGCACGCAGAGGGAATTTCCCACCGGAAGTGACCGAGCAATCCCTGTTCTCCCTCCGCCTGTTTCCTGAGCTCATGGGGTTTCACGAGAGGCCTCATTTCGGGCAGCCACCGAGGGAAGAGGATCGACCGCCGCCGGATGCACCTATGCCTTCTGCCTCGTTCCCTCCCGTCAACCCTCGCGCGTTCTCTCCCTTTCATGGGCAATGGAGGCTCGTGGTGACGCATCCATACGGTTCTCTCGAAGAAGCTGTCAGGAGAATGCATTTCCGTCACATGGCCATCGGCATGTCGATATTGGTGCTGCTGGGCGTGAGCGGCAGCCTGGTCATAATTTCGAGTCATCGAGCTCAGCGACTCGCACGGCAGCAAATGGAGTTCGTGGCTGGGATTTCACATGAGCTCTGCACTCCGCTCACGGCGATCCGATCGGCAGGACAGAATCTGGCTGACGGCGTCGTATCGAACCAGGATCAAGTGATGAGCTATGGCGCTCTCGTGGAACGCGAAGGCCGCCGGCTTTCAGAGATGCTGAACGGTGTCATGGCCTTCGCCGGGATCGTCTCGGGGCAGAAAAGCTACGTGCGGAGACCAATCTGTGTCGCCACGATCATAGACGAGGTGGTTTCGGACTATGGACGAGTGCTCCATGAAAAAGGCTTTGTGATCGAAAAGAAGATTGCTCCAGAGGTGCCGACCATCGAGGCCGACGCATCCGCCCTGCGCCGCGCTCTGCAAAACCTCCTCGACAACGCCATCAAATATGCAAAAAACGAGCGCTGGATCGGGATACATGTGAGGCTCGTCAGCAGGGCCAAAGGCGAGGAGATCGAAATGACCGTATCAGACAGGGGGCTAGGGATTCCAGAAGCCGATCTGCCACATATCTTCGATCCTTTCTATCGATCCGAGGAAGTGGTCGCCGGGGGTATCACAGGGAGCGGGTTGGGGTTGAGTATTGTCAAGCATATTGTCGAAGGGCATGGCGGTAGAATAGAGGCAAGAAGCACAATAGGCCAAGGGACATCATTCTGCATCCACTTGCCGGTACCTCCTGACCCTTCGGACCCGGAAGGAGATCATCGATGACGATAGGATCCGGACCGACTAAGCCACCGGAAGAGGTCGGAATTGCAAATCCAGTCGCGCGGGTCCTCCTTGTTGAGGATGAACCGAGCCTTGTACTGACACTTCGAGACCGGCTGCTGGCCTGCCGTTATAAGGTTGAATCATGCGGCGATGGGAAAATCGCACTGGAGCTGGCTGACAAGAAACCCTTTGACCTTGTGATCCTCGATGTGATGCTACCGGGAATGGATGGGTTTGATGTGTGCCGCGAGCTGCGGCGTCGAGGGATGGAAGTCCCGATACTCATGTTGACGGCGAGATCGCTGGTTGTCGACAAGGTGGTTGGTTTGAAACTGGGAGCCGATGACTATCTGACCAAGCCGTTCGAAATGATGGAATTGCTGGCGCGTATCGAGGTCCTCCTCCGTCGAGGGAGAACGTCACCCCAGGTCGGCGAGGGAATCTTCTGCTTCAACGATGTGAGAGTTGATTTTCGCCGCGCCGAAGTGACTCGGAACGATGATGTCCTCCCGTTATCGGCGATGGAATATCGGCTATTGCGCTATTTCATCGAACATCGGGGAGCGGTCATCTCACGCGATCAGCTGCTGGATCAGGTCTGGGGCTATGATGCGACGCCTTTTTCCCGCACGGTCGATGTTCACGTCGCCTCACTTCGCCAGAAAGTTGAACCTCAGCCGGCACGGCCTCAGTTCATCGTTACCGTGCACCGCCTTGGCTATCGGTTCGACGGCTGAGGTTCTGTCGCGTCAGACTTCCGGCACCTCACTCATTCAAACAGGTTTTACATTGTTTACAAACGTTTTGCGTCGAGCTGAAGACTTCTGTTGGCAACCGATCTATCTTTGAGATGGATACGAAGAATGGATGCGAGTATATAAATCGACTTCATGAGGAGGTAGAACAAACATGAAAAACATTTACGCGATTCTCTTCACGGCAGCACTCTTGGCGACGTCCATCGCGTCGGCACAACCCGGCCCGATGTGGCATGAGCCGTTCGGTGGAGCGCCCGGCATGGGCCCAGGTGGATGTGCCGGCGACCATATGGTGGCGGCGTTTACGAAGCTCTTGACTCTCACTGACAAGCAGGTCACTGCTTGGGCAACGATCCGGACCAAGACTGAAAAAGCCATCGAACCGCTGGCAACACAGGTCAGGCAGATGCATGAATCGATCCACACCAAACTTGAAAACGGCAATGCCGATCCAACCGATGTGGGGCAGATGATGATCGAAGCCTTTTCAATTGAAACGCAGATCCGTGCAACCATGGACTCAGGCAAGGAAGCTTTCCGCGGCCTTCTGACAACCGATCAGCAATCGAAGCTCGATTGTTTCGAGAAAAACATGGAAATGATGCGGCCGACACCATGGCTGGGCTGCCACATGGGCGATATTCGGTAAGGCGTCCCCCACGCCACTTCCTCAGGCCGACCCTGCTGACGGCATGGTCGGCCTACTTTTTATTGGAACGAGCAAACGGAAGCTTAGTACTCCGATTTATAAATTCGGCCACGTATTATGACTGTCAGGTGGAGTCAAGAGTAATGGGTGCGAAAAAAAGCTGGATAGCATTTCGAGGCCGTAGCAGCAGGCTTCAGCCTGCGCTTCCAGCCGAAGGCAGGCGAAAGCGCGGGCTAAAGCCCTCGACTACGAGCGAAGAATAAAATACGAAATGTCCCGACAGCTATGCGCGGTCATAGTTACGCGGATGAGTACTTAGGCGATGATGACTTCCGCCAAGCATGTTTCCGATCTCGGCCTCTCTGCCAGCGCCAACATCATCCGGGATCACGCCGGATGGATTTCTGTTCAATCCAATCCGCGGGAAGGCCCAGCGTTCTCCATTTTTCTTCTGGCAGCCTAATGAATGAACCAGAGCAAGTCCCCTCGAACATCATCGAGATTTTGATCCACGCGCAGTCCAAGATTGCCTGTTTCATATCTTAAGCTCGTCATGATTCTGAGGACTGTGAGGCCGGAATAAAGTTCTTAGTTGCCTCAAACCCCTGGCATCCGTATAATTCCTTCTTTCGAGAGACCTCCGCGATTGACGGGAGGTAGAGACCAAGAATATGAACGAAAGGAGCTGTTTGAAGATGTTGAAACGAGTAGCATTGCCATTGGTACTGGTGGCGAGCGGTCTGTGTGGAGGATTCGCCTCGGCTCAGACTGTGAGCGGGAAGGTTGGTGTTGTTGATGCCGAGGTTGTGATTCGAGGATCGGTGGAGGGCAAGAAACTGCTTGACCAGCTCAATAAATACCAGTCCGCGAAACAGGTCGATATCGACGCCAAGACAAAGGAGATCAGCGACCTGAAAAACAAGCTGCAGACACAGCAACTCACGTTGAATGATGATGCCCGCGCAAAGCTCGAGAAGGACATCGATCAGAGGGCCACGAATCTACGGCGGACGCAGGAGGATGCTCAGGCCGAACTCGACACCATGAAAGAAGACGGCCTCACGGAGGTCAATAAAAAGGTGTTGCCACTCATCGAGAAATACGCCGCGGCGAACGGCTACAGCCTTGTCTTCGATAAAAATCGATCGGGCATCATTGTTTCGGACAATACCTTGGATATTTCCGGCGAAATCATCAAGCTGTTGGATTCCGAAAAACCCGCGGCCGCAACTCCTGCTCCCAAATAGCGCACGGCAAGGCACCCATGACCGAACCGCATAAGCTCGATATCCGGGCGATCCTTGATCGGCTCCCTCACCGCTATCCTTTTCTACTGGTTGACAGGATCCTTGAGATCGAAGATGGCAAACGCATCGTCGGCATCAAGAATGTGACGTATAACGAATCTTTCTTCCAGGGGCACTTTCCAATCAAACCGGTGATGCCCGGAGTTCTTCTCATCGAAGCGATGGCGCAGGTCGGTGCTCTCCTGCTCATCGGAACCATCGAAGACCGTTCGAACAAGCTAGTGTATTTCACGGGGATCGACGGGGCGCGCTTCCGGCGGCCCGTCGAACCCGGTGATCAACTGCGCATCGAATGCGAAGTTCTGAGGCTCAAGTCCCGGTTCTGCAAAATGAAAGGCCGGGCTTGTGTCGACGGGCAGCTGGCGGCGGAGGCGGAATTCATGTCGTCGCTGGTCGACGTTTAGCCCCCGATGACGCATTTCGACGGTTCTTGATCCACCGTGGGACAGGCATAAGGAATGATACAAACCATGATAGGAATAGACCCTCTTACCGTCATCCATCCCGGCGCTCAGATTGCCGACGATGTTTCGATCGGCCCGTATTGCGTCATCGGCGAACATGCTTGGATCGGGAGAGGCACACGAATGGTCTCTCATGTCACCATCGATGGGTGGACGGAGATTGGCGAGGAAAACACAATCTTCCCCTTTGTCTCGATCGGAGCTCCTCCGCAGGATTTGAAATATGCCGGCGAGAAAACTTTTGTGAGGATCGGGAATCACAACTCGATTCGCGAGTTTGTGACCATCCACCGAGGCACCAAGGGTGGGGGCGGGCTCACGCAAATCGGCAACGGCAATCTCCTGATGGCTTACACTCATATTGCACACGATTGCAGCGTTGGAAATCGATGCATTCTCGGGAATGCCGCAACACTCGCAGGACATGTTGAGATCCAGGATGATGTCACATTAAGCGCTTTCTGCGGAGTGCATCAGCACTGCCGGCTCGGACGCCATGCTTTCATCGGCGGCTATACTGTCATCACCAAGGATGTCCTCCCCTACTCCAAGACAGTCGCCCCGCGCTCGACCAGTGTCTATGGAGCAAACGCAATCGGTCTTTGCCGACAGCGCATTCCATCGGATTCGATTACCGCACTCCAAAAAGCCTTCCGGATGCTGCTTGTACCGGGCCGCAACACGACACAAGCACTCGAGGAAATTGAAAAGGATCTGCACGACGATTCCGAGGTGCAGCACCTCGTGGCATTTATACGCACGAGCAAGCGCGGTGTCTATGCTCGAGCCGGCGGCGAGGACAAGGAATAGGACCGATCAGTATGACGAGGGATAGCGGGTCAACCGCTGTACGTTGAACCGGCCGTGGATAGACGAGCGCAAGAAAAAATAAAAAGGACAAGAGCAAGGAATACGGCTTTGGCACTGTGTCCTTTTTGCTTTGAACTTGTCTGAGGGCATGTGGAGACGATCGGGCTAATTGCTGGTGCGACGCAGTTTCCACTGTTGATCGCATGTGAAGCTCGTGCACGCGGGTATCATCTCATCGCGGTCGGTATCCGTGAGGAAGTGCAGCCGGAACTGGCAGAGGCTGTCGATGAGTTTCATTTGATTAGCCTTGGTGAACTCAGCAAGCTCATTAAAATTTTCAAAAAAGCAGGCGTCAAGCGCGCCATTATGGCCGGCAAAGTCCAGCATCGATCGATCTTCGGTTCCATCAAGCCCGATTTCAAACTCCTCTCCGTTCTCATGAAACTTCGTAAAAAAAATACCGATTCCATTATCGGTGCCGTTGTCGCCGTTTTGGAAGAGGAAGGTATCACGATTATGGATTCGACGGCTTTCCTCCAGAATCTGCTCGCGCCCGAAGGCCTTTTAACAAAATCCAAGCCGACTAAGGACGAGCAGAAATCGGTCGAATATGGCGTCAAGATCGCACGTGAATTGACCCGCCTGGACATCGGCCAGACGGTCGTCGTGAAGGACGGCGCCTGCGTCGCTCTGGAAGCCATGGAGGGCACGGATGAAACCATTCGCCGCGCATACGGGCTCTGCGGTGACGGCGCTGTGGTCGTCAAATTGAGCAAGCCATCCCAGGACTTCCGATTTGATGTCCCCGTCTGCGGGATGGACACTGTCAAAGTCATGGCCTCCGTGAAGGCCCGCGTTTTGGCGGTGGAAGCCGGACGAACACTTCTTTTCGATAAGGACCATGTGATTCAACTGGCCAACAGGCTCGACATCGTCCTGCTCGGCATCAAGGCGGAGTGATACGGATAGCGAGTGGACCAGGAAGAGCAGCACGTACACGCTGACTGCAAATCGCAGGCAGCTCAACTCAGAGGATCATCATGAAAATTGCAGTGATCGGTGTTGGGAGCATCGGAAAGGAGCATGCTCGCGTCGCGGCCGAGACAGCCGGATGTGAGCTCTACGGCGTCGTCGATACGTCTTCCGATCGAGCACAGGCAGTCGCGGAGAAAAATCACACGAAATATTTTTCAGATCTGGAAATGATCTTAGGCAAGGTCGACGCCGCCGTCATCGCCGTTCCTACCGATCGCCACCGGCAGGTGACCACCAGGCTCCTCGAAGCAGGAATCGATTGCCTGCTCGAGAAGCCGATCGCCGGAACCCTCAGCGATGCCGACAGCCTCATCGAGACCGCTGCCAAACACGGGCGTCTGCTCCAGATCGGACATCTCGAACGCTTCAACCCGGCCCTGCAGGCGGCTCAGCGCATCATCAATCAGCCGCGTTTCATCGAAATCCACCGGCTTGGTTCATTCGTGCCCAGGAGCCTGGACATCGATGTCGTGCTGGATCTCATGATCCATGACATCGATATCGTGCTGACTCTCGTCGGCGAAATGCCGATGGATGTCCGAGCCGTCGGAGTGCCAATCCTGACCAAGCGGATCGACATCTGCAATGCGCGCATGGAATTTTCGAAGTGTGTCGCCAATGTGACGGCGAGCCGCGTCTATCGGGACAAGGTGCGCAAGGTGCGCATCTTCCAGAACGACGCCTATATTTCGCTTGATTACAAAGCCCAGGCCGGTGAAGTCTACCGGCTTGTGCATGGCAAGGAACTGCCTGGAATTTCTGCCGGCCGGCTGGAGGTCGTCCGAGAAGAACCACTGAAACTCCAGCTCCGAGCCTTCCTTGAAGCCGTATCGATACGCCGCGTCACATCCTGTACCGCCGAACAGGCGCGCCGGGCGCTGCAGATTGCTCTGGAAATCGTCGAGCGGGCTCAGAAATCCCTATAGCCGATCGAGGTTCAAGTCGGCTTCGTCAGGGCGGTCCTGCAAATAAACGATCGGGACAGCCGCCATCGCTTCCAGGCGCGAAATCAGCTTCTCATTCAGGTAGCTGCTCCGGCATCTATGGAGTTGGCCCATCATGTCGGTAAATTCAAATTCCAGAACACGGCATGCCCGCCCGTTCACTTTCATGGAAGGATCTTCCTGTATCCCAAGATTCTTGCCCCAGATTTCCAGACCGGACTTGTATACTCGGAGATGCCGCAGGATTCCACGAATTCCAAAGAAAAGAAATGCCCCGCCGATGATCATGAATATCGAAAGAAAGGGAAAGATAAAACCCATCGGCACCGCTTGATGGCCGACCACGGCGACGTTGAAGGGATTCTCCCGTGAATAGCGGATCTCAAAGCGATCTCCCTGGTTTTTCGAATAAAACTCGCGATTATCGACCGAGTAATCTCCGCCGTAAGTCCGGCCGTCAGCAGCGACAAATTCGTAAAAAAGGCGGTAGGTCGTGCTGTCGCTGTCCGAAGAGATTCGTTTGGCCATAATCGTCGCAGTCGCGGGAGCGCCATCTTGCAGAAGACCCCTCTCATGTACCGCGGTCACAAGCAAGACGACCGCGATAACCGTGGGGATGCCGCCAAAGAGCGAGCCAAAAAGAATAAAAAATCCCTCCTTGGTTCGGAAGAAGGCCCAGCGGACTTCCCGCAAGGTCAATCTGTTGCCGTTTCCGAAATCTCCAGGTGAACCGCCTTCCATGCTTCCTTCCTTCATGCTCTTTCCTCCATCGCCTGCCTGTGCCCGAATACTCCAGGTCGAATTGAAAGTTGGCTCTCTCTTTCTCTCAATCGTGTCTCAATGAAAAATAGACAGCCTCGGCGCCTGTAGAAAGATAATGGTCTTGATGATGCACGCCATTATGGATCCGCAGCCGTTTCCATTCTCTCCGATCATTTCGGCTCATTGCTCCCAACCTTCCGCCGGGGGATGTCAAGTATGGATCGCAATGCATAGATAAGATTGATGGTGCCTAGCCCGCTGAAGGCGCCGCGAATACAACCGCTTACAGCCGAATGTTCAATATTCAACATTCGGACGAAGTAGTTATATTGCCAGAGGCCTGACCAGGGAGCGATGCATAGAAAGATACCCGCAACGTAAGTGCATGCAATGTAGCCGTAGAGCATCCAGCGTCGACTCACTGTC
>CAIWXX010000171.1 GCA_903916735.1 uncultured Acidobacteriota bacterium
CCTGGCTTTTATGTGCCACGATATACTCGGCAAACCCGCCATTGATGTCTTTGCAGATGCCGATGAACATCCCCGGCGAGAAAGCGCCTTCGGCGAAATTCTCGCAATTGGCCGTTATTCCCGCGGCACAGCTCCGGCATGCGGGCTTGATAGCGCGTGTATAACAGTTGAGAGAAGGAACGACGGCAACCAGATCGCCTTTTCTGTAATTTTCAACCTCCCTGCCGGTTTCCACGATCTCGCCGCAGATCTCGTGTCCCGGCACGCAGGGAAAGGATGTGAAGGGCGAGGCTGTCGGCGAATCCTTCAGAAAAAGGAGGTTGATATCGCTGCCGCAGACCCCGCAGAGTTTTGTTTTTATCTTTACCCACTCCTGCGACGGGAGCGAGGGTTCCGGTATATCGACAAGTTTCACCGTGGAGAATGGGCCCCGGTAACAGAAGCTTGCGCTGATGGGCCGCAGCGCCTGGATGATTAAAAATTTTGGCACATTAACATTAAATTGAAGTGCTTTCATTGAATGGCTCCTTGGGCATCTCTTGATATTATTCCATCTTCAACGCTTGATAGAATAATACCGTTGCGGGACTGGTGACGGTCGGATCGGTCATAACATTCACGCAGGCCGGCTTCCCGGACTCAAAGGCGCGTTTGAGCGCGGGGATGATATCCTCGTCCTTGGTGACAAATTCACCATATCCTCCCAGACCTTCGACCATCTTTTCATAGTGTCTTGTGCCCAGTTCCGAGCACTGGAGCCTTTCGGGGCCGATGGACATCTCCTGGGAGTGTTTGATCATACCCCAGGCGCAGTCGTTATTCACCACACACACAATCGGGATATTATGCCGCACCATGGTGTCAAATTCCATGGCATTAAAGCCGAAGGATCCGTCGCCGTTCAGCAGCAAAACCTTCATATTCGGCTGTGCCAGCTTGGCGGCGATGGCGAAGGGTATGCCAGTACCGAGGCAACCGAGAAGACCCGAAGATGAACCAATAACGCCAGCTTTATGTCTGGACATGAACCCTACAAGTCCGAAATAAGAGGTGTCACCGCCGTCAATGATATAGAGCGCATCATCGCCGACATATTTCTGGATTTGCGCAGCCAGGCGGATCGGGTGTATGGGTTCGGATGCCGTCAGACGAATTTTAAGTTCCCCTTCAATCATGGATTGGCTTGCCGCTCTCAGCATGGTCACCCACTCACTGTGGTCTTTTTTGTTGAGCAGTGGATCAAGTTGGCCTAGCACGGAGCCGCAATCGCCGACAAGTCCGGCATCGGCCTGCCGGTTCCGGTCGATTTCGTGCGGGTCGATATCAATCCGCACGATCTTGGTTGTAGTCGGAATGACGTTGCCCGACTGGAGCAGCCAGTTGAGGCGAATCCCTGCAACGACAATCAAATCAGCCTGGGCAACGGTTACCATGATACCGACGTTGCCGCCGTCCCAGATGGAAAGAGGATGGTTGTCGGGAAGCGTTCCCCTGCCGTTATTGAGGAGGATGAAGGGCATCCCCGTTTTATCAATGAATTGTCCGAGGCAATCGGTGCAGGAGCTGAACCCTACACCGGTTCCGCCGATAAACAACGGCTTCTTTGCCTTGTTGATGATATCCGCCGCTGCTTTCAGATCGGCATCGTCGGGGTGAACCGAGTATTTTCGTGTGGGCCTGCTTGGCATCGGCGCCAGAGACTCATCAATCTTTATGTTAAGGATATCGGGCGGCAGTTCCAGTAAGACAGGGCCTGGCCTCCCCGATGTAGCTTGCCGAAAGGCGATTGCAAGATATTCTGGTATCCTTTTAATGTCGTAACAAGTGGCAGCCCATTTGGTAATGGGCTTGACCACGTCCATCTGATTCATTTCCTGAAGCGCTC
>CAIWXX010000172.1 GCA_903916735.1 uncultured Acidobacteriota bacterium
CGCAGGGGCTGTGGCAGCCCGTGGGGGCTTGCCGAAGGCATGGGCCACATAGGCGATGAGCTGGGCGGGCATCTCGGCAGGCGGCAGCTCGTAATCCACCAGGCCGGTGGCGATGGCGCTGCGCGGCATACCATCATATTCGGTGGAGGCGGGGTTCTGAGCCATGACCATGCCGCCCTCGCCCTTGATGGCCCGCACGCCCAGAGTGCCATCGCTGCCGGTGCCCGAAAACACGATGCAGATGGCCCGCTCGCGCCGGTCCTGGGCCAGGGACCGGAAGAAAAAGTCAATCGGCAGACGCTGGCCACGGGGCGCGGAGGGGTTCAGCAATTGCAGCGTGCCGTTCAGAAACGCCATGTCGCAGCCCGGCGGAATGATGTAGACGCAGTTGGGATGGACTAGCATTCCGTCCTCGACTTCGAAGACCTGCATGCGGGTGTAGCGCCGGATCAGGTTGGTCAGGAGGCTCTTGTGATCGGGGGCCAGGTGCTGTACCAGCACAAAGGCCATGCCGGGATCGACGTCGGCGGGCATGCCGGAAAAGAAGGCCTCGAAGGCGGCCAATCCCCCAGCCGAAGCGCCGATGCCGACGATGGGGAAATAGTTCTCCGGCGGTTCATCCGGGGGCGCGCCTGGTTTGGCCGGGTCAGCCGGATCGGCTCCCTTTTTCGTTTTCACCAAGACTCTCCTCAATTTTGCGGTTAATACATTTTCTATGATAAATCCGGCTTAATGGCTCAAACCTGATGATATCCTTTTTGATTTGCTTTACAATCGTTTTTCTTGCCGGATGCTCATAAGTTATCCGGACTTTAATAAACAAACCCAACAGATCACACATCAGAAGCAGCCATGAACGGGATCATTCATTCCCCGTCGGGAATACCGAGCGGCGGACGTGATGTGAATTTCAAGGCGACCTCGCGGCGCCATCCCGGGAATCTAGGTCATGGATCCGTTCATGTTAAATTCCATCGAAGGCAGGGAGAACGGGCGGTCAGACTTCCCGGGAAGCAAGAAGGACATCACGAAATAAGACGGACATGACGATATGCTATTCCACCCCAAAACAGGCTGCATTCGAAATTGGCCGTTGATATACAGGTCATAAGCGCGATATAATTGTTTTGGGTATATGCCCAAAACATATTCTAGGAGGTTCTCTATGGCGAAGATCTTCGTACGTGAGCGAACGCGAGTTGGTAAAGGCGAGGGCATGCCGCGCCTGGCGGTGGTCGGCGTGCAGGGCAGCGATCTCAAGTTCTTTCAGGTACACGTACGCCGCTCGGAGTTGGATGCCATCGCGAAGGCGATCGGCGCAGAGGTGGTGATGCTGCCGCATGGTGGCGGTGAGTACGAGGGCGAGGCCGGTGGAGGCAAGCGCCGCGCTACCCATGGCAAACAGCGCGCGGGCGGCGGCAAGCGGCGTGGTGCGCGCCATGCCGCGTCCGCGTAAACGCCGCCGCTTGTGGCATGAGCCACAGTCTGCGATATTCAAACCGGTCGGCATACCCTTACATCGGTTGACGCATGTCACGCTGCAGCACGAAGAACTGGAGGCCTTGCGCCTGGCCGATCTGGAGGGCCGCTATCAGGCCGAGGCCGCCGAGCAGTTGGGGGTCTCACGCTCGACATTTCAGCGCATCGTCGTCGACGCACGGCGCAGAGTGGTGCAGGCCTTGGCGGACGGGGCGGCGCTGCACATCGAGGGTGGAACGTTTCGCGTGGCGGCGATCTGCTGGCGGTGCCACGAATGCGGACATCGCTGGGAGATCGAACACGGCAGCGGGCAGGGACGTCCGACGCGCTGTCCGGATTGTGACAGCGCGTCAATTCGACAGCATCGCAAACGCCCCAGACATTAATCGCGCTTCACGTACAACCGCGTCCCCACGCGTTCTCCCGCCAGTGCACGCGTGATGTTGCCGCGCACCAGGCCGTTGATGATGAACACCTCGCGCACGCTCCGCGCATGCTTTAGACTCTCCAGCATGCTGCGCTCCACCGCCAGGTCCGCCAGATCCAGCGCCAGCAATTCATCGATGTCGATTTCAGCGATGAATTGCGCGTTGGGATCTTTCTTGGGATCGGCGGTGTAGAGCCCGTGCTCGTCTTTGATCAGGATGCAGCGCTCGGCCCCCATAACTTCGGCCAGCAGGAATGCACCCGCATCGGTGCGGTGTGGTGGAATGCGGCCCAGTGCCGGCGGCTGCTCGAACAAACCATATGGCGGCATGGCGTGCGTGACAGGGATGATGCCCGGCATCATGTAGTTGGGCAGTTTCACCAGATCGTCGTGGCCGATTTTGATGCCGCCGCGCTGGCTGAGCAAGATCGCGATCATCAAGGCGTTCTGTTCGCTGATGCTCGATCCCAGTTTGGCCAGCACACCGGTGGGCATGCCCAGATCCGTGGCGATGGCGTAGGCGTGCCGGGCGCGTGTACCGCCGCCGGTCGTAATCAGGATTTTATGCTGCTGTCGCGCTTCGACCAATTCATCGAGAATGGGCAACAGTGCGGCACGTCCCCGATCGATGATGCTCTGCCCACCGATTTTCACCACGTTGAGATCAGGCATCAAGCGATGGATCGAACCGAGATCCGTGCCGGCGAGGAGCTGTTTGTCCATCAACGACTCGCCCATCAAATTCGACTCGATGTGCAGGCGTCCACTGGCATCGCGTTGAAGTGTCATCGTTTTCTTTTCCTCAGTGATTGTTCAACTGGAGATCTGCTTGACGTGTTCTTTATCCACCACGCGCCACAGGTGTGATTCAGGCGCTCGTTCCACGAGCAATACGCTGCGGCCTGATTTCAACACAGGGCGAATCCAGGAACCCAGTTCCACCCGATCGGCCTGGGGAATCTGAACGCCCCCGATTGTCTGCACGGCATCGATCGAGATCGCCTGATGGAGTTGTTCGACAGTGTAGACTCCGCTGATGTCGCGAATGCCCCTGAGCCACAGGAAGCGGCCATCATTGCCATGGGCGCGCAAGCCCACGGCAGCCAATGCGCCGATGATACCGCCACCCGTGCCGGTCAATTCCTCCAGCGTGACAGGGCTGTGCCGTGCGAGTTCACGCGCTTGATCAATCGTCAACACCTCTCGCTTGGCACGCTGCCCAAAGCCTTGCTGCGCCGCCGTCACGCGCGACGATTCCGCCACACACAAGCCGGCATCTGAACCGGGCGCGCTTTCGCGCAGCAGAAATGATCGGGCCACCGCAATCAGATAGGGCAGCCGATCGGCCCGCGTCTGTGCCGTCAGGCAGGCGGAACTGTTGTGCGACGTGTAAGGAATGCGCGGATCTACCAGCAATTGATGGCGCGTGATGCCGTCAATCCCGGCCAGACCGGCGGCGGCCAGCATTTCGCCTAACAGCCGTGCACATCGGCCCGTGCCGTGTGTTTCCAGATTGTCTGTGTCGTCGATACCGATGAGGATGTGCATGTTGAGTGTCCGCTATGACCGCGTTTCCTTTATCCCAACGCGGCATGGCCGCAACCAAACAAGATGACTCCGACAACCATCGCTACCGAACCTCTCAGGAATGCAGGAAGAGAGGAACGGATTTTTGGATCGACCAGCGGTGGTGGTTTCATAAGTCATTCCTGCATTCCTTTCTTCCAGGCTTCCTGAGAGGAATTCACGATTCTGCCCTATCACAACTTTTGCCGCTTTGTTCACGGATTTCACCGATCAGATACTAAAGAGCAGGCAATGTCCAGGGCATTTAATTCCGGCATCTTTCGGGGATGCGAGTGTGCCGGTTTGATCGCCGGTGGTTGGAGTGAAGTTTGTAGTTGCGCCGTTTCCGACTCCGATAATATGTATCCTAACTACGTGTCCACTAAATCAGATAAAGTCCAACTCGACCCATTCCATACTATATCCCTTCCACATGGCTCATGCCTGAGCCCTGAGAACCGGAATTCTTAGACCAGGTTGCAGGATCAGAATCCCTAATGGTGTATATGCCGGAACCGATTGTTACATTGGGATAAACTTTCCAATAGGCATTAGGTACGCCGCCCGATCCAGGGGCTCCCGTGGCCTTCCAAGGCCCATACTTCTGACCCCGCTCATCAACAAGCCATATCTCGCCGGGAGTTGCACCGCGACCGCTATTCCAGTGATAGTTCTGGATCAGAGTAATCTTGTGAGGTTTGGTGAAAAAAATCGTTGTCGGACGCGTCGGTGTCCCGGCCTCGATGCCAAAAACATTTCCGTTATCATAAAGCTTCACAGCAACTGCAGGACTCTCAAGAGAAGGAAGAAGATTGATGAGTTTTGATCCGATTATCTTCCCATCCGCTCGAACCAGATTTGGATTGATGGTGGCGGGGTCCACATCCATCGTGTAAGTCTCTCCTTTTGTCACCATCATATTGTATGTTGCCGCTTTCTTGCTCTCCATATCGATTCTCAGAATGTGGACATCTCCGTTCTGGCTGGCTTTGAAAGTCTTTTTGTGCGCTTGCCGGCTGAAGTCGAAGCTGATCGCGCCCCATGACCTTGAAGCCTCCTCATAAACAGGAATGACGGATACACCAGGGTAGTAGCCGTGCAGTCCTTCCGTTTCCTGGTGAAGCAGCATGCTCGTACCTCCCCCCTCCCAAGCTACTGAGATCGGGGATCTGTAAATTTCGACTAGCGGCTTCAGGCGTTTATAGATCTCAGGTGGAGTCAAATTAAAACCCAATGATCCTGTACTGGCGTGCGGTGCACCAATTGAGCCCCAAGGGCTGGTGAATATACTTCCGCCAAGTTCGCTCCATAAGCGTGCACCAATCCTCGCCGCCCAAATGTTGAAGCAGAATTTCTCCGGATCACTCGGTTTACCTCCTCGCTGCCGCAAAAGCTGCTCATATGCGTTGGCAACCCTCGAAGCAGCTGTTTCCGGATCAAACTGCTGATCAATAACAGCCTCAATAAGTGGTCCAAGAAAGGATTTGGAGCTCTCCTCGCTCTCCTTCAATCTCGCTTGCTCGGCATCCGCGGTCGTTAGAAGATCGTATATGCCGAGCAAACCGGGCAGAACTCCAATGTCGCCTTGCATTTGCATCTCAAAAAATGCTGTGCCGAACACATGGTAGACAGGCCCGCCCTTGTCCCAAAGATCTTTTATCGTTGCGTGATCATCCCGGATAACCTCTACATATTTATCAAAGAATGAATCATTTCTTAGAACACCCGTTAGCTCATGTTCATTCAATCGCCCTACTTCAAAAGAATCTCTGGCCAGCGATCGTAGAGTATTGTGGGCCAGGAGCATTGCCTCTCGGGCGTCTCCATTTCGCTGTTCTAGTGCAAGGTAGAAGATCTCGCCAAGAGTTAGTGGTTTCGGAATAAAACGGGTCCCTTTCTTCTCGGCCGCTTGGGTGATGGCCAGGTATAGAGCAGGTTCAGTTCCAGGTTCAGCCAGATTTGGTCTCGCCATATCTCTGTCAACATTCCACGGGCTCTCAAAGACGAACTCCTGCGCCAGACCCTTCCCGGCGATTCCTCCCGTGGCCTTCCCCATCATGCCGCCCTCGTTGCCCAGCCAATTGATCGCTCTTAATCCGCCGGCGACCGGCTTTGATACGAATGCCTTTTTACCTTCTTTCGCATGATTCCGATCGTAGGTTCCAAGGGCTTTCTCGAAATCGGCCAGGATTTCGATGTGGCCTTTCTTGATATTACAAGTTTTAGTAAATCCCAGCTTTTCCAGCTCTTCCTTCCCAAAACGCTTAAATGCCTCGTCACACAGGCAAAAAGCTTTGGAGCTGATTGTGACCGCTTCAGTCAAGTCACTGCCCGCCGTCGTCTTAGAGGTTTTCGTCGAAGCCGCGGTCGACTCGGTCCCTCCCGTCCACTCATAAAAATAATTGAATCGGCTGGCAGCTTCTACGCCGGCAAATACATTAAAATCAGCATCCAGCAAGATAACCATATACCGGTAATCCGGAATGATATTGGGAAAAATTAAATTTGATTTTTTCTTGATACCGGGTTGCGTCGTAGCACCGATCTCTGCCTGGTCTCCTGCTCCTCCTTGCGGTTTGATCTCGGAAACAATATTAAAAGACACGTTGATATTCAGAGTGACCCCAAGGTCGCTTCGCGTTTTTTCCCCCTGCCCGAAGTTGCGATTCTTTAATTGCTGCCTAAGATCCGAAGAACTGGCATAATAGGAATCCGCGCGAAGAATTTTCGCAAGATACGCGCCGTCCCACGAATCGCCGGCTTTGGCCTGGGGTGGTGGCGGATTCCAGCTGATGAATGCTTCGCCTGATTCAACAAGGTCATTGGCATTTTTGCCTTCGCGCGAGTAGCTATGGTACTTGCATTCCAGCCGGCCATTTTGATCCTCTACATCAAAAAATACTTTTCCACGTTCATTGTTTTTTATCTCGGTTTTATTCAGTGGATAATGCTCCGTTTTCACCAGCTTCCAATAGCCTTGAGTCTTCCCGGAGTTCGTCTGTGCCTGAAGCGAGGGTGCAAGAATCAAGACAAGCGAAGTTACGGTAATCCTAAAAAAATTCATAGCAAAATGTTTTTTGGATACAGGATTTTGCTTTTCCGCTCGGGATGCTCAAATGCCGCGAACGCAGTAAATCGAGTATCCTCGCATCGATATTGACGGTTATTTTGCGGGGGTCGATGGTGAAACACGATCAAAATGTAGACCACTGGCGGGCGGGCGTCAAGGCGAATCTAAAATTGGACAGACTCGGCCTGGGAATCCCGATACCGGCGTTTGAGATAATAGGAATCCGGAAAAAGGGGGTATCCACTTCGCTCTCGTAACGCCTATCTCCGCCGCTTCCGACCGATGAGCTGGTGATAGGGCACGGGCTCGGCCTGGACGGATTGCCGGAGCAGTGGATAGAACAGAAGGCCGCGAGCCCGTGAGTGCCGACGATTAAACCGGAACGTGAACTCGTCGAGGTAGTAGTCCAGGTGATTGTCACTGACAGAACCTTGATGCGTGCCAAAAATCCAGCGCTTCAGCAGCGCATCGCCCTCTGTGACACATTGACATTCAGTGTGATCCCAAGGTACGCCCCCCGGCCGGCGGGGTTCTGTTCGAGTGCGAAGCATCTTGAACTTCTTCCCTCTCATCCGTTATCCTTCAGTTATGAACCCTTGTGTTCAAGGAGACGGCTTCTGCGTGTCTTCGTGCCGACTGCCTGAATGGAGCATGCGAGCGACGCCGTCGACGATAAAAATTAATCCCTTAACCAATTAAGGAGGAGGAGGAGTCACATGGAGCAATCTGGAGGAGGAGGAGGAGGAGCGATCTTCATGACGCTCATCATGCTATTCTGGCTGGCGGTTGTGGTTCTCGTCATCGCCGGTTTCTGGAAGACCTTTGTGAAAGCGGGCAAACCAGGATGGGCAAGCATCATCCCGATCTACAACCTGATCGTGCTGCTGGAGATTGCCGGCCGCCCGATATGGTGGGTCATTTTGATGCTCATACCACTGGTGAACTTTGTTATTCACATCCTCATATCTATCGATATCGCAAAAGCCTTTGGCAAAGGCGCCGGATTTGGGCTGGGGTTGGCTTTTCTTGGGCCGATCTTCTATCCGGTCCTTGGATTCGGAAGCGCGCAGTATGTCGGGTCGCCTCAGCACTGAGCCCAAATCCCTCTTTGAGTCGTGTCGCTGCACGAAAGAGAGGAATGGAAACACAGCGAGGACGACAGAGTAGTTTGCGAAACGGAGACGCGGCGCGGTGTCAAGCAGGAATCGAGCGAATCCCGCCGCGTCTTTCATGGTCTTTCCTTGCGGCAACAGGAAGCCCCTGGTACTGTCGTGGGATTGGAATTGGAAATTTCAATTTGTCGACAACTAGTCCGCCAATATCGTTAGGTTGGCATCAAGGATCCAGGCTCTTTTCGCATCGGCGGTGAGATCGTACGCAGCACGTGTGATGGTGACGGGAGTCGAGGCGCTCCGGCCGGCGATTTGTGAGGGGTCACCTCTCGAAAGCATCCTATCCGCAGGCGAAATCGATCTTCGCCTAAAAATCAGATTAATGTCCGGCGAAGCAACGTCGAATCACCTGCTCCAAAGTCTTTTTTCCAAAAACTTCTTTATTCTCCGCACGCACCTTTCGCGGCCGAGGACGTTCATCATTTCGAAGAGGCCGGGGCCGTCCGAGCGGCCGCTGACAGAGAGGCGCGCCGGGTGAATCACTTTGCCGGCACCGACGCATCGACGCTCGGCGAGCCTCCGCACAACGCCGTCGACAGCATCATGCGTGAATGCAGAGAGCTGTTCCAAATCAGTTGCGAGTTCGTTCATCACCGCTTCCAGATCCGGCGTTTTCAAAGCGTTCTTGAGCCCTTTTTCATCATAGGAATCGGGATCTTTAAAAAAATATGATGCCCGATCTGTGATCTCAGTGAGGACATTCATCCGCTCGCGGAAAAGTCCCACGAGCTCCAAAAGCTCTTCGGGCGTGTATTGACCGGGGTATCCGTCCATCGACCGCAGGAACGGTTCGCATCTTGCGAACAACTCTTCCGCCGGCAACGCCTTGATGTATTGCAGGTTCATCCACTTGAGTTTCTCGATGTCGAAGATGGCCGCATGCGAAACGACGCGATCTAGTGAGAACAGGGAAACCAGTTCGCCGCGGGTGTGAATTTCCTGTTCATCCGGCGGCGACCAGCCAAGTAGAGTCAGGAAATTAAAAAAGGCTTCCGGCAGAAAGCCGGCCTTTTCATAATCGATAACGTTCGTCACGCCATGACGCTTGCTGAGTTTCGAGCGATCGGTTCCAAGGATCATGGGAATGTGTCCGAATGCGGGCTGTGGGAATCCGAGTGCCCTATAGGTCAAGATCTGCTTGGGCGTGTTGGAAATGTGATCTTCCCCACGGATGACATGGCTGATCTTCATTCCAGTGTCATCCACAACAACCGCAAAGTTGTACATTGGGAAACCGCCCGATTTGACGAGCACCAGATCATCGAGCAACTCCGTCGTGATTAAAATCCTCCCTTTGCAGAGGTCATCCCATTCGACGATCTGGTTGGTGTCGATTTTCAGTCTGATAACGTACTTTTCTCCGTGTTCCTTCCGGCGCCGAGCTTCCTCCGGTGAAACGCCCCGGCAAAGCGCGTCATATCGTGTCTGCAGACCGGCCGCCTGTTGCTGATTGCGCAACGCATCGAGGCGTTCAGTTGAACAGAAACAGCGATAGGCTTTCCCTTCCGCCACCAGCTTCTCGGCCGCTTCGCTGTATAGATGCAGCCGCTGCGCCTGAAAGTACGGCCCCAGATCACCCCCGGCCTCGGGCCCCTCATCCCAATCCATCCCTAACCAGCGCAAGCCATCCAGGATGGACCGCGTGTATTCATCCTTGGACCGCGTGGTATCGGTATCTTCAATCCTCAAGATGAATGCGCCTCCATTCGCGCGCGCGAAGAGCCAATTGAAGATGGCTGTGCGAGCGCTCCCGACATGCAGATTGCCCGTCGGCGATGGGGCGAAGCGGACTCTGATATCACTCATGATCGATCCTCTGGTACTGGAGCACAATGCGATGCGCCCCCTATGCGATAGTCATCTTCTTTGCGATCTTCGCCCATTCATCCCTGAGCGAAACAATACGATTGAACACAGGTTTTCCGGGCGCCGCATCCATTAGATCGGCGCAGAAATAGCCCTGCCGCATGAACTGGTAGCGACTCCCGGGTGCCGCTGATGCCAGACAAGACTCGACTTTGCAGCCTGTCAACACCTGCAGGGAATCCGGATTAATGCTCGCACGGAAATCATCCTCCTCTGCGGGATTTTCCTTTGTGAAGAGGTGATTGTAGAGTCGCACCTCGGCATCAAAAGCATGCGCTGCCGAGACCCAGTGCGCCGTGACTTTCACGGATCGACCGCTTTCACCGCGCGATCCGGGATCATAGGTACATCGAACCTCGACAATCTCCCCTCGATCATTCTTCACAACATTCGTGCACTTGATGATGTAAGCATGCTTCAAACGCATCTCCCGGCCCGGGGCCAGTCGATAAAACTTGGGAGGCGGTTCTTCACGAAAATCGTCCTGTTCGATGTACAGCTCGCGCGTCAAGGGAATCCGGCGCGTCCCCGCATCGGGATCCTCGGGGTTGTTGATCGCATCGAACCATTCCACCTGGCCTTCAGGATAGTTCTCCAAAACGACGCGAAGAGGATGGAGAACAGCCATGACGCGCGGTGCTCTCTTGTTGAGGTCCTCGCGCTGGCAGTGTTCGAGCAAGGCGACGTCGACCGTGCTGTTGACCTTCGCAACTCCAATGCGATCGCAAAAATCCCGGATCGCTTCAGGTGTCAAGCCGCGCCGTCGCATTCCGGCCAGCGTCGGCATGCGTGGATCATCCCAGCCACTGACAAGGTGATCCTGCACAAGCTGTAGTAATTTTCGCTTGCTCATGATCGTATAGTTGACGTTCAATCGAGCAAATTCAATCTGACGAGGGTGACAAGGAACAGGAAGTCTGTCCAACACCCAGTCGTAGAACGGTCGATGATCTTCAAATTCCAGCGTGCAGAGCGAGTGCGTAATGCCTTCAATCGCATCGGAAATTGGATGCGCGTAGTCATACATCGGATAGAGACACCATGCATCGCCGGTTCGGTGATGCGGCATATGAAGGATGCGATAGATGACGGGGTCGCGCATGTTGATGTTGCCGGATGCCATATCGATTTTCGCGCGAAGCACGCAATGGCCGTCCGGGAATTCACCGGCGCGCATCCGGCGTAAAAAATCGAGATTCTCGTCGGCGGAGCGATTGCGATAAGGGCTTCCCCGACCAGGAGTCGTCAGTGTGCCCCGGTATTCTCGGATCTCATCGGCGCTCAGATGACAGACAAAAGCATTGCCTGTCTTGATTAGATGCTCGGCATATTGATAAAGCTGTTCGAAATAATCCGATGCATAGAAGAGACGGTCTTCCCAATCGAATCCCAACCAGCGCACAGTGTCCATTATGGAATCGACATATTCGACCTCCTCCTTCGATGGATTCGTGTCGTCGAAACGGAGGTTGCACTTGCCGCCGTATTCGAGTGCGATGCCGAAGTTAAGGCAGATCGACTTCGCGTGGCCAATGTGCAGATAACCGTTGGGTTCCGGCGGAAATCGTGTATGAACACGGCCCTTGTGCTTGTTGGACTTCATGTCCTCATTGATGATGTCTTTGATGAAGTGTGACGGGGCGTCGGGGATGGCTGTCGACATAAAATACACTCCTTGGGAAATGTTCCGCCGAACCTCCTATTTTAACACTATTGGAGCCATCCTTTGAAATGAACACGCGAAGCGCAGGATAACGTCAACGTCTATAGCCTGACCTGGCGGAGCCAGAACCAAAGACATTGGCCGCACCGCCCCTGGGGCGACTCCAGACCTCTCAGGAAGCCAGTAAGGGAGGAATGCAGGAACGGAAGGCGGGTGTGCCGGCAATGGTCGGGGTCGTTCCTGGTTTCCTTATTTCCTGCACTCCTAAGAGGTTCGGATGGGATCTCGCATGTTCCGAAGATCTTGCCATTTCGTGTCGACATTTCGCCGTTTAGACACTAAAACCCCTCAGCATCGGTCGCGAAGCGGTAAAGAGATTGTCTGATTTTTATTGAGAAAATGTCAGGGAATTGTGGATGTCCAAAAAGCATTGAAGGAGGAGCGAAAATAGCAAAGAGGCAGAGTCGATGAGCTCCGCTTCTCAGATCTATTCTTCCAGGTGCTCAGGAAGCGCGTCTTTGAATGCTTTTTCAATGAAAGGTCGTATGTCATTCACTGATAAATTGGGAATCGTGAAAGCCATATTATATTGCTCCAGCTTCCATTGACCATCATGACGAGTCAAGACGCCGGAACCACGAGTGAGCCAGTAGGACTTCGAGTTGAGGAGCTCATCGAACCAGGCAATCTGTCCGTCACTGGAAATGGAGATGTGACGTGAGATGGCGGAAAACACCCAGGCTGAAGGCCTTTTGAAAAACGGCTCCGCAAATTTCTGGAATTCATCCTTTGTCCATCGTTCTCCGGCGTCGGTGCCGAGGAAGACGAAGTCCGTGGCCATTGAACCAAAATAGACAGCGGGATTGGATACGGCCGCGGCCTGATGCCAGGCCGTCATGAAGGAGTCAATTTCCTTTCGTACCGACTCCTGACTGGACTCTGCGGCCATCACGAATGCACTCCAGAGGAAAAGTGCAAAACCGACAATAGCTATTTTCATGACCCCTCCCAGTGTTTCTCGATATGATCGCATGGTGGCAGCTTACTACCATAAGCCTGGCCTGACCATATGGCCGTCATGAAGAAATACCGACGCGCTGTTTCATGCTGAATGACAATTTCAAGGAGATCGGCACAGGCGATGGATCAACACAGCCTCACGCCAATCATGGGCATGAGGACGAGCCTGTACTCGATCGATGGATGATGCACATCAAAAACGCCTTGTCCCGACGGGAGCCGAGAGTTGCGGCCTTCAGGCCAATCACTGCAGGAACGAAGTCCTCATCGCAGCGTGGTCATTCGCATCGCATAACCGGTCCAGAAGATATAAACAGCAACCGCGATGCCGAAAGCGGCGACAACGATCGCGAGGGACCGCAGAACCCCTCGAGGGATTCCGCGTTTGGCGGCGATGTGATCGGAAAAATACCAAAGCGCCGATCCGATCGCTGAGAAGATGACCAGGGGAATCATTCCAAGGAGAAAACTCCGGAATGCCGGCCCGCTGAAAGACCACAGTTCCATTTTTCCTTCTAAAAACGAGGGTGTTTCATGGGATTGAAAGAAACCCCGAAACGAGGGCTAACCCTTCAGCGTTGGCATTGATGGTCGGTTCGTTTGTGGCGTAGTCCTCGACATCATCATGATAGAGCGCCTCAGAGGCCTGAAAAGCGGCGTAGGGGTCACTCCCGTGAAGCGCGATCCCGATCTCATCCCATTCAGCTTTCCTCATCGGGCCCTCATCCCAAAATCCGATCAACTGTGAACGAGTCAGGTCAGCCACCTGATGATGGGGAGTCCGAGGCCATGTTGTGCCGGCGCTATTTACAAAACAGACTCCCCAGGGATTGGTGCCCAGTACGAAATCACGTTGATCCGTCGCCATGGCACGATAGGTTCGATCACCTGTCAGTTTTTCATACCAGAGTGCTTCGAGTGCGGCTGCAGTCATATCGGTTGCAGATCCCCAGTAGAACCATTCAACCGCCGCATGAAAGCGCTCGGCATCACCATATTTTTTCATGGCCTTGAGATCGGTGACGAAAAGAGAGACGGCCTTCTGGACGTAGGTTGGATCGAGTCGGGCGATTTCATAGCGTGCCAGCGGATAAACATCGGAATAGCCAAGCAGATGTGCGTCGCCTGTGGAAGCAGCGTTGGCGCGAGCCTGGTTCAAGTAGATTTTGTTCTTTGTCGCTCGGTAGAGTTCCGCTGCAGCGAGGGCCATATCGTCTTTCCATGTCGTTTCTTCGTAGAAGCCGGAAGTGCTGGACTGCGCCGCCGGCCGTCCCTTGCCGTAAGCATAGATTTGTTTGGCGGCGATGAGGTACTTGGTGGCCAGGGCTGGATCGTAAAAGTGCGAAGACGGATTGCCCCAGAGAACAGACGCCAGGGCCAAAACAGCAGATGCCTTTCCGGCGACATTTGCTCCCCTACCCTTCTGGCATGCCCAGACAGGGCGTGGTGGCAAATTCGCATCCTGCTCAGGCATCCTCCACCGGTCATGATCGCTCTCATCACCAACCTGGTAGTAAAGAGTGCCATGGTGAGGATCCCATAGCTTATTAACCCAGTCGACCCCGATCCGCGCTTCGTCCAAAATATCCGGCACTCTGTTTTTATCGCCATCCACAAAGGCCACGGGATTCTGTTCATAGGCGGCGAGCAGGACCATAGTCGTGAAGCCTGAGTTGATCAGGAATTTCAAATAATCGCCTGCATCATGCCAACCCCCAGCGACGTCAATCACAGCACCTGTCGCCGGTCCGTCTTTCACCCTTCCATCCTTGAGATGACAGATGCCGTGGAGACTCGGCTCTGTATCGCCACAACGCTGCACGCGGAAGAATCTTAATGAAGACGCGAGGAGATCGGCATAAGGCTCGGTTCCCACGTTAAATGCAGGTGAAACGAAATTTCCGACTCGTACGACATAGGAGCCATTTTGTGCGAGCTGGGAGAAATCCATTTCATAGACATGGAGGAAATCTCCGTATGCCCCACGATCATTCCCAACACGGCCGTTGTAAACGAGTTTTCTCTCCTTGCTCGTCAGGACCTGGAAGGTTTGGCCGGCGAGGTTGGCGTTTGTCAGTGCGAGTGCCACCTTTCTCTCTGCGGGCAAGTAGCCGATCTGATTGACACGGAGATTGATCGAATCGGCTTTCGCATCACTTGAGTGCTGAACGTCGGACGCCTGAACGATTGGCGCCGATGTCACAAGCGTCATAAAAGCAACGACAAAGGATCGCATGATTGGATTCAATTAAGTCTCCTCGATTCGTCCCCCGAAGTATGCTCGAACCGGTGTCATGAAAACAAATGGGAGGCAGGATGGTGAGTCCATGTGAGGGAAGTTATCTGAGGATGAGCTCCGTGACGCTCGTTCATCAGGCTCTTGCCTCGTACCGCCCCCTCTTCCATAAATCCGATATGCAAGGAGAAGCTTAGCCCTGCCAATCCGGTGCTTCATCAGCCGTGGGCCATCCCACCAGCAGTTCATGATGACGGAACTTCGACTTGTACTCCATCCACGGACAGCCGGCAACAGTGTAGCCGAGATAGACGCAGGCTCGACCTTCCGATCGTGCCCGGTCGATCTGATGCACAATATGAGCAGTGCCGGGCGAGAAGCGCAAATAGTCCGGGTCATAATAGAAAAAAGCGGCGCTGATCGCATCCGGCGTCTCATCGCAGATGCCAACGCCAACGAGTTTCTTCCCACCCGATGCATGATCATCATAGTAGGCGATTTCCCGGACACACGGATGTGGAAACGCAAAAGTAAACCAAAACGATTGAACCGTCATTTCCATTGACTCCCATCCCCGCGCCTTCTCACGGGAGTCGTGCCAACGCCGAAACAATGAGAGCCTCTGTTCATCAACAGCGGGTAATCCGATGACCATTCGGAACCGAGTTGCAAGGTGCCGGGCGGCACGCTCCTGGCTCCGGGATGGTTTGAATGCAGATGAGCGCACACGGAGGGGCACGCAGGCGCAGCCGGATCGGCAACTCGGCCGGAAATAGTCAGGGCCGAATCGTCTCCACCCGCGCTCCAACATCTGCTCAAATTCCTCCGGATCGACATCCAGCATGATCCTGTGCTCGATGACAGCCTCGCAATCCTGGAGATATGTGCAGCGACGCGGCTCGTCGAAAAAATGTTCGATCAGCTGGGCCGGCATCGATTTTTCCGCACCTTCATGACACAATGATTGTCGTCACTATTTTCGCCATGTTGAGAGGTTGGAGGCTTCTGATCATGCGCTCATTAGTTGGAGTTCATTCCTGTGCCCCTCTCCCCTTCTGAATTCTGCATTCTGTTGCGTGGAGATGCAAACGCATTCGGTTCGGCTGCAAGGTTTCCGCGGGCGACGTCGAAGGAAGTGGCGTGATCGTTTGCGACGCAAACTGAAATCGTCGGTGTCAACATCGACGATGATGTCAACGTTTTTCAATATCGAAATATGTAGGCGATCTTAAAAAAGAAACCGTCGCTACTCCGGCGCAGACTCGTCCTGTAAATATCTCCCTCCAATGTCGAGCCATAGCCGACGAAAACAGATGTGCCGGGAGTCGGCTGGTATGAAAACAACCAATCAATGCGGAAGCTCCTATCTAATTGGGCTTGGCTGGTCGTTCCATCGACAACCAATGGTCTTCCATTCCGCGCATCTTCCAAAGCTGCCTGCCGTTCCGATCGATACTCGCCGATAACCCTGAAAAACAGCGACCGCCACGGCTGGTATTCGATTTTCAATCGCGGAATGACAGTCCGAGCGAACTCGGACGAATCTCTCTGACGATGAATCGATGAGAAAATGATTGATGGATCAAACCGGAGGAAATCACCGGACCGGATGCCGAGGGCTAATTCGGCGGCCGTCTCTTTTCCTTCTGAAGCTTCAAGAAAGATGGGGATTTCTCCCGACACCACGCTCAGAGTGGCATTGAAAAGGCGATAGACAGGAGTGGCGATCTCAGCTGATATGTTGAAAGCACCGTTGACACCGGCAGGCGGGGCATAAGGAATAATCCGGCCCTCACTCGTCACAACCTCATAACCATCGAATGACTGTCGATCAAAATGATAGAAGCCGTTCGTTGCATCCCCCGTGATACTCCACCCGCCCTTCAAGAGTGTGATCACCCGTAAGTCGACGAATCCTTCAATTGCCGGATCCGTTCCGAAGCCGGCATATGTCCATATTCTGTTGAAAGTGAGATACCCGGTGACGTTCTCCACCATCGCCCCCCGTTTTCCATACCACGACAGCCGATTGAGTGCCTGGCCTTCGACGATGTTATTGCGGGGGACATAGCCTGACCTTGCCTCAAAGGATTCGCCGATGCCACCGAGTTTGTAATTAAATCCCCAGGCTCTCCCGGTGCGGTCAAATTCGGTTTCCCATATCGGCGATGACTGAGAAGGGTTGTCGTCGTGAGTCCACGAGTTACCGATCTGCCCCTGAACAAAATAAAGCTTCCCGAAGACAATGCGCATATCGCCGGCGAGTACCCGATTGAACGTGCCGGAGCCGGTCCGATCCGTGTAGGTCAGCCCGACAAGAGAGTCCTGCCCGATATCCCGCCGAAGCCTGAAAACATTGAACCAAGCGTTGCCTTCTTCCACATCGTCTCGCGCACTCAGATAACCGAATCCATAGCGGCCGATTTTACCGGTCAGCTTTGCGCCGGCAATTGGGCTCACAATCTGGCGCGTATAGACGAGATCGTTGGGTGTGGCGAAGAGCTCGATCCCTTCCAGGAAAAACGGCCTTTTCTCAGGATAGAACAACGCAAATCGTTCGTTGATCGTCACCAGCCCGGCATCCGACTCCACCTGGCTGAAATCCGGTTTGACCGTGCCGTCGAATGACAAATTCGTCAGGCCAAAATGAATATTCACGCCGGGATTCACATCCGCAGAGTCGCGTTTGAAGATACTCGAATCAGGATCGCGCCGGCCATTGATGACGACCGTTGTGAAGGGTTGGATCTCGGTGACGGCTCCCCGGCGAAGATCATGAATTCCATCAATGAAGCCCGATTGCGCCAGGAAGCTGGCGCTGCCTCTGCGAACATCGGTCCAGGTATCCTGATATCCGGTCCGCTGAATTTTTCGTTCGATATTAATCCCCCAACGCTGTGGCCCGTCGCCTGGATATCGGAGGCTCTTGAAGGGAATGCGGATTTCGACAACATAACCCTCATCTGTGATACGGCCCTTGGATTCAAAACGGTAGTCGGGGTTTTTATCCGTCGAGTTTCCATACATCTGCCCCGGAGTCGGCTGGCCCTCGGTTTGGACTCCGTCCTGCTGCACGCCGAGTGGGTTCACTTCAAAAAAGAAAGCTCTCCGCCGATCATTGAAGGTATCGAGATAGATGGTGACGGTGTCGTCGAGTTCGAGCTTGTCGCGTTGCGCTACGGTCGCGCGGATGGAGGCCGGATCATGATCATGAGCGATGATGCCGAAATAGATCGCATCGGGCGAGTACCAGACGAGGACGTCGGTCTGTTCTTCAGCCGGGCGTCCATCGACGGGCTGATACTGAGAGAACCCTGTGAGACGAGCGGCCTCTGACCAAACCGGCTCGTCCATCGCGCCGTCGATCTGAATCGTCGCTTCAATCCGCGGTATCGTCACGGTTGGTGAACCGATTCCAGGCACGCCCGGTTGCATGGCGAGCAACCAGAGCGGTAAGAAAAGTGCGTGACCCATCATCATTCGAACGGCGGCTGGCCGGCACCGAGTAACTCCACACAGCATGATCGGCGAAATTAGCTTATGCACATAAGCGATGTCAAACGGTGTGGACATGAGACGCATTCCACCGGACTCGTGCGGGCAGCCATTCGGCCAAACGGAGATCGATGCCCTCAGTGGCACCTCGATGGATTTCCATATCTGAAAATGAAAAGGGCCGAATTCGACGGGGTTCTGGCCGAAAAACGGCCCCATCAACGCACTGGCAGGTCGATGCCGAATCAAGTACGATGAGCCCTTTGAAAATGGAGGACCAATGAAGAAAGTGATACTGATAGCGGCCATTATGTTAGGATGCGCGAGTTCGATCGTCGCTGGAAATTTAGTGACGATTGCCGAGAGCTCCAACTACACACAAACATCGCTTTATGCCGATGTCATGAATTTTCTTTTCGATGCACAAAAAAGTTCCGACCTCATTAAAATCGCCCCATTCATCACATCTACTGAAGGCAGGATGGTTCCACTCGTCATCCTCAGCCATGATCACATCTATGCACCAGGGGATCTTCGAAGTCATCGCACGCCGACCGTCCTCATCATGGCCAATATTCATGCAGGCGAAATCGAAGGGAAAGAGGCATGCATGATGCTCATCCGCGATATCGCCGAAGGGAAAATGCCCGGCATTCTCGATCATCAGACGATTCTCATTCTGCCGATTTACAATGCCGACGGCAATGAAAAGCTGGGAAAAAACAGGGGAGATAACGGCCCTGAATTGGCCGGTATGCGACCGAACGGCCAGAATCTCGATCTCAACCGCGACTATACGAAATTGGAATCAATCGAGGCGCGGGGGCTGATTGATCTTCTCAAGGCCTGGGACCCCGTTCTCATCGTGGACATGCACACAACCGACGGTTCCTATCATCGCCAACCCATTACATACACAACCATGAGCGAACCCAATGTCGACAAAACCCTCCGCGATTTCATGTGGCAGAAGCTCTTCCCGGCGGTGTCCGAAACCCTGAAAACAAAATACGGGTTCGACAGCATTCCATACGGCAATTTCATCGATCGCGAGAACCCCGATAAGGGTTGGGAGAACGATTCGATTGAACCCCGCTATGGTTCGAACTATGTCGGACTCCGGAACCGCTTCACGATCCTGGATGAAAACTACTCGCATGCCGACTTCAAGACTCGAGTCCTCTCTTCGCACGCCTTTATCAAGTCGATTCTCGAGTACACATCCGTCAACATCACGACGATGCAAAATCTCGCCGATGCCTCCGATATCGAAACGGCTCACCATTTTGCCTCACAGCCATTCGCCATCGAGAGCAAGCTCGAAAAGCTCTTCGACCTGACCATCAAGAGTTATGAGTTTAAAAAGGAAATAATCAAGCCTGAAGACAAATCCAAATACCCAACCTGGTTCGGGGATTTTCTGATTCAGCCGACCGATGTCACCAAAGACTATCGCGTGCCGTATTTCGGCTGTGGTGTGCCGGCCAAGACAATCGCCCTTCCCGCCGGCTACATCGTCCTGCCATTCCAGAACGCCGTCATCGACAATCTCAAGCGGCATGGAATCAGGGTCGAACGTTTTCAAGAAAAATGCCGTATGACCGCGGAGAATTTCGTCATCGAGACAATCGAGCTTGAAAAGAATATTTATCAGGGCCACGTCCTGAAAAAGCTGACTGGCCATTATGAAAAGAATGATACGGATTTTCCATCCGGTTGCTCCTACATACCCATGAACCAGTCCTTGGCGCGCCTGATTCCGATTTTATTGGAACCGCAATGTGCCGACAGCCTTGTCGCCTGGGGGGCCTTTGATCGGGTGATTGTCGAGCAGTGGTCCGAGAAGCCCAGCTTGTATCCTGTCTATCGAATCAGCGAGCGGCCGCCTGTACCGATGCTGATCGAAGCGGACTCACATTGCGGACAGTGAAAGATCCGGAAACCGTCCAGTCCTTTCACTCGACATGCAGTTCTGCGACCCGATCAGCGTTGGCATGTCGACCTCACCAATGGAGCATTCCCGAGCGTTCTCCTGTCCGGGATTCATTGCACAGCGGTTTTGGGAGATGATTGAGCGGCAGTGAGACCTTATTATTTCCTTCATCATACTCGGCACGACGCAAAATATCTCATAACCGATAATTTCTCTTGGTCGCCATAAAATGCTATTCCACACGCTCCAGTTCTGGCTGTTCCTGCTGGCCGTTGTTGGCAGCTATTATTGCATCCCGCATCGTTTCCGTTGGGTATTGCTCCTGGGGGCCAGTTATTACTTTTACAGCCTTTTCGACTGGCACTATTTGCCGCTGCTCATCATCCCCTCTCTGGTCGTATACGCGGCGGCCCTGCGTTTAGAGAGAACTCAGCGGACGGGCCGGCGGCGTCTCCTTCTGGTTGTCACTCTGTTTGGGCTGCTGGGCATGTTAGCTGTTTTCAAATATGCCGGATTCTTCGGAACGCTCTTCCTTCCGCTCCTGCGGATGCTGACGGGCTCTCCGCTGCGTTTTTCCCTGCACCTCCTGCTTCCGATCGGCATTTCCTTCTATGTCTTCAAGCTGCTGAGCTATGTTCTGGACGTTTATTACCGCCGCCTCCCAGCGGAAACGCATCCTGGACTTTTTGCCGTGTACGTCTCCTTCTTTCCCCAACTTCTGGCGGGCCCGATTGAACGGGCTGGAACATTTCTATCGCAACTACGCACCCCGATGCGCTTTGACCCCGAGATAATCAGGCAGGGAATGACTCTCATCGCGTGGGGCCTTTTTAAGAAAATGGTCGTCGCGGATCGACTGGATCTTTACGTGAGTGATGCGTGGGAGAATCCGGGAGGCCAGGGTTTGCACCTTCTCTTTGCAATCTATTTTTATGCATTTCAGATCTATTGCGACTTTTCGGGTTACACCGACATTGCCAATGGCATCTGCCGTCTTCTCGGGTTCGAGGGAATGAAGAATTTTGATATGCCGTATGCCAGCCGGAGCATCAGCGAGTTCTGGACACGCTGGCACATCTCGTTATCCTTCTGGTTCCGCGATTACCTCTTCCTGCCCACTGCCTATGCCGTCATGCGGCGGATAAAGTCGGACAGGTTTTTTTTCATCAGGGCCGAGTCCTGGGGATATGCGATCGCGATGCTCCTCACCATGTGCCTCTGCGGCCTCTGGCATGGCCCGGCATGGACGTTCATCATCTGGGGATTGATACATGGCGTCTATCTGATCGTCTCGTATGCGACTAAAAAATGGCGAAAGAGAATGGCACGACGAACGGGCTTGCATCAGTTCCCTCGTCTTCAAAAAGTTCTTGCCCTTGTCGTGACATTCCATCTGGTCTCGTTTTCATGGATCATCTTCCGTGCGCCGACATTGACCGAGGCATGGGCGTATCTGAAGCACTTTCGATTCAGACTCCCGGCCAATGGAATTCTGATGGCACTCTTCAATCTGTTTTTTCTGTTGCTCTTTCTCGGCGGCGAATTCGTCTCCAGACACCGGCAGCAATTTCCCCTTCTGGACCGAATACCTCGCCCCTTCCGAATCGCCGCCTTTGCCCTCTTCCTGTGTCTGATCGCAATTTTCGCCGTGGATACAGAGAATGAATTTATTTACTTCCGTTTCTGATAGGCCCTGGGTTCTCCGGCTTATCGATCTGGCTTTGCTGCTCGTGTTCCTCTATCTCTTCGACCGCTCGCTGTTTTTCCTTCTGAGAGGCATCGAAGCCCATGTCGCATTTGTTCCCCCACTGGAGGAAAAATTTTCCTCTCTCTCTCGTCCAGCGAACTACCCGATTCTGATCTTGGGAACTTCCCGTACGTATGAGGCGATTCATCCATCATACGTTCGCAAAGTTTTTGGCTTGAAGGCTTACAAGGAGGCCTTCGTCGGGAAAGGACCGGCATACAATTATTTTTTCTATCAGCAGTATCGCCGGTCGATCGGAGTGCCCAGGATTGTTCTTTATGGTGTGGATTATTTTATCTTCAAGGAATTTTCAAGAGGCCAGCTATTGAAGATCTTCCCCGAAGCCTCCGGCGGCGATCCATCTTACAATCGAGGCTGGTCGCTGTTGTTGGCCAATAAGGAGCACCTGGACGAATTCATAAGTGATTCCCTGAACCATCTGAATGAGAGAATGTTCGGCAACCGCATGTCCGTCTTTGATCAGTGGCCCGCGGAAATGGATACCTATATAGGACGGCCCGCCAGAAAAAAACTCGCCGTCACCCCCAACACTCCCTTTCAACAAGCGCATTATGATCGTTATCCAGGCTTGGAAGGCGAATATTTTGAAAACATGCTTGAAATGTTCTCTCAGGATCAGGTTCAGGTTTTCCTGGTCGTCATACCCGACTTCATCGGCACTTATGTCACCAATTACCAGCAGGATCGATTCATGAAAGATCTGAAGAGACTGACCAAAAAATACGATAACGTACAGATCCTGAACTACAACGACCCAGACAGATTCAAGCTTGCCGAACCCAAATTCTTTCTTAATGGCGGCTACGGACACAGCAATTCACACCTGTCCCGTGAGGGAGCGCGTGTCTTTAATCAAATCTTGCTGGGAGATTTGAAAAGAATCCTGAAGACCCCGATTCAAGAGCCCCGACACTAGCTCGACGAACCCCTGCGCCTCTATGACAGTTCGGGGTTCGTCGGCTGCACATCCGGCCGGCCACCGGCCGAAAGCTTAAATCGCGAGATTTCGTCTTTGAGTATCCTCGCCGCTTCGCGCAGTTGATCAGTGGCAAGATTGAAATTTCGAACCGACGCTGACGTTTGCCGCGCGGCCGCGCTTAAGCTGGTCATGGATTCGCTGATCCTATTGGCCGCCAGCGATTGCGATGTCATGCCGTCGGTGACGGCTGCAAACTGCGGTATCAGAGCCTGAACCCTTCGAATGATTTCTCCCAACTGCTCTCCAACGGATCCGGACTCTTTCAACCCATCCACCATCTCCTTGGAGAACGCCCCCATGCCGGCCACACCAGCCGACACCGCTTCCTGCATCTCCTTGACCATCTGTTCGATATCGAGTGTCGCGACAGCGGTTTGATCGGCCAGGCGTCTGATCTCGCGGGCCACCACGGAAAACCCAAGACCCGCATGGCCGGCCTTTTCGGCTTCGATCGCCGCATTTAATGAAAGAAGATTCGTTTGTTCGGCGACCTTGGTGATGGTTGTAATAACCTGGTCGATCCTCCCTGCTTTTTCCCGAATCACAGCAAGTCGCGAGGAAAGGGCCTGAGTGGATTCGGCGAGATGTCGCAGCCGCTTTTCGATGCCCAACAAGCCGGCAAGGCCCGTATCGGCAAGAACGGCGGTTTCCGATGAAACATGCGTCACTTCGCTGGCCGCCTGGAGGAGTTTCACCGATGTCGAGGAAATCTCAACGGCGGCGGCGCTGACCTGGTTTGTCGATTCAGCCTGTTCGTTGACGGATGCTTCCAACTGGCGCGCCGAAGCCGCGATTTCCGTGCCTGTTGCGGTGACCTGTACTCCGGATCGCTGAACGTGCCAGATGAGTGACCCGAGGTTGTCTGTCATGGTCTTTATGGCATGGTGCAGCTGCCCGGTTTCGTCTTCGGCTTCAATGGTCACATTGACCGTGAGATCTCCCGATGCAATGCGGCCGGCTGCGGCCGCGGCCACCTGAATCGGGCCCGCGATCGAGCGGCTGATTCGGATCAGGACGAGGAAGGTGGCAAGGATGCCGATGGCGGATATCAGCAGGACGCGACGAAGAGTGGTTTGGGCGGGTCTGAGGATCTCCTTCTCCGATACTCGCATCACCAGCTTCCATTGGCCTGTCGGGATGGGAGCCATAGCGAAGAAGTAAGCTGTGCCGTCGATGGGATCTTTGAAAATTTTCACTTCCTGTTGATTCTCCGCACTGCCAATCTCATCAATAATGCTCTTATAAGGAGTATCCACCAGTTTCTTCGTATTGAGCTCCTTGTTCATAGTGGCGGAAATGATGCCGCCCAGCCGGCTGATGAGGATGAAATCAGCCGTCTGATAGGGCTTGAGAAGAGACAGGTAGTCGGATAAAAAGGTCAAAGTCCGATCCATCCCTGCCACACCCATGAATCGCCCTTTGAGGATGATGGGATAGGTCTGTTCAACCATCATGACGCCTTCATATACATACGGTTCCGTGATCATGTAACCTTTTTTGGAACCAGCAAGGAATTTATCTTTGACACCCTTGTAGTACAAGCTGGAGTCCATCCCGACACCGGAGACGATCTCCTGATGGCCATCGACATTATTGACGACGGCGTTGAATCGGCCGGTTGAATCACTCCCGCGTCGTCCGATGAAGTCCCTGTCTGGGCCGTCAGCGTTCGGCTCATAGATGATATAGGCATCGAAAAATCGGGGGTTGCTTTGAGCCATGCCTTCGACGAATGCAAATGTCTCGGCTCGTTTTCCGAACATCGAACTTTCCTGCATCACCGACATCGACGTGACCATGCTGACGGCAACGAGATTACTGGCGTCGATTTCGAGTGCCGCTTTTTCCACATTGACACGGATGTTTCTCTTGCTGTCACCCAGGAGACTGCTGTACATGTCGCGGGTATAAAGAGCGATGACGCCCCCCAGAACAAGCATCACGACGACTCCAGTGTAAAAAAGGATTCTCGCCTTGATGGATTTTCTGAGTGGGTTCTTCCACTGGATCGCATTCCATCTCATCACAGATTTCCTTATCGTCGGGGTTGCCATGCCGATTGATACAAGACGTTTGGTTTCATCTCCTGATCTCTGTTCCGCTTCACGGCACCTTGTCGAGTGACGTTCATTCATCAGATCGCGCTCGTTCCGGGAGGTTAGCTTAGCAGGTTGGTGGATAAAACAAAACTTCGAAGGTGATCTTGAATTCAGGGCCAAATAGCATTAGAGGTTGACATCAAACAAGGATTAAGATGTTCTGTCGGTTATGGAACATTCATAATCGACGTGGCGATTGAGAATGACGGAAAGGCCGCTTCAGGTCGAATTTGCTATTCGAGAGGACGTTCATCCTGCCAATTGTCGATATGGAGTGAAAAATGATTAGCGCTGTGTATGTCCACACAAACCTCATTGCACACGACTGGCACGCCCTGGCGCATTTCTATGAACACATTTTCGGGTGCGTTCCTGTGCCGCCGGAACGACATCTCTCAGATCGTTGGTTGGAAGAATTGGCCGGAGTTCCGGGTGCTCAGATCCAGGGCATCCATTTGCGGTTGCCAGGGCATGGACCCAAGGGCCCAACATTGGAAATCTTCCAATATACGCCGGAAAGGGAGAAGACCCAGGCGCAAGCCAATCGACCCGGGTTCGCACATATTGCCTTCTCTGTCGAAAATGTTCAGGAGGCACTCGATGCGGTCACAGACGCCGGAGGACGTCCCCTCGGCAAGCTCATTCAAGCAGACATCCCCGGAGCCGGTCATCTCACCGCCGTCTATGCCCTCGATCCCGAAGGTAACATGATCGAACTCCAGCGCTGGTCATCAGCCGGATTGAATGGATGATTCCAATGAACCCTACAACGCTCCTGGTCAACATCATCGGATGGATCGGTGCCGTGACTTTGTTGGCGGCCTATGTCCTGGTTTCGACAAGAAAGGTTGCTGGGAATTCGGTGGCTTATCAACTCATGAATCTCGGAGGGAGCATCTTCCTTATCATTAACACGCTGCACTTCGGCGCTTATCCATCGGTCGCCGTCAATGTTGTGTGGGTCTGCATCGCCATCATCATCCTCATTCGCCGGTGACTGTCATGAGTGATTGCGCCGCGATAAAAAAATAGACTGCCGATACCATCATGTTTTTTGCACTCGCTGTCCAGATTCTTCCCTCGTCAATGCCGCACTGATTTCCCTTGCCAAAGAGCCAACCGTCGTATCTGATTAGTGAAATCCGTGCACAAAATGACAAAAGTTGTGATCAGGAAGAATCGTGAATTCCTCTCAGGAAGCCGGGAAGAAAGGAATGCATGAATAACTTATGAAACCACCACTGGCCGGTATCAAAATCCGTTCCTGCATTCCTCCCTTCCTTGCTTCCTGAGAAGTCCGGCGTTGCGATTGGTGCGATCTTCTTCTTTGGTTCCGGCTACGCCTGGTTAGGCGAACACATTTCAACTGATTGGTATCTCGAAAGAATGAGCCTACATCGGGACGCCGGCAGAAGGCCTATTCAACGAGAGGATGATCGAACTCTGATGTGATCGAGTGTATCGGCCGTGATGCGAGATAGGAGCAACCGGCATGAACCGAAGAGCCTGATTCAAATTGTCTCGCCGGCTTTGCAAACCTTTTTGGCAGAAATCGTCTCAGGCTATAGGGGTTTGCTTTTCCGACCGGATACCTAAAACTCTACAACTGTAGTAATATAGGGACAACAGAACCACTCCTGGCAGTCGAGTAGCCGGGGGAGATTGCTCTCCCCCAGCTCTCACAGAACCGTACGAGTGCTGTTCACATACGGCTCTTCGGGACGATGGGTTGTTACTCCACATCGCCGGTCGGCTTACGACCCGTTGGTGCCGCATCATGCAG
>CAIWXX010000173.1 GCA_903916735.1 uncultured Acidobacteriota bacterium
CCCATGCCGGGCGCACACCCGTCCGTCATCTCCGGAGATGACGGACGGGTGCCAGGAGTGGTTCTGTTGTCCCTATATTACTACAGTTGTAGAGTTTTCTGTATCCGGTCGGAAAAACAAACCCCTATAGCCTAGCCAGAATTTCGCTTGAGAACCGACTTTTGCACCGATTCTCATGCAAAGTCCTGTCTCAGTTATAATGTGCGCCATGAGTAAGAAACAGAAACGGGAAAGGCGCAGATTTCACTCTCACCAAAGTGCGCGGATGGAAGCGCTGAACGGACTGCCTCTGGCCATGTTCTGGCAAAGGCTGCTGGGATATTGGATCGACCTTATCATTGCAGTGGTGATTTGGGGACCAGCGGAGGTCGGGGTTCGCCGCTTCGTCTTTCATCAAGACAATATTCACGTCGACTGGGATTTCCACGAACCGGGAAATATCGTTGTCATGGTTCTTTATTGGGGGCTGTGCAACTACTTTGGCAATGGCCGGACTCCCGGCAAATGGATTGCGCGGACACAGATCGTCTCGCTGACCAGCGAAAGAATGGGATTGTGGCAGTCCTTTGAGCGGGCGCTTGGGTATGGCGCTGCGGTGCTTGAGGGAGGCGTGGGATTTGTACAATACTTCTGGGACCGCAACCGGATGTGTGCGCAAGACCGGCTCGCGGAGACGATTGTCATGGATGTGAGGAAGAGGGCGTACCAGCCGGAGGAGGCTGACTGAGGCCGGGCAGGGTTTTGGGGTCAGGTCTTCACTTTTCACTTTTGATCCAGGCGCTGGCCCAGCAACTCGATCTTGGCAGCAAGCTGCTTATCGGATTCCCGCCGGATGGTCTTTGCCGCCATTGAAACAGCTCACGACCCTCTCCACCAGGGATCAGTGATCTACCTCACCGTCAGGGGTAGATACCCCGTCGCTGGGCGTAGTGCAGGATCCGCGCTCGATGTATGGAGTATTCGTGTCGAAACACATCTTCCACAGATCGCACAATTTCCTTGGGATGTTTTCTCTGTTCGTCGCGGCGCTGAAGTTGCCGTCATCGAACAAAAATGAGTAGCAAAGACACGCCCCTATGCATGTGGTCTCACGATGATGGGAAAACAGATATGGGTACTACTCGTTCATACCAGGTAAAACATCGATTCATGCCAAAAAAGGGTTCATGCAGCTTCGTAGGCTCTTAGGAACTCCTCTCGCGGGATGTCGCATTGCTGGCAGATGGCCCTTAGAGTCGATCTTTTGATGTGCACATGATTCGGCATGGTCAAAGGAGTGGTTGTCCCATCTGCATTGCGACGCTCCGGAGCGATGTGTTCGCGTTCGCGGACTATCACTAATCCAAGCGCTTTGAATGCACGCAGTACGCGTTCCTTCAGTGCATCGGTAGGGGATTTGGGCATAGGTTAGACTGTTGCTTCGGCGACGAAAGCTTCAAGCACCATCCCCTCCTCGCCGCCCAGAACATCAGGACCGAATGTTTCAATATGGAACTTCAGAGCAGACTGGACATCGTGCAACGCCTCTTCATAAGTACCGCCCTCTCCGAGAACGACTCCTTTCACGCCGACTGGATATGCGACGTACCCGTCAGCATGTTTCTCAATCACAATCTTCACATTAGTCATGGAACACCTCTTTGACTCTTCGCACATCCTGCTATGGCAATAGTACTACGCTCAGCGGCGATGCAGCACAACGAGGCCGGGCGCGTGAGCGGCAACGGCCTCGCCCAGCCGATTCCGCTGTATGTGCGTTTTCGATCTCAGGGCGACCCCATCGTAGGAACCAGCATCGATTATTTCGCCTTCCGCGGCTTGAAGCTGGCGGCCGGCCGCCAGATGACGCGCCTCGGCGACTGCGTGCTCGGCAGTGAAGTGGCCCGGCGGCGCGGTGTCGGACCGGGCGGCTTCCCGCGCCGGCCGACGAGGACCCCGCCTTCTGACAGCCCTTATCGGATATATGTGAGGTGAGACAGGCGATCCAATCCACGTAGTCAAAAGTTCTGGAGTCGGGTTCGAACAGAGCACCGATATCTCGGTCAGGCTGCGTGCCCTTCGCATAATATTAATAAGGATGGAGAGTCATCTGACACGATCCCGTACTTATGGCTTTTTTGTTTCATAAAGACAGTTGATTTTCGATGCAATCATGATTTTCTGTGCACTCATTATTACCTTGCACGCGAAGGTACATTCGAGATCTATGCACAGAGGTCGTTGAAATAATAATTCGGAATTTCTCGTTTTGCCGAAAGTGTGAATTGAAAAATGGATCGACATGCAACATAGCGGTATCTCGTCCCTTAAATCGGTAACGGCTTTTCTATTTGATCCATTGATCTCTTTCTTGCACAAGAGGTAGGCCGGGATGGACCGTCTCGCTAATTACCAGCCCTGTGTAACATCCTCGCCAACGCTCTCAATCGAACCTCAAACACAGGAGAATTGATCGCTCCCACTTCCAGGTCCCAATATCGCCAAGAACACCGCTCCGTTCGTTCGACCGTAGTTTCAGGCGGACTCCCCGATCCGTGAGCCCATCGTGGCTGAACTGTGCGGCCGGTCGAGGTCAGGCGATTGGCCCGGGGAGCGTGTTTGCATCGGCGTCAATCTGATGATCGACAGCCAGAAGGCGCGGAGGCAGGCTGCTGTCGCCGGCATTGATTCGTCTCACCATGCCCACGGTCACCTGCAGCAGCTGCTCGAGGACTCGGTCCATGACCTCCGTCGGCACGCCATAGAATAGGAAGTTGACAGGCATCAGTCCTGCCAGCAGATACAGGATCTTCGTCGGACCGCCTTCGACTTCGATCCTCACCCGGTTGGCGACGATCATGGCCGCAGCCGTCGTCACCGGTTCCATTTGCACATGCACCTTTCGCCCTTGAATCTCCGGACGCTCGGCGCGCAGCAAACCATCCAGCCATCTGATGAGGTGCGTGAACTCCACGGTCTTGGTGGAGCCGCTTGCGAAGAAGATATGAGTGCGAGTGCCGTTGAGCACAAGGTCTTCGAGGACATCGTCGTCCACAATTGATCGCCCGACCACTCCGACAATCAGGTCGACGTCGAGCAGAAATTCGCGTGGCAGCTCTCGCAGGCTTCGCGCCCGATGCACACCGGGCGGATTGACGGCTTGATCGGGCAGCGCGATGTCAACCCCGCAAATCACCGGATCGGCAAGCCGCATCGTGATGTCGCGCATGAGATGCGATCCGATCGCGCCTTCGCACCCCAGGACCAGCGCCCGGCGTGATGAGAGCACGAAGCCTTCGCCGAACACCACGCTCTCGACCGCGTTCAAAATCGTCTGCGACACCTGCCAGGTCTCCTCGCCGCGCTTCAGCCGCGAGATGGCGATGCTGCAGGCGGGGAATTGCAGATGCCCCCAGCGCCGTTGAATCTCATCCAGGGCATCATAGCCGTTTCGCGTGTGTTCGATCGTGCCGGGCAGAATCCCGTGCAGCCATTCGGTAAGCGGCGTGGCGCTATCGATCTCCGCGAACATATCTCGCAGCCCCCACTGATCGAGCAGTGCGCCGACCGTCAGGCCTTGCAGACATGCCGTATTGAGCACCGGCGCTACGTAACCTCCGTCTTCGATCAGCAACAACTTCTGGCCGCCCTCGCGCGCCTTGCATGCCTCGGCAAAGAACAGCTGGATCGCCGATATTCTCATCGCCGTCAGATAGTCGGCTTGTTTTTCGGCAAGCAACGCGCTGAGTGGCTCAAGACCGCCAATCGGTGAGTAGGCAGGTGAAAGAATATACGTGCCCTCGACCGACCCAGGCACCTCGATATGTTGCAGCGCGCGCGTCAGAAATCGATCTTCCGGCAATGCCAGCAGAGCATCCAGGAAATCCTGCGGAACCGCCCGAGCGTATTGCACGAAATGGACATGCAGGAATTCGCACCCCATCACGCTCAGCGTGTGTATCGTGGCCAGGATCTCCGCCGTCACATGGTGAATCAGCACGACGCGGTGCCCGGCAATGGCACCCGCGTGTCGGTCAGCGATATTGCGCAATCGCACCATTCTTTTGATATACCGTTCGATACGCGGCGGGTCCCGGCGCTCACCAATCGACACATTGATGCACCGCTGCCGCTGAGACGCATCGAGATACGCCGTCATGCCGCCGACGCGTACCTCGATAGTATTCCCTTCACGCAGCCTCACTCCTGCCACCTCATCCACCAGCACGAACAGCAAACGCGCGATGAAACCGATCCATTCATCACGACGCCCCGTCTGTATGCCTCTTGCCATAGACAGTGTCCAGTGCAGGACAATCGATTCGATCTCCTCAAAACCGCGCTCACGCATGCTCTTAAACAACGCAGGTTGTTGTGCAGCATCTTCATATGACTGCGTACGATGACCGGAGCATGCACGCAGCGCATCCGAGAAGATCGCCTCGGCCGATCCCAGGATATCGCCCGGAAGGCTTCGAGCAGCTTCGGCAGGGACCACCCTGTGTGGGATCCGCCTCAGCTGAAGCCTCATATCCGTCGAGCTCTCCAGTGTGATGCGCAGGAACCGCGAAGCCCGCTCGCACTCAATCAGAAAGAACCTCGTTTCTTGGCCGAGGTGGTGAAGCGGGAAGAGCAGTGCAGGCGGCGCCTCAGATGCAGGCGGCGCGCCGGCTTCTTCGGCCTGCTTCCCGAACCGGTCCGGGAACAGCAAACCGCCCCAACGCGGACTCTGGATTGCATAAAGGACGCCCGCGAGGTTGTCCCGGAAATCGGCCCACCGGCCGACAAGATCATCCGCGACGCCGCTGCGAGCATAAAAGCAGACGGAGGACAGACCGAGCTTCGCGAGTTCCGGGGCGTCCGTCGCCGTCACACGCTTCTGCACCATGATGTCGCCGGAGCCGAAATTGGCCTGGTCGAGAATCTCGGCGGCCAGCTGCGCGACGAGCGATGAGATGCTCGATAGCACCTTGTATTCGCTCATGTCGATACGCAGCACTCCGGACTCGGATGGCAGCAGCGGCAGCCCAAGATGCGTCAGGTCCCCACGATCGTGTGCAGCCCGTTCACTTCTGGCCTCACGCAACAGACCGGCCAAGGCTTCGTCAATGCGTTTCGTCATGTATCCTGTTTCTCCCCGCCATGCGTGCTGGTCGCTTTGACGGAGCGCCGGAGTCTCAACTCTTTCGCTTTCTGCTCCAAGCCGCGAAAATACTCGGTCTCTGTTATTCTACTGACCTCTTTCGATGTGTTCTCACGATCGATCTCGATCCGCAAATCAGAAATCTCCTGCTGCAAGGCTACCTCGCGCTTCTGAACAGACGACGACATGCGGTCGAACGCCTTGGCGAGCACACCCAGCTCGTCATCACGGAGCGCCAGTGCGCTCATCTCCGGCAGATCATACTTGCCCTGCTCGAGCTCATACGCACCGGCAGTCAATGCGGCGAGCGGGGCGGTGATGAGGCGGGTGAGCCAGATCGAAACGCCAATGGAAGGAAGGAGCACGAGCAGCATCACGCCACCGGACCAGCGCAGGGCAGCGAGCGTTGCGTCGGCCCTCGCGACGGCTTCAACGGCACCGGCGGGCGAACCGCCGAGCAGGTGCGAAAAACCTGCTGTCACAGCGGCGCTTGCCGCGACAACGACGAATACCAAGAGGAGAGTGAGAGCGAGTGATGTACGCGTCTCCACCGTCATCGCCAGGCGACCGGCGAAATGAAGCACAACGGGAAGTAGAAGCAGGCCGAAAATCACGTTCGTGACGACTGCCGGGAGGTACCAGCTCAGGAACGCCTCGGCAGTGCCATATCGACCAAGTACCAGACCGTCCACGAGGATCCCGAAACATAGCCCCATGCCATTGGCTGCCACGACGGCAAGCAGCATTCTCGCAAACTCCGGGAGGGTTCGAATGCGGCCTCGCGACGGCGGCACGATAAGGCCCGGGATCAGACCTATCAACCCGTTTGCAATACTCCAATCCCAATAATTCACACCAAATCCCGAAGCGATATCTCCGATTGCATTACCCATAGCCCCGATGATAAAGCCGCCGATTGGACCAGCCAGGATGCCGCCGGCCATTGGCAGAACAACCTGCGGTCGCAGGGCGATGATAGGCGCTCCCGGCAGCTTCAGCCCCGAGAGCAGTGCGTTAAGCAAGCCGTAGGCCACGGCTGTGACCACAACGAGAATCCAAGGCCGTATGCGCATCACTCAGCCGGCCTCGACGAACGCGTCCGCGATGCGTCCAAGAGCAGCAGTGAGAGGATGGTCGGGGAACCTCACAACAAAAAGCCCACTGCTGCCCAGCAGCATCAAGTCATCCGAGTGGGGAAGGGCGCCCGCAACCTTGCAGCCGTAAATTCCTTCGATACGATTGCTGAGCGCGGCAGCATCCAGACTGTGAGAGAGCTTGTTGAGCACCAGGAGCATGCAGGGGATATCCAGACGGCGTGCCACCTGCAGCGTGACCGCCGTTCCCTGGTAATCCTGCTGATCGGGGCGAAGCAGCACCAGCATCACATCTGACAGCGCAACGGAAAGCAGTGTCTCCTCGTTGAGGCCCGGGTGCGTGTCGATGAATAGGACGTCAAGCGCAAGCCGATCAACTAGAACCTCGAATCCGTTTTGAAGCTGGCTGACGTCGTAGCCGTCATGAAGGACCCTGGCTATGTCTCCGGCCCTGAGACTTGCAGGGATCATGAAAAGCCGGCCGGCGGTCCCATCGCCGACTAAGGCTGTAACATCCTGGGCCGCGTCGGTTATCTCGCACTCGCCCCATAGAAACTCATTCAGTGAATGCTGCATGCTCTTTTCATCGATGCCGAATAGGACATGCACACCCGGCGATTGAATATCAGTGTCAACGATCGCAACGCGCTTCCCGCGGCGAGCCAGGAGGGCAGCGAGATTCGCAGTTATGTTTGATTTGCCCGTACCGCCACGGAACGAATGAACGCAGACTATCTGAGTCACACGTTGTCCTTTGGTTATTCTAGAGCGCCGGGCTCCATGAAGCGTGTGCTGAATAGACGATGGATATTTGCCACAATAGTAGTTTAGTGCGTCTCTGAGCGTATGTCGCCCACATGTCCTGACGCTGAGGTTAGGTTATAAGGATTTGCTTTTTCAACTGGATACCGAGAACTCTACAGATGTAGTAATATTGGGTTAATAGGACCACTCCAGGCGTGTCGAGTAGCCGGGGGAGATTGCTCTCCCCCAGCTCTCACAGAACCGTACGAGTGCTGTTCACATACGGCTCTTCGGGACGATGGGTTGTTACTCCACATCGCCGGTCGGCTTACGACCCGTTGGTGCCGCATCATGCAG
>CAIWXX010000174.1 GCA_903916735.1 uncultured Acidobacteriota bacterium
GATCGAGCTGTGCGATGGATGGATCCCCGAGTTGAAATGCGTTCCGGTTGTTCTTGACGCGCTGCGTCACGCGAGGTGCCGGTTGCCGCTTGCCGGGCTATGGGACCGCGAGGCATACTCTCCCGGCGTTGCGATCCACGGCCTTTCCCTGGTGAGTTGGGAGGTTGGATGCAGTGCGTCATTCTCAGTTTCGGCCCAATCATCGAGTGACATGAGCCCGCAGTCGAATGGAAGTCTCTTGCTCCTGACCATCTCCCGTGAAGAGTGTGGGTCTCCTCGCATGCCGCAAAGATACGTCACGGATGATCGAATGGCACGACGATGCGCAACATCGACTCTATCGCGTAAGTGGCCCTATCAACCGGGTCGACCCGGGACAAGCAGCTCGCGACTGCGGCGCGAGCAAACTCGCGGTTTCAAATCAGGTCTAGCGCGGCGACCCGCCAGTGATTCGGATACCAGTACGCACCGAAAATAGTGGATGATCTATGTGAAATAAACAGGTTGGAGAGACGGGCCGAGCTGGATTGGACCGAATCACCAACCGCCAAGCATGTGAGGTGTAGTGTGAAACACGCTCGGGATGGCGCGGCTTGTACGCCGAGGGCTCGCGGGTTTCCGAGCGTGAAGTGGCCACGATTCGAGAGTAGACGCAATTTCAGGGCCACCGCCACATCGTGCGCATCCTCTTCAAAACAAAGCGCAGCCCCCAGAGGCCACCGTCAACAGTTGTTGACATGCCATCGAGCATCCTCATCAATTCGTAAGCCAGGAGCGGGAAAAAGGCCCGTGTTAACAAATGGCGACATGTCAACTATTGTTGACATCCCCACAAAGCTACGGCAAAGTCGCGGAGGCGGGCTGGGAGTGAATGGCGAAGATAGAGGGTCGAGGCGGATCAGATGGTCTTGGTTATTGGGCTCCCGGGTCATGTTGAGTGGTGCTGGGATATGATGACCGAGGTGAATGGTGTCAGATGAGCAGCATCGCGCGTGAGAATATGCCCAAGACGATTCAATATGTCACCTACGCCATTCCGCTCCGTTACTATGCCACCATCATACGAAGGGTTTTCTTGAAGGGCTCGGGCATCGATGTGCTCTGGCCGGAAGCCCTACCGCTTCTGGCATTCGGAGTCGCCGTCATCAGCTTGGCGGCGGCCCGGTTCCGCAAACGATTGGATTGAGCATTGCCCTTTTTTTGTAATCGCTCAGGTAGTCTGAAGACAGAATGAAATTCGCAAGAATCGGCCATCGAAGAGCGCAAAGAACGGTCCGCGTTTTCTTGACTCACACTGGCTTTCTTATTCTGACTTCTGAATTCCGGCTCCTGATTCGATCCGTTATGGGTCGGTATTTCCAGTGATCCCTGACCGGCAGCCGGAGGATACGCGGGATATAATAAGGACATCGATATGCGGGAGGTGATCGATCCCGATGTCACGACATCATCCTGGACAAAGGAGTGAAGGCATGATTCGGAAGAAAATTTTCGTCGGAGTCATCGTTATCAGCGCTCTGGCATTCCCTGGGTTGGCCGAAACCGGCCCGGCTGCTCCGTCCCTTCTTACCGACATTCAGAAGAGGCTCGAAACGGCCTTGAATGCGCTTGATACCAGCCTGGCACAATCCGCAAACGAGATCGCAAAAACAGGGCTTCAAGGTGCCGGAGCCGTGAAAGTGCTGAACGAGCTATGCGCCGCCAACCCCATGGCGGTCGACTGTGCCATCCTGGACTCCAAGGGCAGGATGCTGCTTCTGGAACCCGACGAATACAAAAAAATTAAAGGCGCCGATGTCGGCAGTCAGGAGCAAATCAAGCGGCTGCATCTAACCGGAAAGCCGGTTCTCAGTATGGTCTTCAAATCGGTAGAGGGGATCAATGCCATCGACCTGGAGTATCCCGTCCTGGGACCGAAGGGCGAAATGAAAGGTTCGGTGAGTGTACTTATTAGGCCCGAGCCTTTTCTGCGTGAGATTTTGTCCGGCATTACGGAAGGATGGGACATCCTGGTCATCGAAACGAATGGCAGGATTCTATTCAGTACGGATCACCGTTCGATTGATCAAAACATATTGACAGAACCTTCATTCAATGCTCTGCCGGTGAAAAAAATTGTCGACGATCCGAACGGGTCCGTCACGTTCACGGGCAGCCATGGTGACCCTTCCGGGGAGCTTTTCTGGACTTCCACAGGACTGCATGGAACGTCCTGGCGCGTTCTGGTCAGCCGCGAGGCGCGTCCCGTCGCCGGGAAAATCCTGGATTTAACCTATCCCTACGATGACAACGCCATATACTGGCCGACCGCCGACTCATTCAAAGTGACCAGAGTGTTCCGGGGCATCAACGAAAAGGGCTATTGGTACGCATCAAACAATTACAGCGCATCCGAACACGGCGGAACACACGCGGATGCGCCGATGCACTTTGCGCAGGGCGGGCGCACCATGGAGCAAGTACCCGTGGGTGAATGGATCGGGCCGGCCGCGAAGATTGATGTGACCGTGGTATGTGAAAAAAATCGAGACTACATGCTCACGGTCGACGATATCCTCAATTGGGAATCTCAGCATGGGCGGCTGCCGGCTCACGCCTGGGTCATCATGTACACCGGCTTGGACACCAAATGGTATCCCGACAAGATCAAGGTTTTGGGCACGGATCTTCGGGGCCCGGAAGCTCTGCCGCTGCTGAGTTTTCCCGGATTTTCACCCGAGGTTGCGACATTTCTTGTGAACAAACGCAACATTGCCGGCATCGCTCTCGACACACCCAGCATCGATTACGGCAAATCAGCGGACTTCCAGGTCCACCGTATCATTTGCGGCGCCGACAAGCTGGCCCTCGAGAACGTGGCCGGATTGGATCAACTTCCCGAGACCGGGGCGATGCTCTATGCCATCCCGATGACCATTCGCGACGGCACCGGTGCACCGGTCAGGATATTCGCCATACTGCCATGAGGCGGTTTCACCTGCCCGGAAAAAGGCCTCTCGATTTTACGTTGAAACAATTTGTAAAGATACCTGCGTTCCAGAGGAAAAGTTGTTAGCATAGCGGGCCATGGAAGTGGTGTTGAAGTACTGGGGGCCGGGTGGTGGACGAAGGCGGGATCGAGTTTATCCGTGCTCTGATCCTGGAGCATCCGGCAGCGAGCCGGCGGGAGCTATCGCGGAGGTTATGCCTGGCCTGGAATTGGGTTCAGTTGAATGGCGTGCCGTGCGATATGGTCTGCCGCGGTCTGATGCTGACGCTGGAGCGGGCCGGACATATTCAGCTACCGCCGCCGAAAGGAAGGCCTGTGAATCCGCTGGCGCAACGGCGAAGGCCGCTGCGTCCGCAGATCGATGACTCGCATATAACGGGCAAACTGAAAGATATCGGCCCGATAGAATTCCGGCTGGTGCGGCGGACTCCTGAGGAAGCATTATTCAATGGACTGATCGAGCACCATCACTATCTGGGCTACACGCAGCCGGTCGGCGGTCAGCTCAAGTACATGGCCTATGCGATGGGTCGGCCACTGGCATGCCTGTCGTGGTCCTCGGCGGCGCGGCATTTGGGGCCACGCGACCGGTTCATCGGTTGGAATCCGGAGGCGCGGCGGCGCAATATCGGTTCGATCGCCTATAACTCCAGATATTTGATCCTGCCCTGGGTCCATGTGCCCCACTTGGCGTCGCACATTCTGGGCCGCATGGCGGCGATGATATCGAAGGACTGGGAACGACTCTACGGACACCGGATTTACTATCTGGAAACGTTCATCGATCCCGGGCGGTGGAAGGGAACCTGTTACCTGGCAGCCAATTGGATCCCGCTGGGTTTAACGACGGGGCGCGGGAAGGATTCCACCAGTCTCAGGCCGAACCGTTCGCTCAAGCAGGTGCTGGGATACCCGCTGGAGAAGCAATTCCGGCGCCGCTTCAGTGAGATTACGGTATCGTGAGCATCGGGAATATTGACGTCACAGCTGCCTTGAAGGACGTCGAGCTGTTGCTGCGGAAAGACAATTCCATCTCTCCGAAAGTCCGGGCGATGATGAACCTGCTCGTCGTTGTCATTAACCTGCTTCTGGGAAAGTTGGGTCTCAATAGCGCCAACAGCAGCACTCCACCGTCGCAGGATCCGCGCCGCAAGCGCGGATCGAACCGGAAAGCGAAGGGGCAGAAGCGTAAGCCCGGCGGCCAGAATGGGCACGCAGGGGCGACCCTCAAGCCAGAAGAGAATCCAGACCGGATCGAAACCATCGAAGTGGACCGGCGCACCATCCCACATGGCCAGTACACGATCGCCGGTTTTGAGCGCAGGCAGGTCATCGATATCGAGATCTCGAAGAAAGTCACCGAATACCGCGCAGAGATTTTACAAGATCGAAATGGCAATCAGTTCGTCGCACAGTTTCCTGCAGGGGTCACCCGGCCGGTCCAATACGGGAATCGTCTGAAGGCTCAGGCGGTCTATATGTCCCAGCAGCAATTGATACCCTATGGCCGCATTCGCGACTACTTCGCCGACCAGTGCGGAATTCCCCTCAGCGCCGGTTCCGTGTTCAACTTCAACAAGGAAGCATTCAACTTGCTGGAGAGATTCGAGTCCATTGTCATATGCCAGCTCATCGTGCAACTGCTACTCCACGCCGACGAAACCGGCATCAACGTAAATGGCACTGGCTTCTGGCTGCACTCTGTTTCTAACGATCGATGGACCTTCTTCTTCGCACACGCCAAGCGCGGGGGTGAGGCAATCAAAGCCATGGCGGTCTTGCAGCACTTCCGCGGCATCCTTTGTCACGATCACTGGAAGCCCTACTTGCAGCTCCAGTGCCTGCACGCCCTCTGCAACGCCCATCATCTGCGCGAGTTGGAGAGAGCCTGGGAACAGGACGGCCAGCGATGGGCTAAGACGATGCAGGATCTCTTGTTGGAGATCAACGACTCCACAACAAAGGCAGGCGGATGTCTGAGCGAATAAGCGGCACAACCATTCCTCCGTCTTTACCGCGATGTCTTAACTGAAGCCGACAGCGAGTGTCCGCCCCCAGATCCCGAGATGCCCGTCCCCGATCACCAACTTCGGCGCGGACATCCCGCGCGACTTGAGATCGCGCAGGACCGACGCCCAACTCTCGGTGGACTCACGATGCCCGGGCACCACCGCCAAAATCTCCTTCCGGCC
>CAIWXX010000175.1 GCA_903916735.1 uncultured Acidobacteriota bacterium
CATTGCCGGGCGAGGGCTCGTGAACCCGGTCGCGACTCTGCGTGCGGCTGCCGACATGTTTGAGCGGCATGGTGGATACACCGGGGCTTTCATGCGCATGGAGAGGGCCATTTCACGCAGCCGTACGCGTGGGTTGGCCACACCGGACCTTGGGGGCTCTGATACCACCGATTGCTTTGCAGCCGGCATAATAGACGGCTTTCGCATGAATGCTGTGTCGACGCCCGCTGGCCACACAGCGCTTATGGTCGTGGACTTGCAGAACGACTTGTGCGCGCCGGGCGGATGCTTCGACTGCCTCGGACTGATCGACACCGAAGCCATGCAAGAACTCGGGCGCCGCATCGATGAGCTCATCAAATGGAGCCGCAAGCACGGCATCGAGGTCATCTTCACGCGGATGCTCTCCGATCCTCAACGGCAGCCGAAGAACATGGTCGAACGCAATCGGCGCCTGGGGCGGAATAACTACCTGCGCGAGGGTGATTGGGGTGCGGAGTTCTTTGGCTTCTCGCCGATGCCGGGCGAGCATATCGTAACGAAATTCGGTTACGATGCGTTCTTGGGAACCGATCTTGAGCACCGTCTGCGCGATCGCGGGATCAAACAACTGCTGCTCAGCGGGGTCTTCGCCGACGTCTGTGTCGACGCCGCCGCTCGCACTGCTTATCAGCATGGGTTCGAGATCGCGATCTTGCGCAACGCAACTCTGCCACTGCGCCACCCTCTCGACGAGGTACTTGCATTCATGGAACAGCTCTATGGTGCGCGGGTGCTGGCGTTCACCGAGCTGTCAAGTGTCTTGAACCAAAACGGAGCTGCCGGCGACCGAGCTGTAGCGCAATAATACCGATATGCTGCCACTCGCGCAGAGCCCTGAATTATGTCACCGCTCAATTCCAAGGGCGTTCATCGAAAGGACGATCGGCGAGGCCTTCAGCGACTGTGTTGCGCTCCACGGCGACCGCCCGGCGGTCAAGGCGGGCGATAAAATCCTCACCTACCGCGAACTCGACTGCCTCTCGAACCAGCTCGCTCACGCACTGAACAGGTTGCTGGCAGACACGCAACAGCGCATTGCGTTGCTGCTCGAAGACCGTCTCGACCAACTCATCGCTATGCTTGGCGTCCTGAAGGCCGGACATCTTTTCGTCCCGCTCGCCACGAACGATCCTCCGGCGCGACTCACATCGCTGATCGTGGATGCGCAGCCGGGAGCCGTGCTCACGGATGCCGGTGGGGCGGATATCGCTCGGCAATCCGCACAATCAGTGCCGCGCATCGAGCTCGGGGCGCTCGATCCTGCGCTATCGCAACACGCGCCGCCTGTCGTGGTGGCGCCCGGGGCGTACGCCTGCCTTTTTTATACATCCGGGTCAACCGGGCATCCCAAGGGTGTGCTGCAGACACATCGCAACGTCCTCCATCACATCGCCAAGTACACCCGCAGCATCGACTTGGCGCCGGCGGACAGGCTCACGTGGCTCACGAACTACGTGCACGCTGCATCGATCTCCGATGTGTTTCCCGCCCTGCTCACCGGTGCCACGTTAGTTCCGTATGCGGTCGAGCAGCGCGGCCTGGCTGAGCTCAGTTCGTGGCTCCGCGTCGAACACGTGACGATCTATCACTCGGTGCCGTCCATCTTTCGGCGACTTGCGGCACAGATGCACGACAGCACTGGATTCTCTGAAGTGCGCCTGGTGCGCCTGAGTGGCGAGTCGGTGCGGTCGAATGATGTCGATATCTTTCGGCGGTTGTTCGCACCCGGCTGCCGTCTGCTCAACTCGCTAGGCGCGACTGAGATCAACCTGATCCGCCACTATTTTGTGGACCGTGACACATCGATCACTCATGATACCGTGCCGGTCGGCTACGAGGTTGAGGACACAGAGGTACGCCTGCTCGATGGGCAAGGCGGAGCAGTCCCCCTCGGAGATATCGGGCAGATCGCCGTACGCAGCCGCTACCTGAGTCCCGGCTACTGGAACCAGCCCGACCTGACCCGCCGGGCGTTCCTTCCGGATGCTGGTGACTCTGAGCTTCGTACATACCTCACCGGGGATCTCGGCCGCCTTTTGCCGGACGGCTGTCTCGTTCATCTAGGGCGCATCGATACACGTGTCAAGATACGAGGATGGAGTGTGGACCTGCTGGAGGTCGAAACGGCGATTAAGCGCCTGGACCTGTTCGAAGACGTATCGGTTGTCGATGTCACCGGGATGGATGAAGACGCTGAAGTCACGCTAGTGGCATATCTGGTCGGCCGAGATGCGACGCGCCACAATCCCACAACGCTGCGCCAGCAACTTGCGAAATCGCTGCCCACGTCGTTCATACCCTCGCGCTTCCTCTACATCGATGCGCTACCGCTTACCGCCAGCGGCAAAGTCGATCGCTTCGTGTTGCGAAAACGCGTCATCGAGGACGCGATGCTGCCGACCAAACCGCAGTCGCCTGCGTGTTTCACTACCGAGGGAGCGCTGGGGCAGCTGTGGGAGGGACTGCTCAAAGTGCAATCAGTGGGCATCACCGAGAGCTTCTTTGATCTAGGCGGCGACTCGATGCTGGCCATGAGGATGCTAGATGAGGTGCAGCGTCGTTTCGGTCGCGCCGTATCACCTGTCGAGTTCCAGAAGGCGCCGACCATAAACGGCCTGGCCGATGCCATTCGCCGGAGCGGGGAGGCCTGCGCGGCACAGGTGATCGTGGCCGTCAAAGCCACGGGCACACATTCACCATTGCTGCTAATCCCCGGAGCCGGTTCGGATGTGCCCGCGCTATCGAGCCTGGGGCGGCACATGGACGTTGCACAACCATTGTATGGACTGCGAATGCCCGGGCTCGGTGAAGGCGAGAAGCCGCTCCATCAAGTGGAGGCTATCGCAGCGTATATGGTGGCTGCGCTGCGCCGTGAGGGCACCATCCGGTCATTCAAGATCGGTGGCATTTCGTTCGGAGGGCTGGTGGCACTGGAAATCGCGCGACAGCTCCAGTTGTCCGGAGAACCAGTGAATCATGTCTACCTATTGGATACGTCCGCCCCCCGCCATCCCCGGCGTCGGGCGCTGTCCACCTTTCTCCACCCAATCCGGTTTGTCCAAAGCCTGATCCTGCCGCCTGGCGCACGAGACCTGTTCACTCGTGAACGGTTCGACCTCGGACGGAGAGACAGGTGGTCGCGCGTCCAGGCTCGCTTGGCCGCAATCAGACAAATCTGCTGCGGCCGCAGAATGTCTGCGTTGGATCGGCGAATGCTCCTGCAGGCATCGTGCTTCCGCGCTGCCGATCGCTATCAACCTCCTCAATACAGCGGTGCTGTGACGCTACTGCGAGCCGAGCGCCAACCTCCGCTGGATTTGTATGAATCCGATGAGCGGCTCGGATGGGGAAACGGTCTGTCACGTCTCCGCATTGTAACGACGCCGGGAGGGCACAACGATCAGTGGCAAGGCGAAGCGGTCCCGGCCGTGGCGGCTGTCCTATCGGAATAGCAGGTAAGCGAAGGAAGTGGCGGAGATTACTCTACATATGTAGTATTTTGAGATGTCTACGTGGTGCAGACCGATCGGATGCACCAAGGTCGCCCCACTCGGCCGCTTCATCCAATCCCATAGCAGCAGCGAATTCTTCGAGGCAATAACAAACCGCACCCGTGGCGGAATTAACCGGCCGGCCCCACTCGCCGGCCCGCACCCCCGTTGCGATTACCCTTGTCAGTTCGTGCTCATCGCGCGACATAAAAACGCGATAGTTCCAATCCAAAATCCTGCCATCCACAAGCTGCGGGCGCGGGGCAAGGCGCTCCTGCACAATGACGCTGCGCCCCGATACGAGCACCGCCTGCACGGCTGCGCACACACTCTCCGGCGAGGGATGATCCAGCACAGAAACCCCCTTCCCCGAAGTTCCCGTGACAGGCTTGACTACCGCCCCGCCGGCAAAGATGCCCGCAACATAAAGCTCCCTAACTCGGGTATGGATGTCTCGCGTGCGATTGTGGTTCCGCTTGAGCCATTGAAGCCACTCTCCCGCGCCGGAGAAATCGAGCATGTTCTGTGTCATCATGAAGCCTTGGCTGTGAGAGCCCGTTGTCGAGTCGCCGCCTCTCACTGATCTCGTGTGATTCTACCCGCTTCGAGTCTCCTCCGAAACTCCCACCAAACTCGATGATGCCCGATCGTAAAATGTGCGTGAACATTTGACTACCACAACCTGTTTGATGATCTGACTGTATGCCCATTCCCGGCCCCCGAGCAGGCAGCGAATAGCGTGACCGGCGTCACATCCTATCCACTCAAGCGAGATCATACTTGGATAACCTCTGGAGGAATGAACATGCCGGTAATTTCAGGCAGATTTTCCGAAACGATTCGTCTCGTCGCCCTCTACACTAAACTCGGCAAGGGGGCTGTCTCAAGCACATTGTCACAGAGGGCACTGCAGTGCATTTCCACGGTAGCGCTGTTCACTTCGATACCCAGTGGAGTCGCCTTCCCCCAGCTTGCTCCTTCCCGCGAGGCGGTCCAGATGTCCGGAGGACCTTCGGCAATCGACCCGTCGAAGAAGATTTGTGTTCCGTCAGGCGAAATGAAGGGATACGAGATACTTCCGGAGAATGAAATTGGCGCCAGCTCGAGTTCCGCCCACGCCCCGTTCACACATCGAAAACGCAGGATGGCGGTATGGTAGTCCAGCCCGGAACGCATGAGGTAAAGCTGATCCATTTCCGGCGTGAACCGCACGGAGAGATCATGGGCGGCTCCGGAGATCAAACCCGGTTGGAAGAGTTCGGGCCTAAGACCGATGGAAGCTGGATCCAGGCATGAATGTTTTGCCCGGGTCAGGGTGATGATCTGATCCTTCTCCGTGAAGGCGGAAAGCCATGCTGATTCCTTCTGAGCCAGCGCACGCATCGATGCCATTTCGGATGGCCCGATATGCATCAACACCGTCCGCTGAGCCTGAAGACGTCGATGCAGATCCATCAAAGCCGGCTGCCCTTTTTTATCAATGTAACCACGATCCAGCATGAGAAGTGCCGCGGAGCATTTTTGCGGAAATGTAATGTCATGGGCGTCACCACCGTGAACAACTGACACCCCTTCCAATGTCAGCAGATAAGCGACATGTACATAGCCGTCATCATAGATCACCCGCTTTCCGGTAGCCGGGTCGATGTCCCAATAGCGGGCGTGAGGAGCTTTCATGACTTGGATTCGAATGTCATTCCATGTGATGTCGTTTCCGGGCTGGGCTTCGAACATCGGATTTTTCAAATGTCCTCCGCCGGCTTCTCTGACTCGTTTGAGAACAAGCGATGTCCCCACCAGAGTCGCTTCCGAATGCGCCTCCAGCGCCTTCACCACAAGGGCTGGATCGAAGTGGTCGACATGATCGTGAGTAAAAATGAACGCATCAACGGACTCGAACGGCGAATGCCGCAGCAGCAATGCCTGAATCTGAGTATCCTCAGGGGAAATGCACCAATCGAACTTTCCGCTGAAAGGGAAGTCGAAGATAACATGCCTTTTTTCGGTCCGGATAAGGACTCCCTCATTCGCGAGGTACTGTGCCGTGACCGGTGAGATCGAGCCCGGTTCTCCAGCGCGCACAATTGAAGATCCCAAGGCCTGCATCAGGATCAATGTCATAATAAGACTGATGAGAGATTGCATATATGCTCCAGGTAATTGTTGCCAATTATAGCAGGACCTCATTTCATTCTCTAATAAGAAAGCAACGAAAACTCGAGTCGTTTTTCGAAAAGGCTCCATGACCGCTATAGATTGAGAATCTCGGCCTTGAATCGGCAATCCTTGCCGCCTCTCTTGATGGATTCCAGCACATCGACTCGTTTCACTTTCCAGCCCGTGTTGCGCTCGATGATTTCCTTGACGTATCCGGCTGAGCAATTGCAGTACGATGGGGACAGATACGAAAGATCCGATTCGACGATGGGGCACAGGCAATAGCCTTCTTTGAGGCTCAAGCCCTGTGGATTCTGCTCTCCTTTGTACCCGAAATAAATAATGGTTTTTTCCTTGGTGCGTTCAATTTTATATCCGTCACTTTCGAGTGCATGCAGAAATCCTTCGGCCTGTTCGTTCGAAATCTTCCGATCGTCGGCCACGCCTTGCGCATAGATGTAGCAGGATCGCCCGCATGCATTCAGCAGCTTGATTCGAGTCTCTTCGTCCAGCTGTTCATCCATGTGATCCAGCATGTTTTTGATCCATGAGAGCGATTTTTCGGCTTTTCTCCAGTCAGGGCTTTTTGCGCCTTCCAACATCCGTTTGCCCAGGTCAGCACTCAATTTTGTTTCTTTATTCAAATTCTGCGCGGCGAGTGAACTCAGTCCGGCCATGGCACCACAGCAAACCAAACACGTCTGAACGGAATTCTTTAAAAATTCTTTTCGATTCACGGTTTCATACTCCTTCTTGATCCCTATGCAATTTTTTTCGCTTTGATTGTCCTGTCAAAACCGATTTCCAACTGGTAGACTTTCCCGTCGGAATTTTTGACGAAATGAAATTCCAGATTGATGAAGCGTACAAAATAATCCAGTTCGGATTCCGGTTTGATTTCGAGTCGATTCCTCCAACCGGTCCTTTCAATCATCAGGTGATTCTGCTGCTTTGTGACCGTAAATTGTACTTTCGGATCCGTGGGATGTTGATAGACGCCCAGACACACAACCATAGCCTCATCGCTGACTACCACTTGCTTCCGCAACGTGTAGAGTTGCGATTTTTCCATAGGAAGCGGACGATCGGACTTCTCAAAAACGGAATCATCGACTTGAGGTTCGAATTCCACTTCAGAGATCTCCATCTTGAGACGGAGTTGGTTTTCATCGTTTGCATCACCGATGAAGATGCGGTGTGGCAGGTTCAGTTTTCCCTCCGGCCGGTAGTCTTCGAAATAGATATCACCAGCCCTCACCAACAATCCCGTTTTCACATCAAACACCAGTTCCTTCTCAATTCCCTCTTTCGATGTGGCGAGGATCGTCACGACATCGCCTTCACTGGATGGACTCGACCCTTTGATCGTCATTTCGGGATAAATCTCGCCGAGCTTGATCGGTGCCTGGATGTCGAAGAGTATCTGCAGATCCAGCCGTTCCGCTTCTGATAGAGTATCTGTCATTTTTGTATCACAGACCCAGGCTTTCATTCCGTTGTAACCGTAACTCACCTGGTCGCCATATGCGAAAATCTGATTGTAATACCATTTTCCAGGGGACTTGGAAATATTTTCGAAGGGAACTTTCCCATTCGTTCCTCTGATCAACGTCCCCTTCCTTTTTATCGATCTCACATCGGAAAAGGCATCGCCACCACTCGCTTTGACATATGAGTCCAGCACGGATGGAACGTTCAGTGACTGCTTTTCTGTCGCCTTCATTGCCCCTGGCGCACAGGCGGAAATACATACCATTAAAAGCGAGAATAAAACAGAGTCAAGTTTCTTAGTCATGATCTTCCTTTCGGTGAGAGATACATGTCGATCACGCCTGCAGCGCAGGCGATGCCGTGAGCAATGGCCGATGTCGTTATCGAGCCGGGTTTTTCACGGACGAAGCCGAAGAAAAGCCCACCAATGCGTGCCAGAATCAATCCCGGAAGTAACCGGTGCGTCTCGAATGGAGTCGCCGAAACCAGCGCAAACTTCAACCCCAACTTGACCGCAATCACTTCCAATAGTACCAATGCCTTTCATTCATATGATCTTTTCAAGATTCCATTCACTATCATTTCTTATTGGCCATTGGAGGTATGCTTTCGGCAATGACCCGATTGTCATAGAAGGTTGGAATGACCACCATATTTTTTTCAAGGATATAGGTAAAATCGGCAATATTTGTGCCGGGCACGGTCAAATCGAGCACCAGGGTGACTTGCCCCGCAGCACTGACCTGAAATAGCCGTCCCTCATTGTGTGAAACCAACCAGGAACCGTCCAGCCCATTGGCGACACCATCAATGATTCCACCTGACAAATCGGCGATGTTCTTAATCTGCAAATTTTTCAGATCGACTGATTTCAATTTGCCGTCTCCGTTGTTGGCCCAGACCAATTGATTGCCCGAAACGCAGACCCCGTTGGGCCGGCTGACTTCGGGCCCGCGCAGCCAGGCTTCGACCTTGCCGCCGGCAATGCGATAGATCACTCCCTGCGGCAAATCGGATACATAAAGAGTCCCATCGCCGTCGATGGCAATATCGTTCAGCACCGCGGAGTCGGCGATTTCGAATCTTCGTATGATCTGTCCCTTGGCGATATCGATCTCGGCCACACTGTTACTTTCAACGGCGAATATCGACTCCTTATAAACCGCCAATCCGGTCGGATTGCGCAGCCCTTGAACAAGCACCTGCGGTTCTCCGCCTTGGAGTCCGAGTTTGTTGATGACCTGATGCCCTTCCTGACCGCTTGGATTGAACGGATCGTAATTAGAGACATAAAGCGCCTGCCGCACCGGATCGTACGCCACCGATTCAGGAATGGCGAACTGCTTGGGTGTTTTCCATAAAGTGGTTATGCCGGAAGCTCGATATTCAGCGTCGCCACGTTGCATTTCAAAGCCCCAGCCGCCCATGATCTCAGTCAACGACACCACCAATTCGTTATCACCGGTTTTCAGTGGCAGCAAAATAATATCGTTCAGGCCGATAATGCCCAAAAATGACGGATCACGCCCCTGGTAGGTGCTGTCGCCTGTGTAGATCTTGGTGCCGTTTAAATAAATGCCGACCAGGTCACTGTATCCGAATTTGTACGGCCGAACCTCATTGCGATCGGCATGGATGATGGTTTTAAGAAAAACCATATCCGGCTGACCGGAGCGGCCATGGATGCGAGCGATATCCAACAGGCCGTATTCATCGCACTGTACATCCTGCCATTGCGCTACGGAAAAGGACGCCGGCAGACTTGATCCGCTATCATCCACTTCAAGAGCGCGGCTGGATTGAGAAACCTGCCAGGAACGGATAAAGCCGGGTGCGATATCCTGTCGCGGGGGCGGGCCGAAATTGAGAGCGTCATCCGATCGGATCGAAAAATTGCTGTAGTAGGCCGACCCGTCAGCCGGGCCCATCAGTGCGATGCCGCCTTTGGTTTGACCATGCCGCAAATGGGGAATTTCAAGTCCGGGCTGATCGCCGTTATCGACGAATACTCTGGCACGATCCCCCATGACCTCGATTTTGACATGAAACCAGCGATCGGCTGGGATGACCGCTCCGGCCGTATATCCCTTCCCCGAATAAATTTGCCATGAATCGACACGGTTCCAGGCAGGCAGATACTGGAGTACATCCGAATAGAGTGACGGGGCCACGCGTCCAGATCGGTGAGGACGGATGTAGAACCGCTCCCAGGAGCCATCAGGATGGCTCCTAAAAATCACACCGGGATAGGAGCGAGCGCCGGTTACAGCCAGATCGTATTCGATGACACCATTTTCAAATTCGACATTTTTTAAAACGGCAAATCCCATCAAGGCAGAACGGCCCATATGATCGACCACTTTGGCACCAGCCAAGTTCCAGTGGGCGTCATCGAATGGAGTCGGATTTTGCTGAGCCGCCAGCAAGCCGGCACAGGCAGCCAATAAACAAATGATTCGAATTGAGTTCTTAAACATGAATGCCACTCCTATTCAAGATAAGCTCGAAGCCCGGTTCCCTGGCCATGGTCTTCGGAACGAACCTCGTAGGCGTCAGGTCGAAGGCCACTGTCTATGTCGGCACAAAGAAGGCCAAGGTTCGTCAGGCGAAGGCGACAAGCATCAAGTTCACGATCCCGAGATTGCCGAAGGGCGCATACAACCTGTACGTGGTTGTGGACGGGAAGGAGAGCAACCGCGTGCTCTTCACGATTAAAGGATATAGAAATATCTCCTAAGTATCTGCAAGGTAAATTTTCAATTCTTTTTGTCATCATTTTTGCACATCATTTCCACAGGATTATCCACAGTTTTCATGGGACGCGGAATGAGTTGGTTTTGAGGAGCGTCCTGCGATATGGTTGTTGTTGGGACGTGATCCTGCACGACTCGGTTGGTGGAGCCTTTGGGCTGCCCCTCATTCCCGAGCTGGGACGCGTCCCGTTTGTCTTTGACGCTCTGCGTTATAAGACGCGCTTGCGCTTGTTTGCTGGGGTAATGTTCGGCGACGTAAACCCTTGCGGCTTTGCGATCCAGGATTTCTCCGGCTGGTGTTCGTATTTCGTAGCCAACAGGCTTGGCGTCTGCAACGGCGGACAGTTCTGCATCTTCGCGGCGCCGGAGCAGCGCATAAACGCGGCGGACGAGAGCATGAGCAATTGCAACGACAATTCGTTCGTGATGCCATCCGGCTGCCCTACGCGCCGTGTAGTATGCAGCAAGCTCAGGATCATGACGACGAGATATCTCTGCGGCCAGGTAGTAGTATTTCTTGAGCAACCTGTGAGAAGCCTTCGTGATCGGGAGCCCCTGATGATCGCTCTTGCCCGACTTCGACTTCCGTGGAATCAAGCCGCAATAGCCGGCATAGGCCTTGGCATTTCGGAATCGAGAGATCGGCGAAGATAGGGCTTCGATTGCGGGCGCAATCGTTGTTCCGATGCCGGGAATCTGCCGCAGGGTCTGTGCCGGATCGAGCCGCTGGTATCGCGTTTCAATTGCCAGTTCTATTGACGCGATGCGCGCTTCGGCAAACTCTATCATCTCGAGTTCGGCATTAATCTCGTCTGCAAGCAACTGATAGTCGAAAGGAAGAGACCCGCACTTCCTCAGATCCTTGTAAAGAGCGGAAGATTTTTCACATGCGGCGAAGATCCGGTTCACGATCTCTTCGCCGAAACGCACTCCGTGGCGCCTCAAGCTCTGCTTGAATCGCTTCAACCCGAGATTTACAACCGTCAATGGATCGGCGAAATGCCGGAACATAACGCGGGCAACGGTTGAGAACGTGTCTTCTCCGAGACTATCCGCCAACGCGGGATTGGTGAGCTGCAACAATGTATGGATGCGTACTTTACAGGCCGTGGTCTGTCGAACAAATCGCTCCCGCTGCTTCACCAACCGGCGAAGGCTAAGCAGCTCAATTGTGGGCATCTCAAACGTGTGGCACCCTTTGGGATCCACTTCAGGTAGACGGGCCATGGCCTCTGCATCTATTACGTCAGTCTTGACATGCCGCCGATAAAACTTGCACAGATCCGAGACCTTTTTACCGGTACCAACTACCACAGGTACGCCGCGAAAATTCAGAAACGCCGCAAGTGGCATCCACATATTGCCGGTTGGCTCCATGACGACTTCGCTCCTGCATCGATCTGCTCCGCCAAATGCCAACTCCGCCAGCCTCTCATAACCCTCTATGCTGACCTCAATTGCAATCGGTTTGTGACTCCTCCCATTCTCATCCACAACGATGGCCTTGTGGGAACTCGCAATCCCAAGATCAACTCCAATGTGGCGCTTCATCCGCTTAACCTCCTTCTCTTAATTTCAGAGCCGGAGGTTTCCGCTTTCCGTGCAGGCCCGACACAGGGTCGTTCCACCTGAAGGGTGAGTGTTCTGGGGCAACGCATTGTGACGTTCCACCTATCTCCTTAACCGGGGCACCCTGCACGGGACGGAGTGACAAAATGCCTAAAGGGGCAACCCGATGTGCTCCTGCTGCATGCAGAAATTCCATCAGTTCCACCATTCCTTTTTTCCGTCGTCCTCCGCTCCGTGCTGAGAACCCTATGTCGAACTTGCCGCTATCTACAAGTCGTCCAATTAAAAACCGAGTAACATCAAAATATGAAAGTTTTCCACAGGTCGCGTTCCCCCCCGAACCCCCCGCTTCTTCTTGTATCAAAATCCGGAATAAAACCCCGGACTTAATACATACCTTTTCCGGAACCTGCCGATCCAGTGGCGTGACCGGATCGGGGTCGACGATCGACAGCTCTTCATCAAGGAGTCGATCGGGAATTTGAAAATTCAAATCACCACAGTAGCCGCGATGGATGAAACGGAGAAGAAATAGAGCTTTAGTGAAACCCTGGATTGGCTTTCGTTTTTAAATAATACATTGGGATCATCGGCTGGGACTGTGCAAAACGCGCAGGAACAGCCCGGTGAAGAAAACGGCTATGCAATAATTTTGACGTTTTCGTAAAGAAATTCCGGAGCCAGATCAGCGCCGTTTTCCCATACGATCGTTTCAAGAATCGGGTCAACTTTGAAGGATTTGAATCGATTGATGTCTTTGAGCGGACCAAAAACCTCGCCTTCCAGCTCATCAGCCAGATCAACCTCGCCTTCAGCCCCGTCATTAAAGCGCAGCCAAATAATATAATCATGCCGATATTTTGCTTCTTTGACATGTAACATGATGTTTTTACTCCAAAGGCTTAATAGGGAAGAGGGCCTTCTTCTGCTCAACCAATTCCCACTCGCGCGATAACTCTTCCTTATGTAACTCTCGCCATTCCTGAACTAAACCAAGAGCGCGCGCGGACATAGTGCCGTTGACTTTGCCGGTTTCAATTTCTACGGCAATCTCTTCATCTCCGTATTTGGCGTGGAAATGCGGTGGGCGATGTTCGCGCCAGAGCATATAAATGACGATACCAAAAAATCGGCTGATAATGGGCATTTTTCACCTCTCTGAGTTATAGCATTTCCAGGTTTATAGGACAATATTGCCCTTTTGCTCTTGATCCATGGATTTTCGTGCCGCTGCTTCGATTCTACATCGATTGAAATCGCGGAACCTGAGGATGAGCGGATCAAAACGAGAAGGAAGACGCGGTCACACCTGATACAGCATGTTGATGAGGCAAATCTTTTGCTCTGCGACTGCAGTAGCATGATGTAAATCATCTCAGTGGTTGAATCCCGGACGCAATCCGATGTTGCGGGGGAAATCCTGAAACACATCCGTTTCATCTTTGATGAGCTGTCTCTCAGCGGAGTCTCATTTGGACGCATCGGATATACACTCCTTCTAAACGTCCGGCCGGGCTTCCCAGGACATCTCCGCCCAATTTTTCCTTTTCGTTGACTTATAGCTCTTACCGTAGCATATTCATTTCATGCAATGAATCAAAAACGCGGAACGAATCAGCTATCTCTGGCAATCTCAGTGGGGAGGGGACTTCAATCGGCGGGGAGAGCCAGCTCGTTTGACTTCGATTGTTCCATGCCTGATTCCGACCAAAAGAAATGTCCTATGCTGATCGAGCCGCTCAATCGCGAGTTTAAAAGAACATCGTCATGATGACCCACGACCCGCACGCCGCCAAGCGCTCGCACTGCCTGGTGCACTTCGACAAGGGCATGCTGTCCAGCTGACTGACAGAGAGCCCCTCATGTTCCGGCTCGTCCTGATCAACCTGCACCGCAATCCCCTGCGCACCGCGCTGACGTTCGCCAGCGTGTTCATGGCGCTGTTCCTCTACAGTTCACTAGGCGCGATTCTGGACACCTTCCAGGCGGCAGCGGACTCTGGAAGCCGCGACCGGCTCGCGGTGCGCCACGCGATTTCGCTCACCAACTTCCTCCCGCGTAGCTACAAGGACCGCATCACATCCCTTCCGGGCGTGAAGCGGGTATGCACGCAGACGTGGTTCGGCGGCGTCGACCCGGCCGCGCCGCGCGAAATGAAGCAGCGCTTCGCGGTGGATGATGACTTCTGGCCCGAGTACCGCAACGACTTCTCGGTGATCGAGTGGTCGGAACCGCAGTCCGCCGTTTCACTGCCCTCTGAGACCGATCCCCACCTGGCCGCCTACTGGATCGAGCGCACAGCCTGCATTGTGGGTTCAGACCTCATGAAGGCGCGCGGCTGGAAGCTGGGGCAGACGATCCATTTGCAGGGCACGCTCTTTCGCGGCACCTGGGACTTCGTAATCCGTGGCGTGTACAAGAAGAAACCCGGGGGCATGTGGCCCAACGACCTTATCCTCTTTCACAACGAGTACCTCCGCGAAAAGGGGCTTGGCGGCCAGGACCTGGTTGGCGTGTTCAAGATCGAGATCCCGGACAAGTCGCTGTCCGCAGCCATCTCGACGCAGGTGGACGCGATGTTCGAGAACTCGGACAACCCCACTAAGACTGAGAGCGAGCAGGCTTTAGTTGCCGGCTTCATCAGTATGTTCGGCAACGTGCCGTTCGCGTTGCGCATGATCGGCTTTGCAGTGGTGTTCACGATCCTCGTGATCTCGGCCAACACCATGGTCATGTCTGTGCGCGAGCGCACGAGCGAGATCGGGGTGCTCAAGACGCTGGGATTCAGCGACCGCGCCATCTTCGGCATGATCATCGCCGAGGCCGCCATCATCACGACCGGCGGGGGCCTTGCCGCCGCGCTACTCGCCAAGATGGGGCTCGACCAGGCTCCGTTCCCAATCTTCAACACGCTCACGATCACCTGGAGCACGGTGATCGGCGCGATCGCCATTGCGGTCGGCCTGGGTGCCGTGAGCGGGTTCATCCCGGCCTGGCAGGCATCGCGCCTGCGCATCGTCGACGCGTTGCGGCGCGTGGACTAGGAGGCGCGATGGCGATCCCATTCGTCTACAATATCCGCAACGTCGTGCAGCGTCCGGTTGCCACGATCACAACCGCCATCGGCATCGGCCTCACCGTGGCCGTGCTGCTCGCGGCGCTCGCGCTGGCCGAGGGCTTCCGTTCCACGTTGAGATCCGCGGGCTCGCCGGAGCGGGCGATCGTGCTGAGCAGCGGCGCCGACTCCGAGGTCATGAGCGGCTTCGCCCTGAGCGCGGGCGACATCCTGCGCGCGAGCCCGTTCATCGCCCGTGGCCCTGACGGCCGGCCGCAGGCGACGCTCGAAATGGTCGCGACTACGAACCTCGCGCGCATCGGGCAGAGGGGCACGTCGAACATCCGCGTGCGCGGCGTCGACCTCGCCACGATCGGCGTCCGCGCGACACCCACGACCGTGGAAGGCCGCATGTTCAGGTCCGGCACCGACGAGATCGTCGTCGGCAGGAGCATAGCGACCCGGTTCGAGCACTGCAGAGTGGGCGACGAGCTCAAGGTGCAGCGCCGCATGCTGAAGGTGGTGGGACTGCTCGCGACCGGCGGCTCCTCCTACGAGTCGGAAGTCTGGGGCGACATGAATGTCCTCGCGCCGCTCTTTCACCGCGAGGGCGGCTACGCTGTGGCCCTTGTCCGCATGAAGGACCCGGCGAGGTTCGCGGAGTTCAAGCGCGAGATTGAGCAAGACCCGCGCCTGGGAGTGAGCGTGAAGCGCGAGGACCTGTTCTACGCCGAGCAGTCACAGGGCGTCACGGTGATGGTCATGGTGCTGGGCGGCTTCATCACCATCATCATGGCCGCCGGCGCGCTCTTCGGCGTGGCGAACACTATGTTTGCCGTGGTCAGCGGCCGCACACGGGAGATCGCCACACTGCTCGTGCTGGGCTTCAGCCCGTTCGCGATCATGGCGTCGTTCATGACGGAGTCCGTGATCATCTCTCTGATGGGAGGCGTGCTGGGCTGCCTGCTCGCCCTGCCCATCAACGGCATCACCACGAGCACGACCAACTTCCAGTCGTTCAGCGAGGTGGCGTTCCATTTCCGGGTGACGCCGCTGCTCATGCTGGTGGCGCTGGTGTTCTCGGCCGTTCTCGGGCTGCTGGGCGGCTTCTTCCCCGCCCTGCGCGCCGCGAGGCATCCGATCGCGCGGACGTTGCGCGGAGGCTGAGAGGCTCGATACGATCCAGGCGAGCCCGAAAATCGGGGTCGTGTTCTGCATCTGTCTTCAGTTCGTTGTTCTTTATCGTTCCCGCACCCGTTCCCGAATCTTCTCCATAAGGCTTCCAAATCGGATCGGGAAAGGGATCGGGTACGTGATCGAGAACGGAATTCTCAAAGTGAGCCGAGCTATATTTTTTAAAAATTCGCGGATTAGGGGCTGGGACGTGCGGTTGTTATCAGCAAATGGCAATGATTGGGCATCAGACGGAAGGCGTGGACATCAAATGCCCCTCCCTTCACCAATTCTCCGACAATCGCACGAAAGTCGCGACGGTCTTCATCATCCGGAAACACGGCGGTTTGCTCTACGCCGCGAGCCATAACATGGTAGTGTGCACCCTCAAATTCAATCCGACCCGCTCGACTCACCCTCCTATTCCAACCGGCACACGGCTTTTGTCAATAAAAATGAAAATTGAAAACACGGTCCGAGCTACGGTTGCTGATCATAGGATGACATATGCAACAGAAGGATACATTAATGCGAAACGTCGGGCTTCTATAATCACGCTTGACGTTATTCACGATACGCGTTACTATATGAAATCATGATCAGATCATTCAAATGTGCATATACCGAAGCGCTCTCAAAAGGCCAGCGTGTCAGGCAGTTTGTGAACATTGCCAAGGTTGCACGGCGCAAGCTTAGACAGCTCGAAATCGCTGGTCGACTTGATGATCTGAGGGTGCCGCCCGGCAATCACCTTGAAGCACTCAAGGGTGATCGTTCCGGTCAATACAGCATTCGCATAAACGAACAGGGGCGTGTCTGTTTTCGTTGGACGGATACAGGCGCAGAAAATGTGAAAATCGTTGATTACCACTAAGGAGAATCCATTATGAGCAAGCTTGAACCTGTTACTCCCGGCGAGATCCTCCTGGAGGAGTTTCTAAAACCTATGGTTCTCAGCCAGTATCGTTTGGCCAAGGAAATTGGCGTTCCCGCTCAGCGTATCAGTGAGATTGTTGCAGGTAAGCGTTCGATCACCGCTGATACCGATTTACGGTTGTGCCGGTTCTTTGGTCTATCCAACGGCTATTGGTTGCGCGCTCAGGTTGCCCACGATACGGAGGTTGCCGAGCGCACGCTTGGCCCATCGCTGAAGAAGATCAAACCTTGGTCTGCATATGCAGCCCCGCAAGGCACTCCGGCCGATGCTCGTACCTCGCACGGCTGAGCTTTCCCGTTATGTTTGTTGGCGTATAGCAGAAATATTTTTTCAGAATTGGCGCATAAATTATTGCGTGGTATTATTTATTTATGGATAAGAAGGAAATTGCCAAATATTGGATAAAGTCCTCTGATAACGATTTTGCAACCATGATATATTTATTCAAAAGTAAAAATTATCCCTGGGCGTTATTCCTAGGGCATATCGTAATTGAAAAATTACTCAAAGCCTATTACACAAAAAATATTGATACAAATACGCCTTATCTCCATGATTTATTGCGTATTGCCGAAAAGGCAAAACTCAACCTTTCAGAAGAACAAAAAAATTTCCTCGATACTTTAACAAGTTTCAACATAAAAGCGCGCTATGATGACTATAAATTGAAATTTTATACGCTATGCACGAAAGAATTTGCCGGCGAAAATGTCGCTAAAATAAAGGAATTCAGGCTATGGATAAAAGAAATGCTATAAAAATAGCCGGGGATTACGTTAGCTTCCTTGTTTCTCAACGGCGTTATAACGTGAAGGAAGCCTTTTTGTTTGGTTCGTATGCCCGGAACAATTTTAATGAAGACAGCGACATTGACATCGCTCTCGTCCTGGAAGGGTACAAAGATACTATAAGAGAGCTGTCCAATTTAATGAGGCTGCGCAGAAATTTTGACCTGCGCATTGAACCCCATCCTATCGCTAAAAAAGACTTTACCAGCAGTAACCCTTTCGCTAATGAAATAAAAAAAGGGTATAAGATTTTGTAAATTCACGAGAACCATAGAGATCAGGTCTCCAGGTTCCAGAAATCATCATCACCTATCATCCCAGCTTCCCTATCGGCAAATTAAAGACCTATGGGGAATAGGTTCGGTAGTGCCAGGATTTGGTAGGGACAGGTTGCGACCTGTCCCTACGTGCGCCCCGAAGCGCACGCGACTTGCAGGGTGGAAGTCCCTGCCCGGGTACTCACAGCCCTCGTCACTCGGCTTTTCCTCGGCTTGTCCGGAAGGTTGATTCTGCACGGCTTGAATGGTAATGGGGAAAAAATTGGCGGCAAATTTCCGGTTGTTGGATCAACGCTTGACTACGAAAAATGAAAAATGAAGACCTGGCCCCGAAAGGCGCGGGCAGTTGGAGCTTGGATTTCACCCTCGATTGACACGTGACCGGCTCGGCTAGGCCCGCCAGTCGCAAGTGTGCGATCCAGAGTACCAACCGGATTGATGTCATCATTCACGCCAGACTGGGGATTTGCATTTATATATTGACGATAGACTGCTAAGATAAGGAGAACATACGATGGAAGGAAAGATATGAGGAGATACCATCATCTAGGAATCCCGACACAGACTCCGCGAGACGGGGAATACTACATTGAAAAGTTTAAAGTACACGTCCTCAGTTTCGATACGAATCCATATGGGATCGAATGGATGCGTTTTGAGTCCGGCTGCCCTCTACCGGAACTCGTCAAAACCGTTCCTCATCTTGCCTTCGAGGTTGATGATCTGGCCGCTGAGATCAAGGGGAAGGAAATCCTTATCGAACCGAACAGCCCATCAGAAGGCGTCACTGTCGCCTTTATACAGGAACATGGTGCGCCTATTGAGTTCCTGCAATTTCATCAACCAGGGATAGGGATATAGGAATTTCCTTTTCCGTTCTGAATGCTCAAATGCCACAGATGTAGTAAATTGAGTATCCCTGCGCCGATAATGACTCCCAACCTCCGTCCCCGGGGACGGAGGATGGCGCGGCTGGCCATTATTTTGCTCTGGTTGATTGTGAAACACGATCAAAATGAAAACCTACGGCGGGCTTGAGTCAAGTCGAATCGAAAATCGGATAGACTCGGCCTGAAAATCCGGTTGGGGATCGGGAGAATCGAATGGTACCGGCGGCGGGGATCGCGAGGGAAGCTGCAAAACGTTGAAATGATATTTGATGTGCTTCAATATTTTGGCAACCAGATTCGGCTGGGCCCGGCCTCGATAACTGAAACCACTTTCAGGTTTGAGCCGCATTCGCACAGCAGGGGATCCGCCTCGAACACTCTTATTATAAGCATCGCCCATGTCTTGCGTCGTTTCTTGTCCCTGATAACGGAACCGATTCAAGCATCGAATCCCGTATGTTTCAACGATAAAATCTAGCCGCTGAGATCACGACTGATCAGCCCCCTTTCAACAGCATTGACATCATTCAGTCATGCCGTTACATTTTGAGTGTGCTTGATCGCCAGGAATACAAAATACCAGCCCGCCGTGCAATTCTCCCCGGGACGGAGAATGGGTGCCCCGACCCCGATGCTGGGCTACTCAATTTCCTCTGCCCATGACAATTGAGCATCCGGCGCAAAAAAGAACATATATATTGCCCTAAAAATTTGGAACCCTAATAAACATGGCTATGAATGCAATCATTCCTATCAGAATGAAATTCAGTCGAGTTTTTCTGCTTCTTTTCGCCCTTCTTTCGCTGATCGGATGCAGCAAGAAGGAAGCAGCCATCACTGACCTCAATGCACTCTCCGGGGGTAAAACCTTTGCCGCGCCCACCGGGACCGTCATCGATCAGTTTGTGCTTAAACGCTTTCCGGATGCGAAAATCGAGTACTTCAACAGCGCTCTTGATTGCGCGCTGGCGGTGAAGGGCGGCAAGGCCGATGCCTGTGTATACGACCTGCCGGTCCTTAAAAACATTGTCGCCCAACACGAAGGGCTGACCATTCTTCCGGAGCTGATCGTGGGCGACCGTTACGGATTTGCTGTGCAGTTGTCCGACACCGCCCTGAAGCGGACAATCGACGGCGTACTGGCCGAGCTCAAGGCCGACGGCACCTACGATGACATGATGAAACGCTGGTTCCCCGACAGGGGAAAGCCGGCGCCCATGCCGGATATCCCGCTGACCGGATCCAACGGCGTGTTACGCTTCGGAACCGCCGCTGTCACTGAGCCCATGGCTTTTGTGGATGCAAACCGGAAGGTGGTGGGCTTCGACATCGAGTTTGCCACATATGTCGCCCGAAAGCTGGACAAAAAGCTCGATGTCACCGATATGGAGTTCGGCGCGATGCTGCCCGCACTGATTGCCGGAAAAGTCGACATGATCGGCGCGGGACTCTCCATCACCGAGGAGCGCGCCAAGCGAATCCTCTATTCCGAGAGCTATTACCCCAGCGGCATCGCCGTGGTGGTCAAAGCCGGTGCGAGCCCAGCCCCGGTCAAGGGCCCGGCGAAGATGCGAGTGGTTGACGATATCAGCGACAAGCGCATCGGCGTCCTCGTGGGTTCGGTGTACGACACATACGCCACTAGAAAATACCCGAATGCCCAGATCCTCCAGTATGCAAATGTATCGGACCTGCTGATCGCCCTCAATATGGACAAGATCGACGTCCTGTATTACGATCAGGCCTCGGTTCCCGATGTTCTGAAAACCAATCCCGGCATCGGACAGCTGGCGAAGGACGTTTTTTCGATCCCGATCGGCGCCGGCTTCAACAGCGACAACGATGCCCTACGTGAGCAGTTCAACGCGTTTCTCAAGGAAATCCGTGCCAACGGCGTGTATGACGATATGGTCAGCCGATGGATGAAAAAGGGTATCATGGAGATGCCCGATATCGGGGCAGCCAACCCAAAAGGCGTGTTGCGCGCCGGGGTCGTCAACGACATGGGGATGCCGTTCGGATTGATCCATGACGGCAAACTGATCGGATTCGACATCGAGCTTTCCTCACGCTTCGCCGCTTATGCAGGCCGCGCATATGAACCGGTGCCCCTGCAGTTCGGAAGCCTCATCGCCTCGATCTCAACCAACAAGATCGACATCATCACGGCCTCCATGTTCATAACCGAGGAGCGCGAAAAGATGATCGATTTTGGCGATCCGTATTACGAATCCGGGGTCAGCCTCATCGCTCGCAAAGACCATATTGAAAAAGCCCCGGCCACACTGATGGCCACTGCAGATGACCTGGCCGGTAAAAAGATCGGTGTCTTCACCGGGACGGTCCACGATGCGTTCGTCCAGAAGAAATACCCCACGGCTGAAATCTACCGCTATGAAAGCTCGGCCGACATGATACTCTCGGTTGAGACCGGCAAGATCGACGCCGCCCTGTTTGACAGCATCACGGCCAAGCTCCTCATGAAACGCAACTCCGGTATGGGACTGTTGAGCGAGAACATCCTGAACATGCCGCTGGGCGTTGGGTTCTCCAAGTCAAACCCGGGCCTACGGAACGAATTCAACGATTTCCTCCGGGAGATCCGTGCCGACGGCACCTGCGCTGCCATGACCGCCCGCTGGTTCACGAGCGATGCAGAAGAGGCCGTCATGCCGAAGTTCCCGACCTTTTCCGCCGGCCGCAGGCTTGTGGCCGGCGTGTCGATCGACGACCTACCCTACGTGGCCTACATGGACGACGACTACGCGGGCTTCGACATCGAGATGATCCGGTCCTTCGCCCAGCACAAGGGATTCAAGCTCGAGTTCGTGACAATGGAATTCCCCGCCCTGATCTCCGCCCTGGCTGCCGGCAAGGTCGACCTGATCACCGACGGGATCGCCATCAGCGAGGAACGCAAAAAGCAGATCGATTTCTCAGATTCCTATGCCGATTTCCGCACGGCCGTGGTGGTCGCCAAAAAGAACCTCGCGCAGTTCGCCGGGTCCGAAGCCGCCCGCCAGGCGCGCAAGCCTTTCTTCAAGTGGGTGGCCGACAGCTTCTACAGCAACATCATCCTCGAAAACCGCTACCGCCTGATCATTGACGGGCTCAAGCTCACCCTCCTCATCTCCATCTTCGCCGCCCTGCTGGGCACGATCCTGGGCGGACTGATCTGCTACATGCGCATGTCGAGGAACAGAATCCTCTCCGGCTTCGCGGCGGCCTACATCTCGCTGCTGCGTGGCACGCCGGTGCTGGTGCTCCTGATGATCATCTACTACATCGTCTTCGCCTCGGTGAACATCAGCCCCTCAATCGTGGCCGTCTTCGCCTTCGGGCTGAATTTCGCAGCCTACGTGTCGGAAATGTTCCGCACCTCCATCCAGAGTGTCGACAAGGGGCAAAAGGAAGCCGGCATCGCTGGCGGGTTCACCATGCTGAAGACCTTCGTCTACATCATATCTCCCCAAGCCCTGCGCCACCTGCTGCCCGTGTACAAGGGGGAATTCATCTCGCTGGTGAAGATGACCTCCATTGTCGGCTACATCGCCGTTCAGGACCTTACCAAGGCGAGTGACATCATCCGCAGCCGCACGTTCGACGCCTTTTTCCCTCTGATCATGGCTGCCGTGCTCTACCTGCTGATCGCATGGCTCCTCACGTGGGCGCTGAGCACCATCGAGATAACCGTTGATCCCAAACACAGAAAAATTAAACGATTACCGGAAGCCAATCGATGATACACGTCAGAAATCTTTCAAAACATTTCGGCGACCTGGTGGTCCTGAAGGACGTCAGCGTTGATATCAGCAAGGGCGAGGTCATCTCCGTCATTGGACCCTCGGGCACCGGCAAAAGCACTTTTCTGCGCTGCCTGAACCTGCTGGAAACGCCCACCGGCGGCTCGATCGAGATCGACGGCATCCCGCTGCTGGCCAAGGGGACCCACGTGCCCAAAGTGCGCCAGAAAATGGGCATGGTGTTCCAGTCGTTCAACCTCTACCATCACCTCACCGCCATCGAAAACCTCACCATCGGTCCGATCCGGCTGCTGGGCCGCAACAAGGCCGATGCGCAGAAAAAGGGGATGGAACTTCTCAAGCTGGTGGGGCTCGGCAAAAAGGCCGACAGTTTCCCCGATGAGCTTTCGGGCGGACAGCAGCAGCGCGTGGCCATCGCCCGCTGCATGGCCATGGATCCCGAAATCCTCCTGTTCGACGAGCCCACATCGGCCCTCGATCCCACCATGGTGAGCGAGGTGCTTGCGGTCATCCGCCGCCTGGTCCGCGAGGGAATGACCATGGTGATCGTCACCCACGAAATGGAATTCGCCCGCAATATTTCGCGCCGCGTATTCTACATGGACGAAGGGATCATCTACGAGGAAGGCACCCCCGTACAGGTCTTCGACAACCCGCAGAAAGAGAAAACCCGCGCCTTCATCCATCGCATCCGCAGCCTGGAGCAACGGATCACCGGCACCGATTACGACCTCTATGCCCTGCAGGCCGAAATGGAGGCCTTCTGCGACAAGCACATGCTGCCGAAAAAAGTCACCGGCCACGTGGTTCATATGGCGGAAGAGCTGCTCCTGCTCCAGCGCGATTTCACCAACATCCGGCTAAGCCTATCCTACTCCGAGAAGGACGGCAGCCTGGCGATCGGTTGCGAAAGCGCCGGAGCACCCCGTAACCCGCTCGAGGAAGGCAGCGAGGAGGACGAAATCGCCATCCGGCTCATCAAGGCCCGCTGCTCCGCCACCGAATACCGGTACGAGGACGGTAAGAACGTGCTGATGCTGAGGATGAAGGGGGAATAGGTAGCCGTTATAGGCACGCTCGAGAAAGGGCTCATCTGCCGCGAACTGGTGGAGAATATCAAGCCGTGGAACATCTCTGAACCGGGTTGCCGGATGACATCGGCTATCCCGAGTGGCGGGTGTTCCTCGCATCCACTCTCGTGAGAGAAACGATTTCGCCGCAGGATGCCGTAAACGAGAGCGTCCTCAGCACACTCTCCGATAAGCTCAACAGCCTGCGCCCCCCGCACGCAATGGCATTCGCTTAAGGGGTTACGATGGTACGGCAATTCCTGGAGCTGCCAGTATCAGCTTTTTATGATTCTCATTGGGACGCCACTTGGTTTCAGGTCTCATTGATTTTCGAGCATAGGAACGACCCGGTCTGTCTTTTTGATGTCGACCGATGATGAAATGAAATGCGCGTTGAACCGCAGTTTTTATCTTGGCATGCAAGAAGAGTAACTCCTCCATGTTTCTTGTAAAAACGTGGGTGCAGCTTTTGTAGTTGGGTTGTCGGATGGGTTCACACTATCGTCCGCTTGATTGGCGAAGATCCGATTCATGGTGACATAGGCAAAATGAGCGAAGATCTCCTGTTTGACGCCTCGTTCATTTTGGGCATGAAAGTCTTCGATGATGAATATGCGTTTGCTGACTTTGTAAAGCTCTTCTACGCCCCACCTTTCGTGGTACACATCAATAAAATCCTTTATGTTGCTGTATCGGCTTTGATCGACAAGGGTTGTCCCCAGGCAAAAAGTATCGTCACCCAGCTGATATTTGATGAGGCGCATTTTCAGCGGTACGATGAAGAGTTCGGGATGCTTACGCATGATTTCGTGCCGCGTTGCGGAAGATGGATCAATAGTGGCAATGATGTCGGTTTGCTGACTTGAGAAAAAATCTCGAATCACGGC
>CAIWXX010000176.1 GCA_903916735.1 uncultured Acidobacteriota bacterium
AGTGAAAGCGAAGGAAGACCATGGGGATCAACCTGCCTTAAGGGCGCTTCGGCGGGAGTGTGCGGCCGATCCGCACACAGTAGAAGAGCTGGTGGAGAGGCTTTTCTCAGATTCGGGTCAAGCCCGTCGAAGAAAACTGCAGCTATTCGCTCTCCGGAAATACTCCAAGCTCCGACCGACTGAGATAGCGCGCCGACACGAACGACGACCCTCGGCTGTCACCATGGCGGTAAAGGAACTGAAGACAGATGCAGAGCACGATCCCGATTTCCGAGCTCGCCTGGATCGTCTCGATAAAATGATACGTCATGAAAATGAAAAATGAAAACACGGTCCCGGCCACGGTCCGATGCCGAATCGGATGGCCTTTTCTAGGTCCATGTCCAGGTAATTTCCGGAATTGCCCATATCCCGCACGGTGGTGAATCCTGATTCCAGCATCTCTCTCGCGTGAGCGGCGCCCTGGATGGCGCGGAAACCAGGCGGGCGCTGGACGGCCACAATCCAAAAACTTCCCAGGTCCAACTTGATATCAACGGAGAGGCACAGATGAGTGTGCGCATCCATCAAACCCGGCAACACGGTTTGAGTGGACAGGTCAACGATTCTGGCGTTCTGAGGGATAGCCAGATCATGCCCCATCGCTACTATTTTTCCACCTTCAATAAGGAGAATCTGGTTAGTATCCAAGTTTGACAATTCAGCCGAGTATCGCTATCTTTCCCCATGATTTACCCGCGCGTGCCCGGCGCATGTCCCAGACTACAGGCGCTGATAGCTCACGGTTGTGGATATACCTAATGGCCAATCGAAACCCCAAAGGATGGGATCAGTCAATGATGAACAACAAGAGCGGTGATGCGGCGCGCTTGACACCACCTTACACTGCGGGGGGCTTGCCCTCCAGGTATTTGCTGGCAGTAATCCTATTCTCCATGATCCATATTGTACCGGCCATTGCGGGCACCGTAGATGATTATTGGGCTCCGTGGGTAACAAAGCTCACGACCTCTTCAGCAACCATTAACTGGCGAGGCGAGACTGACGGGCTGGGAGTGATCGACTATGCCACGGCGAGTTATTACGATGCGCACAAGCGCTTCAATGAAACCGTATCATGCCGGACGGCTGCCACATATCAGCACGTCCATCTTGCCGGCCTCAACCACAATACATCCTATGTGTATCGCGTTCGGCCTTCGGGCAATCCGGCCGCATTTGAGAACCGTTCGTTCCGGACTATGCCAATCAGGGGGCGCTTCACGTTCGTTGTCATCAGTGATCCGCAGGAAGGGCATACCTATTCGGAAGAACGACGGTTCAAGTATGTCGCCGACGCTGTTGCAAAGGAAACCGATGTGCTATTCATCCTCCACGGCGGGGACAACGCCGGGCATGACGATAAAGCGTTGTGGGCCAAATATTTCCATGTCGCCGATGGAATGCTCGCGAAATTCCCGATCTTCCCGTGCATCGGGAACCACGAATACCATGATCCCAGCAACTCCGACAACCCGCCCACACCCGCCAATCAATACCACTGGTCTTACGATGTGCCCCTGCACTACTCCTTTGACTGTTGCAAGGTGCGATTTGTCGTCCTCGACAGCCCGGATCCTAACAACCACAACGGCGATGATCCACATACTTCCTTGGCCCTTGCCAATAGTCAGGCCCCATGGCTCAGGCAACAACTGGCCCAGAGGATGGCCGGGACATTTACCATTAATCACCACCCAATCTGGGACGAAGGCAGAACCATAATTAATCCCGACCTCCAACCCTGGGAAAACCTGTATCTAAAATACAGAATCAGCGCTAATTTCGCCGGCCATACGCATGATTACCAGAGGTATATGGACGAACGGATTCCCTATTTCGTTTGCGGCATTGGCGGGGGTAGATGCGCTGACCTTGTTGGTCCCTTCGCGCGCGGGTATCGATGTGGAAATTGCAGGAATCTTGGATATATTAGAGTCACTGTCGACCCGGTGAAGAATATTGGCACGGCACGAGAGGTTATCGTCGGATATGTTCTTGAAGATGATTCCGACGAGATACCGCACTTGTATGACCCACCCATAATTGGCGACGCAGTGACGTTTCCTCTCAGGCGGTAGCCTGGATACCTATCGGTCCATCGGCCCCCTGGATGAAAAAGCCCGGGTCGTCATTGCCAGCCCTGACGCACGAATAGCAGGCCTTGAATTCACTGGGTGATTCATTCGGGTGAGAAATTTTTTTTCACAAAGAAGGGACTAGCCCGAGTTTCCTAGATAGCTGAATCCGGGCTTCAATCGCATTTGATTTCAAATAGTTACAGCCTGAGTGGACTTACCCTAAATCCTCCTTTATTTCGGATTCGAGCTGAAACACAGACAGGAGTTTTTGCTGGAGGTTGGATGTTTTAGTGAGTACAGGTTGAGAGCGGTCTTTTTTCTGGCCGCGTTTCATGGGATAGATGTTGATGATCAATTTGATGTCGGCGAGTTCTGCCAAGAGCCGCTTCATCGAGAGCGTAATGCCCTCGTTGATGATGCGCCGATGCATCAACGTGCGTAGGAGCAGTGCGATTGAACAATAGAGGGCATGAACCTGGGTTGGACAACGAAGAACGCGCAATCGTCTTCTCAGTCTGGAACGCGAAAGTAATCCCAGTTGATGTGACCCATCGAATTTTCCAACGCTATTTCAGCACGAAGGATGAACCAGGTCGAGGGCTTGGCACGTATTCGATGAAGTTTTTCGGTGAGCATTTCCTCGGGGGGAAAGTCGATTTCCGGACCTCACATGTCGAAGGCACTGTGTTTCGGCTGACGATGCCACTCTGATGGGATCGGTCGTCGTTCCACGACGTCGTGTGGTAGACGGTTAAGCCAATCTTGATGCTGCAAGTGGCCAGTTGCCAGTGTTATGTGAGGCATGCCATGCTTCCGTGCATCGGATGCTGGAAGCTCCACGTCATCAAATGATTGTGGAGTCTTCAGTACAATGGATCAGCCGCTCGCTCCTACTTCGGCATCACGCCCAACCACCTCTCGCGCATGTTCCGGACGCATGGCAGCGTGAACTTCAGTGACTATCTCACATACGTGCGCATCGACAGGGCCAAGTTCCTGCTGAAGATATACAAGCTTGGGGTCGAAGAGATGGCGTGGCAGTGCGGCTACAGAGACGCAGGCTACTTCTGCCGCGTCTTCAAGCGGTCGCCCGGCGACTACCGGCGTTCGGTCGTTGTTCCCATTGATGCGCGCAATTTGAACAGCCGCTCCAAGAGTGATTGAAGTCTCGATTGTAAGAATTCTGGAAAAAGATGGCAATGAGAGCGTCTACGAATCGCATAGGATCGCCGGAGAGATCAAATCCAGCATAAAGGCGCGGTACCCTGAGACGACAGTGACGGTGCACGTCGAGCCATGCAAGGAATCCGATTGCATGCGTACATGCGACTTCGGGTGCGGCAGGCTGGGAAAAGCTGAGTAGAAACAGGCGCTTCCGAATTTTGAGTGGGTACCCGCACTTTCTTGTGCTCCTGGTGAAAGCGCAATTAATTCGTATCTACTCAGGTCTAGAGTCATGATCCGCCTGTGTGACTTATAAAAGCATCTTTTAGTGTCTGACAGTTTGAATCTCGACACAGAATGGCAAAATATTCGTGGCGTCGCAAGATCGTCGGGAATCTCTAAGGAAGCCAGGAAGTGAGGAATCCATGAAGGGATTGATTCCTGCGTTCCTGCGTTCCTGGCTTCCTAAGAGGTTCGGGCAGCCTTTCACTAAATGCACTATCACCCTACTTGGTTCCGGCTTTGCCGGGTTAGGTGTCAGGTTTCGGGTTTCATGTTTCAGTAGGGGAGATGGCTGTGCGGACATACATCATCGTGGAATATCTTTGTATCTATCGACGACTTCGCCAGTTGCATATTGATGTCTGCGACCTAACCCACGAGGCCTGAACACTGAAACCTGCATTCTCTGATGATCGCCTGAGCACCTAGGTAGTTACGTGCAAACTCCGAATTGCGATCGTTGCGGATGCTTTCAATTTGCCTTGATTCCAGAACGCCGAGAGTGTACATTTATACGGTACAGAAATGAATTTTTTCATATCTTGTTACTTCAACCAGCGTAATCCAGATCAGAGGGGGTGAGCATGCCAGCATCAATTCGATTCCTTCTTGTCCTATATTCCTGCCTGTTCCTCTTCACAGCCTGCAAAAGCGCGCAGAAAGCCGCGGCGCCGCCTCCCCCGGAGGTTTTGGTCATAGGCGTGAGCCCGAAAGACGTCCCAGTCAGTGTGGAGTATGTCGCACAAACGCAGAGCTCTCATCTGGTCAACATCCAGGCGCGAGTCAGCGGTTTTCTCGATAAGCGCTTGTACACAGAAGGCTCTGTGGTAAAGGAAGGACAGGTGCTCTTCCAAATGGACGCCAAACCGTTTGAGGTCCAGCTTGCGCAGGCGGAAGCCGCTCTTGCGAAACAGGAAGTGGCGATGGAAACCGCCCGCCTGGATCTTGAACGCGTAAAGCCTCTCACTGAGAAAAACGCGCTGTCACAGAAAGACCTGGACGATGCGACCGGGCAATATAATTCGGCGGCTGCTGCTGTTGATCAAGCGCGGGCACAAGTGGAATCGACGAAGCTGGATCTGTCCTATACGACGATATCTTCTCCTGTGACCGGCATCAGCAGTGCTGCTCTCCAGACAGATGGCACATACATCAATGCGCAAAACAGCCTGCTCACTACAGTTGCAGTGCTATCTCCGATGTGGGTGAATTACAGCCTCTCGGAAAACCAGATGCAAGCTTACCGCGACCAGGTCGCTAAAGGTCTGCTGTGCGTTCCCAAGGGTCAGAATTTTGAAGTTGAAATCGTCCTCGTTGACGGTTCCATATACCCTCACCGAGGTCGGATCACATTCGCTGAACCGTCATACAGTGAGGAGACCGGAACGTTCCTGATCCGGGCAAGCGTGGATAATCCGCAGGGTGTGCTGCGACCCAACCAGTTTGTCCGTGCCCGCATGATAGGTGCCACGCGGCCCAACGCCATACTTGTGCCCCAGCGAGCCGTGCAGGTCGGATCCAAGGGCCACATCGTATGGGTGGTAGATCAGGAAAGCAAAGCGCAGCAACGCCCGATTGAAGTCGGTGAGTGGCATGACGATGACTGGTTCATCAACGACGGACTCAAAGCCGGCGACAAGGTCGTGGTGGATGGACTCCTCACGCTTCAGCCCGGCATGCTTGTGACGACTAAGCCATATCAACCTGCGTCTGTCTCCGCCGGCAGCACACCGGCGGCTTCCCGTTAGCGATACAGGAAGGACCAGCGCATGTTTTCCAAATTCTTTATTGAAAGACCGATCTTCGCAACGGTCGTTGCTGCCATCATCTGCCTGGCCGGTTTTGTGTCAATGACACAACTGCCGATCGAGCAGTATCCCCCAATCACGCCAGTGCAGGTCACAGTTTCAGCCGTGTACCCGGGCGCCGACTCGAAAACGCTCGCCGACTCCGTTGCGGCGCCCATCGAGGCGCAGATCAACGGTGTCGACAACATGCTCTACATGACTTCGACGAGCTCTTCTAACGGCACAATGACAATAACTGTCTTCTTTGATCTCACAACGAACCCGGATATTGCGCAGGTGCAGGTTCAGAACCGGGTGAATCTCGCGCTGCCTCAATTGCCTGAAGCTGTGACACAGCAGGGCGTGTCCGTGCAAAAGAAGGCGTCATCGATAATGATGCTGGTCGGCCTCTATGCGAAGGGCAATCGCTACAGCAGCGACTACGTCGCAAACTACGCCAACGTCTATGTCCTGGATGCGCTCAAGCGTGTCCCCGGAGCAGGGCAGGCGGCGATCATGGGTGTGCCCGACCAGGCAATGCGGATCTGGATGAATCCCGACCGCATGGCATCTCTCGGGATTACCACAAGCGACATCCAGCAGGCTGTGGCCAAACAGAATGCGCTGTACGGTGCCGGCCAGGTCGGCCAGCAGCCCACATCTCGGCCTGTACAGCTGACGTTTCCTGTAGTCACCCAGAGGCCGTTCACGGAGCCTTCTGAATACGAGAGCATAATTTTGCGCGCCAGCCAGAACGGAAGCGCTATCGTGCGGCTGAAAGACGTGGCGCGCGCTGAGGTGGGTCTCCGTCAGTACGTCATGTCGTCCAAGTTGAACGGCGACCCTGCCACACTCATCGCCGTCTACCAGCAGCCAGGTGCAAATGGCCTGGCCGTGTCCAAGGCGGTCCGCGATACGCTTGAGAATATGAAGTCCCGTTTCCCGGAGGGAATAGAGTACACTATTTCGCTCGATACCAACGACTTTGTACGTATATCGATCGAAGAAGTGAAGAAGACGTTGTTCGAGGCGATCATTCTGGTTGTGATGGTCGTGTTCCTCTTCCTTCAGAGCTTCCGAACTACGATCATCTGCGTGTCCGCTATCGTTGTCGCGCTTGTCAGTACGTTTGCCGGAATGCTTGCGCTGGGATTTTCGATCAACCTTCTGACTCTATTTGGTCTCATCTTAGCCATAGGGATGGTCGTGGACGATGCCATCGTCGTTGTTGAAAACGTCGAACGGAACATGGCCAGGCACCACATGTCGCCCAAGGAAGCGACGATCCTGTCAATGCAGGAGATATCGAGCTCGCTGATTGCAGTGGTCCTTGTGATGGCATCGGTATTCATTCCCGCTGCGTTTCTGCCGGGCACGACCGGACAGCTCTACAAGCAGTTTGCTATCACGATTGTCATTTCGGTAGCCGTGTCCGGTTTCGTTGCGCTCACTCTGACTCCGGCGATGTGTGGAATTCTGATGAAGCACTCGGCGCCCCCGAAGCGCGGGCCTTTCGCGTGGTTCAACCGGCAGGTGGATTGGATTACGCAGGCTTTCGGTCATGCCGTGAAGCTGGTAATCCAGCGCATGGTTGTTGCTTTTGTCGTGCTGGCATTCCTGGTTTGGGCGATTATCCATCTTTTCAATGTCCTCCCCACCAGTTTTGTTCCGAATGAGGACCAGGGTTACGTGATGTCGATGATCATGATGCCGGATGCGTCGAGCATGGAGCGCACGGAAGCGGTCGGGGATCGTGTGGACTCGATTTTCGGGAACATTCCGGGTGTCGAATACCGCACCTTGGTCAACGGATACAATTTGCTGGACTCGGCCAACAAGACCAATTCGGCGTCGATGTTCGTGATGCTGAAGCCGTTTGAGGAGCGGTATGCCTCTATCAAAAAGGCGAAAGTTGAGAATCCCCGCACTATCCTGACGGACCTGTACGCCAAGGCCAAGGCAATCAAGGAATCACTCGTCATTCCAGTCGCACCGCCGGCGATCCCCGGCATCGGAACAACGGGCGGCTTCGAGTTCTGGATTCAGGATATGGCGGCTGGGGAGCCTGCCAAGCTGGAAGAGATCACCCGCCAGTTTATGAAAAAGGCATCTGAACGGCCTGAGCTCAGCTCATTGAGCACCACGTTTCGAGCCACCACGCAGCAGCTGAGCGCAGATGTTGACCGGGACAAGGCGACACTGCTGAATGTGCCGGTGCAGGATGTCTACAGCGCGATCCAGGCCCAGTTCGGCTCGCTGACTGTGAGCCAATTCAACCAGTTCAGCCGCGTATGGTGGGTCATCCTCCAATCTGAACCCAAATACCGGCAAAGTCCGGAAGACCTGACTCGTCTGTACGTGCGGAACAGCGATTGGAAAATGGTTCCGCTCTCCGCCGTGGTCAAGACGCGCTGGGTCAGCGGTCCGGACATGCTGCCACATTTCAACGGCTTCCCCGCGGCGAAGGTGAATGGCAGTGCAGCGGCGGGCTACAGTTCCGGCCAAGCCATTGCGGCGATGGAAGAGGTTGCGCTCGAGGTCCTGCCGCAAGGGTATTCCTCGGCGTGGTCCGGCCTTGCGTTCGAGGAGAAGAAGTCGGGCGGCTCTTCTTCGATTGCCTTCGTGTTCGGTCTGATCATCGTATTTCTGGTGCTGGCGGCGCAATACGAATCGTGGACGCTGCCGGGAACAGTATTGATGGCCGTGCCTTTCGGCGTCCTGGGTGCCTTGACGGCGAACTGGCTGAGAGGCCTGGAAAACGATGTGTACTTCCAGATCGGCTTGTTGGTGCTGATCGGCCTGGGAGCAAAGAACGCGGTTCTACGCGTGTCGTTTGCAGTCGACCTGCGCAAGCAGGGCAAGTCGATCATGGACGCCACTATTGAAGCAGGCGAGCAGAGGTTGCGGCCGATCATCATGACATCGCTTGCATTTGCTTTCGGCGTGCTGCCCCTTGCCACTGCGATGGGAGCCGGCGCCAACGCGCGCCATTCCATAGGCACAGGCATCATCGGCGGCATGATCGGTGAGACCACTCTGGCAATGTTGTATGTTCCCATGTTGTTCTACCTTTTCGAAAAGTTGAGCGAACGCTTTGGATCGGCAAAAGCAAAGGGAAAGGAAGTAGGAGAGGGTCACTCAGAGGGAAGTGCGGCACACGACCAGAAGGTGGAGGGATGATATGCGAAAGCTGATTGCTGTTGCATTGGTTGCGCTGCTTGGCGGCTGCGCGGTCGGTCCCAATTACAAGCGGCCAGAGACGAATGCTCCTGCAGCTTTCCAGTACCAGGAGAGCGATGCGCTTGACACTGCGAACACACTCTGGTGGAAGCAGTTTCAGGATCCAGTGCTGGACGAAATGATTGCCGATGCGCTCGCTCACAACCTGAATGTTCAGATCGCTGCAGCCAATGTCGAGCAGGCGGCGGCGGTGCTCACGCAGGAGAGGTCGCAGCTCTACCCGCAGGTCGGATACAGCGGCAGCGGAACGAAACAAAGGGCGAGCGAATCGGAAACCAAGTTGCCGAAAAACCCATATACCACGTATCAAACGGTCGCGAGCGCGAGCTGGGAAATTGATCTTTGGGGCCGTATCCGCCGGCTCTCTGAAGCGGCGCGGGCGAATCTGATGTCAACTGAAGAAGCGCGCCGCGGCGTAATCCTTTCGCTTGTGGCATCGGTGGCCGGCAATTACATGCAACTGCGTGGGCTGGATGAGCAGCTGGTGATTGCGAAGCGCACGCTTGCCACTTACGAAGAATCCGTGAAGCTTTTCGAATTGCAGTTCCAGTACGGGCAGGTATCGCAGATGACGGTGGAGCAGGCACGATCGCAATATGAAACCGCTGCAGTCGCGATTCCGGGAATTGAATCACAGATTGCTCAGCTCGAGAACGCCCTGTCCGTTCTCAGGGGCAGAAACCCGGGGCCAATCACCCGTGGCAGGGCAATCGGGGAGCTTACTGTTCCAGCTGTGCCGTCCGGACTGCCATCGGATATCCTTGTGAACCGGCCCGACATCCGCAAGGCAGAGCAGGATCTCATTGCGGCCAATGCCCAGATTGGCGCTGCTAAGGCTCTCTATTTTCCGACGATCTCTCTGACTGGCGCATTCGGCTACGCAAGCTCGGCGCTCAACAATCTCTTCAAAGGACCATCGAAGGTTTGGGATTACTCGGGATCGATTACAGGACCAATCTTTGCGGGTGGCGCCATCCACGGACAAGTGAAACAGGCCGAAGCATTCCGAAAAGCCACGCTTCTCAACTATGAATTGTCCATACAGGGCGCGTTCGCAGATGTAGACAATGCGCTGGTATCCCACAAGAAGCTGGTAGAACAGACTGCGGCCCAGGGAAGGCTTGTAAAAGCGAGCAGTGAGTATGCGCGCCTCGCTCAGCTCCAATACGATGGCGGATATGTTCCATATTCCACTGTGCTCCAAGCCCAACAACAGCTCTTTCCTGCGGAGCTCAACTACGCTCAATATCGCGCTACGCTATTCAATTCCCTGATAAATATCTACAAAGCCGTGGGGGGTGGTTGGATCTCTGAGGCGGATCAAATGACCACGACAACAGGTCAAACTGCTGAAAGCTCTACCGAAAACTGAGTGCCTCTTTATTTGTAGTTCTGGGTTTGGTGTGGGTAGCTGAGCTGCAGAGAAGTAAGGATTCCGAATATATTAGGAGTTGCCAATGTCTATTGATGTCGGTCTGGCGCATCGGCGGAAGTCTGCCGTCGCGCTGCTCTCGGTGGGATCGAACCTTTCACTGGTTCTTGCCAAGCTCGCCGTCGGACTCTTTATAAATTCGGTTTCGGTGATTTCCGAAGCGATTCATTCGGCCGTGGATCTCCTCGCGGCTGTCATCGCCTGGTTCGCGGTGCGGACTTCGGGGAAGCCGGCTGATGACGAGCACCCGTATGGGCATGGGAAGATTGAGAACATCTCGGGGACGATCGAGGCGCTGCTTATTTTCCTCGCGGCAGGCTGGATCATCTACGAGTCGATCAAGAAAATCATGCATCATGAGCCTCTAAATGCGCCTATCTGGGGCATCGCGGTCATGCTTTGTTCAGCGATCGCCAACTTCATCGTCTCGTCCAGGCTCTTCAAAGTCGGCAAAGAAACGGATTCCATGGCGCTGCAAGCTGATGGCTGGCACCTGCGGACCGACGTGTGGACATCTATTGGCGTAACGGCCGGGCTGTTAATTATCATGCTGGGGCGCTGGATCGCCCCGGGCCGCAACCTGGAGTGGGTCGACCCCGTGGTAGCAATTTCTGTTGCACTCATGATCGTGCACGCCGCGTGGAGACTGACGATCCAGTCGGGTAGAGACCTGATCGATGCCAGCCTGCCGGTGCAGGAGGAAGAGTGGGTGAGAAAGCTCATCAGCGAGTACCGGCCGCGTATCCGCGGCCTTCACGCGCTCCGCTCGCGCAAATCCGGAGCCGCTCGCTTCATCGAGTTTCACCTGATCGTGGATGGCAACGAGACTGTCAACGACTCACACAGGATCACAGGCGAAATCAAATCCGGCATAAAGGCGCGGTACCCTGAAACGACTGTGACGGTGCACGTCGAGCCATGCAAGGAATCCGAGTGCAATAAAACCTGCGACATCGGGTGCGGCAGGCTGGGAAAAGCTGAGTAGAAACAGAGAGCGTCCGCTCAGGCTGTTAGGCTGTAGACTGTTAGCCTGTCAGGAAAAAATCAACATCGATCACTTCAAGCTAATTGCCTTCAGCCTAGCCCGACTTAAGCAACTGGGGCACATTTGCACCACTAACCCATTGATTTCTCATAAAAATTCTTTAAAGGTCGGCACTACAGAGGGCTGGTTTTTTCTACTCAATTTGGCAGTTCGCCGCGAAGATTTTTGGTGGGGGTTGAACCGGCAAATCCAGTTTTAGCCGAGAGAGCAATAGGCAGTGATCCTTTTCTGGTTGCGTATAGCGTGAGAGGACGAGGAGGCTCCTGTCAAGTTGCTGGTATTTTGCCATGACTAAAAGTTGATGTCAAGAAAATTTTACTATTTAATTTCAAGCCAGGAAGCGCTTTCTTTGGGGAAATTTTCCCTATTATTCGGCAAATAGTTTTTAACGACGGCGGGTGGC
>CAIWXX010000177.1 GCA_903916735.1 uncultured Acidobacteriota bacterium
GAGGACCCCGGCCGGCTGGTGCACGCCGGCACCATTGACAAGGCCAAGTACACCATGGTGGACTACAACCGCTGCGGCATGCCGCTCCTGGAAGTGGTAACCGAGCCGGACCTGTGCTCACCCAAAGAAGCGCGCGTCTTCCTGGACAAGCTGAAAAGCATTCTCGATTATCTGGATGTCTTCGACGGCACACAGGAAGGGTCCATGCGCATCGATGCCAACATATCCCTCAAAGGAGGCGACCGATCCGAGGTCAAGAACATCACCGGCTTCAAGGGCGTGGAAAAAGCCCTCTCCTATGAGATCACCAGGCAGAAGAACCTGCAGCGCAGGAACATCAAAGTAGTGCAGGAGACGCGCCACTTCGATGAGTTGAGAAACATCACCGTCTCCATCAGAAGCAAGGTGGGCGCGCACGACTACCGCTACTTCCCGGAGTGCGATCTGGCCGTCTTGCGTATCGCTCCCTGGGTGCCGGCCATAAGAGCAGCGCTCCCGGAGCTGCCCGACATTAAACGGGAGAGGTTTGTCAAGCAGTACGGTCTGGCGGATGACCATGCCAAATCCTTAACCTCGGAGATCAAGCTGGCCAACTTCTACGAAGCCGTCGCGGCGCGCGCTTCGCCCAAGCTGGCCGCGGTCTGGATCGCGGATGTGCTCAAGGGCGAGCTCAATTACCGCGACCTCTCCATCGAGAGCTTCCAGAAGGAGCACATGGCTGAGATTGTGCAAATGCTGGAAAAGAGCAAGATCAGCGAGGACGGGGCGGTGCAGATCATCCGCCAGCTGCTCGACAAGAAGGGCGGCACGCCTGGAGAAATCGTCCTGGCCCTGGGTCTTTGCAGAGCGGAGGACGATGCCGTGCAAAAGGCAGTGCGTGAAGCCGTGGCGGAGAGCGCCGCGGCAGTTGCGGACTACAAAGCAGGCAGCGAGCGGGCCCTGAACTTCGTAGTGGGTTTGGTCATGAAGAAGACTCGCGGCAAGGCCGATGCCGGCGAGGTGCACCGGCTGGTAAAGGAAGAGGTGGAGAAGGCCTGAGCCTTAGGCTCGCCGGACCGCCATCTTTTTGCCGAAGGCCTTTATCACGTGGTAATTCATTAGTAGTAATGGCGAATGTATGCATACGCTCGATCGAACAAATCCTGGTCGGTATGCAGCTTATATTTCAAGAGTGCCTTGCGCAGTTCCTTCTGAACCAAGCGTTCGCCTTGGCTGGTATGTTGCCAATCGGGAAAGCATGAGGATCTGCCCCGGTCGGCAGCGACGAGTGAATGTTGTTCCATCGGCCACATCGCCCCAGGCGCGGACGTGCAGCGACCCCCGGCTCCAGGTACTCCATTCCAATGAACCGCTCGATGCCCGCCTCTGCCGGGCTTCGCTCGGTTTCGTTCACGTTCCGCACCACATCCCCAAATCGCACTCGTGTCCAGTCCTTACGATCGAATAACGGCAGCCTGGACCAGTTGGGATTGGGCAGGAGGTCTCCCTGCATCGGGAATAGTGCCGTGCAGCCCCAACTGCACAGAAGGCACGCCTTCAGCCTTGCACAGATTGATCATGTCCGATGCTCCTTATTTGTCTCGCAATGAGCCGTTTGAGACCTTGATGATCCCTTTGTGAGCCTCTGCAAATTCTGGATATAGTAGGTACCCTTCCCGGTTTGGCCTACTTTAATTAAGACCTGTTTTTGCAGCAGGGCATTCAAGTTTCTGCTCGCGGTGGGCTTCGAGACGCCGAAAGACTTCTGATAGTCCGTATTTGTAATGCGTCCACGCCCGCGCAGGAATTGCACGACTTCGCGCTGACGCTCATCGATGCCCAGCTCTTCCAGCATGATATCCGTGAGCCAATCGCGCCACAAAACCTGAATGAACTGCCCGCCCTCCTGGCTAAAGCCGGGCGTCGGCAGGCCTGCCGCCTCGCACAGAGCAATCATGTCGAGTGTGCCGGTACCGGCTTTCTCGATGTAGCGAGTGAGAAATAGCGGTTCGGCAATAAGCGGATTATGAGGAATAGAGGCATGAGGAACGCGGAGAGATTCGATGGTAAGAGGCGCTGGAAGATGGCCGGGGTTCCAGACTTCAAGGCGGTCCGAAAAAAGCATGACCTGAACGGATGCGTTGGAGGCATAGTCCCGGTGGGCTACGGCATTGACAATGGCTTCGGCGACCGCTTCGCGGGGCAGTTCGTAGGTCACGGGCGCGACAGGCCCTTCCGACCGAGTGCCTACGGCGCGATCTATTTTCGACATGACGAAATCAACTGCCTGGTTCACTAAATCAAAGATAGTGCCCCGGTAAATCTGATAGGAAGGAATGAGTTTGCAAACCTGTGTGCCGTGAAAGTGAAGACACTTCACCTCGGACGAGATGAGAAACCGCTGCGGTTCCTTGCCGAATAGAAGGATGGCGGCGTGTTTGGGATGCGTCCCATCGAGCAAATTCAAGTGAATGAGCGCCTTTTCCATGGACGTATCAGGACCGAGCACGTACCCGCGAGCGCTCTTTGCGCGCTCCAGGAATTCGGTTAGCTTCTTTTGAGAGATGTCATCGAATGTTGCATCCGGGCAGGCGATGGCATCAAAAGGCCGAGACTGAATGGCACCGCAACCTGTGAGGTATTCGACGAGGCTGGCATAAATCTGTGCCGTCAATTCCCCAATGCTGCCAAAGCGGCGACGATTGAGCTGTCCGCTGGCCTTGTTGATTAGTGCTTGCATCTTTGGGTGGCGGGATCTATCGTCGCTTCCCTTGACGAAAATCAACCTCTTGCCCGCGAAGGTGGCCCGGTCGAACTCGGCTTCGGTTGGTGAAACACCTGAATCATCCTCGTGGCCGTACTGGTTGCCAAACAGGCCAATGTAAACAGCGCTTTAGTCTATCTCGGCCAGGTAGAGTTCGTCTGGTCTCTGGCCGGAAGCTGGCAGGTCCTCGAACAAAAAAACCTTGAAAAAGCGGCTCAAAAGAGCATCGTCCTCGACGAAATCGTGTACGACGCGCCTTTCAGATGCCAGCTCTTTCTGCACGGAACTTACGAATACGCGATGCTTTTCGGTCACGATTTCACCTTCAGGATATCAGCTAACGATGCCAATGGCTCCATAGCAAGCACGACCGATGCCGTTGAACTCCCTCCTGATTGCATGGAACAATACGAGATGGGATATAAATCTTTACGAAGAAAATAGAGGTACGAGAATCGATTGCATTTTATCCATCTGCGAGACAATAATGGCGGCACGCCTGGAGAAATCGTCCTGGCCCAGGGTCTTTGCGGGCGGAGGACGATGCAGACGAGGTGCACCGGTTGGTAAAGGAAGAGGTGGAGAAGGCCTAGAAGGCTTTTCTCTCAGGGAAGAGGAGGATGAGCATTTCGCGTCGTCAGGGCTCGTTTCTCGATGAAATGCTCTTCTCGATTTCCAGGAATGGGTACGTCTTGACTTTTCCAGCCATCAGCTCCATCATCTCGATTCACCATTGCGTTGTGCACCAGGAATTGCTCTTCTTCGTTGATCATTGCTTTTATGATTGAGTTCATTTAGCTACCTCCCAGCGACCGCCTTTATCCGGACCGATGCGCTGGATGCGACCCTGCGCGTTCATTTTTTCTATCTGCATCTTGATAGCTCTCTACGTGATACCAATGTGCCGCGCGAGGTCTGCGATAGTAATCCCCCGATCATTCGGCATTGAGTTCGATGATTTTCTGGGTACTTTTCTGGGAAGCTTTTTCCGCTAACCTTGCATCACCAAGCTCTTTGCGGTGAACCGTGGCGATGAATATTCTCCTTTTCTCATCGGGACTTCCTTAACCGAGGACCAATGGGTGGCATCGAGGATCATCTGATTGAATAGAAATATAAACTCACAAAACAATAACTTTTGACGGTCCAATATTACAGCATTCAGAATCACGATCGTTGAACGACAATGACCGAAAAAATGACGCCAATGCAGAAATCCGAGAAAATCGCCAAGCACCGGTCGCAAAAAGAGAGGCTTCCGATCGCTTCGAAGAACGCACCGCTGGAAAAAACCGCGTTCGCACGATCGGACCCGGCCCCGCTCCTGCCGGAGAAGGGCTTTCCCATTGTCGGCATCGGCGCTTCCGCCGGTGGGCTGGCTGCC
>CAIWXX010000178.1 GCA_903916735.1 uncultured Acidobacteriota bacterium
ACATTATCCTGATAAAGGATTGTCCAGCCGATTCCGCGCATACTCCCTGTCCCTTTGAAATCGGCCTCCCAGGCTTCAACAGAGCCAAAATCTCTCTCCATGAGCTTCGTCAGTTTGCCGCCGCGATTAAGGGGTGATTTGCCGCCGAGGTTGTCGAAATAGAGTTCATGGAGCCGCATTCCGTTGAATTCCCATCCCAACCGGCGTTTCAATTCGGCATATTCCGGAGAACCGATTTTGCTGTCTTTCGCCATTTGAGCGAGCGTATCCATGATTTTGTTCGTGTTGGTGACATACCCCTGATAGAGAGTGAAGTGATTCTTGAGCAGAGTCTCGCTGAACCCGTCCATTCCGATCAGCCGCCCATAATCTCTTGCTTCGTATGCAGGCATCTTGTTATCCTCCTTGTGTTGGTTGTTGGCTTTTCATTGAATCACCACAGCAAGGCCTCTCATGGCATAACGCTCTCTTGTCATCGAGGCCCATGTCTTATACATACTCTGCCGGCGCACAATCTGCAACCATTGATCCCTATCCGTGAGTAAGCACACGCCTATTGCGGCAAAATGGCTTCGGAGCCTCTGCGGCACGGCTCGCGGAGATGCCGAGCCCTCCCCTCCGTATATCAAGCATTCCCCTGATCGATGGTTTGGGAGGGCGAGGCTCCTGCCGAGCCGTCATGCTGAGGCAGTGGTTTGAAAATTTCGATTACGAAACTTCCGGCAAAACCTTGCTGACAGCATCAATGACGATGAAAATATCATTGTGCCGGATATCTTTGTGGGTGACCATACGGATAATTCCTGTCGCGATCGAGCCGGCCAAAATGCCTTTCTCCTTCAAACTCCGCAGAACCTCGGTGGTATTCTTTCCTGGAACACGGAACAGAACGATATTCGTCACAACTTTTGATACATTGATTTCGATGCCTCTGATAGAGGCCAACCCGCATGCCAGATCATAGGCGATGGCATGGTCTTCAGCGAGCCTGTTGATCATGGTATCGAGAGCCACGATGCCCGCGGCAGCCAGAATGCCGGCCTGACGCATCCCGCCGCCGAGCATTTTTCGAATACGACGCGCGACACGGCACGTCTCGGCGCCTCCAACGAGAATGGATCCGGCAGGTGCCGAGAGCCCTTTAGAGAGCGAGAACATGACGGTGGCCGCACCGTCGCTCAAATCGCGAACCGTGACGCCGAGCGCGACGGCTGCGTTGAAAATGCGAGCGCCATCCAGGTGAATGGGAAGGCTCTTCTCACGGGCCCAGTCCGTCAAGTGCTGCCATGCGGCCACGGTGTAATAGGAGCCCCCGGCGAGATTGCCGGTATTTTCGATGAGCAGCAACCCGGTTTCGCTCCGATAGGGGATTCCGGGTGGCGCGTAGCAGGGCTCAAGTAGAGGAGGATCGAGGATGCCGTCGGGTGCGGAAACGGTTTTGGCGAGCACTCCGCTGATAGCTGCCGCCGCACCCATCTCATAATTGAAAACATGGCTTCGCTCTTCGCCCAGGATTTCCTGGCCGGGCTCCGTCAGAGCCCGGATAGCAGCCTGGTTTGCCATCGTACCTGTCGGAAAGAAAATGGCCGCTTCCCGGCCGAAAAGACCAGAGGCTTTATTTTCGAGTGCATTGACCGTAGGATCTTCGCCATAAACATCGTCTCCGACTTCAGCAGCTGCCATGGCTTCACGCATCAGCGGTGTCGGCAGGGTCACGGTATCGCTGCGCAAGTCAATGTATCGCACTTAGCACCGCGATTTTTGAAGGGCATCACGTGTCTTTCTCAGAGAAGCCATGTCCTCAACATTCAGGACCTCCACGGTTTTCCCGGATTGACGCGCGGCTTTTCTGATGAGTTGCGAAAGCACCTTGCCGGGGCCGATTTCAATGAACATCGTAATTTCCATTTTGACAATCATCGTCTCCATTATTTCGGCCCAGCGCACCGCGCGACTCACCTGGCGCTTGAGTGCTTCCCGAGAAGGATCGGCTGTTCGCACCTCTTTTGCATCAACATTTGCGAGAATTGGGAAATGAAGATCCGTGAAAGGGGTGCTATCAAGAACAATAGCAAGGCGCTCTTCAGCGGGCTTCATCAGAGCACAATGGAAAGGAGCGCTGACGGGCAGTATGACATGTCGGGGCGGGTTGAGTCTCTTGACCGCCTCATCCACTCCCTCTTTCGTTCCTGAAATGACGATTTGTTCGTCGCTATTGATATTGGCGATCTCGACAAGACCGCTCTTCACATCAGCCAGTCCAGCCGCAATGGTCGCCTGATCCATGCCAAGTATCGCCGCCATGCTTCCCACTCCCGTCGGCACCGCTTCCTGCATAAAGCGTCCGCGCTGCTGAACGATACGAAGCGCATCTTCGAATCGAAGCCCTCCGGCAGCGACCTGGGCTGAATATTCACCAAGGCTGTGCCCGGCGCCAACTTCCGGAAGTCCACCCAATGCCATATACGCGGCGAAGCTGCACGCCAGCAATGCGGGTTGAGTGTTTTCTGTGAGGGTGAGAGCGCTCTCGGGGCCTTCGAAACAGAGTCGGGATAGCGGGAATCCGACCGCATTGTCTGCTCGCGAGAAGACCTCCTTAACCTCCGGGATATTTTCAAAAAGCTCTTTCCCCATGCCGACGGATTGGGAGCCCTGGCCGGGGAAAAGATAAGCGATTTTAGGTTTCTGCATTTCCATTATTTTCCTCCACAAAACTCGCGCCATCGTACCCGCGATGATGTGAGGGGTCAACAGGCAGTGGAACACTTTTCGACGGCGAAAGCGCAAGGAATTCGATGTGAATGCAAGCCGGCCTGATTGAGCAAATAATAGGTGGGTGGGGGAACCTTTTCAGGTTCCCCCGTATTTTTTAAATGTGGATTTATGGTAGGGTGTTTGTTAGAAGTGCGTCTTTTCTTGCAGCTTTGGAATCAACAGATGCAGCTTAGAAAAGCAAAAGAAATAAAATGATCAGGAAAACCGCAACGAGCAAGATCAGATTCGCCATCGGTTTCTCCTTCTATTCGAGGAACAAGCTCCACATTTCACCCACCCCTGCCCGGAGCCGCCGGCAGGAACATCGCTTAGTGTAGAAGGGCCCGAGTCAAATGTCAAATTCCTTCTGGGATGGGCGAGGCTTGGTTCCCGCAGAGCCGAGCTTGCGCCGTGGCTTCGGTTCGATGCCGATTCTCAGGTCGCCTTTCCTGACGAGCTCAACAAGTGCTCGGGCCATCTCTTCAAACTGATCATGAGATTCGGACAAATAGAGCCATTTGCCCAGGACGGGATGAGGAGTGAGTCCGATGTACTGCACGGTGAGAGTCGCGTGGTGGCATCTGTCCGTCGGTACCAGAATTCCATTCCAGGGTTCAGTGCCGCCGCGCGCCATCAGGAATACCATGCGTCCGCGGATATAACATGCGCGGCACCCGAACATGGATCGTTCGAAATATGTTGGATCTCCGGCAATCGGTTCAACCAGCCAGTCATAAGGATTAGCTGGAACCGTTTTCTGCTTAGGTGTGGGGCGTTTTGATTTCATCTCTCAACTGAAAGTGAAAGTTACCATAAAGAAAACATCGACTGGGACGCCATTCTTTCGACCGGGGAGAAATTTCCATTTACGAAGAGCGTTGATTGATGCTTCCACGCAGCCATCCGGCAACGGACGAATGAGACGGATGTCACCAACGCTTCCATCGGCTTTGACGACAGCTTCGAGTATCACGATTCCGGCAACGAAGTGCCTCTTCGCTTCATCAGGGAATACAACTTTCTCTTCATGAATGAGTTTCGGCATCGAGACACCGCCTCCCGGCCGATAGGGGCCTCCCCCGCTGCCGCCCCCGCTGCCGGGGCCGATTCCATTTCCGGTTCCAGACCCAATGCCGATTCCGGTGCCGGTTCCGATTCCACCTCCACTGCCGCTCCCGCCGCCTGTTTCCACCTGCCCGTCACTGCTTGATGTGCTTTCAAATGGCATCACGCCAGGCCGATCTTCCTCGCCTCCCGTCACAGTTGTTGGAATATGGAGAGCGGGCTGGTCGAGAGGCGTTGGGTCGGGCTGTTTTTCAGATTCCGCCGGCTTGGGCGTCTCATGGATGGGCGCTTCAGTGACGCTGGGGCCCTTAAGTTGAGCGACTGGTGCGCGGCGCGAATCCCTCTGCCCGCCACCGCCACCTCCTCCCCCTTGGCTCGATCCGCCTGAATAATAGAACTTGAGATGGATGCTTGGATATTGGGCTGAAACGGTGGGTTGCTTGAGAACGTAGTTTAATGGGGGCGTGCCAAAGCCGAAAACCATCAGGGTCGAAATCAACAAACAATGGATAAGCAGCGCTATCAGGAAGGCTTGCCGCTGAGGCGGTGCTTCTTCGCCAAAACACATTTCTTGCAGCAAGTCTTCTTCTTGCAGCTTCAAGTACTCTTCCATACCCTAAGATCGTAGCACCTTCTTTCGACGCAGGCCAATAGTGAATAGAATGGAGATCTCAATAGAAGATTAAGATCGATCCTCCATTATGAGATGCATTGAGAACCAAAAGCATGAAACCGGCAACTCACAAGATAATCTGCGCCCAGGCTCATGAGTAGCGACATCAAGAATATTCTTGCGGCGGCCTGCTCTGAAAGCACGGTTTTTGCCGATCTGTTCTGTGAGCATCGCCTTGTCATGTCAGCCGGTGTTGAAAACGGCCGCCTGTCCAATATCGCCCTCACCAAGGAAAGCGGCTCGAGCCTCCGGAGATTTGATGGCTCCCACATTGACTTTGAATGCCGCGAAGGTCTCTCGGAAGGCATCTTCGATGAACTAACCACCCCCTCGCTTCCCTCATTCGCTACACTCGATGAAGCAATCCACCAATTCATTTCGGGAGCTTGTCGAATACGATACGATTGGGAGTCCGGATGTCAGAGGATTCAGGTCTGCAATACGACGGGTCGTCTCGCCAGAGAGACGCGTTCGTGGCAACGGACCAAGATCATCGCCGGCATGGAGCGAAACGGCAGACACCACTCCATTTCCCTTCATACGTGTACGCCGATCGAAAAGCAGGATACATGTGATGAAATTTGCAGCCGCCTCCAGGCACATGCCGATGCCGTTCAGAAAGCGGATTCGCTGCCGGCGAAACGGTGCTCGGTGATACTGCCTCCTGGCCTGAGCGGTGTATTTTTTCACGAAACGTGTGGGCATTCCCTGGAAGCTGATGCGGCTGGTTCGTTCCAATGCCTCATCGGGCGGAGTGTCGGATCCAAACTCATCACACTCATCGACGATGCCACGATTCCTGATGAGGCGGGATCAATCCGGGTCGATGATGAAGGCTTCTCGACTGTCCGACGTGTGCTTATCGAGAAAGGGATTATGAAGAGCGTGCTCTCCGACTGGCATACCGCACAACGGAAGGGGCATCGACATGATGATCATGGCAATGCCAGGCGGGAGTCCTTTCGCTACATGCCACTCCCACGAATGACCAATCTGCTGGCATCGCCGGGACCGGATGGCCGTCTCTCTGATATTGTCGCCGATACATTGAGCGGGTTCTTGGCCGGAGATCTGGAAGCCGGCAACATTGACTTGATGCGAGGCACATTCTCATTCCGCGCCGCTTACGGTTTCGTGATCAGCCATGGAAAGGTGGTTCGTTCGACAGGTGCTGTGCTTATCTGCGGAAACATCCTCGATGCCCTCAAGAATGTCGATCGAGTCGGCTGCGATGTCAAATTCAGCCAAGGGCCATCGTTCTGTCTTAAAGCGGGACAGATGATTCGGGTTGGGATGGGGGCACCGGCGATACGGATCAATGAACTTGATATCTCGCCCTTGGGGTTTGAATAATGAGCCGGCGGCCTGGATTCACTTCGATGATGGACTTTCCTTCTGATGATGAGATTGAAAGTCGATGTCGTCGGATAATCCGGGCTCGGATGGATTCGGGCAGCGATGAGGTCGAGGCGTTCGCTCGTTTCACACAGACTCGCAGAGTTACTCTTGTGTCATCACTTGTTGCCGGCCTGGAAGAAAGAATCGAGATGGGAGTGAATGCGCGTGCCTTCCGAGGAGGCGTACGCTGCTTCCAGGCTTTCTCCTGGGGCGAACCTGATCCGGAATCGATCATCATCTCGGCAAGACCTGCAGAGCCAATCCTCCCTCACGGTCATCACCCGCGAACGCCATGCGAGGCGCTTCCTGAGACGGTGGATTATTCCATTCTTTCGGAATATCTCCTTCGCTCAGATGCAGGGGGGATGACCGATCTTTGCGAACTGGCCGGCACTCGGATCCACCAGTATATTTTCAATTCCCATGGTCTCGCCGCAGGCCTCCGGCATTCGCTTTACATTTTCGCGGCTCAAGCCGGCTCATGCGCAATGACCCATGCATCGACAGATCTCATGGGAATCCGAGCAGAGGCAATTGTCGGACGTGTACGGGAGGCAGAACAAGCGACTCGGGATGCAAGCGAGATTGCGCTATCAGGGATATGCGCGGTTTCGCCATCTGCGGCAAGCCGCCTTGTCGCACTCTTGGTTGAATGCCTTCAGGCTGATCATGTCCGGAGCAGTCGCTTTCCTCGAGGATTGGTCGTCGGTGAACAATGTTTTGCAAACGCCGTGTCCGCAGTTGATGACGGCGGAAAAGGTCCTTTTGGTGCGCCATTCGACGGAGAGGGCATTCCGACGCGAGCGCGGTCGGTGATTCATGAAGGACGCCTGGAGACGCTTCTCTTTGACTCCTATGAAGCGGCTCGCCATCAGACCGTCTCCACCGGCAACTCCATCCGGCATTCTTACCTGAAGCCGCCATCAATTGGATCCGCCTGCTTTTGGCTTAGCCCGGGCTCCGAAACCACTGAGAACCTGCGTGATGAGGCCGGGTTTGAGATCACCGATCTACCGACTCAATTGTTGTGGAATCAGCGAACCGGAGAATTCGCTTTCCATGGATGGGGATGGAAACTCGCACACGGTTTCCGACAGCAGCCGGTGTCATTTCTTTTGCATGGCATGCTTTTGCCTCTTTTTCAGTCTGTCCTGGCCTGTGCGGGAGACCTGGAGTATCACCCATTCGATGGGTGGGTTGGATCGCCAACCCTGCTGATCAATCTCCACCGCATTTAGAAAACAGGCTGATTCCGGCTGTGCAAATTTCTTGCCCGCTGCGGCTATATCCACTTCCGGCCGCGCATGAGATCAACAGTGATGGAGGCCATCTCGTCCACCGTGCAGAGCGCGTTGTTGAAAATGAGATGGTATAGAAAAAGGTCGGCGACTGAGTGCATCGTGAATTTTTGAACAAACGTCTCTCTTTCAGCTTGCATATGCCTGACTTCCTTTTCGGCTGCGTCCCTGCTGATGCTGTGTAGCTTCGCGATCCGTTCCACTCGATAGTCCAAGGGAGCGGTAATTCGGATATGCACACCGCGTTCGATGTCCTTGGTGATGATACTCGATCCGCGCCCGATGAGAATGGCACGCCCTTTGTGAGCGAGAAAAGCGATCGTTTTCGCCATTTTCTGAAAAATATCGTATTCATTCGGCAGGTCGCTCACCATGTCGATGACCAGATGGCCGATCGCCGAAAGGCGTTGTTCCATGATCATTTTCACCAAGCCGGGATACTGACCTGACTCCTCGGCAATCCGTTCCAGGATCTCCTTGTCGAATGATACCCACGGAAATTTCTCTCTTGGATTCACATTCAATATTTTCTCGATCGCACAGGCAACGCCGTATCCTTCGCAGCCGTATTCGCGTGAGATCGTCATAAAAGGGTATTTTTCCCGGTCGGCTTTGAGATTTATTTCGGCCTTGACCATGGATTCGATTCGCGCCCGGATCACAGAATCGATCTCGGGCGAGATGCGCGATGCCACTTGTTTCATGATCCCTCCCCTCTATTATAACTCCCAGCTATGGTGGCGAAACCAGAAGCGCAGTTATTACGGAAAACGCTGGGGTCAAGAGGCCACTCTCTCTCTCTCTATGGTGTCGATGCCGGATATCCCAATGCGAGAGAGCACACCGCTTTGACGCCAACCGGAATGGAGTTTTCATCGGCCTTGAACAGATCGCTATGAACAGGGGCGGTCATGCCGAGCTTCTCGTTGCGAACGCCGAGGTGAAAATAGAGCGACGGTACTCTTTCAGTGAAATACCCGAAATCCTCGGCAATCATTTGTGCCGGACTCTCCCGAACATGCTCCTCGCCGAGAGCAGACTCCAGGATTCCACGGGCTCGTTTGGCGATGGTGGGGTCGTTCACAACCATGGGCGCCGTCCTTGCATAATTGAAGACGTAGGTGGTCCCGAAGGCTGAGCAATTGGCCTGAACAATTTTTTCCATGCGGGTTTTGATGTCGTCGCGCTGCGCGGCATCGAGGGTCCGGACAGTGCCGCTAAGATGGACGCTGCCGGCAAGTATGTTCCATCTGTTGCCGCCTTCGATGATGCAGGTCGAAAGCACAGCCGGTTTCAAGGCGTCCTGAGTGCGAGCCATCAGAGTCTGGAACTCCAGGACAATCTGCGCTGCAATCGGAATGGGATCGATGCCGAGGTGAGGCCATGCGCCATGGCTCCTCTTCCCTTCAATGGTAATCTGAAAAATATCCCCATTGGCCATATCCGATCCGGCGCGCAGAGCGACGTTGCCGACATCGAGTAACGGGTCGACATGCAATGCGAATGCCGCGGTGACGGGAGGATTATCGAAGACACCTTCCTTGATCATGAGGCTGGCGCCGCCTTCTTCTCCGGCAGGAGCTCCTTCTTCTGCCGGTTGAAAAACGATCTTCACCGATCCTTGCAGTTCGTTCCGCATCTTGGTCAGGACCGTGGCCGCCCCGAGCAGTACCGTCATGTGGATGTCATGTCCGCATGCGTGCATGACACCTGGATTCCGTGAGCAGAATGGGAGATTTGTGGTTTCATTGATGGGAAGCGCGTCCATGTCGGAACGCAAGAGAATGCACGGACCCGGTTTCCCCCCCTGGATGATGGCGACAACACCTGTCTTGGCGACTCCCTCGCGCGGCTCCAACCCGAGCGACCGCAAATGGCCGGCAATGAACTTGGCCGTTTCAAACTCGCGATTGGAGAGCTCGGGATTGGCATGCAACTGACGGCGGATGGAGACAAGAGAATCCTTCTCAGCCGAGATCATCTGGTCGAGTGCGGCGAAAAAATCCCCGGATGCGGCAGCGGCGGATGAAAAAAGGCCAAGCATCAACACAACGATAGGGATGTGATTCACAGAGTCCTTTCTATTGGATGATTTTCTGTGGAGGTTTCTGGGGCACTGTTCCGAAACTTGCTGCCTCCTCCACGGAATCCTCCATCACCTGGACATCTCCGATCAGATCTTTAAGTTCATCTCCCATTTTTTCATAGCCGCCGGCGGTTGTGACTTCGGAGGTCTTGAGCAATACGATTTTGCCCTTGAGTGAAGAGAGAGTCGAGGCGATCTGTTCGAGCTGTCCATCGATGCGCTGGAGTGCCACGAACATCGTACGGCATGTTTCCAGCTGCTGCCTTTTGAGATTCAGGGATTGCAGGTACTGCTTTTTGGAGATGGGATCCTGCATGGTTGCGATGGCTCGTTCCTGTTTTTGGCAATCTCTTTCGAGTGCCCCGATATCGATGTTCGCCAGAAATTTCCGAATGAGCAGCCTCTTTTCCAGAAGGCTGGCGGATTTATCGCGGAGTGTTTGAAGCTGGCTGATCGTCGATGTGAGACCTGTTGTGAGGAAAGCGGAATCCTCATTCTGCGTGAGATCTTCGATTTCCTCGGCTGATTTCAATATTTCCTGGTAGCGCGCCCGCACCTCCGGGTCGCTCTGTTTGATGATCTCCTCCAGCCTCATTTGCTTTTTCTGTTCCTGTGCATCGGTGAACTTGCCGAGAACCCGCCGGATGAATTTTTGGCTATTGAGCATCCAGAGGACGGCAGCGCCCTCGAGAGCCGCTCCGATGAGAAGTACGAACGGGTCCTGGAGGCCGATGCAGGCTGCAACGGATCCGCCGATGATGGCCCACGAGGCGTTGCTCATGAATGCTTCCCGGATGAGGGCCTTGCGGATGCTACGTTGAAATTCCATCTCGGATGTCGAACCTACTTGAATGACTCGAAGATTTCAAGAAGCTGGCGCTTCACACCGATGAATTTTTCCTCGAGCTTGTCGGTGAGATTGTTCGTCACAGGCGCATCGAATATTTTGATGATGTGACCGGGGTTTTTTCCGAAGACAACGATTCTCTCGCCGAGAAAGAGCGCTTCATCGAGATCGTGTGTCACGAAGAGGATGGTTGTCGACGTCGTGCGGTCCACCTTCAGCAACAGCTCCTGCATTTTTTCCCGCGTCTGTGCATCGAGGGCACCGAAGGGTTCGTCCATCAGGAGGAGTGCGGGTTCGTTCGCCAGTGCACGCGCGATGGCGACCCTTTGCAGCATGCCGCCGGAGAGCTCACGCGGATACGCCTCCTCGAAACCATTCAGCCCCATCAGGTCGATATAGTGATGGGCTGTTTCACGAGCAGTTTTTCGGTCGACCTTCTTGAGCTCCAGCCCGAATGTAATATTGTCGAGAACCGTCCGCCAGGAAAATGGTGTGTAAGCCTGAAACACCATCCCGCGGTCGGCGCCAGGGCCGGTGATCTGTTTGCCATCCAGATGCACCTGACCGCTGGTCGGAGATTCCAATCCGGCGACAATCCGGAGAAGCGTGCTCTTGCCACAGCCGGAGGGGCCGACGAGGACCGTGAAGGTGTTTGTCGTGACGTCGAAGGAAATATTCTTCAGCGCAGGGACGGGCTGCCCCTTGAGCGTCTCGTAAACTTTTTCAACCGATGTGATCTCGAGCTTCATAAACAGTCAACTCCGCGCTCTTTTGACATTCCAAGGGAAGAACCACATAGATGTGTACGCGAAAAAGAGATCGAATGCGAGCCCCAGAACTCCGATGATCAGGATTCCGGCGATGACATTGGATGTCTCTAGAAATCGCTGGCTCTGGATGATGAAGTGGCCGACGCCGCTGTTGGCCGCGACGATTTCGGCAACCACCAGGTAGGACCAGGCCCACCCCATCGATACCCTGAGCGCGTCGTAAATCTGCGGCAGGCTCGCGGGAAGAACGACTTTTAGAATCACCTGATGCTGGCGCGCTCCGAGAGTGTAGGAGGTGTTGAGAAGGTCCTGCGAAACGGCCCGCGCTGCATCGGCGACCAGGACCAGCAACTGGAAGAATGTGCCGAGAAAGATGACGGCGACCTTTTCATTGTCATCGATCCCGATCCAAAGAATGCAGAGGGGTATGAAGGAGACCACAGGGAGATATCGAACCAGATTATTGATCGGTTCGGCAAAGGCCTCAAACGGCTTGTAGCAGCCGATAAGAAGACCGAGAGGAATTGACAGAACGGCCGCCAGCAGGAATCCCATCAAGACACGATATGTCGAGTCCCAGATGTCGCGGAAGATGCCGCCGCTTTTCATGGCTTCCAGAAGGCTGCGTAGGACCGCAGAGGGAGAGGGCAGGAAGAACGGCTGAATGAATCCGGAATATGTCAGCGCCCCCCATAACACGAGTACGATGATGAAGGGGAGAATCGAGAGGCCGATATATCGGCTGTGCGTAATGGGTTCACGAATTTTCAAAAGGCAACCCTTTCGAGAATGTATGATATTGAAGAAGCCATGCCTGGGAATAGGATCCGGTCACATCGGTTTTACTGAAACTTCAACTGAAGCCGAAATGAGCAGACATACAATCGACGCCGCCCTGTAGGGAGCGGCGGCGTCGTCAATCCATCCTCCGTCTGATTCTCAGGCCTCATTCTTCAGATATCACTTATTGACCGATTTGATTGATAAGCGTGCCATCGACGATTGTTTTCGTGTCGACCGCTTTTTTCATTTCGCCGGCTTTCTGCCAGACATCGTTCGCCTTGGCAACGACCTTATAAATTTGCCCCGGTGCCGCAGCCGATCCGAAATATCCTACGTTGCCTTTGGCATCGAAGAAGCTCACACCGGTAAGCATGTCAGCAGTCTCTTCGGGCTTAAGTTTGAAATTCCTGGCGATGATCGCCTGCCCTTCGGCTTGATTCTTTTGCAAGTAGTCGACACCCATGTACCAGCCCTTGATCAATTTCTTGACGTCCTCCGGGCGGGTCTTGATCACTTCCTCACGCATGGCGAGGACATCGACGATCAGGCCGGGCTTTTCTTTGCTTGTGATGATGATATGTCCATCTTTTCTCTCTGATGCTTTTGACAGCCATGGCTCCCATGTCACGGCGGCATCGACTCGACCGGCCACAAAAGCGGCGCCGGCATCGCCCGTTTCAAACGGCTGAATAGAGATGTCTTTGGGGCTCAGCCCGACTTCATCCAGCAGGTAGAGCAGGAAGAAATGACTGACGAAACCGGGTTGAACAGCGACACTCTTGCCCTTGAGATCCCTGACACTGGCGATGGTCTTCACTGCCACGATTCCGTCGGCACCGGCCGATTGGTCAAACGCCAGGCAGATGGCACCTGGAATACCCTGAGAAGCCGCGATCACTTGCGAATCGGCAGTGGTTCCGATCCCATCAAGACGCTTTGCCTTGAGGGCCGCCCCCTTGCTCGCCGTGTCCTCCAGGATTGTCATTCGCACTTCGATTCCGAGTTGTTTGAAGAACCCCTTTTCCACGGCGATGTAAAGCGGGCCATACCCGACCCATGTGTTAAATGCGATTTTAAGCGCCGGCAATGACTGCGCCTTTAGGGGGATCGTGATGCAGAGCACAACCGCCATTGCGATAATAAGTCTTTTCATGAAAATTCTCCTTTTTAAAATCCCAGTTCCTAGTTCCCGGTTTTCAGGACGAAATTGAATGAAAGAGGCGCGTTGCAGCAGGGGACACAGGGATATGGCACAACGACGAGTCCGATCATGATTGCCTTGACCCTCCAGTGGTGCCTGTGTCTTGCCATCTAACGCACGCTCTTGATCCGACCGACGATGTGGCGCCGGCCCTGCTTTACGTACCCTGACGCGCGAGCCGGAACTCGGTTCGCCGGTTGCGGGCTCGACCTTCATCAGTTGAGTTGTCGGCGATCGGCCGGTCTTCTCCGAGGCCGCGCGCCACGAGACGGTTGCGGTCAAACCCGTATTTGTCGGCCAGAAAATCCGTGACTGAATTGGCGCGCATCTGCGACAGCCGGCGATTGCCATTAAGATCGCCAACGTCATCCGTGTGCCCGTCGATGATCAGGTAAAGGTGAGGGAAATTCCTGAGGGTCTCGCCGACACCATCCAGAATCGCTTCGGCGTTTGGATCCAGCTTCGCGCTCCCACTCGGAAAATAGATTTTATCGACACGAAGCTGAACGATCTTTTCGCTGTGCTCAGCCTGCTCGAAACTCATGGGGGCCACGGGCTGTTCCACGGGAGCGACCGGTGCGATTTTTTCCTTCCCGATCGAGGATGTGACACCGGCAAAGAGATCCTGGCCCTGTGAGGGATTGATTCTTTCTACAAATGTAGTATTAATGAATTTGGACGCATCGAGCGAATTCGCCAGCCTGCCTTCGTTCATCCAAACCTTTTCGGCGATCTTGATGACACCGCTGGCCTGTTCAACCTTGCCTTCGGCAAGCCCAAGCCATTCTTTGTTCTGTTCGAGTGTGGTGAACTGGATTCCCGAGTAAATATCGGCCAGCTCATCCGGAGATTGCGTCACCTGATCCGGAGCGGCTTCGTGCATTTTTGCATAGGCTTCCCGTGGATTGGCCTGCATATAGCGGAGCGCTCGGAACCAGGCTTCAGTGTATCTCGATAGCAGGTCGGCCTTGTCGGTGATCGCCTTCCGGCTGGCGCAGTTGATGTCCATGATGAGATTCTTGGCGTCTTTGGTTGTGAGCAGCTTGTAGCCGAATGGAAGGCCTGCCGCCTGCGATGCAAAGGGCTCATAGGTGACAATGGCATCAACCTCATGCGTTTTGAATTTATCGAAGGCATCCGGCACCGGCATCGGTTTTGCGTCGATGTCACGGCTGCTCAGGCCTCCGATATGGAGAAGGTAAAGGAGGAAATACTGCGACGGTGAGCCTTCCTCGTAAGAAACGCGCTTGCCGATGAGATCATTGAGATTTTTAATTTTCTCGCGATTCACAACCAGAGCATCGCCGCCGTCGGAATCATCGACCTTGAAGAGGAGAACACCGGGATCTTTGTTGCCCGCCTGGCCGATGAACATATCGATCGTCGTGCCGTTGACGTCGATGTCGCCCTTCTCGAGCATCGAGTAAGCCTTGTCAGGGTCATTCTCGATCTTAACATCCAGATTGAACTTGGCCTGCTGGTCATATCCCAGGGCTTTGATAAGAAAATTAATGTTGTAGCCGGACCACATGTTGTGAGCCACTCGAAGCGTTTCAGCTTCGGAGAACTTCGACGTCCGTAGTAGTTGCGTGAGGCCCGCCTTCATTTTCAGGCGCGGTCCGACATAGCGCTGGTAGACCGCGTAGCCGCATGCAGCGAGAATTACCAAAATGATGAAAAGCTTGATCCTGCTGACCCTGAATTCACCGTCAGCCACTTTGTGCCTCCATTGAAAAATCGTGCTGAGAGCGTAGCACAGGTGACCGCTGAGATCAAAGCTGACAATCGGTTGGTATCTGATCGGTGAAATCCGCGCACAAAATGGCAAAAGTTGTGAAAGGGCAGGATCTGTGGGTGAAATTCAACTCGAGTGGTTTTCCTAGTGTATGATACAAGGCGATTTTGATGGATTTGAAGGTACGGAAGCCGTAGGCTTTTATGGTAGCGGTTTCGCCTTGTTATTGAGGTCCTCGAACGCACAGGCGGAAATTGATTTTTTTGTCTGGAACCAGTTAAGGATGAGAGTGCGGTGGCTGCGGTGAATTCTGGCAACTTTCTTCATGGACTTTATTCGAGAGTGCATGGCTTGAGAACACCATTGCTGAAGGTCCTGATTATCAATTGCATGATGTGCCTATTCGGCGACTGCATCTCACGATCTGCACCCGACACGCCAAACCTATTGGGAAGCATTTTCCTATGTCATGATCGATGGTTTGGGAGGGCGAGGCTCCTGCCGAGCCGTCATGCCGTGTCTATCGAGACCATCTGATGGCTTGCCGCCATTCCTTATCAGTGGATTTCGGGGCTGAAATCCAGCGTTGACTTTGCCGCAGTCCTGGGCTAGGGCACTCACAATGGCTTCCAAAGATACAGTGCCTGTGTCAGTGCCGGGATCTCCTCTTATTTTTCGGCACCGGATTTTGTGGGTACACCTGTTGGCATGGATGGCACAGGTTGAACTGGAAGGCCGCGTAGACTCGAACGTCCACGATGTAACGCACATCCTTCTCGCCGATGATGAGTAACCGCGCTCTATTGCATCGCACACGCTCGAAACATAGGCTATTGCGTTGTGCCGGATCACCACAGCAGAGTCGGAAGAGGCAAGGCACGGCGACGCCTGCAATTTAATCATGGGAGGCTATGACATTGGACGGTCAGAGAACGATGCATAAAATATTCGATTTTGGAGGCCCTCTCAGTTTCTTTGAGAACGGGCCAGGAAAAGGAACAACAAGGGTTTGGATCGTCGATCCCATCTTCTGTAAAAATCCTGATTGCAACTGTCGCGACATCACGCTCGATGTCTTCGTCGTGGATACTGAAACGGGAAAGCAAATTTCCATTACACAAGGCCCTGACGATTCTTCAATACTTGTGGATGGCCGGCCCGTTGAGAGCCTTATGCATTGTCGATTCGGGGCAACGATGAACATCGACACAGGGGAAGTGACGGCCGCCGGCTCTTCTCTTGATGTTTCCCCGGACTTGATGAAATCTCTATCAGCGAAGTTGACCTCGGAAACCCTGGAAATCCTGAAACGACGATGGCGTTTCGCAAAATCGATTGGACAGGACGATTGGAAAAATCAGGATTGGACATGGTGGGATCCGGGTGAAATGATTTCATGGGGCGAAGTCTTTCCGGATGAACCGGATTTGATCATTCAAATGCCCTCCAAGACCTGCCTAATATCGGACATCTATTGCATCAAACCGAGGTGCTCCTGCACGGAAATCGGCCTTGTTGTCTATGAATTTATTAAGAAAAAAACACTTGATCTCGGAGAGATTTTCTACAATGTTAAGCACGATCGAATTGAACGAGTTGTTTCCCGCGCCGCATCGAGGGATGAACTTATTGGGATTTTTGAGGAAAGCAAAATTCAACGGCCCAAACTGAAAAAAATCCTGGCCACGCGTTTTAAAAAGATGCGAATAATCGGCCCTCAAATTGCGCAACTCAGCCACCGGCTGGACAATCCAATTCGTCCCGCCGCGCAGAAAGTGGGAAGGAACGACCCCTGCCCATGTGGATCAGGCAGGAAGTACAAAAAGTGCTGCATTGAGAAGCGGGATTGACTCGGACGACTACGAATTCCGCCTCGGCCACTTGACGGACAGGATCTATGCTGACTAGTATGCACACCCGGTTGGTTTCCAGGGAATATGTCGCTGATATGCGGGACCGGCTCCCAGGTCGATTCAATCGGCCATCGCCGGCCCGATGAGGAGTTCGTGCCGGGTGAATGAGTTCTGCCTTGCCCTCTCACTCACGCCTCATGGCCGGTTAGTCCTCAACCCGGATGATGATGTGCCCGATCTGGGCACACATCTCGCAAAGCGGCTTCAGGATGCATTTTTACGCGGTTCGGGCCACGGCCTGTTGCAGCTTGGTGCAGCTGAGGTCGGCATGGTTCTACCTGCCGCATTTTTCTACTGGCGTGAATTCGGCTCTCGATATGTCACCGCTGTCTGCGCATTGCCTGATATCGTAGATCGAAGCGCGAAGTCGCACATCCCGGCCCCTGACGAAGCCGAGCTCGAGTCGATCGCGTTGGCCGCTCCACCCATGACCGGAGCCGAGTATTTGACATCGGCTGTTCTTCGCGGACTTTGGGGGGAACTTGATGCTGCTTTTGCTGCCGAGTTGTCCGAATCGAAATGTTCAATTCAAGATTTTCTGAAGCATCGTAACCCGGCCTGGAACCTGGTCGGGCGCGTCCACTTCAACCTTGCCGAGAACCGCAAAGATGAGGACGCGCCGTTCGCTTTCCTCGCAACCTATACGACCCGGCTCTCGGCGCATGCCAAGGCACAGCATCTTCCGCTGGGGCAGGCATTGCGTGAATATGCGGGCGCATCGAATCGGGAACGTATGCTGTCTCTGCTCCTCCCCGTTCAGCGCGCCGCCGAGAGCTGCAGCTGGCTCAAAACGATGGTCGATGCAGGGGAAATTTTCCATCCACTGCGCTGGAGGCCCGCGGATGCCTTCCAATTCTTAAGCGACGTCACCTTACTCGAAAGCGCGGGCGTCGTCGTGCGGATGCCCGCCACCTGGAAGTCAAACCGACCTTCTCGCCCTCTGATGACGACGACCATTGGAGGCAAAGCGCCATCGGGGCTGGGAAGGGATGCATTGCTCGACTTCCAGATGGAAGTCACTCTCGATGGAGAGAGACTGACGAGCAGCGAGATCAAAGAACTGCTTGCAAGCTCCGACGGGCTTGCCCTCATTCGCGGTCAATGGGTCGAAGTCGATCGCGAGAAATTGAACCGGATGCTGGATCACTTCCGCCAGGTTGAGCGGGCTGCCGCAGACAGCGGCCTGAGCTTTTCCAAAGCGATGCGAATGCTTGCGGGCGCTGATGCATCGAGCGACACAATGGCCGATCGCCATGAAATCGGCTGGTCCCAAGTTGTGGCAGGCCCTTGGCTGGCTGAGATGCTGCAGGGACTTCGCAGCCCGGATGGATTGGCAATTGTCGATCCGGGAAGCGCCCTCAAAGGCACTCTAAGGCCTTATCAGCAGGTTGGAGTCCGCTGGCTCTTCTTACTCTCAAAGCTCGGCCTCGGCGCCTGCCTGGCCGATGATATGGGCCTTGGCAAGACCATACAAGTTTTGTCATTGCTGCTGGTTCTGAAAAACCAGCCGGACACGAAGCGGCTGCCGAGCCTGCTGGTGGCACCCGCATCGCTTCTCGCCAACTGGGCATCTGAAATCAACCGGTTTACTCCGGGCCTGAATGCCATCATCGCTCATCCTTCGGCGATGGCGGCCGACGAGCTTCGTACACTCGATGCAAAGAGCCTCTCGGACATGGATCTGGTCATCACTAGCTACGGCTCGCTGCTTCGTATCCCATGGCTGGCCGATACGTCGTGGAGTCTCGCTATCCTCGACGAAGCGCAGGCCATCAAGAACCCGGACGCGAAGCAGACCCGAGCCGCAAAGAGAGTGAAGGCGCGAGTACGATTCGCGCTCACCGGCACACCCATCGAAAATCGGCTTGCGGACCTTTGGTCTATTTTTGATTTCATCAATCCCGGCCTGCTCGGCTCGGCCAAAGAATTCGAGGACCTGGTCAAACGTCTAGCGGACAGACAGCACAATCCCTATGGGCCGCTGCGCGAGCTGGTGCGCCCCTACATCTTGCGGCGACTGAAGACCGATAAATCCGTCATATCCGACTTACCCGAAAAGACCGAAGTCAAAGCCTATTGCCAACTGAGTCGCAAGCAAGCGGCGCTGTACCAGCAAGCTGTGAAGGAGCTCTCCGAGCAACTCGATAAAACCGATGGTATCAGGCGCAAGGGGGTTGTCCTATCATTCCTCATGCGGTTCAAGCAGATTTGCAACCATCCATCTCAATGGTTGGGCGACGGGGCGTGGTCAGAGTCCGACAGCGGCAAATGGGCACGCTTGCGCGACATCGCCGAAGTCATCGCGGCCAGGCAGGAGAAGGCGCTCGTCTTCACGCAGTTCCGGGAAGTGATCGCTCCGATCGCCGCTTTCCTCGGATCGGTGTTCGGGCGGCCTGGACTGATTCTTCACGGCGAAACGGAAGTGAAGAAACGCAAGGATCTGGTGAGCCGATTTCAGGAGGATGAAACTGTGCCGTTCTTCGTGCTCTCATTGAAAGCGGGTGGGGCCGGGCTCAATCTCACCGCCGCCTCTCATGTCGTCCACTTCGACAGGTGGTGGAATCCGTCGGTAGAGAATCAGGCCACGGATCGCGCTTTTAGAATCGGGCAGACCCGGAATGTGCTGGTACATAAGTTTGTATGCCGGGGAACGGTTGAGGAAAAGATCGATCTGCTCATCGAATCGAAACGGCAGCTATCCAGGGACTTGTTGGAAGGCGGCGCCGAGTTGCTTTTGACCGAGCTCGATGACAAGGAATTGCTCAATCTCGTCGCGCTCAATATCACAACCGCAATGAAGGAGACATGATTTATGGTTTTTGGCTGGAGACCCTATGTGTCCGTGGCCGAACGGCGGCAAAAAGCCGGACGTGAAATGGAGAAGCTCAGGAAGAAGGGCCACCCGGTGGCGCCGGTTGTCATCGACGGGCGGACGATTGCCGGAACATTTTGGGGGAAGGCATGGTGTGAGAATCTCGAGCGATATAGCGACTATGAAAACCGGTTACCGCGCGGGCGGACATACGTCCGCAATGGATCGGTGGTGGACCTACAAATTGCGTCGGGTGAAGTCAATGCCCTTGTCAGCGGCTCGGAGGTCTATAAAGTAGCGGTTAAAGTCTCGCCTGTCCCAAAGGCGCGATGGGACTCGATCTGCAAAGACTGCGCGGGAGCAATCGACTCGCTTGTCGAGCTACTCCAGGGCCGCTTCTCCAAAGGAGTCATGGAACGAATATGCCAACAGAGTACAGGGTTGTTCCCATCCCCCGATGAAATCACGCTTTCATGCAGCTGCCCCGATTGGGCGTCGATGTGCAAACACGTCGCCGCCGTGCTCTACGGCATCGGCAGCCGCCTCGACCTACAGCCCGAGCTCCTTTTCAAGCTCCGCGAAGTCAACGAGATGGAATTGATCGCCAAGGCCGGCGATGGACTCCCGTTGACCGGGAAGAAAGGGCCCGCCAAGGACAAGGTCATCGAAGGCAGCGACCTTTCACAGCTCTTCGGCCTGGACCTGGAACAAAACACGCGAATGCGTACTGCGGCCCCGAAGAAGGCCGCACCAAAAGACCAAAAAACGCCACACTCAAAAAGCACAAAGAAATCAACTCGAAAGAAAACCATTGCATCGCGTGTTGAAAAACAGAATCATGCTCGATCCCGCAGCGGTGTGGGTCTGAAAATGAGCCGATGATAGAGCAGCCACTCATGCACTAGGCAAATGGGGCATGTGAAACAATGGCAGTGGGGTGATCAGCGTGTGGAAGAATCGGTGACATTTCCAAACGCGCAATGTTCATTCGGCGGGCAATGCGCTATTTTTCGTTGCCCTGAGGAGAAAAAAATCACAATGGCCGAGAATGTTTATTTCGATGGAATACTCCACGCTGCAAAAAGGGCGCGTAAACACGCTCATCCTTATTTCTGCAAGCCTGCACAATGAGATTGCCTCAAGAACGAAATCATTTCTTTCGGGAGCGTTTCAAAGCAGAGGAGCCGGCTCAACGGCGAGACGCCGTGCTGATCGATGTGGACAGCATCATCCCCAACCTGGCATTAATGAAATTGAGCCACTATCTTAAAAAGCGGCGGAAGCGTGTCATTCTTGCAAAAGAAACCGGATTGCACTGGCGATCCAGGCATGTTTACGCCAGCAGCGTGTTCCAGGGCTTACACACAGAGAGCCGTATTCGTGAGCTCAGAAGCAACCACGGGGATTCCCTACAGATCGGCGGCACAGGGGTGGATCCAGCTCTCCGGTTGCCGGATGAAATCGAATCGCTCATACCGGATTATTCGCTCTACCCGGGTATGAGCTTCGGGATCGGATTTCTCACCCGCGGCTGCCCCCACCGTTGCTCGTTCTGCATCGTCCCGCATAAAGACGGCGATTTGAGGAAAGTCGCCGACCTGGACGCCGTGCTGTCACCCGGCTGGAATAGGTTGGTTCTGTTAGACGACAATTTGTTGGCATATCATGACGCCGCGGCGCTCTTGCGAGGACTGATTCATCGTTGCGTGGCTGTCAACTTTAACCAAACCCTGGACATCCGCTACATTGACGAGACGATTGCGAAATTACTGCTTCAAACCGACAGCCGGGACTATTCTTTCAAGAAGCGCCTCTTCTATTTCAGCCTCAATTCTAAAGCCTTAATTGAAATCGTACGCGAAAAGCTCGCCCTATTGAAAGACCTGAAATCATCCGAACTGCGTTTTGTCTGTATGTACGGATACGACACCTCGCTCTCGGATGATATCGCACGCTTCAGTTTTCTTTGCCAACGCCGAATTTCTCCCTTTACGCAGAAGTTCCAGCCGATTCAAGGCATCCCGACATACGCTCCATTCGAGTACTTCGACTGCGATCCGGAGCCGTTGGCCCATCTGCATTTCCCGCAGAATGGGAGGAATTTCGAGAGATTCCTAAAATGGGCCGGCAGGAAATATGCTGAACAGTTTGGACGGCTCTATATGCCGCTCGTGGACCGGATCTTCCAGTACAACTTCAAATATGCCAAGGCTCATTATATCAATACGCTCGCCGGCACGCGGGACTCGTCCCGAAAACGACGGATTTCCAAAGACAGCTAAGGGCCCGCGCACTACTTTTTGAACAAACAAAACAAAATGGGGCCAAAACCAAAAATGGGGCCAGGTCTTCACTTTTCATTTTTGTTGTTGTTGGAGGAGCAGTGAGATAAGATAGATTTATGGCTCGGCCCACAAGAATTGAGTTTGATGGTGCGCTGTATCATGTAATGTCCCGCGGAGTTGCACGCATGCCGGTATTCGTCGACGACTCCGACCGAATCGAGTTCCTGGACATTCTTGCGGCCTTGGTCGGCGATGGGCATCTTGTTGTGCACGCGTTCTGCCTCATGCCGAATCACTATCACATGCTCTGTGAGACGCCCGGCGGAGACCTTGGCCGGGTGATGCGGGACCTCAACGGCCAGTATGCCCAGATTTTCAATCGACGCCATCGGCGCGTGGGTCATCTGTGGCAGGCCCGCTACAAGGCGATTCTCGTCCAGGAAGGCGAGTACTTCCTTGAATGTTCGCGCTACATCCACCTCAATCCGAA
>CAIWXX010000179.1 GCA_903916735.1 uncultured Acidobacteriota bacterium
CAACAGCTTTCGATGGTGAGTGATGTACGGTTCCAACTTTTTGTAATGGCGTCCGTCGTGTATCCAGCACAGTCCCAGTTCCTCGGTCACCAGCTTGAACTGTTGCGCGTCGTCGCAGATCAGCAGGCGCACCACTGGATGCTCGACCTCGGCATGGTAGGCCGCCACCGCTGCCGCTTCCAGGATCCGGCTTCGCTGCTGCTGTCCGAGAGCGGGAATGTGCTCGTCCAGCCAGAGATAAAATTCCGCTTCACCCAGGTTCTGATTGCGTGGCACATTCCCCAAGCCCTCGATCACCCGTACAGGCAGCCCGAACTGGCGGAGAAAATTGAATGCCTCATCATTGATCCGGAATACCCGCGCACGCAGTACCAATGCGAGTAGCCGGCAGTGGGGGACGCGTCGTCCAAGTCTCGACTCGGCTGCTACCGGAACGAGGGAGGAGGGCGGCTGGGGAGAAGTAATAACGCTCCTCTTTTAATAACTATCGCTTGACAGACACGGGTGTCCGCATTTACAATCTATAAACTCTATTGATTTGGTAGTGATTAAAAGAAGGACAAATGAAGCCGACCAGTGAGGCAAAAGTAGCGAATCTTGAATCTCGCATGGCAAAATCCAAGCCGGCTGTTTCAACAAGCGGCATACATGCCGACTACGGTTGGCGCCTTCATGGACGCACGGTGAGCGTCTTGAAGGATCGTTCATTCACCCTGATTGCCGAATCTCGACCGGCTGCCATGAAGATGCTGGCCGGCTGTCATGTCGACACCAGCACGCTCGTAGCGTGCCTTCAATGCGGCATGTGCACGGCCAGCTGTAATCTGGCGGAAGAAGGCAGCCTCTTTCCGCGGCACGAGATGACCATGGTTCAGCTTGGCCAGAAAGATCGCCTCCTGGCCGATTCAAATATCTGGCATTGCTTTAATTGCTCCGACTGCTCGTCCCGCTGCCCTTCGAAGGCACGACCCGGCCGGATCATGGCGGCCATTCGCCAAATGGCCGTGGAACATTACGCCTTCCCGAATTTGATCGGGAGAGCCATCAATAGTCCAAGAGCTCTTGCCATGATCCTCGTTGTGCCGGCTCTCCTGATCCTGGCAGCCATTGCAATCGGGGGATCGTTCACGCCACAGACGAGTCCGGTGCTCTATGCCAGCATGTTTCCTCACCTCGCATTGAATCTCTTCTTCTCCGCCTTCACTGCCTTCGCTGCGATGAGCATGCTTATCAGTGCCGGACGAATCTGGCACGCCTTCATCGGAGAATCGCTATGGAAAGGCGATCTGCTGCTGCTCGTGCGATCGTTCATCACGGCGGTTCGCGAGATTCTTTCGCACAGGAAATTTTCAGAATGTGAAGAATTTCCTCTGAGCCGTTGGGCGCACATGGCCATCTTCTACGGATTCATGACGCTCTTTGTGCTCGCCGGAGTCGTCGCGCTATTGATTCTGTTCGGAGCTCCCTATCCCTTGCCCGCCCAGCATCCATTAAAAATTATCGGCAACCTTGCCGGAATCCTCTTCCTCGCCGGGATCGGTTACTTCATAGTTCAACGATACCGGTCATCTCTCAATGATGATAAAAGTTCATGGTTCGATTGGGCGGTTCTCTTCAATCTGCTCCTCGTCGGGGTCACGGGGATGCTGACCGAAATCTTCCGTTATGCCGATAGCGCCATCCTGGCTTATCCCATATATTTTTTTCATCTCCTATTTGTTTTAATTCTGTTCATGAGCATCCCATACTCGAAGCTGGCGCATCTTGTGTATAGGACTGTCGCCATGGCGGCACGATCCTACGAAACACTCGTGACAGAGGCCCTGACGCATACAACAGAGAGGAAGGCAGTCGCATGAGCCGGCAATTCCCACAGAAGGCCGATACCGGATCCAAAGCATCGGACGATTTATTATCGGAAGGCCATGAGGGGTTAAGGAAGATTCCCGACAACGAGATGATCGCCTCCTATGAACGCGTCCGAGATCATCAGGTCCAAACAGGTCAAGATCGAACCTATCCGAATATCCGTCGACTGCATGGCACTCCATTTGAAAGGGAGAAAGACCGGCGAGAAGTTCGCGCCTTACTCGAGAAGCCGAATGAGATGCAAGCCTGGTATCAGATGGCGCGCACGCAGCCGTGCACATGGTGGATAAAAAATCATCTCGTCGCCCGGCACGCCCTCAAAAGCTGTCTCGCCTGCGGCGTCTGCACATCCCAATGTCCGGCCGCGCAGTATTATGAAGAGTACAATCCACGAGCGATCGTGGATATCGCGCTGTCTGAAGACGAGGCGCGCCTGGTGGAACTGCTCAAGTCAGAGACCCTCTGGTATTGCGGCCAGTGTGGATCCTGCAAGCCGAAGTGTTCGCGTGAAAACAACCTGATGGGGTTGATCTCGTCTTTGCGGTTCCTGGCGCAGTTGAAGGGATATCACCTCGCCAGTGTGCGCGGGCGGCAGCAGTATGCCGCTCGACATCTCTGGGGAGGCAATCTCTGGAACCGTGCCTGCAGTCTCTATTTTCGAAATGTGACATCGGCCGGCCATCCCGACTTCGGCCCGCGTTACGCCGATTATCACGCCGATATTGACCGGCAGATGACGCGGCTCGGGGCAAACCCCGATTCCAGCGGACAGCTCGGTGGGCGCAAGGTCCCACCGGAAACCCTGGCCGAACTCCGTCGGTGCGTCACCTGGGGTGGCACGCTTGTCCTCTGGCAAAGGCTGGAAGAACTGGCGCTCGAAGACGCTCGCGCCGTCGGCATCTCCATCGACGAGTATCATGATCAGGTCCGGTCGGAAGGATAGCGAGGAGGTTCACATGACTGCATCCACTGCGACGACGAAGGTCATTCCAGAGAATGATTTTTTCATCCCGCCGAGTTGCATCCTCGGCGCGATCAACCCCTCGACCGAGGTCATCATCACGCGCATCTTCGATCTGCTTGGGCTGCGCTGGAAGGCGGCAGGCGTTGGGCCGGAATCACAATGCACCTGCTGCACCGGCATCCTGTCACACGGGGACATCATGTCCATTGAGAGCACGTTGCTGGTGGTCGCGAGACTCTGGTCTGTGGCAGCGGAGATGGGATTTGAAAATATCTCTCCGGCCTGCGTCACATCATTTGCGATCCACACCGAATGCTTCGAAATGTACGAGCACGAACCTGAGCTCACGGTGAAGGTGGATCGGTGGCTCCAGGAAGCCTGTGGGCGCCGGCTGGTGATCCCAAAGCACATTGTTCATGCGAGCGATGTCGTCTATCGATATCGTGAAACACTGGCTCAGAATTTCATGAAACATCGCCTTGTCGACAAAACCGACGGCCGCCCATTGCGCGTGGTCGATCACGTCGGGTGCCATTATGCGAAGGTTTTTCCGGAAAAATCCATCGGAGGCGCCGACTGGTGCGATGTGCTCGCGGGGGCCATCCGCTCGTGGGGCGGCGAGAATGTCGATTATCCCGAGCGCCGTCATTGCTGCGGCATGGGGTTCCGCCAATGCATGATCCGGCCGAATCGCGGATATACGATGGCATGTGTGCTGAAGAAGCTGGAGAGCATGGAGCCATGGGCGCCCGAGGCGATCCTCACGAATTGTCCCGGCTGCAACGTTATGTTGGATAAAGAACAGTGGGCAGTGAAAGAGCTCACGGGTAAAACATACGACATCCCAACTCTCTCATACACCGAACTGGCCGGCCTTCTTCTCGGGTGGGATCCTTACGGTGTTGTCGGCATTCAGGCGCATACCGTGCCGATCGAACCTCTGCTCGATAAAATCGGGATTCCATATGATAGGTCAAAGGAGTGGCAGCCGGAGGCTCAACAGGACATTGAATTGGCTGGAGTTCGTGCATAAAGGGGCTTCGAGGAGCGGGTATGAGAGAAGGTCGGCATGCGGCGTGGATGGAGTGTTGTTGGGTGGTGGGTTGAAGTGACGGGAAGAATATATGCGGCATTCCATCGACGTTGACATTAGCAGGTAAAAAATGCGGTCCAGGAATGGGAACAGAATTTCTTTAAAAGCACTGGGAACTGAGAACCGGATTGTTGGAGAAAATAATGGCGAAAAAAGTATGTATCATCGGGGGCGGCGTGGCTGGAATGCAGGTTGCGAGCGTCCTCGGCACGCTGGGCGTGCCATCGGTGCTTGTCGAAAGATCTCCATTACTCGGGGGCCGCGTGTTGAAGCTTTCGCGGACTTTCCCATTTTTCAATGATGACGGTTTCAATGACGGGCAGGATTTCGCAGCCGCCCTGGAACGGGATCTGAGGGCCATCTCACTCGCCGACATTCATCTCAACACCACACTCACCGGCATGACAGGGGACTTCCCTCATTTCAGGGTGGCGCTCAGCGACGGCACTTCGACCGACGTCGGAGCGGTCGTCCTCGCGACAGGCTTTGAACCATTCGACCCGACGGGTCTCAATGAGTACGGCTACGGGATCTATCCAAATGTCATCACGGCAACAGAACTGGAATGGATGCTGAATCCACGAGGCCCGACGGGCGGCGAGCTGATCCGCCCGAATGACGGAAAAAAGGCCGGTCGCCTTGGCATCGTCTTCTGCGTCGGCTCGCGTAACCGGCGCATCAACGCTCCGTTCTGTTCCCGCATCTGCTGCTCCTACAGCACCAAACAGGCCAGCACGGTTATGGAGCGGAATCCAAGCGCATTCGTCGCCTGTTTCTACATGGATGTGCGCACCTATGATCGAGGGTTCGAAGAGATGTATTCGATGGCTCAGGATCGTGGCGTGAAATACATCCGCGGCCGCGTCTCCATGTGCAAGCAGCTTCCCGATGGATCGATCGCCGTTCGCGCCGAGAACACACTCATCAGCCAGCCATTCTGGGGCGAGTTCGATATCGTTTCGTTATCCACCGGCATGAGGCCCTGCAGTGATGTCGAGAAGCTCGCGCAGATACTCGGCATCGGGCGCGGGCCGGATGGATTTTTCATGTGCCGTGAATGGTTCCGCCATCCTCATGATGCCACTCGCGACGGCGTCTTCATCGCGGGGTGCGCGACGGGCATGAAGCCGATCCGTAATTGCATTATTGACGGCGCTTCAGTGGCCGCTCGCGTGACGGCCCTTTTGCGCCAGGTGTCGCCGTGAATCGTTATCAGGCTGCTTGGGAGCCGGCTTGTTTCTGCCATCTGAGAACAACTGCGTAGGAGTCGAGGAGCGGATGAGCCAAGGTGGACACGCCGGCTGGTTATGGAGACCGAATTCACCTCAGCTCCTCGGTTTCTTTGCGATTGATATCCGACAAGACTATCGATTTAGCCTGGTATTTGCGATAGAGTAACTCGCGTTTTATTTGTTCGGGAGGATCTCCTCAATGAGATATGGGTTCATCATCGACAATCGCAAGTGTATCGGTTGCCATGCATGCACCGTTGTGTGCAAAACCGAGAACCACGTGCCACTCGGAGTCAATCGGACGTGGGTCAAGTATGTAGAAAAGGGAGCGTACCCCAACGTTCGGCGCTTCTTCCAGGTGACACGTTGCAATCATTGCGAAAACCCGCCATGTGTTGCCATCTGTCCCGTCAATGCCATGTACCAGTCTAAGGATGGGATCATCGATTTCAATTCCAGTCGGTGTATCGGCTGCAAGGCATGCATGCAGGCCTGCCCATATGATGCGATTTATATCGACCCAGAGCGGAATACAGCGGCCAAATGCCATTATTGCGCGCATCGAACCGAAGTCGGGCTGGAACCTGCCTGTGCGGCCGTCTGTCCTGAGCACGCGATCGTGGCGGGAGACCTGGATGAGCCATCCAGCGAAATCGCGCAACTGGTAGCACGCGAGACCGTTCGTGTACGGAAGCCCGAACAAGGGACGAAACCAAAAGTGTTTTATATCGAAGCCGAAGAAACCGCCATCGTGCCGACAGCGGCACGGCATGCACCTTTTTATATGTGGTCACAGAGGAACGAGAAGGTTCATGGAGGCGGCGCCGTTTACATGCCGAACAGTCCCTTCCTTCATAAGAATGCACTGGCCGCCTACGATGTTTCCCACGAACGTCCATGGGGCTGGCAGGTGCCTGTCTATTTTTGGATGAAGTCAATCGGCTCGGGGCTCCTGGCTGTACCCGCCATCGCCATGGCGCTTGGCCGGCTTCCTGTTTATCAGATGCGGGACACAATGCTCGCCTTTCTCGCACTCGTCTTCATCGCCGGTACCGTCGCAATGCTGATATCGGATCTGAGTCGCAAGGAACGATTCCTCAGCGTGATATTTTCGCCACAGGGCCGATCATGGCTCTCACGCGGCGCATATCTCCTGATAGCCTATAGCATCCTCTGCGGACTTTTCTGGATCTCAGGCATGATGGATTTGCCAGCACTTTCAGCAGTGCTTCTCTGGCCGACGGTATTAGCCGGCTTCCTGGCCGCTGGTTACACGGCCTTTTTATTCGGGCAATGCGAAGGGTGCGATCTCTGGCAGACGTCGCTACTCCCATTGCATCTCATTGTGCAGGCGCTTCTTGCGAGCGGCGCGTTCCTGGCTTTGCTCCCTGCCGGGCTTGGTGGCGGTTCACCGGAAACGCTGACGGTCTCCGTAGCGGCCATCGGGATCAGCTTGCTCATTCATCTGCTGATCCTCCTCGGCGAATTCGGCGTCCCGCACGCAACAGATAACGCCGGCTATGCAGCGCGTTTGATAACGCACGGCCCGTATCGCTATCATTTCTGGATTGGATCCGTAGCCATCGGTGGAATTTTGCCGGCACTGCTCCTGTTTGTCGGATCATCAAACGCTGGCCTCGTCAGCCTGTCCGGATTGCTGGCACTCGGCGGCCTCCTGGCTTTTGAATGGTGTTTTGTGATGGCAGGGCAGAGAGTGCCAAATAGCTAAGAGGGGGGAGAGACGAGGGATAAGGGGCAAGGGGCGGAGGAAATGCAAAGGGCAAAAGGGAAGGCGATAACAGCATTTGAGCCCTCCTCCGGCATTTTTCATTTTGTCTTTTTGTCTTTTTCATTCGTTATAGAACGCTTCAGCAAGAAAATCCATTCCTTCATCTTTAATCAAATCACCGCCAGATCGTGGCTTTCTCCCGCCCCTAGCCCCTTCTCCCTAACCCCTCTGTTGCAAACCTCCAACGAACCATGGGAGTCATACATATGACCGATTTCAAGCGTCCCGGTAGTCACCTTTCTTCGTGCCCGCCTGTCGAAAAATGGGATGATTGGGTCGAATACGATCCAGATGCGTGGCCGCGTCGAGTGGCTCGGCATTACCAGCTCATCCCGACGATCTGCTTCAACTGCGAATCGGCTTGCGGGCTCCTGGCTTACGTCGACAAGGAATCTGGGAAAATCATCAAATTCGAAGGCAATCCGATGCATCCGGCGAGTCGCGGCCGTGTCTGCGCCAAAGGCCCGGCTGTGATTAACCAGATTCATGATACCGACAGAGTCCTGTATCCCATGAAACGCGTGGGGCCGCGTGGTAGCGGCAAATGGGAGAGGGTTTCATGGAGCGAGGTGCTGGAAACTTTCGGATCACGCATCCGAAAAGCGATTCAGGAGGGGCGCGGGGAAGAGGTCATGTACCATGTCGGCCGACCCGGGTACGACTTCATCATGGAACGTACTCTCCAAGCCTGGGGTATCGACGGGCACAATTCCCACACGAACATCTGTTCATCATCGGCCCGCACCGGATACGTCCTCTGGCATCATGCCGACCGACCGTCGCCGGATCATGCCAACGCTCGATTCATCCTGCTTCTTTCGGCGCATCTTGAATCGGGGCATTATTTCAATCCGCATGCCCAGCGGATCATCGAGGGGAAGATGGCCGGCGCTCGCATCGCCGTCATGGACCCGCGACTATCGAACACGGCCAGCATGGCTGACGACTGGATGCCGACCTATCCTGGGACAGAAGCCGCCGTTCTTTTGGCGATGGCCAAAATCATTCTCGACGAAAAAAGATACGACGCGTCATTCATGAAGAGCTGGACGAACTGGGAAGATCTGGACATCGATGGATTGACGGCGAGAGGCCAGACATTCGATGCATTCATCGAGGCGCTCAAGCGGCATTATGCGCATTACACGCCCGAGTTCGCGGAAAAGGAAAGCGGAGTCAAAGCCGAAGTGATCGTGAAAGTCGCGCGCGAGATCGCCGATGCAGGCAGCCGTTTCGCATCGCATCTGTGGCGCGGCACCGCATCGGGCAATCTCGGCGGCTGGCAATCAACCCGGGCCATCATGCTGCTGCACGTGCTCACAGGATCAGTCGGAACCAAAGGCGGACACAACTTGAATGCATGGAACAAGTTCGTCCCGCGACCCTATTCGGTTCCGCCTCCGCAAAAACGGTGGAACGAACTGCTCTACCCGCCCGAGTGGCCATTGTGCCATCACGAAATGTCATTCCTGCTCCCCCACTTGATCAAGGAAGGGCGTGGAAGGCTTGAGGCTTATTTTTCGCGCGTCTTCAACCCGGTCTGGACATACCCCGATGGGTTCTCATGGATCGAAGTCCTGCGCGACGAAAAGCTGATCGGCCTGCATGCGGCGCTGACGCCCACCTGGAATGAAACCGCCTGGTACGCGGACTTTGTGCTCCCGATGGGACACAGCGCTGAACGCCATGACCTGATGAGCCAGGAAACACACGCCAGTAAATGGATTGGGTTCCGGCAGCCCGTCCTTCGGACCTTTATGGAAAAACAAGGTAAGAAGGTTGAATACACATATGAAGCCAATCCGGGCGAGGTGTGGGAAGAGGATGAATTTTGGATCAATCTATCATGGGCCATCGATCCGGATGGATCAATGGGGATTCGCAAATGGTTTGAGTCGCCGTATCGGCCGGGGCAAAAAGTGACTGTCGATGAATACTACGGTTGGATTTTCGAGAACTCGGTGCCGGGTTTGCCGGAAGCCGCCCATAAGGAAGGCATGACGCCTCTGGGATACATGCGGAAATACGGCGCTTTCGAAGTGACAACCGATGTTTACAAACTCAATGAAAAGCCCCTCGCAGAGAAGGATCTGGCGGGGACCAAGGTTGAAACGAACGGGGTTATCACCAAAGATGGGAAGCCTGTCGGCGTCATGTCCGATGGGAAGGCAGTCGCCGGCTACAACACGCCGTCGCGGAAGTTGGAAATTTTTTCCAGGACGATGGTGGATTGGAAGTGGCCTGAGTTTGCGCTTCCGGAATACTACAGAAGCCATATCGATCGTGCCGCGCATGCGGTGTCGATCGGGAAACGTGCCGAGGAGTTCAACCCGACCTACATGCCGACCGTCGATTGGCCGAAGGAGGCTCATGGCAATGTCTATACATTGCTTCCCATCTTCCGGCTGCCCACGCTCATTCACACGCGGTCCGGCAACGCGAAACTGTTGTATGAGATAGCGCATAAAAATCCACTATGGGTGAACCCTGTCGATGCGGAGAAAATCGGCGAGGTTCGAACCGGCGATCTGCTGAAGGTTCACACCGAGATCGGGTTCTTCGTGTTGCACGCATGGGTGACGGAAGGACTGACACCGGGCGTTGTCGCCTGCTCGCACCACCTCGGTCGCTGGCGCATGAACAAAGGCGACCAGATTGAACGATTCACAAGCGCATGGGTTGATCTCAAGGAGATCGGCAAGGGGCAATGGAAGATGCGGCAGATCACCGGAGTTGAACCTTACGACAGTCCCGATTCGGACACAAAGCGCGTCTGGTGGAATGATGCAGGAGTGCACCAGAATATTACGTTTCCGGTCCATCCGGATCCGATTAGCGGCATGCATTGCTGGCATCAGATCGTGCGTGTTGAAAAAGGCGGGCCGGATGATCGATACGGCGATATCTTCGTCGACACGAATCTTGCTCATGCCGTCTACCGGAAATGGAAAGCCCTCACGCGGCCGGCGCCGGGCCCGAACGGCTTGCGGCGGCCACTCTGGCTTCCACGAGTCGCACGGCCTGTGGAAGAGGCGTTTTACATCAAAAAGTAAAGGCCGCTCGAAAACGGTTCACATAAAACAAAAACCAAAAGCCGCCTCGGCTGGAGGCAATCATGAAACAATCAACGAAGGAGAAGGCATGAGCAAGAAATTCTGGGTCGGGGTCATCCTGGTTTTCATTGCGTGGAATGTACTCAACATCGTCATCCACGGCATTCTTCTCACTCGCGCATACGAGTCCGACGCCATGATGAAAGTCTTTCGCCCTGACATGCAGAGCAAGATGTGGATCTTCTATATCGTGGCGGCCGTGTGTTCATTTTTCCTGACCCTCATCTTCTCAAAATGGTACAAGGGCAGGGGTCTTGTGGAAGGCGTGCAGTTCGGGGTCTATAGCGGCTTCCTCATGGCGACGCCGATGGCCTACAGCTCGTATGCCATGTATCCAATTCCATCTTCAGTTGTTTTTCAGTGGTTTGTCTATGGGATGATCCATTACCTGATAATCGGCGTTATCCTTGGGTTGATATTCGGGAAGAAAGAGATTCAAGCGGCTGCTCCCCCCGCTGCATGAAAAAAGACCGGAGTGCCGCTGGCCGGAAAAGTGATGCGGGGCAGCGGCGCATCCAACTATCGGTCGCAGATCGGGTAGACTTCGCCGAAGTAGGGATTGCCGGTCCAGGCTTCATTAGCGAGGAAGCGGCTGCCATCTGAGCGCCGTCCCACAACGCCGCGATCGTTAACAACAATGGCGTCGGCTTTTCGATCGCCCGTCACATCCTCGAAATATATCCCAATCTCCCCAAAGTAAGGATTGTCCGTCCACGTCTCATTCGGCAGAAACCTGTGACCGTCCGATCGGCGCACGGTTATTCCTCCCGTGTTGACGACAATTGCATCGGATCGTCCATCGCCAGTGACGTCGGCAATGAAACTGCCGATATTGCCGAAGTATGGGTTGGATGTCCAGAGCTCATTCGGGAGGAATCGATGGCCATCTGATCGGCGGACAGTGATGCCTCCTGAGTTCACCACGATCGCATCGGCCCGCCCGTCACCGGTCACATCGGCGAAACAGTTTTCAATGGCTCCATAATATGGATTCTCGGTCCACAGTTCATTCGGAAGGAACTTGTTGCCATCGGATCGACGTACGGTGATCCCGCCGTTGTTCACAACAATCGCATCCGCTCGTCCATCGCCGGTGACATCCGCGAAGTAGGTCCCGATTGATCCATAGTAAGGATTCGTTGTCCAGATTTCATTCCGCAAAAATTCGCTGCCATTGGATCTTCGCACTGTCACTCCGCCGGGATTAACCGCAATCGCATCAGCCCTCCCGTCTCCCGTCACATCCGCGAAAAGGGTTCCGATGTCGCCGTAGAAGGTGTTCCCAGTCCATCGCGCATTCTCCATAAATCTGGCGCCATCTGATCGCCGCACCGTGATTCCGCCGAAGTTCACGACGATCGCATCGGCCCGCCCGTCACCTGTCACATCGGCAAACTGAGTCCCCTTAGGCCCGGGGTTGCAATCCGGCGAGATTGCGGCTCGACCTGGGGAGACAATGTTTGTTGACCAGAGCAATGCGAATCCGATCAAGCACAACATTAAAAAGTTATTCAATCGCATGGTGTAAGGCTAAGACATCTTCCATCGACTAGCAAGGTGAAATTTTCATGACGGCATCGCCTCCCAGCATGCCTGCAAACAACGATCGGCATGCAAATCCCAGCCTTTCAATATAAGGCCTCATCCTTGACAAAAAGTGCCTGCGAGCGCTATAAGCCTGTTCATGCTTATTCAAAGACCGACAATCAATAGACAGGTTTGTTTCTTTTTCGCGGCCGTCATCATCGCTCTTTGCTGCCAGCCGGCAATCGCCCAATCAGTCAAAAGGCCGATCACTCTGGACGACCTTTCCAGGATTCGGACTGTCGGCGATCCGCAACGGTCGCCCGATGGAAAGTGGGTTGCCTATACTGTCACATCTACCGACACTGAGGAGGACAAGGATAACAGCGACATCTGGATGACGAGCTGGGATGGAGCACAGCATGTCCGGATGACATCCAGTCGGGAGGATGAAAGTTGCCCTCGCTGGAGCCCTGACGGCCGCTATCTGGCCTTTATCGCCTCCCGCGGGACCGAGGAGGAAAAGAAGCTTGGCGATCAAGTATGGCTTCTTGATCGGGCCGGCGGCGAAGCGCAGAAGCTTACTGAGATCAAAGGAGGCGTCGCCGAATATGCGTGGTCGCCCGATAGCAAACGTCTGGTGATCGTCGCCGGCGATCGCGACCCCGCTGATGATCCCGAGAAGATGGAAGGATGGAAGCGTAAGACGGAGCCGCCGATCGTCATCGATCGGTATTATTTCAAGCAGGATCGAGACGGCTATCTCAAGCGACTCTATTCGCACCTCTGGTTGTTCGACGTTGGAGCTCATAAGACCGATGCGCTCACGTTTGGGATGTTCGATGACAAATCTCCCTCCTGGTCGCCTGATGGCCGGGAAATCGCATTCGTCAGCAAGCGAGGGCCCGACCCGGACCGCACCGAAAACACCGATATTTACATCATCGAAGCCAAGCCTGGAGCCGAGCCACGGCAGCTGACGACCTTTCCCGGCTCTGATAGCGGCCACCCGGCATGGAGCCCGGATGGGAAATGGATCGCCTATCTGCAGGGCGATGAGCCTCGATTCACCGCCTACAGCATAGATAAACTGGCTCTCATTCCTGCCGGCGGCGGCGCACCCAAAGTCCTGACGGAAGCGCTCGACCGCGATATCTCTGAACCAATCCTCTGGGCAGCGGATGGCAAAAGCCTGCTCTTTCTTGTCGCGGATGATCGCGCCGTTTATGTAGGCCGAACGCCGGTTGTGGGAGGTCACGTGGAAAAGCTGACAACCGGCCGTCGCACAGTGTCGGAAATTTCGCTCGGTCACGATGGTGCCGTGACTCTACTCACCGGCACCCCCACGGAGATCGAGGAAGTCCACGCACTCGAAGGCAATCGACTGCGGCGGCTCACGCATCAGAACGATGACCTCTTCACTGAGCTGCAACTTGGAATCACAGAAGATTTCACGTCGAAGAGCGCCGACGGCACAATCATCAACGGGCTGATGGTCAAGCCGGCTTCGTTCACGCCGGGCAAACTCTATCCGACGTTGCTCGATATCCATGGCGGGCCGTACGGCCAGGACGACGACAGCTTCAGTTTCGACCGCGAGTTCTTTGCTGCGAACGGCTACGTGGTGCTGGCAATGAACTATCGCGGGAGCTCCGGCCGCGGAAGTGCTTTCGGAAAAGCCATCTATGCCGATTGGGGGCACAAAGAAGTGAAGGATCTTCTCGGAGCGGTCGATCAAGCAGTGGCTGTCGGGGTCGCGGATCCCGAGCGGCTGGGCATTGGCGGGTGGAGCTACGGCGGGATTCTCACCGACTACACAATCGCCTCCGACACTCGGTTCAAAGTCGCTTTCAGCGGAGCCGGTAGCGCTCTGCAGCTATCCATGTACGGCAGCGATGAATATATCAATCAATACGAACGGGAAATCGGACTTCCATGGAAGGCGATGGATCTCTGGATCAAGGTTTCATACCCATTTTTCCATGCCGACAACATCAAGACGCCGACTCTGTTCATGGGAGGCGACAAAGACTTCAACGTCCCGATCATTGGCGGCGAGCAGATGTATCAGGCACTGAAGAGTCTAGGCATCGAGACACAACTCGTGATCTACCCAGGTCAATGCCACATCCTGACGATTCCGAGTTACATCCGGGACCGACTTGAACGATCTCACGCCTGGTATGACAAGCATCTGAAAGGGACACATTAATTTCCTGCGCCACAGACCCGATCCGACTCCGGTTGAATGTCATTCATATCTCAGTGACTGCACCGGATTGGCGGTCGCCGCTTTATGGACTCGCATGCCGATCGTGATGATGGCGATAATGGAGAGAGTGATTTGTCCGGCCAGGAGCACCCGCATCGTCATGCTGAACGCGCTTGTTTTGTACAATCCACTCAACAAGCTGATCGGCTGCGGGGCACACTGATGACCAAGGCCGGATACAGTCTCCGGCGCTGATGCCTGTGAGGATCAGAACGGCCGCAAGAAAAGAATAGGATATTCCCATCGTTGGGGCAGAGTCCCTGAAGGGATACGGTTCCTCTTTAGGCCCTGATTCTCGGCCTCTGGTTGGCGACCAAAACTTTTTTGCGCATGCGGATCGCCGCCGGCGTGGCTTCCACGAGCTCATCTTCCCGGATGAATTCCAGAGCCTGTTCCAGCGACAGTTCCCGGAAAGGGACCAGTCGAATCGCCTCGTCGGCCGTCGAAGCACGCATGTTTGTCAGTTTTTTCTCTTTGACGGCATTGACGTCCAGGTCGGCGTCCCGTGAGTTTTCTCCGATGATCATCCCTTCATAGACTTCAGTACCCGGTCGCACGAACAGTTCGCCGCGTTCCTGCAGATTGTACAACGCGTAGCTGGTGGCTCGACCAAGGCGATCTGCCACAAGCGCCCCCGTCAGCCGTTGTGGAATCGGGCCCTGCCAGTCATCCCAACAGTGAAAAAATGTGTTCACAAGTCCTGTGCCTTTGGTGTCCGTCAGGAACTCGCTGCGGAAACCGATCAGGCCTCGAGTCGAAACCCTAAACTCCATCCTGACCCGCCCGGCGCCATGATTGATCATTTTGATCATTTGTCCGCGGCGACGGCCGAGTGCTTCCGACACGACTCCGATGAACGTATCAGGACAGTCTATCGTGGCAATCTCGATCGGCTCCAGCCGGCGGCTTCCTTCATCACGCGTAATCACCTCCGGACGCGACACCTGCAGCTCATACCCTTCTCTTCGCATCATTTCAACGAGAATGGCCATTTGAAGTTCGCCTCGCCCGGAAACCGTGAACGCGTCGGGCATGCTGGTCGGTTCAATACGGATCGCCACATTGGCAAGTGATTCCTTTTCAAGCCGCTCTCTCAGCTTGCTCGATGTGACATACCGGCCTTCGAGACCCGCAAACGGGGATGTATTGACGCTGAAGATCATCGAGATTGTCGGTTCATCGATTATGATGGCGGCGAGCGGTTGCGGGTTTTCAGCCGAACACACGGTTTCACCAATCGAGATATTTTCGATGCCGGCAAGCGCAACAATCTCGCCGGCCTCGGCATCGCCAATGCTCGTCCGCTTCAAACCCTCGAATGCATACATCTGCGTGATCTTTGTTTTTTCGACGCTGCCATCAAGTTTGCAGATCGATACGAAGTCGCCGATCGCGAGCCGGCCGGAGGAAATGCGGCCGACCGCGAGCCGGCCGACGTAGTCGTTATAGTCGATATTGGCGACGAGCATCTGCAGGAATCCGCCATCCGATGTTGCGGGAGGCGGGATCGTGTGGAGGATTTCATCGAAGAGCGGACGCAGATCCTGACTGCCGTCGCCGAGCGTTCGATGGGCAACCCCATCCCGCGATATCGCGTAAATCACCGGAAAACTGGCCTGTTCGTCAGTGGCATCCAGATCGATAAAAAGGTCAAAAATCTCGTTAACCACCTCCACCGGTCGTGCATCCGAGCGATCAATCTTGTTGACGACGACGATGGCCGGCAGCTTTTGTGCGAGCGCGTTGGAGAGGACGTAGCGGGTCTGCGGGAGCGGCCCTTCGCTCGCGTCGACAAGCAGTACGACGCCGTCAACCATGGTCAGAACCCGCTGGACCTCACCTCCGAAATCAGCATGCCCCGGCGTGTCGACGATGTTGATTTTGACGTTGTGATATCTGACCGATGCATTCTTCGCCATGATGGTGATACCACGTTCGCGTTCCAGATCGAGTGTATCCATCATTCGTTCAACGACGGCTTCATTGGCTCGAAAGAGACCGGACTGCTTGAGCATGGCATCGACGAGTGTCGTCTTGCCATGATCGACGTGGGCAATAATGGCGATATTTCTAATGTCTGTTCGTGTGGCCACATTTCCTCCGGAAAAAACACCCCAATCGCTCATCATATCAGATTCATGGGAAGAGAGCTTGAACGTCCCCTATCCGCGAGTAAGCGCACGCCTATTGCGACAAAATGGCTTCGGAGCCTCTGCGGCACGGCCCTCGCGAGGATGCCGAGCCGTCATGCCGGGTCTATCGAGACTATCTGATGGCTTGCCGCCATTCCTTAACCGCGGATTTCGGAACGCGACATCTGTGGCCACGGACATATCCACGTTGGACCGGTGCTCGATCGGGAAATAATGAAACTGGTGAAGTTGAAGTAAGAAAGTTAAGCAGCTACCTTCTCACGCAGCGATTGACGACTTAATGCGCCCCGGACACATCTGCGCACAATCCAACAGGGGCGGCTGACGAACCGCCCCTGCGAAGGCGTTGAGTCAAATCAGCGAAGGCTTTGACCTACCGCCTGTCATGACAACCGCGCGGGCGATCACCGGCAATTTTTTACTTTTTCGGGGCTTTCCATTCCTGCAATAATTTCACGCCATCCTCAGTGTACGGTTTTTCATCTTCCTGAACGTCCTTGATCAGCGAGACAGCCTTCTCAAGAACCGCCAGCGCCGCCTTATCCTCAGCCGGCGTCTTGGCCATCTTCTTGTAAATTTTGGCCTTCAAGAACATGTTCCAATAGATTTCCTTTATCGACGTGGATACATCAATCCAATTCCCGGCTTTTTCGGGCATATCGTTGTTAAAGGCATACTGTGCAGCGCGATAGGGAGTGCTCCAGTAGTTATCCATCGACTTTTCGATGCTGCCCAGCACAGCCGCTTTCGTATCGACTTTCACAGTGAAGGCCACCATCAGTTTTTCCCATTGGAGGATAACTTTCGCCGAATCGTCGGCCAGGTCGGTGAATAAGAACATCATCCATTCGCAGTGAGGCGCTGCTTCCGGCTTGGCCTTGATGCGGAAGACATCCTGCTTCTCATCGTACGCAAAGCTGCCCCAAATCGTCGCCTGCTTGCTGAAGATGATGGTCCATTCCTCTTTTCCAGGAATGGTAAAGAGCCCGTAGGTCCCGGCAGCGAGCTTGTTGCCTTCAATTGCAACGTCTGTACTGAAAGCGATGGTTGTGGCTTCATTGGCACCCGTCCGCCACACCTGATCATATGGAACAAGCCCTCCCCAGATGACACGCCCCTTGACGCCGGGCCGGCAAAAGGAAATCGTGACATTGGAAAGGCCGATTGATTGGGAGACCGTTGCCGAGGGACTGACTCTCGGGAATTTTACTTCCTGAGCACACAGCACCCCGCTCGTCATCAGTATCAGACCGGCCACCACAATCCAACGATTAAACCCCCGTTTCATGTTCAATCCTCCTCAGAAAATTTAAGGAACATTTTCATCTTCATTCGGCATATTGTCGATCCTCTTTTTTCCTGGCTCGCGACAATACCAGAAGGCTACCTTTTTCCCGCCTCATTCCACAGCCCAAAGTCCGCATGTTCGATAAAAAATATATACTACGCCAATCCCCAAAAAGCAAACTTTCTGTGCCACTTGCCGTATAGTATTCTTAATATGAAGGCATAGGAAAAATGATGATAAAAGAACAGATAGCTAATAAAAAATGGCTTCTCTTGATTGTCTGGAGCATGTTCATGGTCCAGCAGGTGTGCGCGCAGCAGCCTCGGATCATGAATACTGCCGAGATCAAAATCAATTTGGAAAAACTGCTTCACCTGGGCAGCGTTCTCTATATCGCCGGTCATCCCGATGATGAAAACACGGCGATCCTGGCCTACATGGCGAAAGATCGGATGATGAGAACCGGTTATCTGTCCCTGACCCGTGGTGACGGCGGCCAAAATCTCATCGGCTCCGAAAAGGGCCCTCTCATGGGATTGATTCGTACATATGAGCTGTTAGAGGCCCGCAAAATCGATGGAGCGGAGCAATTTTTCACACGAGCCATTGATTTTGGTTATTCAAAATCTGCAGATGAATCCATCGCGATCTGGGGTCGGGAAAATGTTCTCGAAGATATCGTCTATGTCATTCGCAAATTTCAACCGGATATCATTCTCACGCGGTTCTCACCGATTCCCGAAGAAGGCAATCACGGCCATCATACAGCATCAGCCATTTTGGCTTTGGAGGCTTTTAACGCAGCCGGGGACTCAACTCGTTTCCCGGATCAACTGAAAGAGGTCGCCGTTTGGAAACCCACGCGTCTTCTTTGGAATACATGGAAGCCATATCTGCCGGATGCCAAGCCTGAAGAAACCGCCTCATTAACCGCAATCGATGTCGGGAAATTCAATCCGCTCCTCGGCAAATCCTATCAGGAGATTGCCTCGCTGAGCCGCAGCATGCATAAAAGCCAGGGATTTGGAGCGGTTCCTGTGCGTGGGGAACGTTTGGATTATTTCGAGGCGCTGGCTGGTGAAAAGGCCGACAAGGATCTGTTTGATGGAGTTGATACGTCATGGGATCGAGTGCCGGGTTCCGCCCAGATCAGGCTTTTGCTTGAAAAGGCCAATCAATCTTTCGATTGTAATCACCCAGAGCAAATCCTGCCGATCCTCATGGATGCTTTGAAAAAACTTGGTGAGTTGCCCGGATCATACTGGAAGACCCAGAAAACCGCCGAATTGAAGGAAATTATCCGTTCTTGCAGCGGAGTCTGGTTGGAAGCCATCTCTGATGCTCAAATCGTTCTCCCAGGTCAGGAGATCAAGGTGGCTTCCATGATCGTTAACAGGTCTGATTTTCCATTCCGCCTTAAGCAAATTCTTGTTGCATCGGCGGATGGAGAAATGAAGATCATACCAGGCGGCCAGCAACTCCAGTACAATAAGCCTCTCCAGCAGAATTTCGCCATGACAATACCAACAGATGATGGCCTTATCACAAACCCCTATTGGCTCCTGGAAGCCCCGGGAAAAGGGATTTATTACGCCGCACCCGATGGACTCAAAGGAATGCCCATAGCGCCCTATCCTTTCAATGTAACAATTGTTCTGGAAGAAGGAGGGAAAGAGATATCATTCGAAACGCCCGTGCTGTTTCGCCAGCGTGACCCGGTGGAAGGCGAAAAATTGCTGGCTTTAACAGTCACGGCACCGGTGACGGCGAACTTTATTGCGCCGATTTTCTATTTCCCGAGTCCAGCCCCGAGAAAGATCGAAATCATCCTTCGATGCGGGCCGGCCCCGATTTCCGGCACTCTGGCGCTGCAGTTGCCACCCTCATGGAAAGCGGATCCGCCCGCCATGCCGTTTTCCTTTTCCAATGCGTTCGAAGAAAAAAATGCGATGTTTACAGTCACACCACTTGATCAGAATAGCCTCTCCAGTGTCACTGCAGCTGTCACCGTGAATAATAGGACATACAAGCTGAGTTGGTTGACGATCGAATATCCGCACTTGCCATCCTTGGCCCTTCACCCCCCGGCTGTAGCTCAATTTGTACGGGCCGACATTCAACACACGGGAAAGCATATCGGATATATCATGGGCACAGGAGATGATATTCCTGCTTACCTAAGACAAATCGGCTTTCAAGTAGAGCTGCTGACAGATGAAGATCTGCGTCTTCAATCTTTGGATGAATTCGATGCGATCGTCATCGGTGTCCGGGCTTACAATACGCGGGACATATTGAAGAATGGCCAAGGACGATTGTTGGATTATGTCCAGAATGGCGGTAGACTCATTGTTCAATATAGCGTCAGCCGCGGCCTGAAAGTCCAACAAATCGGGCCGTATCCATTCCAGATAAATTCCAACAGGGTCACAGAGGAAGATGCTCCAATGACTCTATTGAATCCACATCACCCTCTTTTTAATCACCCCAATAAGATCACCACCGATGATTTTGGCGGGTGGGTACAAGAACGGGGTTTGTACTTTGCCGATAAATGGGATTCACATTATCTTCCTCTGCTTTCTTGCCATGATAAGGGAGAACCACCTCAACAAGGCGGATTGCTTCTCGCTCAGTATGGGAAGGGCATCTTTATATACACTGGATATTCCTTTTTCCGTCAAATACCGGCAGGCATTCCAGGTGCACTGAAGCTCTTTGTCAATATGCTGTCCCTGACTCCAGAGAGCCAAGGGATAAAAAAAAATAGGTAGAATTCTTTGTGAATATTCTTAAGAATTGGACAAGGAAATTTCCTCCATTCCCTGACGACGAACCCCCTCCGGCACTCAAATCCTGGAACACTATCTATTGGATTGTTCTGGGAAATCTCGTCCTTTGGATTGCGCTATTTACCTTTTTTACATTCCTCTTCAGATGAGACCGATTGACTGGTCGGTATTGCTCCTCTCTCTCGCCTATTTCGTACTTTATGGCGTATGGAAAGGGAGAGGCAACAAGGACATTACAGGGTACCTCATGGCCGATCGAGGAATTCGCTGGCACATTATTCTATTGTCCGTGATGGCCACTCAGGCCAGCGCCATCACTTTCTTGTCAACGCCGGGTCAGGCTTATAAGGACGGAATGAGGTTTGTCCAATTCTACTTTGGCCTGCCCATCGCCATGATCGTGCTCTCCATTACGGCCATCCCCATCTATCATAAGCTCAAAGTATTTACCGCCTATGAATACCTCGAAAGACGCTTCGATCTGAAAACCCGATGCCTGGCGGCAATTCTCTTTCTCATCCAACGAGGATTGGCCGCGGGATTCACCATTTTCGCTCCAGCCATCATTTTGTCGACCCTTCTGGGGATGAATCTTAAAATAACCATTTTTCTGATCGGCGGCCTTGTGCTGATCTATACCGCTTCAGGCGGCAGCAAGGCCGTCAGCCGGACACAGACTCAACAAATCACCGTTGTCTTCATCGGCATTGTCAGCGCTTTTATCATGATTCTGTTTCTGCTCCCAAGAGACATTTCCTTTTTCGACGCGCTGTATGTGGCCGGCAAAATGGGAAAACTCAATGCGATCGATTTTTCCTTTGATCTGAAAAATCGCTACAACCTCTGGTCCGGCCTCATTGGCGGCTTTTTCCTGGCCCTGTCCTATTTCGGGACAGACCAATCGCAAGTTCAACGCTACATCACAGGGAAATCCATCACCCACAGCCGGTTGGGATTGCTCGCAAACGGCATTGTCAAGGTGCCCATGCAATTTTTTATTCTGCTGTTGGGAGCCATGGTTTTTGCGTTTTATCAATTCACAACACCGCCTCTCTTTTTCAATACTGTTGAAAGCCAGGGTGTCAGGACCGGGCAGTGGGGAGCCGAATTTCGAAAAATGGAGAGCGACTACACCCTCGCCTATGAAAAACAAATCCAACTGACTCGCCAACTGGTCGTCAATCATAAATCAGGAAATGCACAGCTCACCCAGGAAACTCTCCTTCGACTCAATGCCGCCACAGGGGATACTTCAGAATTAAGAGGAAAAGGATTGGCCATCATCAAGAAGCAATCGACCAACGAAGATGTCAGCGATACCAATTACATCTTCCTTTCATTCGTGCTGACGTACATGCCTGCAGGATTGTTGGGACTTGTCATCTCCGCCATCGTGGCCGCTTCTATGTCATCCACATCTTCGGAGCTTAACTCGCTTGCATCCACATCCGTCGTTGATATCTACAGACGGCTGATCTGTGCCTCCGGAAGTGACCGGCATTATCTGGTTGTCTCAAAAATGGTCACCGTGATGTGGGGGGCTTTTGCGATTCTTTTTGCGCAGTACGCCAATCACCTGGGCACGCTTGTCGAAGCCGTTAATATTCTCGGATCGCTTTTTTACGGGACCATTCTCGGAATATTTATGATCGCTTTCTTTTTCAAATCCGTGACAGGGGGCGCGGCATTCTACGCGGGCCTTTTTGCTGAAATCGGCGTTTTTCTCTGCTTTTCACTGACTAAAATTTCATTTCTCTGGTACAACGTGGTTGGTTGCCTCCTTGTCATCGGACTTTCCATTCCAATACACTATTTCTTTAAGAAGTTTGCTCATTGATCCGGTGCTCACCGCCTTCATCCAATGCGTTCCACCGGCGCCAACCTGTGTCACTTCAATGGCATCCCGATGTCACATGAGATCCTGGCCGTGAACGCAGTTGTCATTATTAAACATCCGCCAGGCCGGAATGAGCGATGGTTCGATTTCAAATTTCATTGCCATCAACGCTCGGCGCCTATTTCAAAAGCTCCAATGTCCGGGCTTTGACATGTTCACGGCAGTATCGAGTTGAGCCTGTGTGGCGACTGTGATCGTTCTCTTCGGCGCCGGCAGCGCATATTCCTTTTTTGTCCGAAAGGAGGAATAGAAAGGGTTGACACCTGTTGTTCCGTCAGGATCCGCCAGATTGATTTTCACTTCGTAGACACGGTCCATTTCGAGTCCAAACAGGCTCGTCGCCAGATAGTTCCCATCATATCGAATGCAATTGTGCCCGACTCGCCGGACTTCCGGTACTCGATTGTCACGGTCTCGTCAAAATCCATATTGAGGACCTTAACAATGATACCGGCAGTTTCAAAGCCGCCATACGTCTTCACCTCAGCGATGCCGGAATGAGCATCCTGTTGCGAAATTGCGGCCGGGAGCAACGGCAGTGGAAATGCAACAGCGAGGACCAGCGCCAGCATTTTATGCATAGGCGATACCATCGCGGCTCCCAATGTCGAGCCGGTGATTGACAATCGAATACGGCGAAGAAAGTTATTTAAAAACTACAATTTAAAAAATAAGGTCCCATTTGATGTCTGTCAAGATCTGCTGCTTCTCGATACAGGGTAACCTCAAAGTCAAACCGGTGCTTCATCAGGAAATTTTGAATAGGTGATGTCACATCAAAGGGCCAGACGGAAATCCCCAGTCAAAATGCTGGGCGAATGATTGCCGACTTTGACGCGGCCGCGCATCTCGATGGAAGGCAATGGTTGCTCTATTTCACGCCAGGATTGAGGAATTCATCGATGGTGCGGATAAAAAGCGCTGGTTGATCCACGAAAGTCATATGCCCGCTCTTGGGGAAGACGGTGAGTTTGGAGCCGGCAATCTTCTGATGCATTTCCTCGGACAATGACGGCGCGCACTCGTCATGATCCCCCACGGTAATGAGCGTCGGCACGTGGATCGTGCTCAGCCTCTCGGCATACTCCACCGATTTCAGATTTCCGTCGATGAGATACTCTCCGCTTGATCCCCACATCTCCCGATACAGATCCCATGCCATGCCGCCCGAAGAAATGGGATCGTAATTCGGATCAGGCCTGTTCTGGTAAAGGTAGGGGAAATAGCCGTCGCCCCACGCGGCTGTCATGTAGTCGTTTGAATAGCGATTCTTCTCATAGTCTTTCCCCCGGCCATACAAGCCCGCTTGCTCCATGTCATCGATTTTCTTCCTGAGTTCCGGCGCCATCTTCGTCTTGATCTGATTGAAGACTTCATTCATCTTCTGCGTGCTGTGGAAGGTACTGCAGAGGATGATGTGGGAGAGATTCTGCTGGTACTTGAACGCATATGCCTGTGCGAGGACGCCGCCGTAGGAATGACCGAGGAGGCTGATCTTGCCGAGATGGAGTTCCTGACGCACGGCCTCGACATCTTCAACCATGTTTTCAACCGTGTACCCTGCCGGGTCATCAAGCTTTTCCGAACGACCCGATCCACGCTCATCGATGAAAACCAGCCGATTGTGACGCATGAGAGGCAGCAAATATGGCAGGAAATAATCATGAGTCGCTCCCGGACCGCCATGCACGATGAACAACGGCGCTCCTCGCCCCATCGACTCGAAGTAGATCAAGACACCATTCGCATCGACAAAGCCTTCATCAAGCGGATAGACCGCCGCCTGTCCCGTCTTCAACGATGTTGCCGCATCGCCTATCGGGGATGAAAACGCCATCATGGCCAAGGCCATGATGCACATTGGAATTGGTTTCATCATCGCGATCCTCCTTGTCGCTTCATAATCAACCGGCACGCCCATCATCATTCATTTTGTTAGAAAAGCAGCATCGGCCGCTCGTCACCGGGGCGTGCGTCAGCGAGCTGGGAATATTTTAACTCTCTGGTTCTTCACCCGGGAAATGAATGACCTTTATGCTATCTCCCTTTTCCTTGACGATGGCGCGGTACCAGTCATCGCGGTATGGAGGATGCGTGACAGTCCTATCTTCCTTGCGAACATTTCCGTCCATGTATTTCCAAAGGAGGAATTCACCGAGTTTCTTCCAACGAGCCACAACCATTTCCCCTTGCTTGACGGAGTACTGAGTCAGGTAGTCCTTTGCAAGAACAGGTGATTGATCATAGAGTTTTAGAGCGGCCTTATCGATCTCAGGCGTTTCCGCAAAAAATTGTCCTTCCAATTCGTGTTGAACCGTCTGAACATCCACAATCATGTCGCTGTAGCGAGTATAGGTCCAATTCGCGACGAAGTTGAAAACCCAATGGGCTCCCTCCCAGCTGAAGGCGTCGAAATTGGCGGCACCGACCGCATATGGCTTCGGCACATCTTTAATGCCGCAATAGATCGGTATATAGACCGTGCTATAGGTGTCGTCCACTCCAAACCACTGGATGCCGCCAATGGGATTCGGATACCAGGAGCGGGCTTGAGCGATGAAGGAAAAGCCGGTCTGCTGAGTGCTGACGGCCCGTTCGAAAACGTACTCCTGCCCATCAATCTTCCACTGCATGGGACGCCAGCGATAAGGACAATCGAAGGGACCGGCGCCGATGCCGCCGTGCAAGTCCAGCGGAGTGTTTTCAAAGTGATCGCGCATAAGATCGATGACGTCACGAGCCGTGACCTGCTGATCAGGCTTCACCCACATCGGAAGCGTCGGGGCTCCATACACGCCCTTCGCATAGTCGATAGGAATTTTCAGCGAAGGTGCGACTCGATCGAAAACCCGCCACACCCTCGCTTCACAAAAACGCTGAGCGCCAAAATTGGTCGGCGCATAGGCTTCACTGAAGTTAAAATCCTTATCCTCACCCTTGAACCAGCCCTTCTCTCGCGCGAAAGTGATGACATCTTTGCAGAACAGCCAATTCTTGGGATCATTAAAAACCAGCGTGCCAATGCGGCACTGGTTGGCGTGAGCGCTGATGTAGCCGTCGGGAATGCGCACTGCTGCCCATATGGCGCCTTTCTGGCCTTTGCCCTTGCCGATCATCTCCATCATCCAAACTTCATTAGGATCTCCGATCGAGAAATTTTCTCCTTCGGATGCATAACCAAACTCAGTGGCCAGGTCTGCCATAACCTGGATGGCCTCACGTGCCGTTTTCGCTCGCTCCAGGGCGATATACATCAGCGAGCCGTAATCTATAAAACCGGACGGATCCGAGTTCAGTTCCTTTCGTCCGCCGAAAGTGGTTTCGCCGACAGAAACCTGATTCTCATTCATATTGCCGACACGCCAATAGGTTTCCGGGGCTTCCTTGATTCTGCCGAGGAATTTGCCGGTGTCCCATTCGATGATGTCACGCATTTCTCCCGGTTGATGTCGCCCTCCGGCTTTCAGATAAAGCTCGCCATACAAGTCGTGGCTGTCGGCCGCATAGCTGATCATGGTTGAACCATCCTTGGTGGCTCCTTTGGTCACCAGAATGTTGGTACACGCATGTGCCGGTCGACCGGCAAACAGACTGGCCAGAGCGAAGGCCATCGCGAGTGATCCCTGAAGATGTTTCATCGATGAGTCCCTTTCTAACGTTTATGCATCGCCAAGCAAAGAAGCGATTTTACTCGCACCAGCCCCGCATGGCAAAGCCGTTTTCGCACACTGCTTCGAATCAATCGAGGTCCACTCTCGCTCCCCGGCTCCACAAAATATGGATGGGCGGATTACAGACCGAGAAGTCCCTTCTTGAGTTCCTCGTTAGGAGGGCTGGAGCCCAGCCAGATCGAGAAAAGCGCCTCAGCGAATTCTTTCCCCTCGATGACTCCCGCCACAGCCCCTTTGATCTCAACGCGCGTGCCAACCCCCGGCACGTAAGTCAGGACAGCGAGATCTCCAGCTCTCATGTCGGTCCAGAAGCTGTTGAATTTGTCGCGGCGCGATGCGAGGAGTTTCATCTTGTCGCCGGCATTCTTGCCAAAGCCCTCAATCCATGCGTCCACAAGCTTCTCGCGCGCCACCTCACTATGTACAAAATGCATGACCAATTGCCTGGGTTCATCGGTCGCTAGAATCCGGCTCGCGTCAGTGGAAGCAGCGGGCAGGTACAGTCCGGCCACATAGACTTTTACTTTGATGAAGGCAACCTTTTTGATTCGGACGCCCATTCCGTTGAGCGTCAAGACGGACTGGCCGACAGTAACCGTATCGGGCAGTTTGACCCCTTCCAACTCTCTGGCACTCAGGAACACCGCGGGCACAAGCACCGCCAGTAGCAGAGCCATGATCCGATGCATCGCATTGACCTCCCGATCCACAATAATGACAAGCATACTACTGCTTCTCTCTCCTCGGACTCAATCGAAAAGTGATCGGTCATCATCTCCGGTCACGCAGTCAGGAGCACCGTTAAGTGGTCGGCGTTGGCTGTCGATGGGAATGACTCAATTCCGACGTCACAGGAGGTCGCTGATGGATGGCGTGCCGGAGATGTACTGTAAGGGATCGATGTCATACGGAAACGGTGATTCAGTGCCGACGATGCGTTCAGCGAACGTCTCAGGTTTGGAAAGATCCAGGCGCTGAGGTTCTAACCGCCCACCACGCTTTTTGTCATAGACCACGCAGAGGACGGGCCGAAGCAGCGTTCCTGATCCACGGTCGATGACGACCGCAAGCCGCCCGCTTTCCAGGCGCACGAGAGTCCCGACCGGATAAATACCGATCGACCGCACAAAATACTCGACCAGCTCCTCATTGAAATGATATTTGCTCCATTCATAAAGCTTCCTGAGCCCCATTGTCGGATCCATCGCTTTTCGGTACACCCGGTCCGATGTCATGGCATCGTAAACATCGACGATTGAGGCGATCTGCCCGTACAGGGATATCTTTTCGCCGCACAGGTGCCCCGGATAACCACTGCCGTCATAATGTTCATGATGCTGGTACACCATCACCAACGCCGTCCTCGATATGCGCAGATTCTTCTCCAGCAGCTTCACACCCAACTCGACATGCATCTTCATCGTGTCGAATTCCGGGCCGGTCAGAGGCCCGGCTTTTAAGAGGATATATTCAGGAATCATCATCTTGCCGATGTCATGCAGGAGCCCGCCAATGCCGATTTCCCGGATCTTGTCCAGATCCGATCCTTGCGAACGGAGAAATGAAATCAACAGCGCGCAAACACTGACCGAGTGGTGAAAGGTGTATGTATCTTTCCTCTTCACCTTGCTCATGATCAACATTGCGTCCGGATTTCGAAAGATTGATTCAGTGATTTTCTGGACCAGCGGCTCGACTCTCTCGACCTCCACATGCTTGCCCATACGCGCGTTTTGCATGACGTTCAGCACTGTCTGAACGGCTTCAGTGTGGATCTCCTTGGCCTGTTCGATCTCCTCTCGCAACTCAACCGTGGGCGCAGGAGAAGTGGTGCGAAGGGCCGCTTCCTTCATCCGCCGCTGGAGATCGGATGCAACCTCCGCTTCGGTCGGAGCATCCGGCACATCGTCGCCCTTTTCAGAGTCGATGTAAAGTTCCTGGACACCCAGATCCATGACTTTGGTGATTGCTTCATCATGTGTGACAAGGAACCTGTTCCGCACAAAGGGATGCTGCATCCAGCCGCAATTCATGTCGTGGATATACATCCCTTTTTCGAGCTGTTCGACGCGGATCTTCTTAATCATCAGATATACGCAATGCCGGGCGAGGGCAACCCCAAAGAGAAATTATGCATGCAAGAGAATTCTAGCCGTTCAGTGCGAAGGGTCAAGTACGGAATTGCGGTATCATCCAGCCGCATTGAACTTCCAACCGCTTTAATGGAGACACCCCATTTCAAGACGAAGACGCCGGGAGGCCAAGGCTACGGCAAAGTTGATCACTGCACATGATGAGCAAAAAGGCTTCTGACTTGAAGCAAAGTAAAAAGGAAAACTAATAATTTCAGGAGTGACAACTGTACGAAATATTTCACTTTTTACTTCGCCTTTTCAATCACTAACGCTGACTTTGCCGTAGCCTTGGGTTTTTGCCATGAGGGGATTCCCCTTTTTCAGTCCCTGTGGTACAATATTATGTCGCGGTAGAGTCTGCGGGCAATGGTGCCCATACCTCTTTAGCGGCTGCCAGCCTTAAGGAGGCTAGTATGGGCAAGAAGTTATTTGTCGGAAACCTTCCATTCTCCGCAACCGACCAGTTCCTTAGCGAAACGTTTTCTCAATGCGGCACCGTTGAATCCGCCAAAATCATCACCGACCGTGACACGGGCCGCAGCAAGGGCTTTGGCTTTGTTGAAATGTCGAATGATGAAGAAGCAGCCAATGCCATCAAGAAATTCAGCGGCTTCAGCTACGACGGACGCCCGCTGACGGTCAACGAAGCGCGACCAATGACTCCTCGCGACGGCGGCGGCAGCCGGGATCATGGAGGCCGTGGCGGCTACGGCCGACGCTATTAATCGGCACCTCTTAAGTCGTCGACCATAAGCCCCATGGCAAGCGGAGCAGGGATATGTGTCTCTGCCTGTTCCCAAAAATCCTGAAATAGAAACCGCCGCATCATGACGCTGATGATCCGTGTCGGCGCCTGAAATTATCGAGACGGCATCCCGATTCGCTGGATGTGATCGAGATCTGCCGCCTCAGAAGGCCGTATCCAGCCTTTCAGCAGCAGATAGGCGCTCTCTATACCTCATAGATATTCTATTATTCGATCTGTGCTGATCAGTGTTCATCAGTGAAGCCACGTCGATTCCGTGCGCACACTTATCGAAACGAATTGCCCTCTCATCGTCCGCGCTTAATTCCATATCCACCTTCTGGTCGATGTGCCTTGCCTCAGGATCACAAAACGGCATGAATTATCGTGGGCTATTGGAATGCCGTGGTATCATGCTGCTGATATCTGAAGTATCTAAAGATTGGCATGAATTTAATACTGGAAAGGTAAGGCCACCAGCTCATGCTTCGAAATCATCCGGCTGGCCTCAAGACAATCTTCTTCACAGAGATGTGGGAGCGGTTCGGATTCTACACGCTCATGGCCATCCTCGTCCTTTACATGGACAAGAATTTCGGCTGGACAGATGCTCACAAAGGGGATGTCTACGGAGGCTTTCTCGGCGCCGTCTATTTCATTCCCATACTCGGCGGCTGGATCGGCGATCGGCTGCTCGGCCCGCGCAACACCATCAAGACAGGCGCCATCCTGATGGCGGCTGGCTACACGGCTCTCGCTGTCTCATCCATAGATCGCCTCGCCTATTTTTACATCGGCCTTTTCCTCGTGGCGTTCGGCACCGGGATCTTCAAGGTCAACATGTCCGTGCTCGTCGGCAACCTTTACGAGCACGGCGACCCGCGAAAGGATGCCGGGTTCAACATTTATTATATGGGTGTGAATGTTGGCGCCATGATCGCGCCGCTGGCGGCCACAATCATCAGTGTCGTTTACCATAGCTACAACCTCTCGTTTGTGGCCTCGGCGTGCGGGATGATTCTGTCAATCACTATTTTTACGATGGGTGGAAAAAGTCTGGTTCATTCTGAGAACAGGATCAAGCAGGATCGGATTCAGGGATCTTCCGATGCCGTGGTGGCTGATCCGAAAGAAAACCGGCAACGCGTGGTGACACTCGCGATTCTGTTCACCATCGTCATTTTCTTCTGGGTCGCTTTCTATCAGAACGGATTCGCACTCACTCTGTTTGCAGAACGCTCGACTCTTGTTTTAAGCTTTCTGAAGCCGGAAACCTATCAGTTCTTTCCGCCGTTTTTCATCATCGTCCTGACCCCGATTGTTATTCGGCTCTTCAGCTTCCTCAGAGAGAAAGGGAGAGAGCCGTCGAGCCCCGTCAAGATTTTCTGGGGGATGTTCATCTCAGGCTTTTCGATGATCGTCATGATCGTCGCCGGCTTATTGGGAGGCAACCTGGACCGGAATATCATGTCACCGTACTGGCTGATCTCATCCTATTTCATTGTCGAGATTTCCGAGATACTCGTTTCGCCCATGGGGCAATCGTTTGTCTCGAAGGTGGCTCCTCGCCGCATCCAGGGCCTTATGATGGGGTTTTGGTTCAGTGCGACCGCAATCGGCAGCTATGGTTCAGGACTACTGGGAAGGTTTTACGGAAGATTCCCGCATCATCAGTATTTCTTTATTTTAACGGTCATGCTTTTTCTGTCTTCCGGGCTCGTTTTGGTTTTCCTCAAGAAGCTGAAACGATTTTCAACCTAGCCGGTACTGCTGGTAGAATATGCAAGCATCGTCATTTGCGGATCATGCAGGCAGATGAAAGAGAGGGCATACAATGCTGATTAAAGAAAAGGTGAACCAGGCCGTCGGACTTCTCAAAGAATTTGATATTGACTGCTGGATCACGTTCGTCCGTGAAAGCGCCTTGAACGGCGATCCGACACTGGCCTTTCTGCTCGGCTCGGACGTCACCTGGCATTCCTCTTTCATCATCACGTCGTCAGGGGACACGCTCGCCATCGTCGGCCAGTATGATAAGAAAATGGTCGAGGATACCGGGGCTTATCGCGAGGTTATCGGGTTCGTCAAAGGATACAAAGAGCCCTTGCTGGACCACCTTCGAAAGATCAATCCAAAAAAGATCGCTGTGAATTACTCCAAGGGGAGTGAAATCGCCGATGGGATAACACATGGAATGTATCTGACTCTGCAGGAGCATCTGAGCGAGATAGGTTTCGAGAGGCGGCTCGTATCGGCCGAGACCATTGTGTCGGCTCTCCGCGAAAGGAAAACGATCTTCGAACAAGACTGCATCCTAAGGGCGATCACAGCCACCGAAGAAATCTTCCAGGAGGTTTTCACATACATCCGCCCGGGCCGCACGGAAAAGGAAATCGCTGCCTTCATGAAGCAAGAAGTAATGCGGCGTGGGTTGCAGCTTGCGTGGGATCCGCCGACATGCCCTGCGGTTTTCACCGGCCCCGAAACGGCTGGAGCGCACTACACTCCGACGGATCGTCAGGCTGAGCCGGGGCACATTTTGAATATGGATTTCGGGGTGAAATACGAAAATTATTGTTCGGATCTCCAGCGTACTTTTTACATCCTCGGCAAGGGTGAAAAGGCCGCTCCGCCGGCCGTCCAAAAAGGATTTGATACAATCATCGATGCAATAGAATCGGCTCGACAGGCGATGAAGCCCGGCATTCAAGGGATCGAAATCGACACAATCGCCAGGAACATCATCACGGCTGCTGGCTATGAAGAGTTCCCTCACGGTCTGGGGCATCAGGTCGGGCGCTTCGCTCATGACGGCACGGCGATGCTGGGCCCAGCTTGGGAAAAATATGCGCAGAAGCCCTTCCTGCCGATCGAAAAGGGCATGGTCTTCACCATCGAACCACGCCTGACCGTGGCCGGCCATGGAATCGCGACCATCGAAGAAATGGTGGTGGTGACCGAGGATGGAGCAGAATATCTCTCGACGCCACAGAAAGACCTGCTGCTTATACGAGCATGACATCATCGGCGCGCGGCGTGTTTGCGCGGCACTCTGCTTGCTGTCGGAATCAGGCTGAAACGGAGGCGATGAGGTTCAGCACCGCCTGTCCATGCTTCTTGATGAAAGCCGGGCCGACGCCGTGAATGGCGAGAAGTTGGTCTTCGGTTTGCGGGCGGCCGGCGGCGATGCCGAGCATCGTGCGGTCGCTCATGATTCGAAACGCGGGGATTCGCCGTCGGCGAGCCTCCTTGAGCCTCCATGCGCGGAGTGCGTCGACGAGCGCTGACGTGGCGCCGGCGGCGGCGATTTTCGGGGCCGGAACCACGACGATGGCCTTTCTCCGGGAAGGCGCGCGCTTGGGTTTCTCCGTCTGCCGAACCACTGAAATTGTTTTCGGCAGTGGCACCGCTGCGAGTGCTGTGGCGTGGATGTTCCTCCCCGCCGGCGCCAGCTTAATCCGCTGATATGTGATTCGCTTTCCGTCCTTCTCAAATTCTTCCAAGGAAATGGAGACGATGTCGGCTCGCGCGAGCCCCGAGAGGAGCACCTCGTACTCATGGCGACCGACACTTCCATCGCCGAAGAGATCGCGATGGAGTCTGCCCGTGGTTGTGCCGCCGACATTTGCGAGGGCTTCGACAACGGCCGCCATCACGCGCTGTTCCGAGGCCGTCGGTGTCCGGAAGCTCTGTACAGCACAGGTCGTATATGCGCAGTTATCACAAAGCCCGCATACATGCCCTGGATCGTCTTCGTCGCCGAAATGACGAACTAGATGGAGCATCCGGCAGCCATGAACCCGTGTGAAGCCGGCCATCTCCTCTTCCTGCGTCTCACGATGTGTGCGCTGTGCAAGATAGGATGTCATCCAGTGATCGTGGCCTCGCCGGACCGTATCTTCCGAATCCACCACTGCACCGCCGTGAATCCAGAGCTTCTCGAGAGCATTATCGAATGCGTTCTCGTCAAGATGTGCGTCGACTTTCAGATCATCTCTCGGTCGGCCCCTGTCAGACAGCAGCGAATAGACCTCCTCTAGAACAGCGGCCTCCGGATAGTCGCGCACACGAAAGAACTCGTTCATCTTCCGGTCCGCATACGAGTGCATCAGAACGGCACGTGACGGGTTTCCATCGCGGCCGGCACGTCCGATTTCCTGGTAGTAGCTTTCGAGGGTCTGGGGAAGCGCCAGATGAACAACCGTGCGAATATCCGCCTTGTCAACGCCCATCCCGAAGGCGATCGTTGCGACGATGACATCGAGTCCTCCATTGATGAAGCGGGATTGAACCGAGTCACGGCTCGCCGACGCCATTCCCGCATGATAAGCGGCTGCGGAGAAGCTGCGAGCAAGCATCCGCGCGATGTTTTCAGATTCCTTGCGTGTCGGGGCGTAGAGGATGGCCGGACGCCGAGAGGCATCCAGGAGCATTTCGAGCGCGAGCGCCGGCCGATCAGGCTTGGAGACTTCGACGACCTCGATCGCGATGTTGTCACGGCGAAACCCGTGGATGAATCTACGGGGAGATTGAAGTCCGAGCTGTTCGGCGATGTCGCTTTGTACGAGCGGGGTGGCGGTGGCCGTGAGAGCCACGATCGGCGCCGGCCGGAGTTGCGGAAGGCGTTGCCCGAGCATCCGGTATTCCGGCCTGAAGTCATGCCCCCAATGGGAGATGCAGTGAGCTTCGTCGACTGCGATCAGCGAAGGCCGGCGGCGCTGGAGCGTCTCCAGGAAGCCGGGAACCGCCAGGCGCTCAGGCGCGATGAACAGCAAATCCAGCCGCCCCGCCAGATACTCATCGCACACTTCACGAAACGCGGCGCGAGGCCTCCCCGAGTGGATCCGTTCGGCTCTGACTCCGATCTGTTTCATCTTGGACGTCTGGTCTTCCATGAGTGCGATCAACGGGCTGACGACAAGTGTCGTCCCTCCACGAACCAGCCCTGGAAGCTGGTAGCAGAGGGATTTGCCCGCGCCGGTCGGCATCACGAGCAGAATGTCGTCGCCGGCGACCGCCGCGGCGCAAACCGCTTCCTGATACGGGCGAAACCGCTCAAAGCCGAAAACCCTCGTCAGCACATCGCTCAATCCGCGCGCGCCGGCCACCGGATCCATCGATGCCTCCCGCATCTGCTGCACAACTGGAGATGGTTTCGTCGTCGAGTCCTGGATCTCTTCCAGTGGCAACGGTTGTGAAACCCCGGGCCGGTGAAAAGCCTGCCCCACAACATCACGCACATAATCCTCGATTCCTTGCATGAAGACCGGCAGCTCCCCTTGGCCCCTCTCGATTGACCGCAGCTTCGCTTCCCATTCGCCGGTCATCGACGGGTTCTTGACATCGGCGTGAACCACATCGATCAGGTGAATTCCTTTTGGCGTCGGCTTCAATAGCTTCGCCTCGCGCACCAGATAGCCTCGTGCCAGCAGCGTCTCGATAATGCCGGCTCGCGTGGCGGGCGTTCCGAGGCCGCGATCCATCATTGCACGAGACAGCTCTTTGTCATCGAGCTTACGGCCGGCCATTTCCATCGCCGTGAGAAGTGCTGCTTCAGTAAGCCGGGGTGGAGGCCGTGTCTGCTTCTTCAGCGCAGCGACATCCCGCACATCCTGTGCCTGCCCTCGCACAAGACCAGCCGGAAGGCTGACTTCGTCGCCCAGAGTGCCACCACGGGCTCCAGTGCGCCTCGCCCCGTGCGTGCTTTCGGCAAGTGCAGGATCAAGCACCTTCCAGCCCTGTTGCACGATGGCCGTGCCGGTAGTGTAGAAACGATCCGAGATTCTGTCCTCGGCCTCGGCTGATTCAACCGCCGTCACGATGGTCGTGACCGCCCAGACATAGTCTTCGTGCCATGCCGACAAGAGCCGGCGGCAGACGAGGTCGTAGATTTTCTTCTCATCGTCCGCGAGTTGAGCGGCAGGGGCGGTCACCGTCGGAATGATGGCATGATGATCGGTGACCTTCGAATCGTCGATGAAGCGCCGCGGGAGCGGTTTGGCGCCAATGTCTTTGGGTAAATGAGCGGCATATGGTTCTGCAATGGTGGCAACAACACGAGACAGAGTGCCGGCAACGTCGGTGGAAAGATATCGGCTATCGGTTCGTGGATAACTTAGGAGCTTGTGCGTTTCGTAGAGCCGCTGAGCGGTATCGAGTGTCCTCTGCGCGGTGAATCCGTAGAGCCGGTTTGCATGCCGCTGTAATTCTGTCAAATCATAGAGAAGCGGCGGCGGCGATCTCTTGGTCTCCTCATGGATTGATTCAATTGAACAACGACCGCTTTTGCGCACACGATCGATGATGCTTCGTGCCTCAACCCCATCCTTCTGCAGGCGGCGCCCATCACGGAATGCGTTCTGCTGTGACCCGCCTTTCTTCTGCCTGAACCATGTCCCCTGATATGTGCCCGGCTCATCAGGAAGTCCGGATTCAGCCGGTCGCACGGGAGCAAACGTCGCGAGAACCTCAAGGTAGTCCTCGACCACGAACGCCTGTATCTCCTTTTCGCGGGCAACAACCATGGCGAGCGTGGGCGTTTGAACACGACCCACAGAGAGAGTCTCTCCATGAACCAGCGTGTAGGCACGCGAAAGGTTCATGCCGACCAGCCAATCGGCCTGAGCGCGCCCGCGAGCGGCGTCGGCGAGGCGGTCGTACTCGCGTGACTCCTTCAACGCGACAAAGCCCGCTCTGATTGCATCCGAAGTCAGAGAGGAGATCCACAGCCGGCGCACAGTTTTCTTGCATCCGGCAACTTCGTAGATGTAGCGGAAGATGAGCTCTCCCTCCCGCCCCGCGTCCGTTGCGCAGACAATGGAGTCCACCTGGCGGTCATTCATCAGTTTCCGAATGATGTCGAATTGAGCGTGTGTTTCATCGATGACAACCAGCGGCCACTTCTCCGGCAGGATGGGAAGTGTCTCGCGTCGCCACGTTTTCAACGCGGGATTGATCTGGTGAGGCTCGGCCAGAGTCACGAGATGCCCGACGGCCCATGTAACAATGTAACCACCGCCGTGCATGTAGCCTTCCGCGCGGCTTCGCGCGCCGAGCACGGCGGCGATGTCACGAGCCACCGAAGGCTTCTCAGCCACAACGACGATACTCATGGTTAATCCAATCAGGAGCCACCGGGACGCTTCATTTTGCGCCGGCTCGTTATCCGCCGCCGGTATTCAGCAATCAACTGGCCTTAGCGTTGCCTTCCCGGTACGGTTTATCGCGAAGTCGTTTCTGGGCGCCATATTTCCTGGCCGACATTTTCATCCCGAGATCTCCCATGAAGGTGTATAGCCAACTCGGGAACATGCCCTTCGCCATCAGATCGACGGCTTTCTGAGGGGCCGGCTGCCCGTCGGCAAGGGCTGTCGCCGTCATATCGAGCGCCGTCATGACCCGCTTCACCATGCGGCCACGTGACTTCAACGGCTGCCCTCCGATGGCGCCGCCCCCGCCCAGAGCCAGGCCGCCGGCCCAGTCGAGCCCGGTTTCCCGAGCGAATTGGCGGCAAATGGCAAGGGCGGTTTCATTCTGGGAGGACTCGGGAAACCCCGAGTTGCAGATGGCGAGAAACATCTTCTTCTTTCGTTCGCCGGCAGCCTTCCAATGCCGGGCGACACATTCAAACGCCTTGATGACCGGCGCCGGTAGACAATCCACATAAAGTGGGAATGTCAGAATCAGAATGTCGGCCGAATCGCACGCTGCAAAAAGCTTCTCCAGGCCCTCTTCCGATCTGACCGACGGATGAATACGGATTTTTTCAGTTTCAAGGCCCTTTGAGGCCATTTGCTCCATGAGATACGTCCCGAGAGAATCTGAGGAACTCTGGGAGGCTTTCGGGCTGCCGACCAGGAGGAGCACTTTCTGTTGCGACGTCATTGACGCACTCCCACTTCTCCGAGGTAGCCCCGGATGCGCTGTCGCATTTCATCCGGCGACTGATGCTCATAAAGCACACCCGCTTTGTATGCCGGGGTATACATGTTGATCGAGTTGCGATGGACGAGTGTTTGGAAAATTCGTTCACTTTCCTTATCCGACTGTGGGAGCACGCCGACGGCCAGGTAGCGAGGATAGCGATCGTATCGAGGCTCGTGATGAACCTCGCCCTGAAATTTCCGGAAGAAAGGATTGATATTCTGAACCAGATGATCCAGAGCCTTCTTCAGGGTCGAAGAGTAGCATCCAAAGGTGATGTGCGTGAGGACCACATGAAGATCGGAGTTCACCATCGTTCTGGCAATTTTCCGGTTGTCATCGTCGACGACACATGTTCCCGGCGTCTTCATCCAACACAGGAAATCACCGGCACAATCGGCGATTGTGAGGTCGCGGAGCCTAAACGATTCGATCTCACACCCGCAGCTTTTCAACTCGTCCTCAACCGCTTTATAAACGGCCTGAGCCGTTCCGCCACCACTCTCAAATCCATCCATAACCATGGCTTTCATCTGATCCCTCCGTCTCTTCCGCTATACTTTCTACCATGTTTCTTTGGATCAGTCATTTCGTCAAAAAGCCACCATTCCACAATCAATACACTTCCAGAAATTCTTGATTTTCACATCGTAAAATCGGCGCATTATTGCCGGTCAAGACAACGAACACGACTCGCCAGGCGGAATCGATCAGCCGCGGCTCTTTCTTCTTCTCCACAGCTTCACGATCACCCACAGGATGAAGCCGATGATCACGAGGATCGGAATCAGGCCTCCACTGAGCGCGATGATTCCCGCCACAACATCGATGAAGTTTTCAGCGGCCTGGTGGAACGCGCGGAACAGCGTCCTGAAGAAGCCTCCTCCTCCGCCCGCCACGGCCGGTCGAGGCTCATGCATATTTACTACAATGGTAGAAAAAGCTGCCTGACTGTCCCAGAACCGGATGCGCCCTTCCATCCCGTCGATTTCGCCTCGAACTCGAGCCACCTCGCGCTCGATCTCCAGCAGATCCGACAGTTGGTTGGTCTGGCGGTTGAGCAGTTCGAGGAGGCTGGATTCGAGTTTCTTCTGGTTGTTGATCCGGACCTGGAGATCATAATACTGCTCGGTGATGTCCTCGGCGGAGATGGAAAGATCCTCTATAGTTCCCAGTCCTTTGATTCTGTCGATGAGGGCGTCGAGGTTTCCGGCAGGAACCCGGCATGTGATGCTGGCCATCTTAGTTTGGTATTCGTTCTGACTCTGTGTCTCGTTTCCCGCATATCCGCCGGCGGCGGTCACCAACTGTTTGAGGATGACCACGGTCTTTTCGATCGATGCGACTTCCAGGCTCATCGAACCGTTTCTGATGATTTTCCGCTGCTGAGGCACGGGAATGACCGGCGGCACCTGTGATGCAGTGGGGCTTGCCGGCGCTTTAGACGCCTCATCGGCAACCATCGCCGTACCTTGATCACCGCCTGATTTATCAGACCGAGAGAATTCCTGTGAGTGAGCCGCCGGCGCTGATGCCTCCGGTATCGCGCGATTTTGTTGACAGCCGGAGGCCGCCAGCAGGGCCAAGACCAATGAGGCGAGGGACAGCTTTTTCATCCTCTGACTCCTTTATGAATCCGCCTTCTAAGAGAACGCCTGAGCGGCGCCAAAGATGTTAAAAATAGAACGTGACGCCGCCCGTCAGCATTCGGCCGGCGGCGTCGAACTTGAATCTCTGCAATTCGAAATCAACGGATGTGTAGCGGTAATCGGCGTGGACAGCCAGCCGGGATGACGGCTTGATGATGACTCCGCCGCCGAGGTGCCAGCCGAACTTTGTCTGGTCATCATGAATATCGAAGAATTCCGTTTTCATGTCGATTTTCGTGAAATACCATCCGCCGCCCCCGAGGAAGTAAGGCGTGACAGGGCTGCGATGGAGCAGTTCGATGGTCGCCGAAAAGAGAAGCGGGACACTCTTGATCGTCGTTTGTTGGACGTCGGTGATGTATGTGTCCTCACGGTAGTCGATGGATGCTTCCAGTCCAAATCCACCGGCCAACCGGGCTCGAATGTGACCTCCGATGAATGTCTTCCCTTCCTGGGCATCAGAGGCTTTGAAATTCGAAATGTGGGCTCCGATGCCGATAGAGTGTTCCATGGCGTGCATCCGTATCGGAATCATGATCATGACCGAAATAATGATGAATGCCCTCAGCTTCATGATGGACTCCTTCTCTTTCCGGCGTCTGCGTGTGAAACCTCGTCCATTCTTGTCTCACAGATTTCGATCGAATGCAATTCCCGGACAAGCCCCTCAATCTGCGAGCTGGACTCGCGGATTTCGGAAGCCGCCGGCCATTCGGATGTGGCTGTTGAGAGAATCGGAAGAGTTTGAAGTTGGGCGTTATTTCTGAACAACGAAGATCCGGCGCAAGCCGACTCTCGACATCCAGCCCCGGCCGATCATCTTTTCCAGCCGGCGGCCGAATGCGAGAAGGAATTCGGGGCCCGCGGGGATCAGAACGGATGTTTTTTCCTTCAGGATTTTGAAGCCGGCTTCCGTCAGCAGGTCCATGATCTCCCGTCGTGGAACAAAGCGGTGTGGGCCTTCCGAGTGATGGATGCCGGTGATGGCGACGAACCAGTGAACGATGGCCCAGCTCGTGTTCGGCGTCGTGAAGACCGCGGTGCCGCCGGGCTTGAGCATTCGGTAGACATGCGAGATATAGGTGCGCGGGGATGGAGTGTGCTCCAGGACTTCAAACGACAAGGCAGCGTCGAAAAAATCGGAGTAGCCGGTCATCTCTTCGACATCGAGTTTCTGAACCTCGAAAGAGAGGCCGAGTTTTTTAAACTTGGCATCGGCCAGAGCCAGCATGGCTGAAGAGACATCGACTCCAATACCGGAAATCCGGCGGCGCTGAGCAAAATAGCAGATGCCGTTGCCGGTGCCGCATCCGGCATCCAGAACGTAGGCGCCATCCGACAGCGGCAAGAGATTGAATCCCTCTTCGAATCGGCGCGAGTATGAATTTGTCTTGGCGTTGATGCCGTCATAATCGTCATTGGCCGTATGGTCCCAATGCCTTTCGATATCCTCGATCTTGAATGCCACGATCCATCACCTCACAGAGAGCGCGGATGGTAGCACGAGGAGGGATAGCAGGCAACAAGCCGGGCGAGTGTCTCGGTGAGACAGGCCCCCTTCGGCATCCCTATGAGCTTCCCTTGAGCACCCGTAGCAGAATATTTCGCAGGCTTTGCATACTGTAGGGTTTCTGAATAAAGCCGGCGAGCCCATGCCCCGAATAGTGCTGTGTGGCTTCCTGCTCACAATAGCCGCTGCAGAGGATGGCCTTTACATCCGGCTTGATGAGGGACATTTTTTTTAAGGCGGCCAAGCCATCCAATTTGGGCATTGTCAGGTCGAGAATGATGCAGTCGATTTCATCAGCATGTTCACAAAAGATCGTAACAGCTTCTTCGCCATCTACTGCCACGAGCGTCCGGTAGCCGAATCGCGCTACCAACTTTGTACAGATTGCGCGAACCCCCTCTTCATCATCCACCACCAGGATCGTGCCCGCGAAGGAGCTTGCCTCGTTTTCACGCCTCTCAACGGCAGTCATGGTATCGTCCTGGAGGTCCTCGGCCGGTTGAGCAGGCTCCGATGCGGGGAACAACACGCGAATGGTGGTTCCCTTGCCGACCTCGCTCTTCACCAAAAGCGCACCATGGTGTCCGCGGACGATCCCCTGCACCGCCGACATCCCTAAGCCGCGGCCTGTGAACTTGGTGGTGAAAAACGGATCAAAAAGCCTCTGCTGCGTCTCCTCATCCATTCCGCAACCTGTATCGGTCACCTCCAGCCAGACAAACCGCCCCGGCGCAGGGTTTTCTTCTATGCAACTATGACTCAGAAAGGCTTCATCACAATTCTGAACGCCTGCCGAGAAAGTGACAGTCCCGGCGCTCTCTCCGATGGATTCCGATGCGTTGGTAATCAGGTTCATGACCACTTGCTGAATCTGCCCCGCATCCGCCAGGATGCAGGGAATATTCCTGTCGAGCTGCAGGTTGAGGATGATGGTTTTATGGATAGTGGTTCTGAGTAAGTGAAGGTTTTCCTCCACCAATTCGACCAGGTTCAGCTCCTTGACGAAAAACCGACCTTTGCCCGAATAGGCCAGCATCTGGTGCGTGAGATCCGCTGCGCGCTTGCCCGCATTGAAGGCATCTTCAATGCATGGGTGAGCGCGCGAAAGGGGCGATATGTCATCCAGCGCGAGAGTCAGATTGCCCAAGACCCCTGTCAGCAGGTTATTGAAGTCGTGTGCGATGCCGCCGGCCAATACACCCAGACTCTCCAGCCTCTGTGCGTGCAGCAGCCGCCGTTCCAGCTCCAGCTTCTCTTGCTCCGCCTGCTTGCGATCGGTGATGTCGATAAAACTTTCCAGGTAGCACTTTTTCCCATTGAGCGTAATGGGATAAACAGACTTGAGGAGATCCTTGCACAATCCATCCGCGCAGAGAAGCACGCGTTCAGAGTGGTCGACACTTTGCCCGAGATCTTTAACCGGGCATTTGCCTAATTGTGCCGGGCACACAAAAGAGTGACAGACTTGCCCTATTATCTTCTCCTTGGAACATCCGATCATTTCTGCAGCGGTCTGATTGACTTCGAGGATGGTCTGGGTTTCGCTGTCGATGACCAGGATCCCGGTTCCCACGGCATTGAAAATCGCTGTGAGCTGAGCTTCGTTCTCCTGCAGCGCCTCCTCCAATCGTTTGCGGGAAAGAGCAATGCCGATACTGAGGCCCAATCCTTCGAAAAAACAGATCATCTCAGGCGTGAATTGGTTTCGCCTGTGATCATTGAACTGCAAGAGCCCGATGATCTCTTTGCCCGACAGCAGAGGAATCAGCGCGACGGATTCATAGCCCTCGCCGTTACACCGGTTGCGTGTCGGCGTCTGACGGTCCTTCTCAGTGGTCGATGCCAGCAGGTCCGTGGTGCTGTTGCTCCAGAAACTGCCGGCCTCTGTGAAGAAGGGGAACTGCGGGTTGGTCCGACCGCACAGGACATTTCCGCACATACACTCCAGCACGGGGTTCCCTTGCGTGTCGCACACAATCTCCCCGGTCTCGTCGCGCGCGCAGAGAGAGCGCTCCATTTGAACAAAATGATCAGGGAACCCACTGGTCTCGTAGTACGGAAAGTCGGCGCTTTCGCGCAGGCGCATACCCACGGCCTCAAAGCCCATGTTCTTCTTGATCTGCTGCAGGATGTTGCGAATCATCTCTGCGGCGCTATCGGAATGGTTCAGATGGTTCAACACGTCTCGCACCAACCGTTCTCGTTCCTCCATCCGCTTGCGCTCGGTGCTGTCGGTGGCGATTTCCAAACGGACGAGACGTCCGTCAGTCCAGCGGATAGCCTGGTCGCGGCATTCATACCATCGGCCGTTTTTTGTGTTCTGAACCTCCCACTGGAACACGCCCGCGGGGATTCCGGTACCGGACAACAACTTCTTGTTTGTGCAGAATGCACAAGGACCCTGTTGGCCTTCCTGAATCGTTTCCCAGCATCTCCGCCCTTTTATTTCGCCCCATATTTCGCGTCCATACTTGTTCAAGAACAAAATCTCGTAGGAATCCATGTCCGCCACATACACCAGAGCGTCAATGCTATCCAGCACTGTTGTCAGGCCCGCCTGATCGGCGTAAAACTTCTCCGCCGCAGGCCTCAGCGTATCGAAGTTGAGTCGCTGTTTCGATTTCTTTGGTTTGCTCATTTGACGCTCCCTTTTCCCCGTTCGCGCCAACCTCGCCGGCGAACGACAGGCCAAGAGTACCCCTAATCACCGCCTCTGACTACATATATGAGGATATCTCGCGGACATAACAATTGGTAGGGGTTCACCCCCCGACTGCGGCAAAATCGACGTTAGTGATTGAAAAGGGGAAGCAAAAAGGCAAAAGTAAAAAGTAAAATATTTCGTACAGTTGTCGCTCCTGAAACTATTGGGTTTCCTTTTAACTTTTTACTTTGCTTCAGGTCAGAAGCTATTTTGCCCATCATGTGTGCAGTGATCGACTTTGCCGAAGCCTTGCTCTATCGCCCCTCCGGGGCTGATGCCGCAATGAAATCAGAATATGTTATTGGATTTCCCGAAAAAGCCTCTGAGAATAGAAATATTATCAAGCATGAAACCGTCAACGAGGACGTAAACGAAAGGATGCTGATCGATCACGTCCACGTTTACGACTACGTGATCTGCGAGAATAGCGAAACCTGGACGATATATGTTGTCTGTAGAATTCCTCGAATCGATTGCATCTTTACATGCGCAGGAGATCGATCTGGATATACGTAGGAACACTATATGTATATTTACGATCTTGTCGATCAATCCATTCACTCCTATTTTATGGGTATCGGGGGCATGGTGGGCAAGAACGGCCTACACATTTAAGGAGGTCCTATGGGGACTACGGAAACGTCGGCTGGAAAAGAATCTGTTAACCAGGTCGGTGCGAAACTCGCCGGGAAGTATCTAACCTTTAAACTTGGGGAAGAGGATTACGGGCTCGAAATCCTCAAAGTTCAAGAAATCATCCAGATGCAGGCCGTGACCAAGGTGCCTAGGACGCCCGGGTATGTGCGAGGAGTGATCAACCTGCGCGGCAAGGTGATCCCGGTGATCGAGTTGCGCCAGAAATTCAACATGGAATCGCGTAAGGACACGGACAAGACCTGCATCATTGTGGTTCAGATCGTGCACAGGGACATGAAGATCGTCATGGGCACGCTCATCGACGAGGTGAAAGAGGTTCTCGACATAAAGGCGGAGAACATCGAGGAAACGCCGTCGTTCGGGGCCAGCATCAACACCGAATTCATACTGGGCATGGGCAAAATCGGGCAGAGCTTGAAGATTCTCCTTGACATCGACAAGGTCTTGTCCGTGAAGGAAGTGGAAACATTGAAAGAAATGGCCAAAGCATAGCCGGCGAGGCGATCGCCCGTGGCGGCGCTGGTGGCATAAGGCAACATGTCGTTGATATTAAGAATCGAAAAAGCAAACAAGTTTGAGAAAAACGGATGTCAAACAATCATTCACATAGTGGATCGATGCCGCTCAACAAAGGTTGCGCATGCGATTCATTGTGATCGGGCAAAGCCGATCATAAAAGTCCCGGATACAGGCACAGAAAGCCACTGAAAGGGGCAAATAGATGCTTAACAGGATCAAGATCGGGCCGAAATTAATCGGCGGGTTCATCATCGTGGCGATCATCGCAGCCGTGATCGGCGCAATCGGCATTTCAAATTTGAAGACTCTCGATAACGCGGATACGCTTCTTTATGAGAAAATGACCGTGCCATTGGTGGCCGTGAATATGTTTACAACTGAATTTCTATGGGAGTGGGCAGATATTTCAGAAGCGATATTTGCAGGGAAAGACAGAGTTAAGGAAATTGAAAAAAATATTGTGGGTTATAGAAAAATCTTTGCGGAAAATGTCGAAATTTACAAAAAGACTTTTATCAGCAAAGAGGATGAAGAAGCTTTTAATAAATACCATGAATCTGTAAAAAATTATTATGTGAAAGCTGACGACCTGATGGGTCTGATAAAAGAAGAAAAAAAAGAAGCTGCTATAGCACTATATAGTTCAATGAATGGAAAGGAAGTTAAAATTGCTGATGATCTAAATACAGCCTTGGCTGACGAAAATGAAAAAGCAGCCAAAGAACAGTCCGATAATAACTCCAAAACGGCAAATACCGCGAACCTTATTATCACTGTTTCGCTCATCATTGGCGTTTTACTTGCCATTATCATCGGTATCCTGCTGACAGTCTCCATCACCAAACCTCTCGGCAAGGGCGTCACGATGATGCAGGAACTTGCCAAGGGGCATCTCGGCATGCGTCTTAATATGAACCGTCAGGACGAAATCGGCATACTGGCGGCATCCATGGACGGGTACTCAGATGACCTGCAAAAGGTCATTGTTGCGACATTGCAGAAGATTGCCGAGGGCGATGTGAGCACCGACGTGACAGCCAAGGATAACCAGGACGAAATAGTCCCGGCTCTCAAGCGCCTCACCGATTCGATCAGGAACATGGGCGCTGAAGCCGCAATGCTGCGCAAGGCGGCCGTCGAAGGCAAACTGGCGACTCGAGGCAACGCCGCCAACTACAAGGGCGCGTACAAGGATATCGTGCAGGGCGTCAACGATACGCTCGACGCCGTGATCGGTCCGCTCAACGTCGCTGCGGAATTTGTAGATCGCATCAGCAAGGGCGATATCCCGAAGAAGATCACCGACAGTTACAACGGCGACTTCAACGAGATCAAGAACAACCTCAACCAGTGCATCGATGCGGTGAATGGGCTGGTCAACGATGCCGGTGTATTGTCGAAGGCGGCCATTGAGGGCAAGCTGGCGACGCGCGCCGATGCAAGCAAACACCAGGGGGACTTCCGCAAGATCGTTCAGGGCGTTGATGACTGCCTTGACGCGGTGATCGGTCCGCTCAACGTCGCTGCGGAATTTGTAGATCGCATCAGCAAGGGCGACATCCCGAAGAAGATCACCGACAGTTACAACGGCG
>CAIWXX010000180.1 GCA_903916735.1 uncultured Acidobacteriota bacterium
CGGCCATCAGCGTTTATCTGAGGTTGGGTCCAAAGCTGAGAGCATATTGATCTTTGGCGGTATAGTTCCTTAAATTTTTTATAGTAATCATTTCTACTGGCTACCCCTAATCCAGTTTCTTTACTGATCGCCTTTTTGTTTTTAATGGGTGAAAAAGAGGGATTTTTGTTGTTAGTTGAGAGCATGTCTCCCGCATCCAACTTTACCCCAAAAATCATATTTAAATCATGAGCCATTTTTTTTGCTATCGGAATTTCATGTTCATTGTGACCAAATGCTACAAACTGCCATCTTAAAATGGGCAAAGAAGATATTTCGCCCCAATTGGAAAGCTCAATTTTTGAGATAAATGGATTTTTACCAACTAACTGTTTAAAGTTAGTAAATAACAAAAAATGCGACCCAAGAGCTTTGGCCGTTACTCCTTTTGCGGTGGGACACGAAGGGCATTTTAACTGACAAACCGTTGAAGCATCAAGGCGGATATATTTTGGCTTGACCATAATCATACTAACGACATCCCCCCTCAGATCGGCGCTTGAGAAGATTTTCGAGAGGTTCCAAGCGCTCGAATTGACTCCTCCAATAACACATGGAACATTGCGTCCATCGGTTATATCGGGCGTGCTCAGTAATGTCCCTTCCGCATGTGCGGCAGACAACTGTTCGGGGTTTATCTAGTGCTCTCATAGGCCTAACGATTCCGCTTGCCTTCGGCGTAAGTCGTAAGGTTGAGCGGTTGGTGTACGCCCAGCATGGACGTAAACTTAAGGGGTCTAAGTCCCCTACAGAAGGTCAGAACACATAAACTGTCAGCAAAGGACAAGAGGCTATAGGGATTTGCTTTTTCGACCGGATACCGAAAACTCTACAACTGTAGTAATATAGGGACAACAGAACCACTCCTGGCACCCTTCCGTCATCTCTGGAGATGACGGACGGGTGCCAGAAGGAGACGTTTTGGGCGGTTTGCAGCAAAAACATGGGTTCAAAGCAAGGCATTTTGAGAGTTGAGTCAAGAGCCGTGCCGACTAGAAGCAGAAGGCATCTGAGCTGGAGAAAGCCTGCCGAGAAGGAAGCGTAAAATTGGTGTGCTACCGGGGAAATCCGTGCCAAAAAAAGGCAAAAATTGTGACAGGGCAGGATCGTGAATTCCTCTCAGGAAGCCGGGAATAAAGGAATGCAGCAATAGTTTATGGAACCACCACTGGTCGATATCAAAATCCATTCCTCCCTTCCTCGCTTCCTGAGAAGTCGAGGGGTTGTGATTGGTGCGACCTTGGTCTTTGGTTCTGGCTACGCCAGGTTAGGTCGCCCATAGACCGCCGGTCTCAGCCAGCCAATCGGCAATGGTCCCGGCCGCTTGTGGAATATTGCTGTTGGAAATGTCAAGCTGCAGGACGGGAAGGGTGGACTGCGAAATAAGGCCCTTCAGGAAATTCTGTTCATCCATGATTGAGCGCAAATCGTCGTATTGACTGGGGTTTCCCGACACCTTCAGCCTTTCGGCGCGGGCCGTTTCGAAAGATTCCACTGTCCGGGTACAAAAGATGATTCGAAAACCAAGCGCCTTTAGCCGGTCCTCAAGCCATCGAAAATCGTGATCCTTGCCGTATTTCTGCAATTGATAGGATCGTGTTGAAATATGGAATCGATCAACGATCCAGGAGTAATACTGTAGTAGTTCGAAAAGGTGGATCCATGTCCGGTAGGTTTCCATCGCCCGCGCCTCTTCCTGTGGCTCGAAGTTGATTAGACCTCGGCCCCAGGGAAAGTTCGTGAACGCACACCACTCGGCCGAGACAAGCGGCGAATGGTAGCGGTACTTGCGCGGGCCGACGATCCGCGGGTGTTCATTCAAGGCGAATGCAAGTTCGGTTTTGAGAGTGAGGCGAGTTCCTTCAAGGATGATCTTCGGACAGAGTTTGTTGCCCATTTTCTACTCCACAATGATTTCATCGGCTGCCGGCCGTGTCGGATGTTCGACCCGAGCACGGCATGCAGTCAGCAACAGAATGATGATGGGAATCGGAACATAAAACCATTTCGACATTTTCCACCCTCTCTTCATTGGCTGCCGGCATTGTCGAGCCGGCTCGGAGCATCGACATCGGCGTATCATTGAATAGAGGTGTCAGGTTCGTCAACCAACATCGAGGCCGCGATGTGAACTCCACCGATGCGTAGAAACGATGCTGAGAGAAGAAGTGCGGCTGGTTCTCAAAGTATCGCCGAGCGATATCCGGCTTTTCTGAACGGCGCCTCTCGACAATGATCGAAGCGCAATCAGAGAGCGGATCGGGGGTTTGCCCTCTTCCACGGGACAGTCAACATTGTTTTTTTTCTCGCTTGGGGAAACCCGTTCAGAGGTTCCCCTGGAACACTCATTCGACGCCCATCAAAGCCTCTGCTGTGGTATCATGAGCGTCATGAAAAGGAGCCTGTTGATATTGATTCTCGCAGCGTCACTGCTTCGAGCGGATACGGCATGGCATGAGGACTACAAAGCGGGAGTCGCCGCATTGGAACACGGCGATGCTTCAACGGCAACAGATCTCCTGGTGAGTGCGATTGAGAAACGCCCGGAGCCTTCAGCCAGCATCAAAACGATTGGAAATAGTGTCATCAGCTATTTCCCCCATTTCTATCTCGGAAAGGCTCTCTTCCAGCTCGAACGATATCCCGAGGCGGCCGAGGAATTCCAGACGGAAGAACGGCTCGGCGAAATCTCCAAATCGCCCGCACTGTACAACGAGCTTCTCGATTTTCGCCAAAAATCGAATGAAAAAATGTCGGGGACGACAGGGACCACCACGGTCGACCCGGAAGTACTGAAAGCCCAGCGCATACAGCGATTCCTCTCCTCCGGATCAACGGCACTCTATGAAGGCAAATATGCCGATGCCAAGGATTTTTTCAAAAAGGTCCTAGTCATCGATCCATCGAACCTGGAAGCTCAGGATTCGCTCCGTAAGATCGGCATGGCCGAGGATGCTGCGGCATCTGAGAAGGCCGGAGCAAAACAGTTAATACGGGATGGGCTCACAGATTTCCTGGGCGGCCGGTATTCTGATGCCGCAAGGAAATTGGATGCTGGAACTCAGAAGGATCCGTCCAGCGCCATTTGTCGTTTCTTCCTGGGATGTTCATATGCAGCCCAATACTTGCTCGCGGGCGAGAAAGACCAGTCACTGAGCAACCAGGCAGAAGCCCAGTTCAGACAGCTCGTCATGGACAACCCAAGCTTCAAGATCCAGGAAAACTACCGCAGCATCGTCTCACCAAAGATATTGGAAATCTACAGACGCGCAACCGGCAAATAGGCACGCCGCTTTGCGATGCATTATCCATCTTTTTTTCAAGGAGAAGGAACCCCATGAGAAAGCTCCTCATCGCCGCTTTTATCTTATCCACATTAATGGCAACGCACGCCATCGCAGGCGATTTTGAAACCTACTTCAAAGACCAGACGCTGCGAGTCGATTATATGCACACCGGCGATGCCGCTTCGGATTTGATCACTCTGGACCAGCTCTATGTGCAGGGCGCGTGGGCAGGGAGCACGACAAACCTGATCGACATGTTGAACCAGGGCCGCTACATGGCGAAGGTCTTCGATCTCGCCACCAATCGTCTCATCTTTTCGAAAGGATTCGACAGCTACTTTGGTGAATATCGTACGTCGACACCTGCTCTGGAGGGGCAGAAGCGCGCCTATCACGAATCGGTGCTCATGCCGATGCCAAAAGGCAAGGTGCAGTTCACACTCGAATCTCGCGATAAAAATTACATTTTTCACCGGATTTACGATACCGTTATCGATCCCACTGCGACCGGAGTGAATCGCGAGGGCTTGCGCGGCGACACTGAAGTGATCCCATTCATCCAGAGCGGAGACCCTCATCAGAAGGTCGATCTTCTGATCCTGGCAGAAGGGTACACATCCGCCGAACGCCCCAAATTCGTCTCCGATGCTCAAAGGCTTCTTGATGCCATGTTCAAACATGAGCCGTACACGACCAGGAGGAATCTCTTCAATGTGAGTGGGGCATTCAAAGCATCGGCTGAAAGCGGCTGCGACGAGCCGAGCCACGGGAGCTACAAGAGGACGACGCTGGGCGCCAGCTTCGACTCGCTGGGAACCTACCGTTATCTGCTCGTCGAAGACAATCGCACGATGCGCGATGTCGCAGCGCATGCGCCGTATGATGCGCTGATCATCCTGGTCAATACAAAACGGTACGGTGGTGGAGGCATCTACAATCTCTACTCGACGAGCACCGCCGACAACCAATACTCCAACTATACTTTCCTCCACGAGTTCGGCCACTGCTTCGCGGGTCTCGCCGACGAGTACTACACATCCACGACTTCTTATAACGATTTCTACCCGAAGGGCATTGAACCAATTGATCCCAATGTCACGGCGCTGCTCGACCCATCACACGTCAAATGGGCCACAACACCGGGGATCGAAATCCCGACACCCTGGGAGAAGGCCGATTTCGACAAGATGGACGCCGATTACCAGAAGATACGCGGTGAGCTCTATGAGAAAATTTCGAAGCTGAAGCGAGAAGGAAAGTCGGCTGAAGCGGTTGATCTCGAAGCACAGAGTGAAAAGCTGGCCGCTGAGCAATCGAAAAAAGTCGATGACTATCTCACCGCCAGCAAGTACGCCGGCACGGTGGGTGCTTTTGAAGGAGCCGGGTATTCAGCCAACGGCCTCTACCGCCCGATGGTGGATTGCATCATGTTCACCAAAGGCGTGAAGCCCTTCTGCAAGGTTTGTGAAGCAGCCATCATCAGAGTGATCGAATCTTATACGAAGTAAAAAAAAGGATTCGCCCGTGCGCCGACGAGACAGGCATGGGTATCGGTGAGGAGCGGCGTGTTTCCGCGAGAAAAATTCACCCCAAAGTCTGCTGCAAGACCGCCATGCGCCATCGTCGGAGAACTGAGAACCGGTAACTGACGCACATTCTCGAAGAATCCGAAAGCTTTTCGACTCTCTTATCATCGCCCGGCAGCCATAATCTGTCCAAGCGAGAGGCCTCCATCATTGGGAGGGACACGCTGGTGCCAATAGGGATGGAAGCCCTCCTGTCGAAGGCGTTGAATCGCGCGTTCGGTGAGGTATCGGTTCTGGAAGCAGCCACCGGAGAGGACGACCCGTGTTTCGGCGACTCGCATCGCAACCGACACAATGGCGTCCGCCAGGGCATTATGAAATTTCGCCGATATCACGGGGATTGGGGTCGTCGAATGAATATCCTGAAGTATCTCCTTCACCATCGAAGCCCAATCGAGCACGAGCATGTTCATCTCCGGTCCGGCATCAACCAGATCTATCGTATACTGTTCATTGGATGCAACCGTCTCCAAGAGGAATTCGAGTTCCATGGCGGCCTGCCCTTCGAAACGCACGGTTGGACACAATCCCGTCAGAGCGGCCACCGCATCAAACAACCTCCCGGCACTCGAGGTCCGAGGGCAATTGACGCGCCGCGTCAAAGTCGAACACAGCAACGTCTCTTCATCCGCGGAAAAAACGGGGAGCCGTTCGTTTTCAAAAAGGGCCTCGCCGAAGAGTTCGAAGAGGAGGCCGGCGGCGCTGCGGCGCGGCTCCTTGATCGCCCTGTCCCCGCCAGGCAACGGGAACGTGCGGATGTGCGCAACGCGTGTAAACGAATATCGAGAGCAGCCTGCGCCGCTGCTCATCCGCTCCCCCGCTCCTCCGCTGCGATCTTCATCTGCTTCATCTCTATTTTCATGATCGGTGATTGAAGCGCTGCCAACCCTCAGAAACTCGCCTCCCCATATCGTTCCGTCGAGCCCGAAGCCGGTGCCATCCCAGGAGACTCCAAGGCAGCCCCCGGTGATTTCGTTGTCGGCCATGCAGGATAGGACATGGGCAAAATGGTGTTGCACCTTCGTCATGGGCAATCCGAGGCCCTCGGAATACTGAGTCGACAGATAGTCCGGATGTCGATCACAAGCCACTTCAGCCGGTTGCACATCGTACAGTTTCCCAAAACTCGCGATGACTCGCTGGAAAGCATCGAAGGATTGGGTGGTTTCGAGGTCTCCGATATGCTGGCTGATGAAGGCGTCCCTGCCGATGCTGACAGCAATCGTATTTTTCAGATGCGCGCCGACGGCCAGGATGACCGGCTGGGGGTGGTCAAGGGGGCGCGGGAGCGGCGCGTACCCTCGAGCCCGCCTCATCATCATTTCGCGGCCCGCAACGACGCGAATAATGGAGTCATCGACGTGGCGAGCGATGGGCCGATTATGAACCAGAAAAGCATCGGCAATGCCGCTGAGCCTGGACAGAGCATCCATTTCATCCGTGCAGATTGGCTCATCCGCTAAGTTGCCGCTCGTGGCCACCACGGGGAATCTGAGCACAGCCATGAGCTGGTGATGAAGCGGAGCGTAAGGGAGCATGACACCGAGGTACGGGTTGCGAGGAGCAACGGCTGAGTGGATACAAGTTGTCGTCAATCGCCGTTTCAGAAGAACGATGGGAGATTCCGGAGAATCAAGCAGCCGGCACTCGAGGTCCGTCACCTCGCATTCGGCCCGTGCCACTGTGATTGAGGGAAGCATGACAGCAAAGGGTTTCTCTTCGCGCCGCTTTCTTTGCCGGAGCGTCTGGATGGCGCTATCGGAACGGGCATCGGCCATGAGATGAAACCCGCCGATTCCTTTGACAGCAACGATCCGACCACGGCCGATCGCGTCCGCAGCAGCGAGAAGAGCATCGTGTTTCTTCGAAATCACCGAACCGCTTCCATCCCAGTACTCCAGTTGTGGGCCGCAAACAGGACAGGCATTTGGTTGAGCATGAAAGCGCCTGTCGAGAGGGTTCTCGTATTCGGCACAGCATGCTTCGCACATGACGAACTGCTTCATTGTTGTACGGGCGCGATCATATGGCAGTGATTCGATAATGCTGTATCGAGGGCCGCAATTGGTGCAGTTTGTGAAAGGATACTGATAGCGGCGGTTGCCGGGATCAAAGAGATCGTTGAGGCAATCGGCGCACGTCGCAATGTCCGGCAGGACGAGCGCTGTTTTCTCTCCGCCCGATTCGCTTTGTCGAATTTCAAATCCCACGAAGCCAGCCGCATCATGATAAGACGGCTCCAAGCTTTGAATCGACGACCGTGGCGGCTTTTCGTGGTCGATCCGTGTCAGGAAGCAGTCGAGATTTTCACGGGAGCCTTCGACTTCAATGAAAACCCCCACCGGCGAGTTGTTCACCCAGCCGGCCAATCCAAGCTCCATCGCGAGTCTATAGACAAAAGGACGAAATCCGACACCCTGCACAGCGCCTCGAATCACAAGACGAAGTCGTTGGCAATCGGCAATGGAAGGAGCCTCTGCCATCACTCGATGTCGGCCCAATCAGAGTTCCGCTGTGCTTGGGGATGAGGAACGCGAATCACATTCATGGTGAGAGTATAACCCTGTCGGCCGCGGAAAGCAGAAGGGAGCATTTGTCGCTTCCAGAATCCGCACGGGCTGCCCGATGATTCTGAACCGCCCAGGGCAATGTCAAAGTCACGCCGGCACCTCATCGCACAATCTGCGCATTATTGCCGACTGTGACCTGACCTTGCTGAAGTATCAATGAGGCCTTGACCTCTACCATCGCGGAGATTATCTTTGACCTATGAGCATTCATTACAAAAAGGCTCGGACGTAGTGCATGACTCGACCACTGCCTTTTTTCTTACCGAGGTGTCAGTTTTTTCTTCATCGGTACATTTGCTCCATGTCTTGAATGGAGAGGGGGGTTTATGAGTCCGCGGAAAGAGGCAACGCGCCGGATCATAGCGAGCGTTTTCGTCGCAGTTTTGTTCCTCTCGGTACTCGCGGCCGCTGAGGCGATTTCTCAGGAAACTCCGGATCCCAACAAGGTAACTGTTGTATGGTCACTCGACGCCGAGCTTCAGATCCCGGCAGCCGATGTCCCGGATATCGGGAATTCCGCGGAAGCTGCTTCGCCGGTGCTGCCAGGGCTCGTTGAACGGCTCCGGTTGAAAGGTATCACTGCGACAGCAGAAATGATGCGTATGGATGGGCAGAACGTAAACTGCCGGCTGAAGGCCAACGGCAGAACGACGATCGAAGAATTTCGTTCGATCCTCTATTCGACAGTGCGCCCCGAATTCAACTTGCTCGGAGGCGAAACCCTGATAGACATCTCCACAGATGCAGCCGGGCCGAGTGATCTGAATCTACTGATTGAATCCAATCCGTCGACAGGCTATCGCTGGGATGTGACAGGAGGCACCTACACCGACGCCGCTCCGAACGACTACATCATTCACACACACTCTACCGGAGCGCCCGAACGCCAGATCCTTCACTTGCGCCTGATTTCAGGTACAACTCCTGGAGTCGACCTCCTTTACCGCCGCCCGTGGCAGGACACAGTGCCGAAGTGCCATATCAGCCTGGCCCTCTCTTCGCTTCCGGAAGTGCTCGATTTGAGCGATCCGACCATTCGAGGCACCGATCTCACGCCTTCCAATGCGCCAGCCGAGAATGATGCCATCTTCCCGAAAATCGACAAGAGCAGCCTGCCGGCATCATGGGACTGGCGGAACGTGGGCATTGTGACACCGGTCCGGGATCAGGGGAATTGCGGGAGTTGTTGGGCGTTCGGCACCGTCGGTGTCATGGAATCGGCGCTTTGGAAAGCCGGCGTGGCTAACCAGGATCTCTCCGAGCAGTACCTCGTTTCCTGCAATAACAGTGGCTGGGACTGCAATGGGGGCCTGACAGCTCACATGTACCATTTCAACGCGCTCGGCAAAAACCAAACTGGTATCGGAGCCGTGCTTGAATCGGAAAAGCCGTATACGGCATCCAACGGTTCCTGCCCTGGCCCTTACAGCCACCCTTTTCTGCTGACCGGATGGCAATTCATCACAGGCTCGGAGTGGACGGTCGCCACCCCGGATCAGATTAAAAGCGCGATCTACACTTATGGCCCGGTCACCTGTGGCGTGTGCGTGCGCGGTGCCTTCGAGAATTATTTCAACGGCATTTTTTCGACCAATGAGACATGTTCCGGCGGCACAAACCACCAGGTGGTTCTGGTCGGATGGGATGACAATGGCGGCAATGGCTATTGGATCCTGAGAAACAGTTGGAACATCGATTGGGGCGAGAGCGGCTACATGCGGATCAGCTGGGGGACATCGCGCGTTGGAGAAGGTACGTCCTGGGTCACGACAGCATCCGGATGCGTTTCACCAAACATCTTCGGACAGCCTCAAAGCCAGACGATTGCAGCCGGTCATCAGGCTACTTTGACAGTTGTCGCAACAGGAACCGATTTGCACTACCTGTGGTACCAGGGCGCTGCCAGTGATACCAGCGTGCCGGTAGGAAGTGATACGAACTCGCTTGCCGTCACGCCTGCGATCACGAGCAGCTATTGGGTGCGGATCATCAATGGATGCGGGGTCGCCGACAGCAACGCCGCGACGGTCACAATCGGAGGTGGCGGCAGCGACGGCCCAATCATCGAATCGATCAGCAGTAAGACCAGTTCACCCGGCCAAAAAGCCTCGATCTATGGGACTGGGTTCTCGGCGACAGTCAAGCAGAATTCTGTCTCTTTCGGCGATCGCATCGCCATCATCAATCGGGCTTCAACCACCAAACTCACGATCAACATCCCGAGGAGATGCAGAAGAGGGAACACATATGGAGTCACCGTCGTCGTCAAAGGTACGGCGAGCAATACGGTCGATTTCACAGTCAGATAGCGAGGCGCATGACGCATCCATCAACGTGATCGCCTGGATGCCTTGATTGAAAAAAGGGGAAAACAAATTCTTGCCGCATGGTGAAAGTAAGGACGTTCTCTTGATCAGATATTCTCTCCAGAGCGCCGGCCGGAACAGAATGACACCACCTAGCAGCACCGCCGGCTCGGACAATGCCATGGGAGGCAACCCTGCTTCCTTGACACTCTTGTCCAGTCATCGTAATGTTCCTTTTCGACTAATCATGGGAGGTAGCAATGCGAGCATTCCAGATTCATATCGGCCTCCTGCCCGGCTTATTCGCGATGGGAACCTTCGGATTCCAATCGCTCAACGGGCGTGAAAGAGGTCGCTTATGACAGCCTACAATGAAACCATCGTCAAGGACATCTGTCGGCGGTTCGGCAACGAACGCAGCCGCATGATGGACGTCGTCAAAGAGGTCCAGACATCGTTTGGCCATGTTCCAAACGAGGCCATGGACGCAATCGCCAGAGCACTTTCCTGCCCTCGCGTGGAAGTGCAGAGTCTCGTGTCTTTCTATGCCTTCTTAACGGAACGGCCAAAAGGAAACATCATTATTCGTCTCTGCGACGATGTCATTGATCGCATGCAGGGGTTTGATCGAATCGCCGATGCCTTCAAGGAAGAACTCGGCATCGGAATCGGTGAAACCACGACCGACGGCAAGATCACCCTGGAAGCCACTCCATGCATCGGAATGTGCGACCAGGCGCCGGCCGCCCTCATCAACGACGTCATCGTGACGAACCTGACGAAGGATGCGGCGCGCGAAATCGTCGCCGGCCTGCGAGAACATGGCGACCCACAGCGGCTCGTCAAGCGGCTCGGCGACGGCAACAACGCTCACGAACTTGTGCGAGCCATGGTCGTCAATAATGTTCGCCGAAAGGGAGACGTCATCTTCGGCGAAGGGAAACCCAGCGACGGATTGAAGAACGCCCTCGCCATGAGCCCGGTGGAAGTGATTCGAGCCGTCAAGACATCACGGCTTCGCGGCCGAGGCGGCGCCGGCTTCCCGACAGGCATAAAGTGGGAGTTCACGCGCGCGGCCAAGGATGAAACTCGCTACGTCATCTGCAACGCCGACGAGGGAGAGCCCGGAACGTTTAAGGATCGCGTCATCCTAACCGAAAAGGCCGATCTGCTTTTCGAAGGCATGACGATCGCCGGCTACGCCATCGGCGCCCAGGCTGGCATTCTCTATCTACGCGCCGAATACGTCTACCTCCGGCCCTACCTGGAACACGCGCTGGCTGAACGCCGGAAGAGCGGACTGCTCGGCAATAAAATCCTCGGGCACGCCGGATTCAATTATGACATCAGGATCCAGATGGGCGCAGGCGCCTATATCTGCGGCGAAGAAACATCGCTCATCAGCAGCGCGGAGGGGTTTCGCGGCGATCCCAAGACGCGCCCGCCGTTCCCGGCGCAGAAGGGATACATGGGCCATCCGAGCGCCGTCAACAACGTCGAAACGCTCTGCTGTGTCACTCGCATCCTTGAACGCGGCGCCGGCTGGTATGCCCAGATGGGTTCCAACGGCACAAGCGGCACGAAACTCCTGAGTGTCTCCGGCGATTGTAAGATCCCTGGCGTGTACGAAATTCCATTTGGAATCACGCTCAAGGAATTTCTCGCGATGGCCGGGGCGGAAGATGCAGCCGCCGTCCAGGTGGGCGGGCCATCAGGCCAGATGGTCGGCCCGGCCGAATTCAATCGCATCATATGCTATGACGATCTCGCCACCGGCGGCGCCATCATGGTGTTCGGCCCGCAACGCGACCTCCTGTGGGTCGTCAGCCGCTTCATGGAATTTTTCGTCGAAGAGAGCTGCGGCTACTGCACGCCATGCCGGGTCGGCAATGTGTTGCTACGCCGGAAGATCGAAGAGGTTCGTGCCGGGAAATGCGATCCGGCCGCCATCGCCTACCTCGAAGATCTGGGCCAGACAGTAAAAATTGCCAGCCGCTGCGGCCTCGGGCAAACATCAGCCAATCCCGTGCTCACAACCCTGAAAAACTTCAGGCCGCTCTACACGGCTCGGATGAAGGAAAATGAAGCGGGTATGCAGATGACCTTCGACATCAGCGCCGCCGTCCGCGACGCGGAAATTATCGCCGGCCGCAAGTCGGCAAATTTTTGAAACTGGAAGGAACGGACCATGAATGAAAAAACAGTCACGTTCATCGTCGACGGCAAGGAGATCAAGGCTCGGCCGGAACAGACCATCATGAAGGCCTGTGACGAAGCCGGCGTCTACATCCCGAGGCTCTGCGCCTTCAAGGATCTGAGCCCCTTTGGCTCGTGCCGTGTCTGTACCGTCAAGGTCAACGGGCGGCCGCAAGCCGCCTGCACGCAGCCGGTGGGCGAAGGGATCGTTGTCGAAAGCCAGACGGCTGAAATTCAGCAGATTCGGCGGAACATCATCGACATGCTCTTTGTTGAAGGCAATCACTTTTGCATGTTCTGCGAGAAGAGCGGCAACTGCGAACTGCAGGCAATGGCATATCGGCTGGGAATCCTCGCTCCCAAGTTCCCTTACATGTTCCCGGTCCGCGGTGTGGACGCCTCTCATCCCGATATCTTCATCGACTGGAACCGGTGTATTCTTTGCGCGCGCTGCATTCGCACATCCTGTGAAATTGACGGCAAAAACGCCTATGGGTTCATCGGACGCGGCCCGCACAAGAGAGTCGCGACCAATTCTTCGGCAGGCCTCAAAGGCACCGATGCCGACGTCTCCGACAAAGCCCCGGCGAATTGTCCGGTCGGATCGCTGATGTATAAACGCATCGGGTATGCCGTCCCTATCGGATGCCGCCTCTATGACAAAAACCCCATCGGCTCAGACATCGAAATGAAAAAGACAACCTGAACGTGTGAGAAATTAATATGCAAAAGCCAAAAATTGCCACCGCCTCACTGGCGGGTTGCTTCGGCTGTCACATGTCCCTTCTGGACATCGATGATCGCATTCTGAAACTGATCGACCTGGTGGATTTTGATAAATCTCCAGTCGATGACATCAAGGAGTTCACCGGCCGCTGCCTCGTAGGTTTGATCGAAGGAGGCTGCTGCAACGAGGAGAACGTGAGGGTGTTGCAGGAATTTCGCAAACACTGCGATATTCTTATCTCAGTCGGCGACTGTGCGATCGACGGCGGACTCCCTGCCCTCCGCAACGGAATACCACTAAAGGAGTGCCTCACTGAGGCCTACATCACCGGGCCGACAGTTTATAATCCAAGCGGCAAGATTCCAAGCGACTCTGAGATTCCCCTTTTGCTGGATAGGATCTATCCCTGCCATGAAGTCGTGAAGATCGACTACTATCTTCCGGGCTGCCCGCCTCCGGCAGATACTCTCTGGCAGGCTCTGACGGCGCTGCTATCCGGCAAACCGATCGACTTGCCCTATGAACTCATCAAGTACGACTAGGAGTCAGTCATGACGGAGAAGTCCACTATGAAAACGATACATATCGAGCCTATTACTCGGGTCGAAGGCCACGGAAAGGTGTCGATTCTCCTTGACGAGAATAATGTCGTGAAGCAGGCGCGGCTTCACGTCGTCGAATTCCGAGGCTTCGAGCGCTTCATCCAGGGGCGGTTATATTGGGAAGTCCCGGTCATGGTGCAGCGTCTCTGCGGCATTTGCCCGGTCAGCCACCATCTTGCCGCAGCGAAGGCCATGGACCAGATCGTCGGGGTCGACAAATTGAGCCCGGTTGCCGAAAAAATCCGGCGGCTCATGCACTACGGCCAAATGTTCCAGTCACATGCGCTGCACTTTTTTCACCTGGTGAGCCCGGATCTGCTTTTCGGGTTTGAAGCGGATCCCGCAATCCGCAATGTCATCGGTGTCGCGAGAAAATTTCCTGAGCTCGCTGTCCAAGGCGTCATGATGCGCAAATACGGCCAGGAAATCATCAAGGCGACAGCCGGCAAGAAAATACACGGAACCGGCGCCATCCCGGGCGGTGTCAACAAGAATCTCACGATAGAAGAACGTGACGTCTTCTTGAAGGACATCGACCAGATGATGGCATGGTGCCGCAGCGCGCTGAAAATCGCCAAGGACTACACGCTGCAGCATTTCGAAGAGATCAAGGATTTCGGTTCCTTCGATTCCAATCATCTATCCTTGATCCGGGCCGACGGCGCCATGGATCTCTATCATGGGAACCTACGCGCCATCGATGCCGGTGGAAAGAAAATCTTCGATCAGGTCAATTACAACTCCTACCGGGACTATATCGCCGAGGAAGTTCGCGACTGGTCCTATATGAAATTCCCCTTCATCAAATCCCTCGGAACCGAGAAGGGCTGGTATCGCGTAGGTCCATTGGCTCGGGTCAACACTGCTGATTTCATCGACACCCCCGAAGCCGAAGCAGCTCGCAAGGAGTTCAAAAATGTCACCAAGGACAAGCCCAACAACATCACGATGGCCTACCACTGGGCTCGGATGATCGAACTGCTGCACTCGGGCGAAAAGATCAACGCCCTGCTCCACGACGGCGATCTCCAAGGCACGGATCTTGTCGTCAAGGGCCATCGGCGCGACGAAGGTGTGGGACTCGTCGAAGCCCCGCGCGGGACTCTTTTCCATCATTACCGTGTCAATGAAAACGACCAGGTCGTGATGGCCAACCTCATCGTTTCAACCACGAACAATAACGAGCCGATGAATCGAGCAGTGTCGAGAGTCGCGAAAGACTACCTTTCCGGAAAGCCGCAGATCACCGAAGGCCTCCGGAATCACATCGAAGTGGCCATCCGCGCCTATGATCCTTGCCTCTCGTGCGCGACCCACGCCATGGGCCGAATGCCGCTGGAGATCACTCTCATCGGCCACGAAGGCCAGGTTCTGGAGCGGAAGGCGTACTAGAAGGATTTGCGGATGTTGTTGATCGGCTATGGCAATCCCGGCCGGGTAGACGACGGCCTGGGCCCGGCGTTCGCCCAGGCCATCGAGAACTTGGAAATTCCGGATCTGGAGATCGATGCGAATTACCAGCTCATGGTCGAAGATGCATCGGCGATCGCACGACACGATGTCGTGGTTTTTGCCGATGCTTCGCTCAATGGACCCGAGCCCTACGACATCCGCGAAATCCAACCAGGCGGCCATCTTGGCTTCAGCTCACACAGCGTCTCCCCCGAAACAGTCCTTGATCTCGCGCATAGCCTTTTCGGAGCGCATACGCGAGGGTTCATGATCGGCATCCGGGGATACGAGTTCAATGAGTTTGGCGAATGGTTGAGTGAGAAAGCGCAGGAGAACCTCAAGCACGCCGTGCGCGAGCTCGAGCCTTTCTTCAGCGCCGGTTCATTTGATGGGGATAGCCGGCATGTTCCCAGAGAAGACAGAAGCGGCACCCTGAATACATACTGAGGAGGAATCATGAGAAACGGTAAATATGTTGTCCTGTGCGTTGATGACGACCCCGATGTCCTGATGGCCTTACGGATCATTTTGGAAAAAGAAAGCTATGCGATGGAAGAGGCGCCGAGCGGCGAGGAAGGCGTCAAGAAATATCAGGAAACGAAGCCGGATTTCATACTGATCGATCTGATGATGGAGGAAGTGGATGCGGGTGCCAATATGGCACGGCAGCTACTGGCACTGGGCAACAAAGCACCTGTTTATATGCTCAGTTCAGTGGGCCAACAGCTGACGGTCAACATCGATCCGAAGGAGCTCGGAGTCACGGGTTTCTTCCAGAAGCCCGTTTATCCAGAGACTCTCCTACTGACGCTCAGGCTGAAGCTTCCGCGATAGCCCGAACCAGAGCCGATCCGGCTGCAATCTTGGAATCGATTGAGGATCTGGATTTGAGAGAGCGATGGAATCGTTGCAGCTGAGGCGTTGCGCTGCAAAGGGGCGGAGGTGCCGATATCCCGTCCCTGCATCCGCATTCAGGCGAGCCGGAATCATCCGGAATATCGAGATCGTCGGATGGCATTCAAGATAATACCGTGACGACATCATCACAGCAGATCGATTCTGAGGAAGTGCAATCGACCGAGCTCTGTCTCACAACCGGTGGTCCTGTTTGTGCGCATGGGCTGTCGATCGAGGAATGCCAGACGCTCCGGGAACGCCTCATATGGCTTGTCAAAGTCCGGTGGATCGTCGTCATCGGAGGCATCGGCATGCTCTTCGCCGGATTCCTCCTTTTCCCCGGCGATGCATTATGGGGCGCCCTGTTCACCATCATCATCTCACTTGGACTCGCCAACCTCGTCTGGTTTCTCCGTACACATAAATCCGAGGTCCGGCGGTGTGCGGGTGCCATAGATTTCGCAACATGGCAGATCCTTGTCGATTTCGCGCTGCTGGCAATTGCAGTGCATCTGACGGGAGGAATCACCAGCCCTCTCGTACCACTTTTCATTCTCCACGGTGTCTTCTCGGCGATACTGCTTCCAACTCGGCTTGCCATCCGAGTCATCATCCTGACGGTGCTGCTTATCGCTGCCTCCCTCGTTCTCGGCCACCTCGGCCTCGGCGTACCAGTCTGGGAGTTCGGCCCGGACGGCGTCGCCCCTCGATGGATCGGCGAGCTTGCCCGCTTCGCTTTTCTTGTCGTGTCGCTCGCCGGCGCGACTCTGCAGGGGCTCGATCTATCACGGGAAATACGGAACCGTTACGCCCGAATCACTCACCTCGCCCATGAGCTCGAATTACGCAACGACGAGTTGCGGCAAGTCGATGAGCAACGCGTCAGGCTGCTCGGCACGGCCTCGCATGATCTCCGGAGCCCGCTCGCGGCCGTTGAATCCCACATCGAGCTCTTCCTGGGCGATTACGTTCCTGACGTCACCACCATACAAAAGGCATACCTGAGACGAATGAAGGAGCGGTTGCAGGGGCTTCGTCTATTCATCAACGATCTCCTGGATCTGACCGCCATCGAAAGCAAAGGAACGAAAACGGCTGAACTACGTCGATTTGATGTGGTCGCCCAGGTCATGGAAATCGTCACAGAGCAGAGGCCGCTTGCCGAGGGGCTGGGACTGGAAATCGTCACGGAACTTCCTGATGAACCCATCCATGTTTCTGCGCCACCCGGCCACCTCCTTCTCGTCTGGACCAACCTCATTTCCAATGCCATTAAATACGGGGCCGGGCGATCGCCCTTGAAAGTGACTATTCGGAAAGAAAACGGGCATGTGGCTGTCTCGGTGCAGGACAGCGGATTGGGAATTTCCCAGGAGGATCTGGCCAAGCTGTTCACGGACTATTTCCGTTCACCTTCAGTCAAGAAAGCCGGTATTCCAGGTACTGGTTTGGGCTTGTCCATTGCCCGACGCGTCGTGGAAGGCGTTGGTGGTCACATCGACGTCGCAACGAAGCTTGGGGAGGGCTCGACATTCACAATCGTCCTGCCCATGGCTCCTCCAGAAGGAGATTCTGTGGCGAAATCTGATCGTGCACCACAAACCCCGGCCGATTCTGATTCCCATTCGTAACGATCTCCCGCTCGTCCCCGATCCTGCCGCACCAGAATTGCGAGAGAAAAATTTTCCCTCAGGCGACAGCAGAAATGCGATGCAGCAGGGTGGCCTCAAAGTCAAGCCGGTGCCTCGTCAGGAAATATTGAATTGGTGACGTATCAGCAAAAAGTTGAACTGAAGCGCGATCGCATCACTTTTGCACGACCTTGTTTGATTCGGCGCGCTGCAGCCAGACAGCCATTTCACCGTCGCCACGATGGTCCCATGCATAATAAGGAATCGCCATGAATGAAGTCGATTGAGACGCCGGTGGTTTCTGCGAGTGGGCCGTGATCAAGCGTTGAGCATCGCCGTGGATGACGGTGATGCCATTGAGCAGATCGGGTTTGTATTCGCTCATCAGAGTTGACGAATCGGGAAGAATCAAGTCCAGCACCCGGCCGCCGTTATCAATGCCCTCGGCGCAATAAACAATCGGCCCTCGTTCAAGCGCGACCCTGCCCACATCGGCTTTCACGAGATCGTTGCTGACGACTCGATGGATCGGCATCGGCAGATCCATTTCGATAATATCGCCCTTGTGCCAGAGTCGTTTGATTGGGAGATACCCCTTGTCGGTCTGCACAACGATGGGCTTGCGATTGACGTTGACGGTGACTTTGTCGCCGGTAGGATCGAGATAGCGATAGAGGTCGCTCGGCACAGGCTGGTTTTGAGCCCATCCGGGTATTCGCACACACACCGTGAATTGAGCTTCATTATCCGGAGTCACAACCATTTTCACGTGGCCCGACCAGGGGTAATTCGTTTCCTGCCGAAAAGAAACCTTTCGATCCATGATATCGATCTGCGCCGTGCCGGCGATGAAAAGATTGACGTAGAGATTGTCATCCTTCACAGCGTAGATATAGCCGGGCAGAGAGGGCAAAAAGCGAGTGATATTGCCGGGGCAACAGGCGACTTCAAACCATGGACTTCGGCCATACGTGCCCTTGGACTCAAGCGGATTCTGATAGAAGAATCGATCGCCGCCGAGTGAAACGCCCGACAGCATTCCGTTGTAGAGAATCCGCTCGAGAACATCAATATATTTCGAGTTGCCGTGCATGAGAAACAACCGATAGTTCCAAAAAGCGTTTCCAATTGCGGCGCAGGTTTCGGCATAGCCGACATTCGGCAGTTCGTCATCGCCCCCAAATCCTTCGGTTTCCTCCCTCGATCCAATGCCTCCCGTGAGGTACATCTTTTCCCCGACGACGTTGGCCCAGAGCGTATCAATGGCATTGGCATATTCGGTGTATCCGCCAAGGGCCGCCACGTCGGCCATGCCGGAATACATGTAGACGGCTCGCACCGCATGCCCGACTGCTTCTGTTTGCCGGAGAACCGGCTTGTGATCCTGCAAATATTCACGATCGTTGTACACAAGGAAGGGCGAATCAGGTGGAAAAGAATGGAGTGGAAGTCCTTGGCCGCGTTGATCGAGGAAAAATTTGGCGAGATCGAGATACCGTCGATCACCGCTCACCCGATACAGTTTGGCAAGGCCGATCTCAATTTCCTGATGTCCTGGGAAGGCATGTATTTTGTCAGGGCCGAATGTGTTGACCAAAAGATCGGCATTCTTGAATGCAACGTTGAGAAAATCCTTTTCGCCGGTGGCCTGATAGTATGCGACTGCCGCCTCGTACATGTGTCCGACGTTGTAAAGTTCGTGACTGACACGCAGAAGCGACCAGCGGGTCGGGCCGGCTCCAGGTGCCGGATTCTGAGGATCAATCGTACGCGCCGTATAGAGATAGCCATCGGGCTCCTGTGCGGCGGCGATGATGTGAATCAGATCACTCAATTTCTTCTGGAGCTCCGGATCAGGATGCAGCAGAAGCGAATAGGAAGCTCCTTCCATGACCTTGAAGACATCGCTGTCATTGTATCGCTTACCTTGGTGAAGCCCTTTCATCATCCCAGCGGCCTTGCGGAAATTATCCACCCGGCCGGTTTCTTCATTCATTTTCATCGCAAAAGGAATCGTGACGGTGCGGTTTGTTTCCAGTCGAGGTGCCCAGAAAGCATCCTGTATCTGAACACGAGTAAAATCGACAGGCCGTATCGGATAGTCGTTTTGGAGTGTTGCCGCAACGCTGCACAGTGGCGCCAGAAGAACGCCAGTCACCAGAGAAAGGAAGCGAGTCATCAATGTTATCTCCTCTCCGAATGGGATTGAGAAGGCTCCGCGCCGTGCCTGATCCAAACTTGTATATTACACTCTCTTCTTCCGATCAGCAGCTCTTTCAATGCTGTTCGGACAGAGCTTTCATCGTTTGCCAATAGGGGTCAGGGACCGGCAACTGGGCAGGAATGATTGAGCCTCTGTACCCTTATCCCTGACCCATTGTTGAATTCAGCACGGCTGTGCCGCGAATTGCGATGCCTTCCAGTCGGTCGTATGGTTCAAATGCCGGGACAAGATCATCGCTCTTTGGAATGGGTTGAGCGGAGGGCGAATTCATTCCCAGCAGATCGAATAGCGGAATTGGATTGAGTGAGATCTGTCCTGAGATGACATGATCGGCTCCACTGCTTCGCACCGCATGCTCCCGACAGAGAGTTGCGTAGAGCCCTCCAAGAATGACCGGCACGTTCGGAATCACTCTCTTTAAAAATGAAACTGTCTCCTGAACACCCGTGTACCAACAGGTCATCCCCGATGTCATCAGGATGAAATCGGGCCGGGGCATGTGCCGTGTGAGATTTTCGGCAGACCAGGGAGGCACACCGTAGCGACAGTAATGGCGCGGGATGTGAGCCAGTGAAGGGGCTTTGGAAGGGCTTCGCGATAGAACTCGCCTCGTCCCGATTCGTGCCGTTGAAGATTCTGATCAAGGCGCGTCGATATCTCAGGGATCCGTGCGTGATTGAGAAGATCGATGAGAAACACATTGTGCCCGGCATCCAGCAGCATCCGCCCGATGCGGAGCAGGCCGAGAGGCCGAATCCATTAATCATATGCGGCAAAATCATGGATAGTCTCGATAGACCCGGCATGACGGCTCGGCATCCTCGCGAGCCGTGCCGCAGAGGCTCCGAAGCCATTTTGTCGCAATAGGCGCGTGCTTACTCGCGGATAGGGGTTTAGAGTAGTGCCCGCCGAGAGGAACCTTGCCGCCGTATCCAGAGGCCTTACTGATCTATCCCGGCCAGGACGTGCCGTAGTTTCGCTTCCAGAGTCCGTATCTGGTAAGGCTTTTGAATGTAGCCGTCGGGCCGCCGGCCGGCGAATCGACCGGTGACATCCAGTTCCTCATAACCGCTGGAGAGGATCACTCGAATGTCGGGCCGTATGCGGCAGAGTTCGTAAAAGGTCTCTTCGCCATCCATCTGAGGCATCGTCAAATCGAGTAGCACGCAAACGATCCGATCTTCAACGAGGCTGTTCTCAGCCGAATCTTTGCGGAGAATTTCCGCAGCATCACGCCCATTTCCGGCAGTCCGAACCTTGAAGCCAAGCACCCCAAGCATCTCACGGCCAAGAGCCTGGATTGCTTCGTCATCATCGACAAGTAGAATCGCGCCGTGGCTGTGCCATTCCGGATGAGGCGCCTCCTTTTCTCGCACGTGATCGGCGATGGCGGCCACGGCAGGAAGGAGAATCCTGAAAGTGGCGCCTTTTTCTTTTTCACTGAGGACCTTAATGGCGCCCATGTGCCCCCGGACGATGCCGAGAACAGCGGCCAGCCCGAGCCCTCGCCCTGTGAATTTCGTCGTGAAAAAAGGATCAAATATTTTTGGGAGAGTTTCAGCATCCATGCCGCAACCCGAATCCGTCACCTCCAAGTAAACATAGTTGCCTTCCGGTAGCTCTTCATCCAGCCAGGCTGATGCGAGGTAGCTGCGGTCGCACTGGAGTTCGCCGGTCGAGAGCGTGATGACACCCGGCTTATCGCCGATTGCTTCCGAGGCATTGATGACGAGATTCATGATGATCTGACGGATTTGGGAAACATCGGCCTCGACCGAATGCAAGGCATCGGCAAATTGATACTTCAACGTCGCCTTTTTCGAAATGGAGACCTCAAGCATATGCCCCATTTCGCGAATCACCTCACTCAAATCCACCGCCCGGATAATGAATCGACCTCGGCCGGAATATGCCAGCATCTGTCGGCAGAGATCGGCGGCCCTCTGGGAGGCTTTGACAGCTTCCTGCAGATTTTCCCGGATGGGGGACACCGACGAGATGCCTCGTAAAGAAAGATCCAGATTCCCCAGGATGGCCATGAGCAGATTGTTGAAATCGTGAGCAATCCCGCCGGCGAGGACGCCGAGGCTTTCGAGCTTCTGCACCTGCTGGACTTTCGCTTCCAGCTTGTGACGTTCTACATCAGCGCGCTTTTGATCGCTGATATCGCGAAAGATCCCGAAGGCCCCGGTGATCTGTCCGCTGAGATCAAACTGCGGGGTGACGGTCATCAGCAGATCCCGGCGCTCGCCATCCGGACGGATGATTTCGAGCTCATACCTGCTCTCTTCGCCTTTACGCCGTTTGACTGTTTGCTTGGTGACAAAAGCAAACTGCTCTTCACCCATGAATTCCTTCAGATTGCGACCGACAAGCGTGTTCTTGGGGACACCGAAGATGCGTTCCGCCGCGGGATTCACAAAAACGAATTTTTCATCCCAATCGACGACTCCGATCCCTTCGCCCTGATTCTCGATCAGCTTTCGATATTTTGCTTCGCTCTCACGCAAAGCCTGCTCGGCAAGCTTCCGCTCAGTGATGTCCTGAATGAGGCCGTCATACGATAGCAGTTTGCCATCGGAATCGAAATGCTGTACCGGTGTGTTGCGGACCCATCGCCTGAAGCCGTCTTTGCGGATGATCCGGTGTTCGAGGGCAGGGACTTCCTGGCCTTCGAGGACGAGTCGCACCTGATCGATGACAGCCTGCCTGTCCGGCGCATCGACCATCCGGAGCCACAGATAGGGATCCGCGGCAAAATCATCCGACGTATAGCCGGTGACAGCGACGCACGCCGCGCCGTGCACTGTTTCGACGGCCCTGCCATTGTCGACGCGCACGGTAAAGAAATAGTCCGTAACGGCTTGTGTCATGCGTTGGTAGCGAGCCTCGCTCTTCCGCAGAGTTTCCTCGGCACGCTTACTGTCCGTGATGTCTTCACATGTCACAAAAATCCGGCCATCTCCCACTTTCACGAAACGAAATATGATATCGTGAAGAGCGCTGTGCTTGCTCTCGACCTTGTATTCCCGGGGCTTTGAGTCCGCGCCGACGGAGTCAGCCAGGTCGGAGGCCCATTGGGAGCTGATGTCGCGCCTGTAATCAGGATCCGGATACGCCGCTTCAATCCATTTTTCCCACGTGGGCAGGTCCTCTTTCGTATAGCCCAGGACTTCTTCGAATTTCCGATTGACATATTCGATTTCCCCGGAAGAACGCACAAGGAGGATGGGAAGCGGGAAGTGTGCAACGAGACGTCTCAGACGCGTCTCGCTCTCAGTCACCGTCTCTTTGGCTCGCTGTCGTTCATCCTCAGCCGCCTCTAGTTGGGCGATACGCGTGTGCAATTTGGAATTGTCAAACAGAAGTTCAGCCTTGGATTTACTCTTTTGGCTCATGCGAGTACTCCTCAAACCTGCAACAAGCCGTTTCGCTTGAGATCGCTGGACGCGGCCCGCAGATGCTCGTGCTTATTCACCACACGGATGAATGAAACGATGAAGAATGCTTCCTCCAAGTCGTTTGTCTGCGGGTATTTCATATACAAAACCTAGAGCCTCCCCGATCGTTTGTCAAGAATCGCCGAGTCGGCCGGCACCGTTCGATCAACGCTTTTGGTGAAATCGTCGCCGCCGCTGGTGAGATCTCTATCGATTGAACATAACGGCAACGCCGATGAGAAGAGGGACAGTTGTCGCAGCGAGCAGGAGAGCGTAGACGACGGTCACGATGACGGCGTTCGTATGATTCGCGACAACACCATCGATCATCCTGTACAGGAAAACCGTGGTCCTGTCGATGCGATCCTTGACAAGGACGAATTGAAAGCGATAAGAAGGAAAACTACGATGTCACAAGGAAGATCGATGATCATCTTGCAAGTGGTAGTGCCTCGGCTGTCACCTTTCATATCCTCACACATGATCATCACCCTGTTTTTCAGGCTCGCGCACGTGACTGAAGCATTCATAAGAATTGGCTCTTGGAGGCACCGATGAGACTCTGTTCATTGCATCCCATCCTGGTGATTGTGCTCCTATCCGGCCCGGCATCCGGCATGCCCGCCAATCCGACAGAGAAAAAGAAGGCCGACGAAAAGGAAAACCCGGCGCACATCTTTACGATTGAAAGCGAGGTCAAGCGCACGCCGATCAAGGACCAGTACTGGACGGGAACCTGCTGGGATTTTTCAACAACATCATTCATCGAAGCTGAACTGATTCGTATGGGGAGAGGTGAGTTCGATCTGTCGGAGATGTTCACGGTGCGACACACCTATCAGTTGAAGTCCATGAATTACATACGCCGGCATGGCGCCGCCACGTTCGGCGAAGGCGGGCAGGCTCATGATGTGCTCCATCTGATGAGAACCTACGGGGCAGTGCCTGAAAGCGCATACACAGGTCAGAACATCGATGAACCGCGTCATAACCATGGCGAAATGGTTGCGGTCATCCAGGGCATGCTGGATGGGGTTCTCAAGAAGGAGGGTAAACGACTCACCCCGCGATGGCCTGACGCGATCGAGGCCGTTCTCGACGTTTACCTCGGAAAGCCTCCTGCCTCCTTTGAATACCAAGGCAAGACCTATACCCCGCTGGCGTTCATGAACGATGTTCTGCAAATCCCATTCGACGATTACATCGAAATGACTTCCTATACTCATCATCCTTTCTTTCAAAAATTCTGTCTGGAAGTTCCGGATAACTGGGCGGACGCGGGCGATTATTATAATGTGCCGATCGACGACTTCGAAACGATTATCGACAATGCGTTGAAGCACGGGTATTCAGTCGTGTGGGATGGGGATGTGAGCGAGAAGGAATATTCGAGCCGCGAAACCGGCTATGGAGTCGTCCCTGCAAAAGAATGGGAAGACAAAACCAAGGCGGAACAGGAAGCCAAGGCGACGGAGCCCGAGATCGAGAAGGAAGTGACGCAGGAGATGAGACAGAGGGCTTTCGATAATTTCACGACAACAGATGACCATTTGATGCATATCGTAGGCCTCGCTCACGACCAGAAAGGCACCAAATTCTACCTGACAAAAAACTCGGGCGGGACGCTCGACCGCAAATTCGATGGGTATGTGTATCTGTCACGATCATATGTCCGTTTGAAGACGATCGCCATCATGATCAATAAGAAGTCCCTGACGCCCGAGATGGCGAGGAAGTTGGGGATAGAGTAGTTGTCGGGCGCCGCCTCCTCTTGTCAACCCGGAGCTGATCCATTGAACCGGCTCCGCTCTTCCATCTGCGGTTCACGTGTCCCTGGCTTTCTTGACAGCGACCACTCTCCGGATCGCAATTTCCGCACCATCATGCTTATCCAGGGACAGAGAGCATCCACTCCAATCGATCAAAGCAGCAGTGGCCGGTTTCAAAAAAGGTCAGCCGAAGCCGTACCAAGCCCATCCTCGATGAGTCTGCGCAGTCACGAAAAGCGGCGCCATGGGCTCATCAGACAAATAGGTCCTCGGATGCGAATCAAGATGGAACCGATTACTGGAATCAAGAAAGCATGAACATAGCAGATCAGATGACAATTGGAGTCAGCATCATTATCCCGTGCTTTAACGAAGCCGATCGTATCACCCCGACCGTTCAAGCGATCGTCGAGTATTTCCGGCGAGGTTCGACACCCCTCGAACTCATTTTTGTCGATGACGGCAGCACGGATTCCACCAAAGCCGTCATTCAGCAACTGTGCGAGTGCACCGTCAATCCAGCCGGGTTTCAGTCGAGGCTTTTTTCGCTTGAACCGAATCGAGGCAAAGGCGCAGCTATCAAGGAAGGGTTCCTCGCAGCGAGCCGAGAGGTCGTGCTTCTCTGCGACGCAGACCTGTCTTGCCCCATTGAGGAGGTTGCGAAGTTCATGCCTCACATTTCCAGTTACCCAATTGTCATCGGATCGAGGCGGTGCATGGGCGCGCAGGTCGCTATCCCTCAGGCCCGCTATCGTATGTTGATGGGCAGAGTCTACTCATGGCTCTCACGAACGCTTCTCCGAGTTGATGTCACGGACTTTACGTGTGGTTTTAAAATGTTCCAACGAGGTGCAGCCGTGAGGCTCGCCAGCCTCCTCACAATCAACCGCTGGGCGTACGATTCGGAACTCCTAAAAATAGCGACGATCCATCATATGCCGATAAAAGAAGTGCCCGTTCTCTGGAGAAATGACGAACGCTCCAGGGTCAGCCTCCCAAAAGATACAATGGCTTCTTTTCGAGATCTTATCCGCATCGTACTGAACACCTGGTTGGGAAGGTATGGCACAGACGGTCGGCAACCCTAAGGTCAAAGTCCTGCATTTTTCGCTCCTTGTGCCGATTCTGTTCCTTGTCATCAGCCTCATCGCGATCAATGACTGTGGGCAGTCGACCGATGGAAGTCAATCACTTGTTCCACTTGGAAATTAATCCGGATCAGCATGAGAGGATTCAGCACGAAAGATAAAAAAACGGCCGGGGGTTCCTTTGCATACGTCGGCAATGAGCTCGATATTTTCGCCGCAGCTCACAATTGGAAACTCTACTGGTCTTCGCAGATCCGACACTTCATCGGCCGGAATGTGGCAGAGGTTGGCGCCGGGATCGGCGGGTCAACAGCGTATATCTGCGATGGGAGCCAGGAACGCTGGGTTTGCGTCGAGCCGGACCCATATCTCGCATCATTGCTTCATAGCAAGGTTGCGGAAAAACAGTTACCTTCAATCGTCACAGTGAGGAATAGCACGCTCAGCCGGCTGCCCTCCACTGAGACATTCGATACGATCCTCTACATCGACGTGCTCGAACACATCGAGGATGACACCGCGGAAGCACAACAAGCCACCGAACATCTCGCTGCAGGGGGCCGGCTGATTGTGGTTGCTCCAGCCTACCCGGCCCTCTTTACGGCGTTCGATAGAGCCATCGGCCATTATCGACGATACACAAGTGGCTCATTAAAACTGTTGGCTCCTGACACCCTTAAGCCTTTGCGGTGCCATTACCTGGATTCCGCTGGGCTCATTGCGTCTCTTGGCAACAAATTGCTTCTGCACGCAACAGTTCCGACACAGGATCAGATCCGGCTGTGGGACCAATTTCTTGTGCCAACTTCAAGGATCCTGGATCGGCTCTTTTTGCATGCAATCGGTAAGAGCATCCTTGGTGTTTGGGAACGGAAATAGTCAGGGCCTCGATGCCACAACTCGTTCAGGCACTCGTAGCCGGCGACTAAAAGACCCGGGCCTATATGCAGCATAACCGGGAATCAATCCGAACACGATCACGTCTGACGCGTTTACGCATTTCCGCAAGGATCAATAATCGATTGGATTTTCTTTTCGAATCGACTGATGATAATTTGGTATGCTTTTTCTGCCCAAAGGAGGATTTTCCGTGAGAGCAATCGGATTTTCACTCGCGATGATTTTTGGATTCTCGCCTCTCCTGCTACCGGCTGATCAGAAGTCGGCGCCGGCATCTCCTTCACATGAACAACTGCAAAGTGTTATCGAATTTCTAGCCGATGATCTTCTTGAAGGGAGAGCTCCCGCGACCCGAGGCGGCGAACTTGCCGAGAAATATCTCCTCAGCCTTTTTAAGTTTATGGATCTGCAACCGGACACGCCGCAGGGATTCCTGCAAAAGTTCACCGCGAAGGGATTCACCACGACAACAGTACAATTGGAATCCGACGGCGCCATCTACCGCTATTCAGATGACATCATGGGCAATTACACCGGCGGCGAAGGTGATTTCTCGCTGGAAGGAGAAGCCGTCTTTGCCGGCTTCGGCATCAAGGCCGACCCCTGGAACTGGAACGATTATAAAAGCGGCGTCAAGGATAAAATCCTGATCCTCCGAGCCACCGATCCTGGTTTCTTCATCCCAAATATTTTCGAAGGCAAAACCCAGACTTTCTATGGTCGCTGGACATACAAGATGGAAGAAGCCATGCGCCAGGGCGCCAAGGCTGTTTTTATCATTCACACACCTGAGACTGCCAACTACGGCTGGACCGTCGTTCAGAACTCCTGGTCACATGAGTCCCTCTATTTGCCATCCGCTATCGATGGAAGCCTGGTGTTCCGCGGATGGATTCGCGAGGAGTGCATGAAGAGGCTCCTGGCGGCCAAGAATATTAACCTCGATGAGCTCTACCGAAAATCCCTGGATCGCAACTTCGAGCCGGTGCCTCTGGGATTCAATCTCCGGATTGCCGGGCATAGTGTGATGCGGGACGTCACGACCAGCAACGTGGTTGCTCGAATTCCCGGGAAATGCGAGAAACGTATTGTGTTATCAGCGCATATCGATCATCTCGGCAAAAGCGACAAGAAAGATCAGGATTCAATATACAACGGCGCCATCGACAACGGCTCGGCCGTGGCCGCGCTCGTTCTCACGGCCAAACGCCTCAAAGAAATGGAAAAGGATCTCTACTACGGCATCACTATTCTCGCATGCGAGGCTGAAGAACAGGGGCTGCTTGGTTCGCGTTACTATGTTGGAAACACCGATCGAAATAACATCATTCTCGACATCAATTTTGAATCGTCGCCGGTTTGGGAAAAATCCAGCAGCTTCTTCGCCGAGGGTTCACGATTTCTCGATATTGACCGGCAGCTGGAAGAAGTCTCCAAAAAGTCGGGCCTCAAGATTTCGCACTTTTCCATGGTCGAACAGGCATTGTATTTCCGATCAGATCAATTCCCATTCGCTTTGAAAGGAATCCCAGGTATTTGGATTTCCGCCGGCGAAGATTTCGCTTCGGGGAGAGATCATATCAAGGAATTCTTCACCGGCGACTATCATAAGGTCACCGATGAATATCATACGGATTGGGAATTGGAGAGTCTGAAGCAGACTGTGGATGTCGCTGTTCAGCTGATCGAGGAGTTCAACCGCACAAAGGCGGTTCCTCACTGGAAGACAGGTCTTGCCATGCCGTTCCCCTTTGAAAATCGGTGATGCAAGGAAAGACCATACCGACAGAATTTTGTAGATTCATGGGGGCGAGTCATACTCGCCCCCTCATCGACTGCAAGTCGAGACAGAGCACCCCTTTGAGATAGGTGGGGTCTTTTTCGCGCTCGATCTGGTCTTATGGAACACCAGCCTGCTGCGGACATTGGCGGCACCGGCAACCCTGTTGGCCAACAGCGTGCCGATTTGGATGGCGTTGGCTTCACTATTATTTTTCCGCGATCGCCTGCCCGGCCGCTTCCGGCTTAGACCGGTGATTTCCCTCCTTCAAATTCAACATGTATCGCGGACCCGTTACCAGATTTTGGCGCGTTCACTTTCGGGGCGGTACATAGTATCTCCAGTCTTTACATCAAAGGCTGCATAGAAAGCCGGGATGTCGCTCAGAGGGCCGAGTGTCCGGAATTCTGCAGGAGAGTGGACATCGGTTTTCAGGCGCATCATGAGGGCTTCCTTCCGGATGTTGCCGCGCCAGCATTTGGCCCATGAGAGGAAAAAGCGTTGATCGGGTGTGAATCCATCGATTGTTTCAGCTTTTCCGCTGTCGTTCATCGCCTGATGCAGGGCGTCATATGAAACATTGAGCCCTCCCAGATCGGCGATGTTTTCGCCAAGTGTGAGACTTCCGTTGACGTGGAGGTTATCGACGGCCACAAACTGGTCGTACTGCTTGACCAGCACATCGGCACGTGCTTTGAACTTCTCTCCGTCCTCCTTCGTCCACCAATCATTGAGGTTTCCATTTTTATCGTATAGTCGGCCCTGATCATCGAAGCCGTGAGTCATCTCATGGCCGATCACGCTGCCAATGCCGCCGTAATTAACAGCATCATCCGCTTTGAAGTCGAAAAAGGGTGGTTGCAAAATAGCGGCAGGGAAAACGATTTCGTTCATGCCTGGATTGTAATAGGCGTTGACGGTTTGTGGCGTCATGCCCCATTCAGTACGATCGACCGGTTTCCCCATCTTCCGGATTTCGCGCGCGAAGAGGAATCGGTCGGCCGCCTGAACATTTTTCAGATATGAATCGCGGCTGATGTCGAGTGTCGAATAGTCGATCCATTTGTCCGGATAGCCGATCTTCACCTTAAAGGCGTCCAGTTTTTCGATGGCTTTCTTTCGCGTCTCCTCGCTCATCCAATCCAGTTTCTGAATCCGCGCCTGCAGTGCGATTTTTAGATTATTCACAAGCGCCAGCGCCCGCGCCTTGGCTTCAGGCGGGAAATACTTCTCAACGTAAAGTTGCCCGGCTGCTTCGCCCAGTTCTCCGGATACCGTTCGAGTGCATCTTTTCCAGCGCGGCTGAAGCTCCTTGGCGCCGGTCAGGAAGGTGCCAAAAAACCGGAAGTCCTCGGTGACGAACGGCGTGCTCAAGTAAGGGGCGCTCGCATGAACCATGTGCCAGCGCAGATAGATCTTCCAGTCATCGATGCTGACCTGGCCAATCGCCGCGTCCACTTCCTTAAAGAATTTAGGTTGCGCCACATTGAGGTCCCCCGGATGATCGAGACCAATGGTCGCGAAGTAGCCGTTCCAATCGAACTGCTGAGCTGATCGAGCCAACTCGGCGGCTGTCATTTTGTTACACAGAGCGTTCGGATCGCGCTGCTCCAGTCTGGTCATGGATGCCTGAGCCAGGCGAGTCTCGATCGTCATGACGGTTTCCGCGGATTTCCTCGCCTGCTCGCCGGCCTCTCCCATGAGAGTGAACATTTTTTCCAGGTGCTTGATGTATTCGGCCCGCACTTCCTTGGACCTGTCATCTTGTTCGACATAGAAATCCCTGTCCGGGAGCCCGAGGCCACCCTGGTAGAGCCATGCAATTTTCATGACGCTGTTTTTCGGGTCTTGTTCCGCGAAAATATTGAAGAGCGGCGAAACGCCCATCAAGTGCATACGGGCAATATACTTCTGAAGATCCGCCTTGGTTTTTAAAGCGGCGATCTGATCGAGTTCCGCAGCCAGCGGCTTGACGCCTTCTGATTCGATCTTTTGTTCCTCTATTCCCGATGCGTAGAAATCGCCGATCTTCTGAAGGTTGGTGCCGTGAGGAGCCTGTTTGGCGGCGGCTTCTTCAAAGAGACTCCGCAGGTCTTCGATGTTTCGGGCAGCGATTTGATCCATGACACCCCAACGGGCATATTCTGCCGGAACCGGATGATTCTTCATCCAGGTGCCGTTGGCGAATCGATAGAAATTATCCCCAGGCTTCACCGTGGTGTCCATGTCGGCCGGGTCGATTGGTTTGCTCCCCGCGACACTTTCGGCGCGGATTCCGGTGGTGAGGCCGAGCGCCATCGCCAGGATGGCACTCATCAGTCGTCGTCCTCGTTTTTCCATTCTCTTTTTCTCCTCGGAATTAAAGATATCCTGGCGATGCCATTGCAAACGGGCGTCCGCGGAAGCGAGTACGTCCGAAGCAATTTCATCTATTCACCGTGCTTCTATTTTTTGTAAATGTGAAGCCATTTGTCGGCTATTTTCCGGCGTCGGCATTGAGTTTCATCTGCGACGTCCATCATCCGCACGAGTCAAAAAATATCCGTTTGTGCAATTCCCTGACGCGGCATAGCCGCAATCAAACAAGATGGCTTCTACAACCATCGCATCCGAACCTTTCAGGAATGCAGTAAGAAATGAAAGCAGGAACGGATTTGTATTTCGACCAGCGGTGGTTTCATAAACCATTCCTGCATTCCTCTCTTCCTGGCTTGCTGAGAGGAATTCACGATTCTGCCTGATCACAACTTTTGCCGTTTTGTGCACAGATTTCACCGATCAGATGCCAAAAATCCCAGCCCCTATCCCCTGGCTGAACGAGGCATAAATTAACCGTGAATTCCAATCGTTTCATAAATAAAATCACCGCCTCGTTCATCTCACCATCTTCAGAGCAATATCCACAGCCTGGAGCATCGGTTTGATGTTAATCTCCGAGCCAACCGCGTTCTTCATCCAGGCTTGCGGAAGGATGCTGCCGGATGCACACATCCGTTTCATGTCCGGGCCTAGAGGTTTGTCCTGCAGATAATTTTCGATCTGGAACTGAATGATGTTTGCAATGGCATAGTTGGGAAGATAAAGCGTGTAATCGATCATGTGCTGATAAACCGCCAGTATGACCTGATCCTTAATTCCAAAAACTCCGGCGTAGTATCTGTTCCAGACGTCCTTTGCGATCGAGAGGACGGCTTGTTTTAGTTCTTCGGGAGTCGCATTCGGGTGGTCATACATCCAATGCCATGTGTACATTTCCACCAGGGACACGCCCATCCCTTCGTAAGAGTTCCAAAAGATATCCAGGGCCTTCATTTCCTTATCGAGAGTGGTGTCCTTCTTGAAACCGAGCAGATCGAGGTCACGATCTTGGAACAGGAACGCGAATGCTTCGGTGAACGCGTTGTTCGGAACACCGCTCAACGAGTAGTAATCCATTTTGTGAAGGGTCAATACACTCTCTATTGAATGTCCCAGTTCGTGAATCGCAATATTGTATCCTTTATAGTTCATGCCGTTTTTCGTCAGCCGTGTTCGAAGACGCACCTTGAAGCGATGCATCGATGTGCCAGCGCAATGTCCGGAGCCACGTGCCGGATCGACCTGGATCTTCGGCGCGATGAAGTCGGCATCTTCTTTGGTGAAGCCGAGCTTGATCAGGATATCGGGGATATCATTCTGGAAAGCCTCCAGGGTCGGGTACTTCTGAGCGACGATCTCGTCAAGTTCTTCTTCCGGCGCCGAGGTATCGCCTCTAAAGCCGGTGTACCAGATGTCGAATGGTTGGAGCTTTCGGCCAAGACGTTTTTCAATCAGCTTACCAACCATGGGAACCTCGGGAGATGAGAGGATGCCCACAAACATCGCTTCGACGTCCTTTTCCGGGATCTCTTTCTCCGATCCGAAGCTCCTCTGAATGAACGTCGGCAAATCTGGCCGGTAGGGATCAACCAATTTCATCGCTTCATATGTACTCTGGAGAGTTTTATACCGGGTATTGGGCTCGGGAGTCGCCGACACCTCCTGCCCGTTTTCATAAACTTTATTGGTCAGAGGATTCCACTGGTACTTCGCCGAATTGACAACTTTCTCGGGAATTTCCTGCCGGATGATCCGATCCATAACCTTGTAAATCATCTGCTGCTTGCTCAGATCATTTTTATTGGCATACCGGGCTCGGATCTCGTCTCGAAGGCCCCAGTGCTCAAGCAGTTTCATGTCGGCTGGAAACCGAGGTTTCATCGTGTCATCGACGAGATTGCCCATGAAAATATTGTATTGAGAGACATAGGCATGAGCATCGTTCATGATGGCGCTGATCTTCTGGCTGACGACAGCCGGAATGCGGGAACGAATCGAGTCGCCCTCGCGAGCAAACGCCCACTCCTGACGACTCCACTGTGGCCCATTCTGCATCATTTCGGCGAGGGTGTATCGAGGGAAATTCAGAAGAACAAAAAACGCCGTTTTATTCTGGAAGAGATCTTCGCTCAGATGCGCCGCCGGGTCGAAGCTGCTCATCGCCATGTCGATCGGCATGATCTCGCCCCAGTCCAGATCCACAGGCTGATTCATGTCACGGCCCATTTCTCCGAAATATCCGTTGAGAATCTCAGAGTAAAACTCCAACTTCTTGAAGTCGGCGTCCAGCGCATCTTTGTCGCCGATAAAAGATTGCCGGCAATATGCTGAAAATTCTTCTTGATCGCCGTCCTCCTGACGCCAAAAATCAGCAGCTTGATCAACACCCCTCTCAATTCTGAACTTCTGCCCGTCTCCGTATTTCTGAAGCAGGTCAGTCTTGACCTTGGAGCGCGTACCGCCATCGATAAAGGTAGCCTCTCCAGAGAACACCGGGGTGATAACTAATAGCAGTGGAAGGAATAATCCGAGCAACTTTGCTTTCACGATCGATCCTCCTGGTTGGAATTCCCGAAAAATGCTCCTATTGAAACTGAGTCGCTTTATTGAGCCATCGATTCCGGATATTAATTGCGGAACCCCATTGGCGTTGACTGCCATATCGAAAACGGCTTGAATAGCTTTTGCGGCCATATGTCATTGATTTGGAGTGGGATTCTTATTAATATTCATCTGCGCTGCACACCAGCCCTCTATTTAATACGAATCCCAGTGTACTTTGTTCATCGATGGCGTTCGGCATATGGCCCTTTGTGAATTTTGGCAGCCTCAGCCGCAATTTCTTGATTTGTCTGGAAGACACAAATTTCTCCGAAAGAACTGGAAAAAGAACCTTTGATGAACCATGTGATGTGACGGCAAAATATCGTGCGCCTCTATGTTTATCTGCGGTTCAATAAACCCAGCAGTATGTTGACTGAAAAAAATGACTTGACAGATCAGGTTCATGGTTGAATATTTCACGCGTGAATCAAAACCAACCAACCGTCGGGGATTGCACATCCAAACCACTCGCATGAACTCACCCAGGAAAGTACAGGTATAAAGGAATGAAGACCTTCCTGCTCGCTCTATTAGGACTTCTGACAATTGCCTACATTATTATCTGGTCAATGATCGCCCGGCGCATGCGGCGGGCGACTCAGATGGAACATCCCGCCACGGACGATCCGCGGCCGAGCCTGCTGATGCTTGGGATCGGGTTTCTCACGAATTTTCTGGACACGCTGGGCATCGGCAGTTTTGCCGTGACAACGTCTATTTACAAGCTGTTCCATCTGGTGCCGGATGAACTTATCCCCGGGACTCTGAACGTCGGGCATGCAATCCCGACTATCGCTGAAGCGCTCATCTACATCGCCATCATTGGAGTCGATATGAGGACGCTTTTCCTGATGATCGGCGCATCGGTCTTGGGCGCCTGGCTGGGAGCGGGGGTCGTCGCACGGATGTCCCGGCGCATGATCCAGATTGGAATGGGCTTCGCCCTTCTTGTGGCCGCTCTTCTGATGCTGCTGACGCAATTGAAAGCGCTTCATCTCGGAGGCAACACGCTTGATCTTGGAGGCGTGTCCCTCTTAATCGGTGTCGTTGGGAATTTCATGCTGGGAGCATTGATGACGCTCGGAATAGGCCTCTATGCGCCTTGCATGATACTTGTGAGCCTGCTCGGCATGAACCCCACTGCTGCTTTTCCCATCATGATGGGATCATGTGCATTCCTGATGCCGGTGGGCGGGGTCCGATTCATCAAACTCAAAGGTTACAGTATCCGAGCTGCAATCGGCCTTGCCATTGGTGGAGTGCCAGGTGTGCTACTCGCCGCCTATATCGTGAAATCGTTGCCGCTCGGGGCTGTCCGCTGGCTCGTCATCTGTGTCGTCATCTATGCCGCTCTTATGATGTTGCGTTCGGCCAGAACAGAGCGAGCGCGGAAAGCACGGGCCGCAGCGGCGCCGGTGATGGATTCGTTGCAATAAAGTTCGCGTGTCGCCCGTCCGGCCGGCGACCATTGAGAACCTGCTGTGCCCAAGGCAAAATGCCGCGTTCACTGACCTCTGTGGAAGTGCCCTCCTTCGTGAGTCAATTCTGCGTTTGCCTTTTTACTTTTTACTTTTTACTTCCTTGGTCCGCGAGTCCTACTCGCGCGGATCGGGATTTGGGAGAGGTCGGTTGCGCTCTGGAGATAGTCCGATTAGGATAATCAAAAGGAACAAGGATTGTCGACGGACTATCGACATCGAATCTGAAGGAGAATAGAATGGTGAAAGGTCGTTTCCTCTCATGCGCATTCACGACATACATCGCCTTAGCCACCGCTCTCGCGCTATTCTCAGCGGGGCCGGCACTGGCGGTCGACGCCGATGGCGATGGGCTGAATGACGACGTCGAGCTCACACTCGGCTCAAATCCCGCCCATAAGGACATATTCATTCAAGTCGACTGGCTCGTTGTCAACGGCCGCAGCATGAAACCGCGAGACGGATTGATTGCAATCCTTCAGAACTCCTTCGCAGTGGCGCCGGTATCAAATCCAGACGGTCTGCCGGGGATCACCGTGCATGTCGAACTGGGCAATGAAATTGTGGATTCGCGCGAAGCGATCGGCTATATGGATGCCGGCTACAACTACGACTGGAATGATTTCGACGCCATTAAGGCCGCTTATCTCAATCCTGCACACGTCAACACTCACCATTACTGCCTTTTCGCCAAGTGCATCGGCGGTCAGGGCGGAGCTCCGACGACCATCAGCGGTATCTCGCGCAATAATCTCACGAATTTTACGGCAGGGGCGAGCGACTTCATCGTGGCACTCGGCGCAGACGCTTGGCACAACTGGCCGAATTCATCGCTCTACTACCTCATCCAATCCGGCACCTTCATGCATGAACTTGGCCACGACATCGGCTTGCGACACGGCGGCGTCGACCATGTCAATTGGAAACCGAATTTCCTGAGCGTCATGAACTACACTTTTCAGCTTTGGGGAGTGCTTAATAATAAGCATTCAATCTACGACTACTCACGCATTCAGCTGCCGGATTTGAATGAGAAGAAACTCAACGAGACCAAAGGCCTTGGGTCCAACGCAGCCGGCTATGGCACCGGATGGTATTACTCCAAAGGGCATGGATCCTATGTCTACCACGAGGTACTGGATGCTACCAAGAAAATCGATTGGAACGTCGACCGCAAAATAAAAAGTTCTGTGAAAGCCGATATCAGTCACGATGGAGCCTACTGTACCCTGAAAGGCGGTTACAACGAATGGGCACACATCGTCTTCACGGGCGGGGCCATTGGGCACACCGGCATGCGAGCCTCGCTGCCGCGTGTCGCTGGCTCAGGCTGCCTCACATTTGAAGACGTGAAGAGGCAATCGATCCCGAGGCAGAGGCTTTAGCGGAGCAGAGGAACACACAAGGAAATAGTCATCGATCCGCCCGTCGGCGACGCACAATCCGGCCAGCGAGCTCTTGGCAATTCCTCTGGAGTGTTAGCTGAGAATGCGGTTGAGTTCGGATAGGAAGCCATTGTCCAACGAACACACCGATTCGCATTCAGCGGCAGACCGATCGCCTGGACGCTGAAGCTCTGGCCAAGCCTCATGCCGAAATAATGTTCTGGAACACAAGCGATCCCAAATGCACAGATCACTCCTGGAGGCTAGTGCTCTTCCATCGGGGATCGCTGTCATTGATTATGATGATAGGTGCAAAATTACTCGATAATCATGGAAACTCATCCAGACTGATCAACTGATAATGGCTATTTTGACGCTTTTATATGACAATGTCAAAAACACAGAGTATTTGTATATTTATTGCAGACAAAGTGATTTGGAATAACTTAATAAAACTACTTGAAAGATAAGTGGATTTTTTGGTACTCTATACGAGGGGGTTTTTACACGCATGCTAATTCCATCTCGATTGATCGATCTGAAGAACTGCCTAATTCCAGGCTTGTTTCTTCTTGCCTACGCAATTATTTCTCCCCTCAGCGCATCAGACGAATCGGCTCAACCCGGCTCCTCTCCCGAGGAACTCCAGCATCTGTTCGCCGCGGAATGCTCGTCCGGTCAGGCCAGTCCACAAGGGTCGAAGGCAACGCCAGTTGAGCTGGAAGTTGCTCGTTCCGGGGATTCCTCTGTTAAGCAGCTGAGTGAGGTTCTGAGGAACAGCCCGGATGAGTGTCTTCGTTGTGCCGCAGCACGGGCCTTGCGAGAAATCGGCCGCGCATCATCTGCTGCTATCCCTGATCTGATCGCGGCGACAAAGGATCCCAGTCCCGTCGTCCGCCTGCAAGCCGCTCGAAGCCTTGCAAAAATCGACCCAATGTCCATTCCTGCAGCCGTCGATGTGATGACCGCGGGCCTCAAGAATGAGAGCCCGGCCGAGCGAGTGCTCGCGGCGCAAGCACTCGGAGAAATCGGCCATGCCGCTGCCGCCGCGATACCTGCTTTGAAAGAAGCCACACACGATACGGACACGATCGTACAATCTGCCGCCACCACTGCCCTGGCGAAATGCGCCGCTCCTGTCACACAGAAGAAGGATCAGATCTTCCTCATGGGCATCGGGATGCTCAGGCTGAACTGGGCCAGGGTCCATGGCAACGAAATCAGATTCCGATACAGCGACCTCGGGCTGCCCGCCGAGTTTTCGACAAGAGAACGCGCCTCGTTCGTACTCGATGGCACTTTGGGCCACGGGGCATATGACCTGGACGGGCACATCGACTATGACCCGGAAAACCGCATCACCGAACCTCCTCTGGATTTTCTGGTCACAGTTGGTAACAAGCGTGAGTACGCGTCGGTCGGTGATTTCAGGATGGGCGTCTACCTCGATTCCGTTTTTTCCCAGTATTACCATCCCTTTCGCGGGGCAATCCTGGGGAAACGATGGGATACATTCGGGGCCGAGGTCCTGGGTGGAATGGCCAGGGGCGAATCGGGTATTGATGAACTGCCCGCGGATGCCGGCGCGGGCCCGTACTACATCAAGGACTCGCCGATACTCAGAGGAAGTGAGATCGTTTTCCTAGTCACGAGAAGCGCACTCAATCCCAGCCAGGAAATCAGCCGGAGACAGGTGTCCAGAAATACCGACTATTTCTTCGATTATGATCGCGGTGAAATTCTTTTCAATTACCCCATATACTCGCAGGACGAACGTGGGAATCCCATTTCCATCCTGGTGTCGTATCAGTTCGAATCGCTGGCTGGTAGATTCACACGGTATGTGCTCGGATTTCGCACCTTCGTGTCTCCGGCTAAATATCTGAAAGCCAGCTTTACATACATTGCCGACGCCGACAGCACGTTATCCTTCGATGAGGCCTTTAAAAACCGGCGCGGCATCTCCACCCTTGGCCTCAATATCGACACCACGCGGTTGAATTTCGTCGGTGAGTACTCATCCAGCGCCGAGCCCTCGATCGCGAGACAGAACGGCCTCTTTGGCGCCGGCAGGTTCTCTTTCAAAGATTCACTGAAACTCTATGTCAACTCCTGGAATGTCGACACCGACTTTTCCACATTTGCCAATCAACAACTTCAATACGGCTTCAACCTCTATCAGGTATTCCCCTACTACTCGGAGAGGAACATCTTTATTTCGCCATTTCAGTTTTCGAGAAATCTCGGCTCCGACCTCTATCCTTTTACGCAATCTCGAGTCGTCGTCGATCAGAAAGAAGTCAACAGCTTTCTCGAGTGGGATCGCGGGCAGACGAGGTTCAGTGGCGGATATGGGTTCACTCGAGAACTCTCGACCGACACCGGGCTCGACACCGCCTACTTCTCGGTCTTCCGCAACGATGTCGCCACGAAATACTGGGGCAAGTTCCAATTCGACTCCGGGTCGGATCCTATGAGAGACATTCAGGATGCGCGAGAAAAGGAGGTGCTTCTTGGAGTTCGGCAGCGCCTCTGGAAGCGGACGAGCGGCGATCTGTTTCTGCAAGCCGATTACAACCTCGACCAATACGATAACCTGCTGAGCGGCAGCTCAAACACGCGGGCGCAGACGTTTTCACTCTCCACCGAGTATCTGATCGGGCAGGAAGGATACTTCGCCGGGTACAGGAAAGAGCTGGTGACGGACACGGACACCAGTCGATCGCTTGCCGACAATGACATCCTGGAAGCCGGCGTCAAACACCATCTCTACAAAGGCATTTTCATTGACAGCCGAATCAGGGATGAATCCAATACCCAGGGCGATGTGACGTCCGATGCCCAGATCATTTCAATCGGTGGCGGATATGAAGGAAAGTCATTCAGAGGAATCGGACGATACGAAATCCAGTTGAACAAGTCGGAGGGGGCCGAGGGGCGGCGGAGGCTCTGGTCCGTCTATCTCTTTGGGTCCCCTGTCAAGGAGATGGACTTGAGCCTCAGGTACTATAAGCAAGCCGGTCGCAACGAAGCTCCGACTTCACTCACGGAAACCGCCGAAGAAGAGTTGAATTTCCGGCTACTGTGGAGAATCACGCGGAAATATTCGGTCTATTCTCAATGGCGCTATGATACGAACGTCGAAGTTTATCCGCCACTCAACAGAACGAAAAGCAATTCGGTTGCATCGGTACAGGGTGTGAGTCTGAAGTTCACACGCAAGCTGGATTTCCTCGCTAACTATAAGCTCATCAAAGTATACGGCCCGATCGACAACCGCAAAGAATCCGGTACGGCTGAGCTCGGGTATCTCGTCTTCACGCATTTCAGGTTCGGTGTCGGCGCCGAAATCATCGACTACAGGGATCAGCAGGATCCGACTCAGAACTACAAATCCAAGGTTGGTTATTTCAAGTTCGTGGCGCTTTTCTAGGCAAAATGCCGCACAGGTTTCATCATAAAGAATTGATTGGCGACTCAGGCGGCCCCTTTCGGAGGAAAATCATGATCAACAAGAAGAGGAGAGCGTTTTCGGTCGCACTCCTGGCAGCGAGTATTCTGGCGACATCACCATCGTCATTCGGCAAGACGGCGGTGAGTGAGACTCTGTGCTACACGGAGAGAGTCACCGACGCTCCATCTTATAATATTTATACTGGGCGCAATGACCCTAACAATCCCATCGTGTGGTCCCACACCGTGCCCCCGGGCATCCTCAAATCCGTTATCCGTGTCGGGCTCTTTATCGAAGCATACGATGTGGATTACCCGGCCAACGATGAACATGACCGTGTTTTCATCAACGGCTACGACCTCGGATTGCTCGAAGGCTTCAACAACGAATGGGGCACGGTCGAGAAAACCGTACCGCCGGAAGTCATGCGCGAAGGGATCAATGATCTCCGCATCGTTGTGGACGAACTCGATAAGGGATGGAAGGTGACGATCCGCGCCAGCGAGATCAGATTTTATTGTTCCAGTGCCGAACCCGATTTTTCAATCGGCGTGACGCCGACAAGCCTGTCGGTTCCACAAGGCGGCACGACATCGTACACAGTGACCCTCACCTCCTTGAACCAATTCAGTTCTCCCGTCTCTCTCACTGTCACCGGCCTCCCCGACGGCGCCACCAGCCAGTTCGCGACAAATCCGTTGACTCCCAGCGGCGAGTGCGCTCTCCGCATCGACACATCTCCGACCACTCCGTTCGGGACGTATCCACTGACAGTGACCGGCACGGGAGGCGAAAAGAGCCATTCGGCCGATGTCACTCTTGTCGTGACAGCCGGTGCCGACTTCACAATCGACGCTGATCCGCCGAGTCGCACGGTTTCTCAGGGAGGAGATGCGACCTACACGATATCTTTAAAGGCGAAAAATGGGTTTGAGTCGCCGGTCGATTTGAGTGTGGAAAATCTACCTCAAGGGGCGACAGCCGCCTTTGATCCGAATCCGAAAGTGCCGACAGGCGAGTCCAAGATGACGGTATCGACGTCGGATACCACGCCGACCGGCACCTATTCCGTGACGGTCAAGGGCATCGGTGGCGGGAAGACACAATCCTGCCAGGTCACGCTTGTCGTCTCCAGCGCACCTGATTACACGATCCAGGCAACGCCCCCCGAGAAAACAGTCATTGCCGGTGATTCAGCCACATATTCCGTGAATCTCACCGCTCTGAATGGATTCTCGTCGCCGGTGAACCTGAACGTCGCAGGGCTTCCGGATGGAGCACATGGCCAATTTTCAAAGAATCCCATAACCCCGTCAGGCCAGGTCGATCTTGAAATCATGACATCCGATAACACTCCGCCCGGGATCTACTCATTGACGATCGCGGGAGACAGCGGCAGGAAACACCATGCTGCAACCGTCAATCTGGTTGTGTCACCGAAACCGGATTTCGAAATCAGCGCCTCGCCGAGTAGCAGCGTCATCGCACCCTCCGAGGTCACGACGTTCATCATCAATCTGAAATCGATCAACGGGTTCAAACAACCCGTACAACTGTCGGCAACAGGACTTCCACCAGGCGCCGGCGGAGAATTCAAGATGAATCCCGTCACGCCATCGGGTCAAACAACCCTGGAGGTGGCGACGACGGCCGCAACGCCAACCGGCACCTACTCGATCACGATCTCGGGCGAGGGCGCCGGCATGACTCACTCGACGACTGTTTCGCTCATCATCGTCGTTCGCCCGGATTTCTCGATCATTGCGACGCCTCCAACCCAGACGGCTACATTCGGTACTCCGGTCGTATACACAATCCAACTCCTTCCCGTCAACGGGTTCAAGGAGATGGTCGAGCTTTCCGTGGCAGGGCTGCCCAAAGGCGCCGTCGCCGAGTTCGACCGGAGAAAATTCACCCCTCCAGGCAAAACGCCGCTCAATGTGACTGTGCCGGCCGAAACTACGCCTGGTGAATACCCGATCACAATCACCGGGGTTGGTGGAAGCAAAACGCGGACAGCCGTCGTCGAACTGGTTGTTCCGCAGGACATCTGCCCGCCGTTTTCAGTGCAGATCTCGGCAACACCCGACTCCGGGCAGGCGCCTCTTGCCGTGCAACTGAAAGCGACGATCACGGAGGAATTCCAATACAACGGCGCATACTCATACATCTGGGATTTCGGTGACGGACAGATATCGACCGACACTCAGCCGGTTCATACCTACGAACGATCCGGTGTCTTCACCATTCACGTGAAAGTCACGAATGCGTGCGGCGATGAAAAGCAGGCGGAAAAACAAATTGCCGTGGAATCGTTCACCGGTTCGATTCGGAAGGCCTTCTCGCCAGGTGAAGCTTCACCAGGCGAAACCGTGACGATGTCCCTTTCATTTCAGAGTGATTCGACATCCGAATTCCAGGACGTGTCGGTGCGAGACGAACTTCCCGCATCTCTGATTTACGTCGGCGATACTGCGCCGGTCAAGCCGCGTTTTGAAGGGAAGAGGATCATATGGCTGTTCCCGCAGATCCGGAAAAAGCAGCGGGTGCAGTTCGACGTCACGCTCCGCATATCAGACAGAGCAACTCCCGGCCGGATAACGAACATCGCCTACCTGGACCATGAAAGTCTGAAGCGCCCGATCTCATCGAATACCGCCGTCATGAAGGTCAGAGGCATCCAGGTGATGCTTGTGAAAAGTGTGGACAAGGTAACGGCCAAAGCATCAGATGAAATCCACTATCAGATCCGACTTCAGAATACATCGAACATTCCGTTAACGGATGTTATCATCAGGGACGAGCTCTCAGCGTATTTGGAATTCATCTCCCAGGAGAGCGCTCTCTCGTTCTCAAAAGAGGGCTCGACTCTCCTGTGGAAAGGTCATGCCGATCCGGGCGCGGAAACACTCATCGCCTTCACTGCGCGAATCACCAACATCGCTTTGTCGGGCACATCGGTGACAAACACCGCATCGCTCACGGCCAGAGAGCTCGCCAAGAAGATGAACTCGAATATGGTGACAACGGTTCTGCAATCGGAACCGATCCCATTGACAAAAGTCTCCTTCAGGAAGAGATCCGAAGTTCCACAGGTCGAAGTGGGCAGGATGGTCCGGTTCAGGCTGGAGATCGACAACCGCTCGGATTCGGCGCTTCTATCGCCCATCATCGAGGATGACCTCCCGCAAGGGTTCTCCTACGTGGCAGCATCAACGCTGCTGAACACATCGGCCTTCAACGATCCCGACGGCAAGGGAACTCTCTTCTGGCATCTCCCCAACATCCCACCTCGACAGATCACGACCTTGAGCTATCAGGTCGTCATCGATGCGGACGCAAGGCGCGGCAAGAATGTGAATAGGGCGGTTCTCAGAACCAGGGATGTTTCGGGACAGAATGTGATGCTCGAAGCTTCCGAGTTCATCAACGTCTCTTCATCCGGCTTTACTTTCTACAGCGGAGTTGAAGGATATGTTTTCCTGGATCGCAACAAGGATGAATATTTCTCCACCGGAGACACACCGATCGAAGGCGTCGAAGTGAAGATCTCGTCAGGTGAGAGCCTCGTCACCGATACGAATGGATACTTCAAAGAAGAGGGAATGAACCCCGGTGACTATGCCGTCGGCGTCAACACCACCACGCTGGCACAAAACCTCCGGCCTTCCAATTCGCCGATGGCCGTCAACCTGCCGGACGGCTTTACTGAGCGAGTGGATTTCCCTGTCAGGTTCCGCGTGGCCGATGATGAAATGAGCCGCGTGGAAGGCAGAGTGTTTTACGATAAAAATGGCGATGGCGCATATGGTCCTGGTGATCCGCTGGCTGCCGATTTTCAAGCGCGGCTCGACGGCACGATGCAAACTGCCGGTGCCGCCGGGCGATTCGTCTTCACCGATCTCACTCCGGGAAACCACACAATTGAAATCATCTACACAGGCAAGACAATGAAAAAAGAAGTGGTCCTCACCCCCGGACAGACCACTATCGACATACCACTGAAATTTTCAGGCATCATCATTACCATATCTGGAGAAGTGAAATGAGTAACCGGAAAGTCGCCAGTTCAGATTACCCGATTGCCAATTGCCGGCCATTCACCGCCATAACTGCAAACAAAGCTTTCCGAATCCTCATCACTGTCGTGCTGTTCATCATGGCTGGAGCGCATCTGATGGCACAAACACCGGGCGTCACCGGCTCCAACCAGATCAACAAGTGCGAGACCAAAACGTACACAATCACGATACTGAACAATTCCGGGAATCCGTTAACGAACCTGGTGATTGCCAATAATATCTCGTTGCTAACCGGTTTTTCGTATGTCAACGGGAGTGCATCCATCTGGGTGAATTCAAATCCTGCCTTTTGTACAGCAAATCCCAGCATTGGAGGAAGTGTCCTGACATGGAATATCAATACCCTATGCAGCACGACGTTCACCCTTAATAACGGGGAGACACTAAGTATCAGTTTTGACCTGCAAACCGACTGCTCCGCCGTGTCCGGCTCCATGAATGTCCACTTTACATATGACATAGGGAGCACACCTTCATACGACGACACGGCGTTCAGCATTCAAGTACTCCCGGGTGGGGTCACAATTAAGAAGACACCGAACGTCATTCCTCAGGAAGTCGGCCAGAACATCACCTGGACTCTCACTATTGAAAATACCGGCCTGGGGACCATTAAAAATGTGTTCGTCACCGATGTCCTGGGGAGCGGACTTCAGTATGTATCTTCCTCTCCTTCCGGTACCAATGCCGGTCAAACCACAACCTGGGATTCAAGCCCGAGTCAAGTGCCGGAATTCGCATCGATGGATCCCGGCGATATAGTCACAATCGACATCACGGCTTTGGTTATTGCATGCACGGGTCTTGATAACACCGCCGATGTCCGCTGGGGCTGCGACGCCGGTCATATCTGTTTCGACACCGCGAATGATGGTGGCACCGCCACCGCGTCGGTACAGCACATTGTGAAGACGCCGAACACCAGTTTCACTCCGCCGAATATCACGTTCACATATTGCAATAATACCAGTGCAAACAGTTTGACGATCACCAACATCGGCGATGGAACAGCCCATGATTTTAAGTTGCATGTGGATTTCAGTCCATTGACAGTGGTTGCTTCATCGGTTCTGTATAATGCCGGCGGTTACTTCGAGATCCCCGATATCGCCGCAGGGGGCCATTATGATTTAACATTCACTCTTCAATACACAACCTGGTGCGGAGGATCCGATATTGCGAAGAGTCTAGTCTGGATACCGCAGTACAAAGATGACTGCGGCAATGATTTTTATCCTCCGGTGGAAGTCAGTACCATTAATTCGGTTGCAGGAAGACCTAGTCTTTCGGTGAGCAAAACAGGTGCCTCTGAAGTCATCCAGATCGGAGACCAGGTTACCTATAACATCACGTCGTCCTATTCCGGAGATACTAGCTGCGGAAGCGGGAATGCCGGGGAAGTAACCGTTGTGGATACGTTACCCGATGGGTTTACGGTGCTGGATGCAGACGGAGGGACCTGGGTGCCCGGAACTGGAGGAACAGGGGGGACCGTTACGTGGACGTATACTCCACCCGCCACACTGACAAAAACGCTCATACTCCAGTCGCCTCTCATGTCCGATTGTGAAATGTATTGCCATACGACGTTTACCAATACGGTGAATGCAACCGGTTTGGATTGTTGCGGATGTACACTAAATGCCAATGCTTCCGAGACTTCAGCCATCCAATGCCAGGAACTGGCAACCGTCGACAAGACCGCGACACCTTCGACTATCGAACGGTGTACAGACGTACTGTATGCCAACACTTATACCTTTGCCACTACTGCTAATGTAAACCTTAACGACCTGGTTTTTGAAGACCTGGCAAATAATTCCCAGCAGTCGGTACCTTCCAGTCTGAGCGTTATTTTCGACGGGGTTGACATTACAGGCAGTGTCGTTGTCACCGATACTACACCTGGCGGCGTCTTGCATCTTGATTTCTCCGGGTGCAGTGCGATTTCGGTGAATAACAAAGTCCTGGTTATCAGCTATGAAATGACCATCACGACAGCCACTGCTGCTGCCTGCGCTGATTCCGGTTTCCTGTCGTGGTCGAGTATGCAAGTCGGGCCGGGAGGGGGGAGCAACTGTCTCGCAGGCGGTATTATCTACCAGGCTGTTCCCGTGTCTGTGGAAGCGCCTGCCATGTCCGTAGACATTTCCGGCCTCCCCCGCATCGTGGATAAATGCAAAACACAAACAGTGACCATTACATTGACCCAGACCTCCACAACCGCTAATCCCAGGGATGCGAGGCTCGTGTTATCCGGATTGAATTATTATGTCGTTAATCCCTCAGCCACCGTTTGCGGCGGAACTGTTTCTCCCGTGTCCTGTACACCCACGCTTGTAGGGAATGATTATGTGTGGACATTTGATGATAGGTTTGCCGGTGCAGGTCAAACCACCACGCTGCAATTGAGCGTTCAAAAGCGCTGTACTGGGACCGGCGATCTCGTGGCTACCGCGTATTTTGATGACAAGTGCAACGATGATGCCACTCCAAACGATACCTGTTCCACCAGCGACACCGATACTCCTGCCATGCTGCTGAGCGCCGATCTGCTGATCGAAAAAACACCCGAAGTTTATTACGCAGCAACAAACTCGATCCAATGGAAAGTGTACGTGACCAACCGCGGCACAGGAACCGCTTACAATGTCTGGGTGGATGATGTGCTGGGATCCGGCCTGGCTTATGACACATTGAACCCTGCCACTGTGAATGATATGACCGGCGTGACCGTCACCGCCAATCAAAATCACGGCGGCGGTGCTATTAATGGGGCCAATATCGCTATCGCGTTGATGCTCGCCGGTGAGAGACGTGAAATAACATTTAATGCACTTCTAGTCAGTTGTACCAATTTGACCAACGACGCAACCACCAGTTGGGGGTGCGTCTCTGTGGATTGCCAGACCCCTATATCCGACAATTCCACCGTGGAAATCCCCGCGCCATTGCTGGTCAATACCAATGTGGTCATTACGCCCATCAATATCTGCACAAGCCCATCGGCAACGGTTACACTCCGAAATGCCGGGCAAACCACCTGTTACAATCTGCAGATCACCGAGACTCTTCCGACGGGTTTGACCTTTGCATTGGCAAGTACGCGGTGGCGGTTGAATGGCGGTGGATGGAACGGGCCCAATGCATCCTATAATCCCAATCCGACTGTGTCCCCTATTCGCTGGACGAAAACTGAGATTTCGGCACTGTCCAGTGTTAACCCGGGTGATACGATCGAGATCGAATTCTGGCTAAGCGCCACTTGCCCATTCAACGGCGGGCAGGTGACCGTATCGACGCAATACGAGAATCCTTGCGGTCAGGTCTTCACCAATGCCGACAGCGCCTTCGCCGTAACGCTGCAAGCCCCCGTCATCAGCGTGACGAAGACGCGAGTCAATCAGCCCATCGGCTGCAGCGAGAGCGTCACATGGACAATCACCGTGACGAACTCCAGCGCCTATGCTCTGCCGGTCCTCTGGATTGAGGATACACTCGGCGGAGCCTTCACATTTTTTTCATCGACAGGTGATCCAACCTACGGTCCGGCTGACAACGGCTATCATGATTCCGGTGCGCCGCAAGTTGTGCAATGGGAAATCAAGAATCTTCCCGTTGGAGCCCACGCGGATCTGACCGTGACGGCAACGACGGATAGCAGCCCTTCTTGTAATAGCAACCTCGACGACACTGTCAATGTCTGGTGGGGATGCGGAGACACGGACGGCCTGTCATCCACCAAGCCACCGCTCAATACTCCAGGGTGTGCCAGCTGCTGCCTCGCCACGGCAACGGTCACAACAACACGGACGGAGACACGAGAACCGGAGGTGGGATTCCTGAATGTTAATATCAATCCGACGTCCATCAGCTCATGCGACGACCACACCGAGCTCACGCTCACCATCAACAACACAGGCCCGACGGATGCCAGCGATGTCGATCTGGTCGTTACGCTGCCGCCTGGCTTGTCCTACATCACAAACTCGACATCGCTATCGTGTACGAGCGCAGCGCCGGCGCCGGCGGGCAACCCAGCCATAACAGGCGGCGGCCTAACACTGACTTTTTACGACATCGGCAGCAAAGCCAGCAATCTCTGCGACACACTCCAAGCCGCCGGCAAGAGCGATACAATCACGCTGGTGTTCTCGGTTCGATCAAATTGCTACCCAACCAGCGACATTGGATTCAGGTTGTATTACTACGACTGCTGCGGTGATACGCAATACGACACAACAAGCAGCCAAACGATCACATCACAATATCCAAACCTGTCGATCACCAAGGTGCCCACCACCTCACAAGTGGCCTGTTCCGCTCAACAGTCTTGGACGATCACTGTCACGAACAACGGCACGGGCAATGCTGAGGTTGTTCGTATCGAGGACACACTCGGCAATTGGATCGACTACGTGAGTACGAACCCAGCAGCTACTATGCTCGGCGGCGATCTTCAGCGTTATGGCTGGGAGATCAACAATCTCGGTCCTTCCAGCTCTGTCGTCTTCACAATCACGGGCACACTCAATCCGGACAGCTTTCCTAACCAAGCGGATTGCACGGCGGCACTCCGCCAGAACAATGCGCGCGCCATCTGGGGATGCGGAAGCAACAGTGCTGCGACAGACGGAAATCCCAACACGATGGCGTATGATTGCACCTACGGTACATGGGCCAACGCTTCGGTTGCAACACTGCAAATGCCCGACTTGATTGTACAGACCATCACGCCCAGCATCACATGCACTGCCGATGGTTCATTCAGTGGATCCATCTCGGTGACAGTGCGCAACCAGGGTGACGGGACAGCCTCAGGCGGTTTCACAGTATCCATTGTTGACGGGCATGGCTGGACCGGCACGGGTACCTACAGCAGCGACCTTGGAGCGGGTTCATCGACCGTCATTACGATCAATGTAGCCACCTGGGCGCCCAGTTGTACGCACTGCACGTACAACTTCACGGCGACTGTCGACAGCACGGCTGCCGTCTGCGAGTGTAACGAAAGCAACAATACGGGCACGCTGGACTACACACCGACGATCCCCGACATTGTCGTCGACAGCGAGAATCTGACAATCGGATGCAGCGGCAACGCCGACGGTCAGGTCCTCATTTCCGGAACCGTCAAACTGCGGAACAGCGGCTGTGGGAACGCGCTGACGACGAACGTGCCGATGCGATTCACGCTGCACGGAGCCGGCAGCTGCGGCGGAAGCGTGATCGGCGTGCCGTGGGCTCAGAATTTCACGGGTGTGAATATCGCTCCCGGTACCACACAAACATTCACAATCACGAACCACACGATCACGACGAACATATGCACCGGCTCCACCGGGTGCACAGCATCGATCTTTATCGAAGCGGATTACAACAACAGCATTTGCGAGTGCAATGGTGACAACAACACACTCTGCTCGAGCGACAAAACCATCTCGATCCCCGATATCGTCGTCGACGCCGATACGTTCGCGGTCGCCTGCCTGAGCGACGGCAACGTGCAGACGACGGGAACATTCACTCTGCGCAACGACGGATGTGGCATCCTGAACGTTAACGTGCCGGTGCGCTTCCGGATGTACAGCGCGTCAGGCTGCGGCGGAAGCCAGCTCGATCAATGGACACAGACATTCGCCGCTAATATCAATCCAGGCTCATCTCAGGTATTCACAATCACGGCACGCAACCATACGCAGAACCTCTGCACAAGCTCGACCGGCTGTGTCATCTCGTTCCAGATCACTCCCGATTACGGAGGCACGATCTGCGAATGCAGCTCAACCAGCAACGCCTACTGCTCGGCAAACAAGTCAGTCAGCATTCCGGACATCCAGGTGAGCAACGACACGCTCGGAGTCAGCTGTGTCTCCGACGGCCATGTGCGGGTCTCCGGCACCGTCACGCTCCAGAACAGCGGATGCGGCTCGGACCTAACCGCCAGTGTTCCGGTCCGCTTCACCGTCTTCGGCAACTCAGACTGCACCGGAACGCAGATCGCGCAATGGACTGAAACATTCACAGGAGTCGGTATCGCGGCGGGCGGCGGAACGCAGTCCTTCACGATCAGCAACAATGACATCACGACGAATATGTGCAGCGGATCCACGAGCTGCCAGTTCTCGATCCGGATCGAAGCCGACTATGACTCTCAAATTTGCGAATGCAGCTCCATCAACAACACACGATGCTCGAACAAGACTCTCAGCATCCCCGATCTCACGATCTCCTCGGTCACGCCCTTGTACACCTGCTCATCCGACGGCAGCGTGACGGGATCGGTCACAGTCAACGTTGCGAACAGCGGCTGCGCGGCTGTCATGGAAGCGGTCGTCCGACTCACATCAAGTTGCGGATATACCTTCTCGGATCAGAAGGTGGACCTGAGCGCCGGAGGAAACAGCAATCTGACCTTCAACTTCACTCCTCTGCAGTCAATTTGTTCATGCACTTTCACAGCGACAGTCGATCCGGATTCGGCCATCTGCGAGTGCAACGGCACGAACAACAGTCTCCCCTCAGTCTACAACGCTCAACTGCCGGAGATAGAAGCTGTGAGTGAAACCCTGGCAGTTGCCTGCGCCGCGGACGGCCAGGGACAGGTGACAGGCAGTGTCACGCTCAGGAATTCCGGCTGCGGCACATTGACGACCAGCATTCCGATGCAGTTCACCATGTACAACGCACCGGGATGCAGCGGCGGCCAGGTCACACAATGGACACAGACATTCACCGGTGTCAGCATTGCAGCGGGAGCGACGCAGGTATTCAATATCACCGCGCATACTTTCACGGCCAACCTCTGCACGAGCTCCACAAGCTGTCAGGTCTCGATTCAGACAATCGCCGATTACAACGGCTCGATCTGTGAGTGGAACGGCGGCAGCCATCAGCTCTGCAATACAAAAACGATAGCGATTCCCGATCTCGCAGTCACCGCCGTGACACCGTCGGTTGTCTGCAACTCCGACGGCAACCTTACCGGCACGGTCTCGGTCGTCGTCGCAAATACCGGATGCACCGACGTCAGCGGCGCAGTCGTACGCCTGACATCCGATTGCGGTTACACCTTCTCGGATCAGACCGTTAACCTCGCCCACGGCGACAGCACAACTCTCACCTTCAATTTCACGCCCGACAAGACGCGCTGCACGTGCACGTTCACAGCCACGATCGATCCTGATCATGCGATCTGCGAATGCAGCGGCACGAACAACAGCGGGTCGGCAGGGCCATATACCATTCAGGTTCCTGATATCCAAGTATCGGGCCAGAACGTGACTCTCACGGCCTCCGCCAATGGGCAGGTACTCCTCTCCGGCACAGTCACACTCGCCAACAGCGGTTGCGGAAACGCTCTCACAACCGACATTCCGATACGATTCACCCTTTTCAACACAGCCGGTTGCACCGGCACTCAGATCGATCAGTGGACGGAGAATTTCTCCAGCGTCAATCTTTCACCGGGCGGGACACAGATTTTCACCATAACGAATCACCTCATCAACACCAATATGTGTACAGCCGCGGCAGCCTGCCAGGTCTCATTACGGATCGAAGCCGACTACAACAATTCGATTTGCGAATTTTCGGGCGGCAACAACACTCTGTGCGCCGACAAGTCAGTCGATGTTCCGGATATCACCGTGCCGAATGACACACTCACCGTCAGTTGCACGAGCGACGGCCATGCTCGCATTTCCGGCGCGGTCGCACTTAGCAACATCGGATGTGGTTCGCCTCTCACGACGGATGTCCACATGCGATTCACGGTATACGACCACGCCGGATGCACGGGGAACCAGATCGCCGAGTGGACTCAGACATTCACCGGCGTGAACATCGGCATCAACAATTCACAGTCATTCACAATCGCGCCGTTTGACACGACCATCAACTTCTGTGCCAACTCGACGGGCTGTCAGGTTTCGATTTTGATCACCGCCAACGACGGCGACATCATCCACGAGTGCAGCGGCGGGAACAACACTCGTTGCACCGACAAACCGATCAGCATTCCTGACCTGGCGATAACAAGCGTCACGCCTGCGGCGACATGTATTTCAACCGGCAATGTGACCGGCACCGTCATTGTCATTGTTGCCAACAACGGTTGTGCCGCCGTCACGGGCGCCGTCGTACGACTGATATCCGATATCGGCTATACGTTCAGCGACCAGACGGTCAATCTCGCGGCCGGCGCCACTGCAACCCTCACGTTCACCTTCATACCTGATACGTCACGATGCACCGGCAATTTCACAGCCACAATCGATCCTGATGATGCCGTTTGCGAATGCACCGCCAATAACAACTCGATGCAAGTCGCCTATACGAATCTGATCCCCGATTTGAGTATTACCGGATTCCAAGTCACTTGCATGTCGGACGGCCAATACAGCGTGGCAGTCACAATCGATAATAACGGCTGCGGATCGGCGACCAGCATTCCGATCCGCCTGGTCGACAACGACGGCCATACGCAGACTCTGATCATCCCATCGATGGCCGGCCATTCACAGATGGTGGTTACGTTCGCGCCGTGGCCATCCGATGGTATCCCGCCGACTCTGAATTTCATCGTGACAATCGATCCGTTGGGGACGGTCTGCCAGCTCACGAATACAGACAAAACATACACGACCGATTACACGCGGCCCGATCTGAAGTTGACACAGATAAGCCCTGAATGCATCTCCAAAGGACACTACCGCGTGACTTTCCTCGTGGAAAATGTCGGTTCCGAGGTTGTGAATCTGCCATTTTACATGCGCCTCTCAGACAATGACGGTCATGTATCGGATGTGCTGTTTACATCGATCGGAGGCCACTTGCCGTTTGGCCCTGGCACCAGCCAAACCATCATCTTCGACAATTGGATCGTGGATTGCGATCCGAGCATCGTTGTCTTCACCGGGCTCGTCGATTCGCATCTGGAAATCTGCGACGGTAACCTGCCGAATAACACGAATACCGCCTCTCTGTCGATCATCGACCTCGTGACAGCGGCCGTCTCGCCGACGACATCGTGCAGCGCCGATGGTGCCATCTCCGGCACAATCGGCGTCACGATCACAAACCATGGCGGAGCACCCTGGCCGAACGATTTCTCCATCAGCGTGACGGATGGCATGGGTTGGAGCTCCGAGCTCCGATACTCGGCCGACCTCGGCGGCACTCTGCCGATCGCAGCCGGCGCATCGGTCACCGTGAGCATCCCATGGACACGGCAGTTCACAACGACACCCTATATCTGCGATTATCCGACGATCACCGTAACAGCGGATTCGCACGGCGAAGTCTGCGAATGCAGCGACGCAAACAACACGCTCACCGGTTCCTGCCATATGCCCTACCCGGATCTGGTCCCACAGACTATGGCTGCCACATGCGCGTCGGACGGAGTCTTAAGCCTGGCGCTGACGGTGATCAACCAGGGATGCGCCGATGTCACATCCGACTTCAACATCCTCATCACCGACTCGGCGAAGCTATCCCGCACATACTCATTTACATCGATCGGCGGCAAGCTTCCGCTGCTGGTCAATGTGCCGCAAACAATCTCGGTGAACAACTGGGCCTACACTTGCGGCTCATCGAGACTCGATTTCACTGTGTCCCTGGATACAGGTGCCACCGTATGCGAGATGTCCGGGAGCAACAACTCGCTCTCGTGGATCTACAACCTCGACGAACCGAATCTTCTCATCGGCGACACAACATGGAACTGCTCCGCTGACGGCACCATCACCTTCAACGTGGCCATAGTCAATAACGGCTATGGGACTGCAACGGGCGTCACATTCAGCGCTTTCGACGAAAAGGGCCTCGTCTATTCACAACCTGTCACGGTGAAGGCCGGCGGCACAACGATCGTCACCTTCACAGCCGGCCCATACGCGGGCAATGTCGAACACACGTTCCGGTTCACGATCGAAACCGCGAACAAGGCATGCGAGTGCAGCGGTGCACAGCACGAGGGCTCGATCAAGACGAAATGCTCCGCTCAGCCCCCGGCGCTCGTCACCGAAAAAACCTCATCAACCTCCCGCGCGAACGCCTGCGGGGAAATTGAGTTCACACTACGCATCCAAAACGTCGGTGCCGGTGATGCGCTCAATGTGACCGTCACGGACATTCTCCCGAACGGCTTCACTTACGTGCGCGGGTCGACTGTCGCCACATGGCCGAGTGGACGCTACACCTCTGACCCGGCCATCTCAGGTCAGACACTGGTCTGGAAAACAGGCGCCAGGCTGGTCGGCGGCATTCCCGTCGGTGAAACACTGATCCTCAAATTCCGAGCTCACGCGGGTTCGTGCAAAAACGGCGGAGGAAAGCTGACCAACCAAATGGAGGCGACAGCGGTCGACGCCTCCGGCAAGCCGATTCCAAAGAAGACAACGGATCCGGATGATGACGACATCGACGATGCCTCCTCCATCGATATCACACTGGCATGCCCGCATCTGAAGACGGAACGAACCTGCCCCTCCATCACACAGATCAGCGCGGGTGGCGTCCTGGAATATACAATCACCATCGCCAACGACGGTGATCCCGAATCCGAGCTGACGCAAGCGATTGTGCGAGACGATCTCCCAGCCGGCTGGAAACTGGTTTCATTTACCAGCGACGGCGGCACACCCGTGACCGCGCCGACACCTGGAAGCACCGGCAACCTCGTCTGGAATTACGGCGATGTGAAAATCGTCCCAGGATCCCCCATCAAGCTGACAGTACGAATCCAGCCCGATCAATCCACATGCGGCACGACATTCCGTGACACTGTACGCGTCACAGCCCAGGATGATTGCCATGAGACGAACTATGCCGGTGATCCGCAACAATGCCCGGTGAATGTCGTCTGCGGAGAGCCGCTTCTGGAGCTCGAAAAAATCTGCCCGACTGCTCAGCAGCCCGGCGGGATCTATCGGTACGAAGTCATCGTCAGAAACCGCGGCAATTCCGACATACGGAATGTGATGATCAAGGATGAGCTGCCGAGCCCATTTGATTACGTTCCGGGCTCATCCGCCCTCGATGGGCGGCAGATCGAAGACCCGGCCATCACCGGCCGGCTCCTCGTCTGGAGCCTCGGCACTCTGCACGGCAAAACCGAAATGCACCTCATCTATACAGCCATCGTCCCGGCCGATGCCGAACCGGGCCGGTACTGCAACGGAGCATGGGTCGAAGGAGCAGATGAGAGCGGCGCACAGATCAAGACGGATCGCCGGGAATGTTGCGTCATCACGAGAAGAGGAAATGCGCAGTGCTGCCTCAGAGCCGACGAGAACGTGCTGGGCTTCTTCCAGGAACCCGAACAGTATATTTCGTTCATCGATCCGTACTTCCGGACGGAAGCGGCCATGTTCACATGCTACGCATCACTTGATATGTGGCAGCGCACCAAGACCGAAATAGAAACCCCAGCGCATTTCTACAAGGAGCGCCTCAAGAACTACGCGCTGGCGACGATCGAGGAATTCTATTTGCGCTCGAAGCTCGGCATGACCCTCGACGACGGCAGCCTGCTGCTATCACGCGGCGGCGCTCGCCCTGAAAAAGGCGACAACGGCTGGACGGATTCACGTACTGACAAAACCATGACTGTATCGCAGATGGCATTCGAACTGCTGGCCCTCAACAGAGCCGTACAAAGTGAAGACAAGCCGGATTTGCAAGCAAAACTCCGCCGGCTGATTGAAGAAAGGATCCGATTCCTGCAGCCTGTATCGCAAGAGCTTCCACACTCCTGGACCGTTGAAAAGAACAAGGCCGACAAGGGCGATGGAAAAGCCACACTCGACGATCTGGCTGCGCTCAATCTGGCACTGACCGAATTGGAGAAAGCCGGCTACACTGGCGCTCGCCCGATCAAGCAGGATCTACAGAAAGGCCTTGAGCCGCTCAACACCAACACGATCGACAAGGACAAGCTCGTCGAAGAACTCTATTACGCGCTGGCTCTGATTGAAGCAGGAGATACGGAACATGCCACTGCCAAAATGAAGCAATTCAGTTCGATGTATAACGGCGGAGAAATCAAATTCGATCATCTGTATCCATTGGCCCTCGCATCATATGTTGATTTCCGAGCCGGCGGCACATCATCGGAGAAGCTTTTTGACGAGTTGAAAAAGCGGTTCTCATCGCAGGACACGAACATCTTCGCCGAACAGCAGACGGATTTCACGTACAAGGTTGATCTGCGCGATTCAGGCGCCGTCATCCTCGCCTTCGAACCGAGACTCGTCCCGCAGCAGGAGTTCGCCACGAGCACCCTGTACCGGATGTTCGACGAAACCGGGATGTTTCTGCAGGAAAAAGACCTGATCGCCGGCAGCTCTCCGCTGCTCATGCTCCGCAACTATCCACTCTCCGACCAGATGCTGCCGATTCTGTCGATCGAGAAGGGCGGGAAGAATATCGCGGCGGTCTTCACTGAAGACGCCTTGGTGCGATCGCCAAGGTCTCCCCAGGCCGAAGAAGACGTCTTCCCCAACTCCTTCTCCAAGGTTCTCTCACCGGGGTATGAACAAACGACGTCGGGCATTGCGACGCTGTCATATCAGGCACAGTACTTGGGCCGGCAACTCATGTTGCACCCCGATCGCACGGTGCAGGAATCCGGGCGGAGCCTCGACGAGTTTGGAAAGCGATATGCCGTGGCGATGCTCGACAGCGGCGCCGGGAACCTGATGAACGAAACCACTGTAGTCCCGTCTGCCGCGGTTGCAGATAAGGGTATCAAAGAAGGCGAATTCAACCTGCAATCCATCCGAGGCACAGCTTTGTATCGCGCCGCGGATCTGGCCGACTACCTGGTTGCAGAAAAGCTCTATCTTGACGGCCATGGCCGCAGATCGGAGGACATGCGCCGGACGTTGGAGCTCCAGCGGAGGATCGTCGCGAAGTTCAAGGAGATCGGCTATGTGCCGGATCAATTCAGCCTCTACATCAGCTCCGACGGCAAGGACATCACACTTCTTCCATCAAAGGAAAAAGCCGAGAAAGTGACATCCGCGAAACTGCTCTTCGCTCTCGATGACGATTTCCTGAAACAGTCGATGGAAACACAAACCACGGTGCTCACGCCAAAGGATCTGTTCTTCCTCTCGATGGCGCCCGAGGCGTCGCGATATTTCGAAAAGGAAATTAAGAAATTCGAAGAGGAGAAGAAGACGAGCCTGGAGGCGCTCTCGGCCGCAGTTCTCTCGCGTCGGCTCATTCGCCAAAATGATCTGGAAGCGACCAAGGCACTTCTCGACAAGTGGGATGACGAGATTGCGTTGCCGCGAACCGATCGAAATCGCGAAATGGATACGGCCATGATTCTCAATTACGAACCGCAGGACATCTTCCTTTACCTGCTGGCAACGCAGGGAAGAGACGAATTCAAGTTCAAGCGAACCTTGAGCATCTTCGGTTCCTTGCTGGAAAGCGAATGGGGCCTCAGATGGGACGGCGCCTATGCCATGCTGCCGCCGTCGGAATTCTGGGTCATCAGGGAATCTCAAAAACAGTCGCCGGAACCGGGGGATATCCTCACAATGAATGTCCGTGTCGAAAATCGCTGCCCATTGGCGGCAGCGGGTTCGGGGGATATTCCGAGCGTGCTCATCAGAGCGTCATTCGATCCACGCCTGATTTACGCAGGCACAAACCGAAACGATGATGTGCAGGTGCTCCGCGACTTCACATGGGCAAAGAAGGACTTGTTCGAAGGAGGTTTGCTCGAATTCACCTATCATGCGCTGGTGCCCAGGGAATTCATGGATAACTTCATCGACGGCCGACTGACGGTCAATGGCTATACCGGGTACGAAGCCTTCGGCCCTGAAAGCGCAGCCGGCGTTTGGTGCGATGCCGTGGCGGATCTGAGAAGAGTGCCGATCACACCGCTGGCGAGAATGAAGGGCGTTGTTTTCTTGGATGAGAATCTCAACGGCGTGCGAGACCCGGGTGAAAAAGGGATTCCAGGAATACTTCTGAAAGACAGCCAGGGGAGGCTTTGCCGAAGCGATGCCGAAGGCGTTTTCTTCATCGATACAGGCAGCGAAAAACTGGGAGTTCAGATCGAGCTTAAATCGGTGCCCGCGCGATTTGTCCTGACAACCGATACGACTCGTCTGGTGGACCGGAATATCACAGGCGAGATTTCGTTCGGACTGGTCGAGTGCGTGCGAGTCGAAGGGTTCGTTTATGAGGACCTGGACTCCGACGGTAAATTGACGAAAGGCGAGCCGACCGTTGAAGGAGTTATTGTCAAGGCAGTCGAAAAGGAAGTGACCTCCTCGGCCAACGGTCGCTTCATCTTCAGGAACCTGCCGATCCAGTGGCGTGACCGGATCGGAGTCGGCGATCAGCAGCCGTTCATCAAACAGCCAAGCGGCAACCTCAAGATCCACATCACGGCAGTGACGGCAATGGGCGAGGCTGGAGGGAAATGAAGCAATCAGCATAACCGTGGAATGTGTCGCCAATCATGTCATGGTCAACTGCGACACATCGTCTACCGTTATCGACGGCGAAGAATCGTGCGGCTTATCATCGTGCAGAGCCTGCACACCTCATCATCATCCGCACTCCATCAACCATCTTCTCGGCGGTGGAACTCGAAGCCCAGGATCTTGCGATCGAGTCGCGGTTGCCAGTTGATGCCTGCCCGCAGGCCATAAACCGTTCGATTCGACCACAACGGGATCAGCGGCAAATCAGCAGCAGCTATCTTCGTCGCCTGCTCCAGAAGATCCCGTCGCATGAGCATATCCATTGTTTGGTTGGCTTCCTCGATCAGGCGATCCAGAGCCGGATTCGAGTATCCCATGAAGTTGGATTCGCCATAACCCTTGCCGGTATCTCTCGTATGCATTGTGGCATCGTACAGATCGCTCGCATCTCCGGAATCACAGGCATAGCCGGCGAGGAAAAATCCGACACGCCCTTCTGCAAGGCGGCCATACATCTCTTTCCATGTCAGTGTCACCAGTTTCACGCGAATGCCGACGTCCGCCAGTTGAGAACGAATTTCAACCGATTCGCGTTCCATGCCGTCGGCACATTCCAGATCCAGATCCATTCCGTCGCTGAAGCCGGCTTCCTTTAAAAGCCTGCGTGCTTCGGGCAGGTTTTGCACCGTCCCGCTCAACGACGGGACATAGCCAAAGATCTGAGGATTCACCAATTGGCTGGCCGGTTCTGCCTGGTCCGCAAGGCCCATGCGCACAAGTCTCCGCCGATCCAGCGCTAGATTGATGGCCTGCCGGACTCGGGGGTCCGAGAGTGGAGGAGCGTTGACACGGAGTCCGAGGAAAGTCACAGCCAACCCGGAGCGCATTCGAAGCATGCATTCCGATGCACGCGAATCGCGAGGCAAAACTTCGCCCGTCAGACTCGCTGCAACATCCACCGAACCATCCAAGAGCAGCTGAACCCGTCGTGTCGCCTCACCCGCGAACACGAATCGCATGTGCGGCCATGTCGGAGTTCCTCTCCAATACCCTTTCATGGCAGCCAAATTCAACTCTTTGCCCTTGGTATAGCTTTTAAAAGCGTAGGGACCGGTTCCAATCGGAATTTGAATTTCATCCGGCGAGTCACTCGGAACGATGGCGATAAAGCCGAGCTTGCGCAGCAGAAGCGGAAAGGGTTTGTCGGTGATGATATCGATAGTCGTTTCGTCGATGATTTGAGTATTGCGAACGGCGACCATGAATCCGGAAACCATGCTCTTCGGATGGCGGCGAGCCCGCTGGATGCTGAATGCCACATCGTCCGTCGATAGCTTCCGCCCATCATGGAATTGAACGCCCTGCCTCAGATGGAACCGCCACCTCAGTTCGTCAGGATTCTCCCATGATGATGCGAGTGCAGGCTCGATCCGCATATCAGGATCGAAGGCCGTGAGACCCTCGTAAAGATTTCCAAGGATCGACATTGTCGTCTTCTCATCTTGCAGATGGGGATCGAACGTCACGGGTTCGCTGCTCATGGCAATTCGCAACGTCGTTGGAGTTCCCTTGCGGCACGTCAGAAGAAAAGCCACGGCCATAGCGATCAGCAGCACGCCGATGATGCTATGGCGCCTCGGCCTCAGGCATCGCCATAGAAAGAGCGAATCGGTGAGTCGCCGGAATAAAAATGCCAACGGTAGATTCCTCCGTCAGATCCTGGTTGACGCCCGCCCAGGACCAAGGTCGTTCTCTGATCCTCAGAGATTAAATATAGCATGACGAAATTCGCGAGTGAATTGCAAGAGATTTCTCCGCTCAGCAATCAGGCATCGTCGGCTCGCGAAAAAGATCCAGCGGAGAAGGGATGTGCAGAGACCAGCAAAAGGGCGGCTCTCAGGAAAACAGATTGTCGAAAAAACGCCTCCAATAATTTTGATTCAATACAAGATGAGAAGGAGGCCGATGAAGGAGCGTGTGGCGAGAAAGCTGATGGCCACCAATCCATCTTCCAGGGGTCATCACACTCGATTAGGACCATCGACCAACAATGATAAAAACAAATCAGAAGGAAGCAATTCCTGTTCATCTCCGGTTCCATACGATGGTGAGTCGAGCGATCCCGTTCTCACTTTTCCGAGGTTTCTCTCTGGAGCTCTGATTTGACACTCACCGAAGCCCTGATTATTGTAAATCCAATGTTTTTAACTTATCTGATAAAGAGTGGAGAACCGCGCCGATGAGATGTTTTGCTTTAACTTTTGCCACAGGGCTTACTTTCATGAGTGCGGCCGCAGGAGGTAGCGTGACTGATTTCAAGCAGGGGATTCCTCGTAAACTCCTGGATTGGGTGTCTACAGGCGATGATGCTGTCTACGATCGAAAGACAATATTTGACTACATGGACGGCGGCGCCGAAGTTTATCTGGCCTTCGACTTCAAGGAGGTCTTCGTTCGCGAATTCAAAACGCCCACTGGCGATCAGATCGCCCTCGACATCTACGACATGGGCTCGTCAGCCGAGGCTTTCGGGGTTTTCACATGCGATCGAGAAGACCCGGGCGCCGGAATCGGTCAGGAATCCGAATATGGGCTCGGCCTCCTGAGGTTTTGGCAGGGGCGCTATTTCGTTTCGGTCACTGTCGCCGGCGATGAAGAGAAGGCGGAAAGGGCCGTCCTCGAGCTGGGAAAGGCCGTCGCGCCTCTGCTGGGCCCTCCCGGCGAGCCTCCCAGCCTTATCAAGCTTCTCCCCGAAACGGGACTTCTCAAAGACAAAACAAGCTTCTTTCACAGCGTCATCAATCTGAATAACCGCTTTTTTGTTTCAAGCGATAACATCCTGAATCTGGAGCCCGGGAAGACGGATTGCCTTCTCGCCGAATATTCCACCGGTGACAAAGAGACCGGGAAACTTCTGCTGATCCAATATCCCGATGACGTGCAAGCCGAAGCGGCCCGACAGTCATTCCTCAGGGCTTTTCTTCCAGAAGCAGCCGAAACGGGAACAGCTCTCACGGAAAATAAAAAGTGGGTGCTGGCTCGTCTGAAAAAAAATCTGCTCAGCATCGTCTTCGAGGCTCCTTCCAAGGAATGGGCGGAAAATCTTGTCTCCATTATCACAGTCCCCTCAAAGTGAGGTCATGATGAACAGAGCTATCACACGTCGCGATTTTCTCAGAAACACCGCTATCGCCGCGGTCGGCACGGCTGCGGCCGGCCTTCCTGAAATTTCTCTGAGCCAGGCAGTCAAATCCAGGGTTGTCCTCATCCGGCATCAAGACGCAATCGACGAAAACAATGAGTTCAACGAGAAAGTCCTCCAGCAGATGCTGGACGAGGCCGTCATGAAGCTCCTGGACAAAACTGATCCTGTTGCCGCCTTCAAGCTCCTGGTGAAGCCTGATGACATTGTCGGCATCAAGAGCAACGTCTGGTCCTATCTTCCAACGCCGGCACAGATCGAGAGCGCCATCAAACGTCGGTTGCTGGACGCCGGAGTGAAGGAAACGAACATCGGCATCGATGATCACACCGTCCGTGAGAATCCGATTTTCATCAAATCCACAGCCCTCATCAATGTGCGGCCGATACGAACGCACTATCTGGCGGGCATGTCCGGCTGCATCAAAAACTACATCATGTTCGCGGAATCCCAGGAGGAATTACATCCTGATAGCTGCGCCGCTCTGGGCTCGAGCTTTCTCCTTCCGCAGGTCAAAGGAAAAACCCGGCTGAACATACTCTGTGCTCTCACACCTCAGTTCCATGGACGCGGGCCGCACAATTTCAGCCGGCGTTATGTCTGGAACTACAAAGGCCTGATCATCGGCCAGGATCCCGTTGCCGTCGACACAATCGGCCTGCGGTTGATAATGGCCAAACGCCGGCAGGAACTTGGCCCCGATCAGGAACTCCCGCCCGTCCCCAAACATATCCAGATCGCCGACACGAAGTATGGCATCGGTGTCAGCGACATCAACAGGATCGAACTGATCAAGCTCGGCTGGACCGACGGCATCATGATCTGAGAATGACATGAGGCAGGCCATGATAGAGAGAAAGATGAAATCCATTTGCGTGACGGTCATCTCGTTTCTGTGTCTCCTCCAATGCGCATCACTGATGGCTCAAAACGCCCCGGAGCCTCCCCTGTCCTTCGTCGGCTCGACCCTGTGGACCAAAGCCCAGGATATCAAGATCCAAGGAAAGCTCGGGTATGGCGCTTTCCTGAACGGCCTCGTCATCCTGGACCTCACCGATATGAAGAAACCCATCCAGCTGTCGCAATTGTATCTCGGCGGCGGCTACTCAATTGAAGTTCGGGATGGGATGGCCTACGTCGCCGCCGGCAAAAAGGGGTTAAGCATCATCGATGTGAGCGACCCGAAGGCTCCGACTCTCAAGGCAACACTGAACACAGCCGGTGACGCTCACAAGATCGTCCTCAACGGAAACGACGCCTTCATAGCCAATGGCCCCATCGGTATGGTGGTCGTCGACATCCAAAATCCATCGGTTCCGAAATTAATCGCATCATGGGATTCGCCCGGCGAGACGAAAGGCATCATCATTCAGAATGACATCGCTTATCTTGCGGACGGGAGCGCCGGCCTCCAGATCCTCGATGTCAGGAATCCGGCAAAGCCCACGCTCATCGGCGCCCTTATGACAGGCGGCACGTCGGAAGACATCGCGCTCTCCGGAACACATGTTTTCATTGCAGATGGATCCGCAGGGCTCAAAGCGATCGACATCTCAACGCCCTCTTCTCCACGTCAGGTCGCGTCCTGGGCGGCATCGGGCTATTCCCGAAGCGTCTCAGTCGACGGCACAATTCTCTGCGGTGGAAGTCTCTATGACGGCGGATATCAGATGATCGACATTTCTCATCCGGCCGCGCCCGTCGTCCTCTCGTCCAACAAATACACGATGTACAACGAGAGCTGGAACGTGGCCCTGAAAGGGCCTCTTCTGTGCGTCGTGGATTATTTCTCCGGCATCTTTTTCATGGACGTGAGCGATCCCAAGAAACCGGCTGATATCGGCTCTTTTTTCACTCCGAGCTCCATCGTGGCTGCGGCCGCTCAGGATCACACGATCTATGCCGTCGGGGAATTGTCGGGCCTTCAGGTCATTGACTGTACCGATCCGGTTCATCCTCGCTCTGTTGGATCTACCGAGATTTTCAGGGGAGTTCAGAGTATCGCTGCCGGCGGAAATTACGTTTATGTAACCGATCGATGGTCAGTTCGAATTTTCGATGTCTCCTCGCCCTCTCAGCCGCTCGCGATCACGCCGTTGGTATTGCCGACCGGCATTCCGAGGACGATCGTTGTCAAAGGCCCTAAGGCGTATCTCACTGCCGACCATGGAGGATTCTATATCATCGACATCACCGATCCACGAGCACCCGAGATCATCGGGAAATTTCCAATGGCCGGTTTCACGTATGGCCTGACTGTGGAAGGTGATTTCGCATATCTCGCCAACAGTGACACAGGGTTTCACATTTTGAATATCCACAATCCCGCCGATCCTGTTCTCGAGGGCTCCATCAAGCTCGACGGCGAACCGAATGGTGTGGCCGTGCGCGGGGCATACGCCTATGTTGCAACGGGCGAGGCCGGTCTTCAGATCGTGGACATCGGCAAACCGTCAGCCCCCAAGATTGCGGCGACAGTCGCCGTTGATGATTTCGCCAACTCGGTCGCTCTCGCCGGCGACTTCGCCTATCTCTCCGATGGAAACGCCGGCATCAAAAAAATCGATATCCGCAATCCGGCAGTTCCGAAGCGTGTGGATTCTTTTGAGATGCCTTCCGAAGCGCTGGAGGTTGTCTTGGACGGACCTCTGGTCCTGGTCCCTGATTCCTATTCTCTGATCATTCTAAAATAGCCTGGAACAGGCCGGGCATGCTCGGCCTGGGGTCGGGAATTCCTTCGATCGACTGAGTGACGGCATGTAGTATAATTCATGGCAACCACAGATCGCGTGGTCAGAAGATGACGCACCTTCAGGAATCAAGAAACAGATTCATCAATCCATTTCATTATCGGTGCTCTTCCTGCACCCGCGACTGCTCGCTTTGACGGATTCAGCTGAGGAGGAAGTCATCATGCAGCATCGTTTAGTTCTGAATTGGAGCAAAGCTCACGAGGCATTGAAGCAAGCGGCGAAAAATGAGATTAAGGATCCTGCTCTTATCCCGCTCACCGGCAAGGGGTGGACCTACGTCACTTTCAGCCCCATTGGAACCCGGCCAAGCCTTTTTCTTTTTGATGTGGAAAGGATTCGAGCGCTGGCGCGTGAAAACGATTTCACTCTGCCTCACGAAGTGGTCATTCAGCACAACAAGATTGTGATCACGGCTTACTCTGAGGATGGTCGCCAATCAACACAGCTTTTCTGTCTTCATCGGCTCATCGAGGCCTATGGCAGGCGCTACGGTGATTCCACCGAGAACCCTCACCACAGCTTTTACGGCAAATTCGGCGGTATTTATGATCGTCCCGAGAAGGGTCGTATTTGGGCAATCTATTCAAAAGACGATCAGGCACTGCTGGAAATACTTCAATCCGTCGAGCGACTTGCAGCCGAGAATCAGATGAACGGCGTACGGTTGGATGTGGGTTTATCGAACGGCCTCAGCGCCTTGCCGCGAATGTTGCACGGCTACGACGACCCCGAATACCAGCGATCAGGAGCCCGGCACTACAAGATCACCGACCCCATCAAGTTTCATGTCCTCCTGGATCAAGCCTTGATCGACTATGCGCGGTATCAGTTTGAGTAGCGACTGACCGATCGATGCTTCTCCCGGCAGAATACTCACGACAGGTCATCATGCGCATGGGATTGAGCCCGTCAGAATTGAAATTGTTTTCGGAGGCGCAGCTCCGCTGGTTCGCTTATCCTCGGGCCTTCGTCTCATCGGGGATCTTGTTCCGGAAAAGGACCATTGAATTTTCATACAGTCAGAGGCCGTGCGTTGACAGCGGCACCGACTTCTTCATCATCATCGGCGCCGGCAGGGCCAATGACAATCTCATTGAGCCGGATGATGGAAATTTGATAGTGTAAGCTCCTCTCGACTCAGAAATAACACGCAAGGAGTGATAGAGATGTACGATGCAATCCCATCGCGATGGATGAAATTGTCTTATATCGTTCCGGCCATCCTCTTCTTAATTTCGACACGGGCAGTCCTGCGGGCTGAGGTGGAGGAAGAAAGGAGCCACGAGGCGATTAAGGCCATGGAACAGCGCATCGAGGATATGGATCAACGCCTCGACACTCTCCAAAAAACAATCGATGACATCCTCTGGTACGACAAGGTCGGCGACGTCGCGTTGATCGATAAGGTGTACCATGTCGGACCGCCGCCGGCCAATGTGAAGAACCCGACAGCCATGGGTGCCAGGAATCCGGTCAAGTTCTGGTCATATATTTTCATGCCCAAGAACCTGGATCCCGCTAAAAAGTATCCCCTGATTGTTCTGCCTCATGGTGGCGTTCATGCAAATTTCGACACCTATCACACGCACATCATCCGTGAGATGATGGCCCAAGGATATATCGTCATTGCGCCGGAGTACCGGGGCAGCAGCGGATACGGCGAGACACTCTACAAGGAGATCGACTACGGAGGGCTCGAAGACGATGATGTGCACGCCGCCCGCGACTATATGATCGAGAATTGCAGCTTCATCGATCCGACACGCATCGGCATCGTCGGCTGGAGCCATGGTGGGTTGATCGCTCTGATGAATATTTTCCAATATCCAAAAGACTATCAGGTTGCATTCGCGGGGAATCCGGTGAGTGATCTGGTGGCGCGTCTCGGGTACCAGAGCTCCGAATACCCCGGCGAATTCTCGGCTGATTATCACATCGGTAAGACAGTCAACGAGGATGTCAACGAGTACCGCCGGCGATCTCCTGTTTTCCATGCCAAAGAGCTCCAGACTCCGCTGCTCATCCATACCAACACGAATGATGACGATGTATACGAGCTGGAGGTTCAGAATCTGATCAACGCTTTAAAAGCCGAAGGCAAGAAGTTTGAATATGAGGTATTCCAGGATGCCCCGGGTGGGCATAGTTTCGATCGAATCGACACGATGGCCGCAAAAAGAATCCGGCTCAAGATTTATGTTTTTCTAGGCCAGTACCTGCATCCGCCCAGGCCTTTCACATCGCAGGCTGATCTGGAGAAAGCCGGATATCGGTTTTAGCGGGGTTCCAGATTCAGTGTGATCATCGGCTCAGCTCGGTATTCGCCGGCGCGATATCCACCGCTTGACGCCGTGCGATCAAAAGCACGGCGATGCACATTCCTGTCAGAATTGCCGAGATGTGGAAAATCGCAAAGACATTTGATTTGATCGCCAGGCTGCCGATGGCTGGACCTAGAAACGCTCCAATATTAAACGGAAGGTATGCAAAAGACATCACGCGCCCCCGCACATCGTCGGAAACTGAATTCGACATGACCGCGAAAGAGATGGCGAAAATGCCGGAGGTGACTCCATTGAGGGCCGCCCAGGCGGCTCCGAACATGAAGAGATTGTGAGTGAAGGCGGGCAATGGCCATAGGACAAGGCTCACCACAGCGCCGATGATCAACACCTTCCAATGCCCAAAACGGTCTGACAGAGCGCCCATGATCGGACTCAACAACAGCGTCATCAGGCCGCCGACGGCCATCACGATCCCGACAGCCGAGTTTGGATGAGTGCCTTTATAAAGCGCCGTAATCGCCAGCGGAACATAGGTGAACCCAAGCATCCATGAGGCGCATAGAAACAAGAGCGCCCCGAAGAGCATGCGAACCCGCTTGGAACGCCAGATGATGAACACCGATTCCGCTGCCATGCGCAGGACCGGAACCTCGCTTCGCACCCGAAACGCATCCCGATATCCCACGAGCAGCATCACGATGACCACAACAATCAGTACGCCGTCGGCGCCCATCAACATTGGGAAACCGGATCGATCGACGATCAGCCCGCCGACGAGCGGGCCGGCGAATGCGGCGAGAGGCGCGGCGCCATTCATGATGGAAAAAGCCAGGCCGAGGCGATTCGGCGGCGCCTGCTCGGATAACGTTGTCATCATGAGCCCGCTGTTGCCGAGGGATAAGCTCAGTAGTGCGCGGCCCAGAACAAAAATCCATATGTTGCCGGAAACCATCATCAGGACGATGCCCATCAATTCGACAATGAAGGACCGAATGATGATGGGTTTCCGCGCATAGCGATCCGCCAGCGCTCCCCAGAGCGGAAGAAACGGGATGCCGATCACATTCGAAATGGCCATAATCGCACCCGTCCACATGGGGACGGATGCGAGCGGAAGTCCGAGCTTCGGCAGATAGATCGGCGTGAAGGCGCCCACCTGGCCATAAAATGCCGATTCAATGAGGCATGCAACGGAGAAGATCAGCAGAAGGCGATGCCAATGGTTGCGTGATTCCGGCGCCGGGCTGTTGTGGTTCAGCAGCATAAATTCGAATTATATCTGATTATGATTCATGGCTGGAGACGACAGCATCCGGCACATATCAACGTGGCCCGGCCATTGTTGAAAAGCCCTCCGTCGAATGGATCGTGATACGGCGGATTCCGAAATTCTACTGAATCCGATCGAGGATTCGCAGAAAGCCGTCGAGAATCGTGAGTGGATGCGGGGGGCAGCCGGGTATGAACAGATCGACCGGCACGATCGAAGCCGCTCCACCATGCTGCTCTGGATGATTGATATACGGCCCGCCGCTAATGGCGCACGCTCCAACAGCAATGACAATTTTCGGAGCCGGCACGGCCTCATAAGTCTTCTCGAGGGCGAGTTTCATGTTGTCGGGAACGGGCCCCGTCACAAGCAGCCCATCGGCGTGGCGAGGGGACGCGACGTACTGAATCCCGAACCGGCCAATGTCCCAGCCAATCGTCGTCAGCACATTCGTATCGGCCTCACACGCACTGCAGCCACCGGCGCTGACGACTCGAAGCTTGAGTGATCGGCCGAGGAGACTTCGAAGTGTGTCATCGAGAGCGCGGGCCCGATGGGTCTCGCCATCACATCGGATAAGATCGTCGCGGGTTCCTACGGCCAGCCGATAATCGCGAGTCATCGTGATCGCGTGATCGGGGCACGCACGCCGGCAATCATCGCAGAAGAGGCACCGGCCCAGATCGATCCGGCGGGCCTTGCCATCGAAACAGATCGCATCTGTCGGACACGCTTCCGCGCATTTCCGGCAATCGGCCCGGCATCGTGCCGCATCAATGGCCGGCGCTCCATGAAAGCGTTCGGGGAGTTCCGGCGCATTCCCTTTGGGATAGGCCATGGTGCGATGGCCTTGCCGCAGACGCGCGAGCAAAATCTTAATCATGATCTCACGGGCATCACATCACAGATCATGTCCGCAATACGAGAGGTTGAAGCTTTTGTTGCAGAGTGGGAAATCGGAGATCTGCTGGCCGCGCAACGCATAGGCGAGCCCGAACCAGTTGTGAAAGGACGGATCAACAACCTTGTAACTCGCAAACCTCCCCCGATCGTCCGTCAGAGCCACATGACAGATTTCGCCTCGCCAGCCTTCGACAAGTGACACTGCGAGATGTTCCGGCATGAGCGGTGCCGGGTCAACGTGGACCTCGCCCTTCGGCAGCGTTTCCAGCTGTTCGCGCACGAATGCAAAAGATCGCTGGATCTCAACATCCCGCACGTGAGCGCGGCCGAAAACATCACCCGTGTCCCATGTCGCCGTTGGAATATGCACAAACCGATAGATGCCGAACGGCAGATCCTTTCGCACATCGCGATCAACGCCGCAGGCTCGAGCCGCGACTCCAACCAATCCCAGGTCTTCGCAAACTTCAAATGGCACAACGCCTGTGTCTTCGAAACGCGCCGTCACCGATGGAGTGTCCCAGAGCAGATTCACCGCTGAAGATGTGTCGGGGATGGCCGCCGACAACCCCTTCAGTAGCACATCCACCATGTCTCCATCCAGATCGACAGCAGCTCCACCCGGCCGCACGATACCGCGTCCGAATCGGTTGCCGCAGAGGAGCGCAGTGAAATTGAGAACATCGCCCCGGATTCGCCCACAATAGGAGGCCGTGGGGAGGAACCCGACGTCACCGGCAAGCGCGCCGAGATCGCCGATATGATTGGCGAGACGCTCAAGTTCAAGTGCGATGCCGCGGAGCACCAGCCCGCGAGGCGGCACATTGCACCGGCTGAGCGCTTCGAGCGCCTGGCAATAGGCAAACGCATGACCGATGGTTGTGTCCCCGGCGAGGGTCTCCATATAGTGTATCGTCCGCTTGTTTGGCCCACCCACCAGCGCTCGTTCAATTCCTCGATGCTGATACCCGAGCGAAATTTCAAGGTGATGCACTTCCTCGCCGAAACACTGAAACCGGAAGTGTCCCGGTTCAATGACGCTCGCGTGAACAGGGCCGACTGCCACTTCGTGGATCTCATCTCCATTAATCCGAAAGAAGTTCGTCACTCCGCACACGCTTGCGATCGCGTTGCCCCTGTAGGGCGCCTGAAACCGAACCGGTTTCAGCCAGGGATGCCCAACAGGTTCGATGCCCCATTGTTCGGCCAATTCTCTTTCAAACCAGTGTGCTTGTGCGCAATCGGGAGTGATCGCCGGGTAGCCTCTATCAACAACCATGGAAAAGACCGACAGATCACCTTTGTCTTCAAACGCCACCACAGCAATGATTCGGACATGGTCTTCAGCGAATCGCATTCCGAAGTATGCTGAGATCCGCCCACCGCTGTTGACGCTTTCGATGATGGTTTGCCGAAAATCATCGCATGACAGAACCGGAATACGGGCAATCGGCAACGCCTCGGCATTCCTGATGCGCAAGGAAAAATCGTTCGGCATCAGTTCATCCTCAAGGCCTGGATCGACAGGTCGATCGCATCCTTAAGGAATCGCGGTATGCTGACTCCCAGAATCAGTATCGCGATTCCTAAGACTAATGGCGGGATCACGGCCAAATAGGACTCCCTTTTCTCGGGTCGTCTAATCGATTCATTGGGCAGCCCATGAGCCATTTTAAGAAAAACTCCAGTCATTCCGACGAAGATGGCGACGAGCAGAGCCAGATACAGTATCGCGATGAAGACATGGTGTCCGTCCAGCATACCTTTTAGAATAGTCAGCTCGCTGATAAAAATTCCGAATGGCGGCGATCCTGTGATCGCAAAAAATCCCGCAATCCAGAGGACGCCTGTCACCGGCAGCAGGCGCATCACGCCACTCACCTGCGCCGTGGATTTCGTGCGATAGGCCGCGAGTATATTGCCGGCAGCCAGAAACAGCATGGCCTTTGTCAGTGAATGATTCACGGCGTGCAGAATCGCGCCGAAACTTGCCGCTCCTCCGATTCCCACACCGAGAGCCTGTATCCCCATGTGTTCGACGCTCGAATACGCCAACATGCGCTTGTAATCCATCTGCCCAATGATAAAAACGGCGGCAAATCCCATCGAGAGCAACCCGAAAAGAATGAGCAGACTTCGGCTGAAATCAGCCAGGCCCGCCGCGACGCAAACCGCCTGGATGCGCAAGACAGCCAGAAAGGCGCAATTCAGAAGAGCACCGGAGAGCAGAGCTGAAATCACTGACGGCGCTTCACTGTGCGCATCAGGAAGCCAGGTGTGGAGTGGAGCGAGCCCCATCTTTGTGCCATAACCAACGAGGAGCAGCAGGAACGCCGCTTTCAGCCATGCCGGATCGAGACTCGCGGCATTCCGGATCATATCGGGAACCGTCATGGATACCCGAGTCATCGTCGCGGAGACAACCAGAAAGAAGTTGCCCAGTAGGGCGATCGCAATTCCGACGGAACATATGAGGAGATACTTCCAGGCGGCCTCGAGCGATCGATGGTGGCGGTGGAAATAGATGAGCGGGGCGCTGGCAAGAGTCGTCGCTTCAACGGCCACCCACATCAGCCCAAAATGCTGGGCCGCCGCGACAAGCGTCATCGTCGAAAGAAAAAGAAGAAGGCACCCTGTGAATGTCGCTTCAGGCGCATTGCTGAAAAGGAATCCTTCTTCAACATCAGGCCTCTGATCCGGGGTTTCACGGCTGAGATACCCAACGGCATAGACGGCGGCCACCAGGAAGAGCAGGCTTGTGATGCCGAGAAAAAGCAGCTCCAATGAATCCAGGCATAACCAGCCACCCAGTTGGGAGACAGGCCGCACAGCCCAGGCCGCCACGGTCAGTCCCGAATGAATAATCGCGCATGCCAGAAGAAGCCCGCGACGAAAGCCGTTCCCCCCTATGAAGAACGCGGCGATGCCCGAGAGCATGGGGATCAGAACAAGGGCCGTAATCATTCAGGTCAATCCTTCAGCGATGATAGCTGGTCGGTATCAATGTGATCGAACTCGCGATTGATGTGATAGATCGTGATGCCCATGACAAAGACGGCGACGAAAACATCCAGAAGAATGCCCATCTCGACAAGCAGCGGCTCTTTTTCAGCAAAGGCCAATCCAAAGGTGTAGATACCATTCTCCATCGCCAGATACCCAAGAACCTGAGTGAGAGCCTTCCGCCGGGCGACGATCGTAAAGAGGCCGACCATCATGGTGAAAAGCGCGGCGGGCACCATGAAGGGAGTGGAGGCCGTGCCGGGCAGTGGAAGTCTCCATCCCACATAAAGAGCCGTTCCCAGAAGAACGCAGCCGATGAGCAGCGACGATGTGTAGCCGATGATCGGTTCCAGTTCGCGCCTGACGTCGGCTTCTCGAACCGCTCGACTCAGCAACCATGGAAAAACGACTCCTTTTGTGAAAGTGCTGGCGGCTGCCTGCAGCATGACGCGCAGCGTCAAATCATTTGCATGGAAAAGGAGCGGCAGAACTCCGAGCAGGATTCCCTGGAATGCAACAATGCGGATGCAGGCAATGAGGCGGCTCGTGCCGAGCAACCGCAAGTTCGTCAGGACCACCAGAACAATGAGCGCTTCAATCCAGTTATTCATGCCGTTAATCCAGGACGAGCACAAGCGCCAGCATTGAAAGAACGCTGGCAGCAACCAGGAGCTGAGGGACTCGCAAAATCCGCAGTCGGGCCATCGTGGATTCAATGACGCCGGTCGCGGCCGCCAGCAGAAACATGCCGATGAGAGCGGCGACCACATCCAGAGGAGGCAATCCCGTGTGCATCGGCACTAGAATTCCGATCAGCAGCGCACCCAGCACCCACATTTTTAAAGCAGCCGCATATTGGATGAACGCGAAATCGGGGCCGCCATGATCCAGCGCCATGACTTCATGGATCATTGTGAGCTCGAGATGTGTGTCGGGATCGTCAATCGGGATCCGGGCATTTTCGGCGAGGAAGACAACTAGAAAAGCAGCGGCCACCAAGATCAAAACGGGGCCGCCATGGTGCACCAGATCCGATGGCATCATCCCTGAGTACATCCCCGAAAGCGATAAGCTGCCGGCTCGGCGGCCCATCGCGGCGAGGCCCAGCAACAAAGCCGGTTCGGCCAGCGCTGAGAATGTGACTTCACGGCTGGCGCCCATTCCTTCAAAACTCGAACCAGTATCCAACGCCGCGATGACCGTGAAGAAGCGCATCAACCCGAGAAGATACGCCAGAAGCAGGAGATCTCCAGGGAACGCCAGCAGCGCACGCACGCCGCCAAATGGCACAACCAGGAGACTCGTGAGCACGGCGGCGAGGCTCACCAGAGGCCCGGCGCTGAACACCCATGTTGTCGTCCGGCTGTAGACGGCACCTTTCCGAAGCAGCTTGAAGAGATCCCAGTAGAGCTGCAGGAGCGGCTGGCCGCGGCGTCCGGCAAATATCGCTTTCGTGCGATTGATGACTCCGAGAGCCAGCGGCGCCAGCAGAACCGCGAAAAGAATATGAATGATGGAAATCATAATTCCAAACGACCGTCGGCGCGGCCTTCGATGCAATCGTGGATGCAGTCACCGCATACAAGATCCGTCAAAAACCGCCTGCGCCATAAATCCTCTTTCCTCATACATCGCTCCGCTTATCCGAGCTTCCACATCAGCAAGATCAGCAGCGTCAGTGCAATATAGAGTACATACAGCTGTATGCGCCCACTTTGCAGCCAGCGAAGACGGGAGAGCAGGCGGCCAACTCCTTGAAAGAGGGGTCGGTAGACTTCTTCCTCGAAAGCATCCTGGGTGTGAGTGGAGAGTGCAGCACTCTCTGGAAAGAACCCCTGCGGAGGAGAAAAATCACGATGCGTGCGGAGAATGAAATGGAAGAGTTGGGTCAATGGTTGAGCGTAGCTGGACGCGGTGTACTGCATACGCGATGTCGGTGCCGCATAGCCGCAGTCCCACGTGACCGTTTTCTCGACTGATCGACCTGACAACAATTTGTGTCTGATGATAAAAAGCATCGACAGCAAAAGAAGAAATGATGAGAGGCAGAGCACGACCACACGCATCATTCCAGCTGCCTGGTGAATCAGCACCGGGGCATCGTACGGGAGTAGATTCGCGAGAGACGGAAATGAGCGTGTCGTGATGGTGAAGGCGAGAGGCGCCAGCAAACCGATGGCGGCACAGCAGGCGGCCAGGACCATCAGCGGAATTCGCATGCCCGCTGTCACTTCGACGGCGCGAGCCGCATCATCGGTTCTTGGTTCTCCCAGAAAAACAATCCCGAATGCTTTTGTGAAACATGCTGTCGCAAGCCCTCCGATCAGTGCCAATGCGCCGACAATCAGCATGCCGGATACCGCCGTCGGCCCCATCAACGAAGATGTCGCTTCGAAGGCGCCGACATAGATAAGAAACTCACTCACGAAACCATTCAACGGCGGCAGGCCACAGATCGCCACGCTTCCGATCAAGAACGCGGCGCCCGTCCAGGGCATCCGCCGGAGTAAACCGCCGAGCCGATCGATTTCGCGCGTCTGTGCCGCATGGGCAACGGCGCCGGCCCCGAGGAAGAGCAGCCCCTTGAAGAGAGCATGATTGACGACATGCAGGAGCCCACCGGCAAATCCCAGGACCGCGATGAGTGGCTGGTCGTAGCTCACGCCAAGCAGCCCCAATCCGAGTCCCAGCGTGATGATGCCGATGTTCTCAACGCTGTGATAGGCGAGCAACCGCTTCAGGTCGTGTTGAGCCAATGCGAACAGAACTCCCAAGATTCCGGAAATCGCTCCAATTCCAATGAGAGTCCACCCCCACCACGGCGGTGGAGGGCCGAGGAATGTCAGAGTCCGGATCAGCCCGTAGATGCCGGTCTTGATCATGACCCCGGACATGACGGCCGATACATGGCTGGGCGCGGCCGGGTGCGCTTCAGGGAGCCAGACATGCAGAGGCACCAACCCTGCTTTCGTACCGAATCCAACGAGTGCCATTAGAAAGGCGACGCCTGAAAGGCCTGATGCTTCAAATGTGCTGAAGTCCAGCGACCCTGATTGGCGCCCGAGCAAAATGAAAAGCGCCAGGAGAAAAGCGGTTCCGCAGTGAGTCGCGATCAGGTATGTCGAGCCGGCCTTCCGAACCAACGCGGACTCATCTTCATACATAACTAGAAAATAGGAGGCAATCGCCATCACTTCCCAGGCAATAAGAAACAAAACTCCATTTCTTGCCATGATGACCATGATCATGCTGGCAACGAGAAGATTGTAGAAGAACCACGAGGCACCCGGTTTGCGAATCAGGTTGCCGGTTGCCGGCCCCCGGTTCTCGGATCTCTCACGAGCACCCTGTCCTTGTTCCCGTTCCCCATCTTCACTTTCCCCTGGATGAAAGAAAGCACTTCCGTCCCTCGTCGCATGACTGACGTCGTGGCCACCGCCCTTATGATGGTGAGCTTGCAGATAGGCCCCGCCATAAACAGCAGCCAACGCCGAAAGAACAAGAATCGGCAGGAGGAAGAAAGCGGAAAGACCGTCCAGGCCGATGGAAAAGGAACCCATCGGCACGCTCCATGGTCGTATGAAGGCCTCTTCCCGGCCTGTCCATAAAACATGAAGAGCAGGCGCCAATCCGATGATGCAGCTTGTGACAAGTCCGGTCACGCCGATGACTTTCGATAAGCGTTCGCGCGCGCTCGTCACCAGAGCCGCTGCGCCGGAGGCTACCATCAGAAGTAATGAGGCGAGAATCAGCAGCACCGCTAATCAACCTTCCCGCGATCGCATGATGTGCATTGTGACACCATCTGCGTCGAATGGTGGGGTTTCCGGATACAGTTCGAAAACTGATTCTGCTTTTGGCGACCGCTGCGGGTCACTCCGGATCGCCATTAGCCATCTTTCTGCCACTGACGTTCGACTCGGTGGACTTCGGCCATAATCTCTTCAGGCATGCCGTGGCGCCCGAGCAGCGCGCGGAAGTTGGGATCGCGCAAAACGAAGGCCAATTTTGAAAGCAGGTGCAAGTGAGACCTGATCGTGAGGCTGACGATTGTGAACAGAATCTCCACAGGCTTGCCGTCGATCGCATCAAAATCGATGCCCTTATCAAGAAAACAGAGCGTGATCATGGGCCGCCGGATGCGCATCACGATCGGGGTCCGAACATGAGGAATCGCAATCCCGTCCCCAATGCCCGTGGAACCGAGGTACTCGCGGGACAACAGCACCTGCAGCAGAAACTGTCGGTCCACGTCATCGGGCAGTTGCATGATGTCGATGACGGCTCTGAGTGCCGATGGCTTGTCGGTTCCTCCGATATGATAATGGATGCCGCCGGCTTGGAGTGCTTCTTCGAGCGTCGGCAGAGGCGACCGGACATCGTCCTCCGGTTCTTCGAAAAGATCGGGGGAGACACTGATCTTATGAGATGTGGCGTACTCAAGGAGCTCGGCCCGGTTGAAGCGATACTGCTCATTCACCCGATAGGCCGGCAGTTTGCCTTCCTTCACCCAACGGTAAATTGTTTTTTCGGACACGTTCAGCGCCCGGGCAGCATCTCTCACACCGAACTGCATCTCACTCAATACCTCCTCACCGATAACCCTGCACGCATCATCAGACGGAATTGGGATTATATGTCCAAATCAGTCTGCCTGGTCAAGCATGGCCCAGCCCTGTTCCAGGATAACGTCAAAGTCACGCCGATACTGCATCAGGAAATTTCGAATTTGTGAAGTCTCAATAAAAAGCAAAAAGTTAAAAAGAACCACTTAATCAACACGGTTCCAGAAATTATTGCCTTTTGCTTTTGACCTCACTACGGCACAAGATCGCAAGGGAATACTGAGTTTGAACACAGCAAGATGTTGAAATAATTGACATTAAATTGGTAAAGAGAAAATAGATCTCCTTTCTCAATTTTCGGCTGTCCAAGACACAGCCGTGCAATATGACTATGGCAGGAATGATTGAATGGAGCACTTTCGCGGGCGTTTGCCAGGAATAATTACGGTTCCTGAAGAACAACGTCGCACCGGTGGCTGTCCAAGAAAATCTATTTGGGACAAGAGTGAATTCACTTAAAATTTCATAGCTAAGGGATTGTGAACGACCAAGAGAAGTTGTCAGCATTCTCTCCGGCGCTTAGCATCATTTTGGAGTTTCCAAAATATTCAGAGCCTGGATAGGATCGGCGCGTTTCGCTCTTTCGAGGAATTGCGAGGCCTTCTCTTTGTCACCAAGAATGTTCAGGTACAGATTACCGAGGTTGATGAGGGCTTCATAGGAGTTGGGAGCAACTGCCAAGGCTTCTTCATAGCGGGATCGAGCGCATGCATAATCCTCACGAAGTTGGCAGAGATTTCCCAAATTAACCAGCGGCTTGGGTGATCCAGGATCGATTTGCTGCGCGATCCTGATTGCCGCTTCAGCTTCCTGCAGGTTGCCGGCATGAGTAAGACAGATGCCCAGGTTCATGGTGTGTAATCAAAAATGTGGACGCTCGGAGGAATGAAGTCAAGTTCGACAGAAACGCCGGTGTCGTATCCTATCCGCATGAACGCGAGCGAGCTTCTTCAGCACGCCACAAGGGATTCCGTGATCTTGACATATGCATGCCGCTGGGAAAAGCTCTCTTGCGCTGAAGGACGCGATCAGACGGCTGACTGCCGACTATTGGAACGAAATGGCTCACATCTTCGCCCTCAATCCGGTCACGAGAGTCCCGGAATATGGGGTCAGTATCGATATCGGGCATCGCGCGAACTGGCCTGCATTCGTCAGCGTTCCAGATGACTTCAACCCGACTTGGCTTAATAATTTTCGCCCTGTCAATGTGAGGATTTCTCCGAACGGCCAGACTGCGATCGTCCCGTGCGCAGTGCTGGATCAAGCGGCGATTTTGAGGATTTGGGGGCCAGGGGTTGTAACACTTCAATCCATTATCGCCCCTGGTGGATGGCCACGAGATCTCCAGGAGAACCCCCATCTAAGCTGGAATCCAACATGCGGCGCTCAGTCTGTTGTTTTCTCGCCGGACGGGAAGCATGCCTACATCTTCCAGGAGCCGAACTTTGCGTTGCTACCGTGGGGTGGCAAGACATATCTATTTCAATCAGAAGTCGTTGTCCTGAATGTTACGGGCCCGGGCAGAGTCAGTCCAGCGGGCATCCACATTGAGGTCACTCCTACACGATGCACCTCGCAATTGTTCGGAGTGGACACGATGGCTGTCGAACCTACAGGCAAATACCTGTTTGTGACGAATCCAACCCTTAGCGCCTACGACAGTGATTGTTACAAAAGCAACAGCCAGGCCGTCATTGACCTCACTCTCAATAAACAAATAGGGAGCCTGTATAGTGATGGCTGTGATGAGCCGGAGCATCCGCCGTGCTATCCCAATATCCCTATTGGCATCGCCTTCTGGCGCGGGCGCCATAGCAACCAACGTTCCTCTCGCGAATGGGCTGTACCCTTGGACTGCAGGTTCCTATAATAGGAAAGAGGTGGCCAAGGTCGGCTGGGGCTACGTAGTTCAGATCATCACGACTGATGGCGCGGACCAGGCCACCAGTTCAAAGTTCCTGCTCAAGAAATAGATCGGACCCCTGTCAGGCAACCCGTGTGGGTTCCGGAAAAGATGGCAGCTGATTTCCGGAAATAATGGCCGGTTGTAACACGGGTGTCTTGGGGTCGTCAAGTTTAAGGTGGCGGGTTCTGTAAGAGGGGCCGTCGAGAGTGATGAATCGGCCACGTTCGAGAG
>CAIWXX010000181.1 GCA_903916735.1 uncultured Acidobacteriota bacterium
AGATGTCCACGATGGAGACCGTGTCTTTGCCGGGAGCTGTGAGCACAACCTTTCCGGCGTCGTCCCATGTCGCTTTCTCGTCGTTGCCGATGATCATAAGCTGCGCGCCGGCAGCCAAGGGAAAGACCATAAGCAGCATCAGGATCGCAATGGTTAATCGGACTCTATTATGTTTCATGTCTGTCTCCTTTCCTTTTTTGATAAAGACTCGTTTGGGGTCAAATAAGAATACGAAAAACGGGGTTCAATGTCAAAACAAAAAAGTTACAAGCTATGGAGGAATGTTTCAGACCAGTATTGCAGCTAACAATTATCAATATAAAATCTTGCATGATGGTCGCAATCTGTCAGCCAATGACAAGGAAGGAGTGCTCGCTGAAAACACCTACGAGTCTTCACTCCAGGATTATTCCGCAGGTTGAATATTACGTAGAAATCAAGTATAGAAGCTCCTCACCAGTAACCTGTCCAGAAGACTCATGCAATCCGGACCAGTTGAGGGGGCAGGTCAATTTATTAAATCCATATATTTCACACAGGCAGCCCGGCAATTTGCCGCACGGTATGCTTCCCTGAATGCGTAAAAGCAGAATCAATGGCCTTTGAATTGGATTAAAAACAGATTGAATGAAACGGAATCCGGGTATTGTTACTCCCATTCACCAATCAGGATGAACGGCGCCCAGAAGAATGGATGGGAGGTGCCGGTTTGAATCTTCTTGTCCCGTCCGGCGATCGTAACGCCACGGCTGAAATCAGTGGAGGCCAGGCTTTGGTTTTTCAATTCTTGCTTGGCCAGCCTGAGCGCCTCTTCCTTGGACCTTCCGGGCTTGAGATGCGAGTAGAAGCTCTTCATCAGGACGGCCGTGGAATTCGATTCCACGCTCCAGAGACTCACGATAACCGATTTGGACCCCGCGAGCATGAAGGCGCGGCTTAAGCCCACAATCCCCTCTCCGGCGATCTCTTTTCCCAGGGCCGTCTTGCAGGCCGACAGGACAACGGCATCGGCGTTGAGTTTGAGTTCCAGTATCTCGCTCATCTTGAGGAAGCCGTCCTCAGGGTTGCGGTTCCCCGGCTGGCTTAGAACCAGCGCCGGTTCCAGGATATAAGGAATATCGCCGCTCAAAAGACCGTGGGTGGCAAAATGGATAAACCGGTAATTGCCGAGATCGGATTTTAAAATTTCGCTCTTGGAGGCGTCCATATCGAGCTTGATGTTGGGGTCATTGGCTTTGTACCCGAAGAGTGCGCCGATTTTCAGGACCTCATCGCGGGTCTCGGGCAGACGGGGCAAAGAGAAGCCGCTGCGGACCAGGGCGCCGCGCAAATTGAGACCGGGCGTCTGATCGGCAGATGCCAAAACGATGTCGTCGGACTTTCTCCGGCTGTAACGCACATCCGAATCCTCATAAACCGGATCGCCGAGTGCAAACAGGGGCCGTGATAATTTTGGATTCTCCTTGTACTGCCGCATTGTCGCCATGACCGAGGCGGACGGATAATAGCTGATCTTGTATTTTTCTCCCAGGTATTGAATCGCATTTTTTGTTCCACCCGCCGTTAATGCCTCGAATGGAATCATGTTCAGCAAGCCGTCGGGGGTAATGATGATATTCTTGTCGGAGTCTATCCGGCTGAGAGCTTCTCCCAGCAAGAGCTTGCCCAATGCCCGCCCTTTCTCCGGGTCATAGGCGTCCAGTCGGCCCGGATTTTCAAGCCCGCTCCGAAATTCCCCGACTTTCCGGATGAGTTCCTCCCGGCTCACGGCGATTTCAATGGCCGACGGTTTCTTGCCTTTTTCTATGATCCAGAGATAGG
>CAIWXX010000182.1 GCA_903916735.1 uncultured Acidobacteriota bacterium
CGGTGCGGTCGGCGGGAAGATCGCCAGTACAACGGCAGTCGAAACCGCAGAGGAAATTTTTAGAAGTTGGAGCGGGGAGCAGCCTGTCGCCGATGTGATTATTAACATCATGCGACTCGCCCACCAACGCATCCGCGAGAAAGGCACAACTGCGGGCGGCAATCTGAATATGGGCACGACATGTACACTTGCGGCCATCGTGGACAGCGGGCAAGAAGCGGAGAGGAATGAAAAGAACGCGCGTGTCGTGTTCGGGCACATCGGGGACAGCAAGCTGTATCACTTCCGGGGCGGTATCGTCGTGCAGCGCAGTACTGACCACAGCATGCTCCAGCGCATGCTCGATGCCGGTGCACTCGCTCCCGAAGAAGCGAAAAACTACGCGCATAAAAATATCATCTACAAGTCGCTGGGCGGTTCCGAAAACGCCGACATCGATCCGGCTCAGGAATTCGAGCTCGAACCAGGAGACGCCCTGCTGCTCTGCTCCGATGGCCTCTCGAACTATGTATCCACCGACGAAATGGCAATCGCACTAGCCGGGACGAAATCACTCGAACAGGCTGCGGCTTACATGGTGAATCTCGCAAAGGCGCGAGGAGGCGATGACAACATTACCGTGGCACTAGCCGAGTTCGGGTCATACCAGCGTGATAAAAACGTGAAGCTCGTGCCGATCAAGGCACCGCCCGCTGCCAAGCGGTCAAGAGGCAAAGCGCCGGCTGTGATCGGCCTTCTGATCATCCTTGCCGTGCTGTGCGGGCTGCTGGCGTTCGTGCTCCGCGAAGAGAAAGGTGATAGAGCTAAAACGGTTCACCCGGCAGGCAAATCTCAGACACAGCCAAAAGCCGGCAGGGAAAAGGCCAAACAGCAACAAGAGAAGGGTTTACCGGGAACCGATAGTCGAACCAACCAGGAGAATCAGTAATGCCTGCGATACCGACAATCCCAGGTTATACGATCGAAAAAGAACTCGGGCAAGGTGGTATGGCCCGTGTGTACCTGGCGCATGAAGAAAAACTGGCTCTGGCGGCATATCGCACCCTGACGGAAAACCTTTACATGAGTGCAGAAGAGGTCGCACGTCGTCGCAGACGAACGAATCGCGACGCGATTGTTTTTGCACTCATTTTAGTAGGACTTGTCATAGGCATCATCGTCTTGGTGGCATATCTGGCGAAATGAATATTGACAGGATTAATGATGTTCGGACGCTCGCATCATTACATGACAATTTGATTTCGAGGGGACCCGATGTCTTCCTATCCAATGATTCCGGGCTATATGATCGAGAAGGAACTTGGTCAAGGCGGCATGGCGCGAGTCTATCTCGCGCACGAGCACAAACTTGATCGAATCGTCGCACTGAAAGTGTTGTTGCCATCGTACGCGCAGCTGCAGAACGCCGTTGAGCGCTTCACTCGTGAAGCAAGTGTCCTCCTACACTTTCCGACTATGATGTATGTCGAAACACCGAAACTGTCATCTCTCTGAAATAAAATCGATACAACCAATCTTGAAGAAGAATTGCAGGACATAGAGGTAATACCAACTACTTCTTGACATACTATATTGTAAATGTTATACTTTTATTGGAGGTGGATATGTATAATTCCTCGGTTACCACAAAGGGTCAGGTGGTCATTCCAGTGGAGATTCGGCGACACCATGGGATCGGGCCTGGGGCACGGATCGCATTTGAAGATCACGAAGATTACATCATGATCCGCCCGGTCACACACGCTCTTGTGGACAAGATAAAGGGATCTCTCGGTAAGGGCGGCAAAGCACTCAAGGAACTCTATGCCGAAAAGGAACGGGAGAAAAAACTTTGAGGCCCACTTTCATTTTCGATTCACACGCTCTCCTGGCTTATCTGGAGGACGAAGAGGGTGCGGATCTGGTAGCTGCCACAATCAAGGATGCTATTGACGAAAAGATCGAGATCGCGCTTTCAATCGTCAATTGGGGAGAAGTTTACTACATTATTCTCCGTTCGCATGGAAGGGAGAAGTTAGGCCATGTGTTGGTGAACATTGAAACACTTCCGATTAAAATTGAGCCGATAGATAAACAGCTCACCCAGGAGGCCGCCGAGATCAAGGCATCCCACCGGCTTTCTTATGCCGATGCTTTTGCTGCGGCACTCACTAAGACGAAACAGGCGACCCTGCTCACCGGAGATGCTGAATTCGAGACGCTCGCCGATCAGATCAAAATCCGCTGGATTCGAGGAAAAAAGCGAGCACACTGATAAAATTGCTGCCTTCAGTGGCAGAGATGCCGAATGCCATCGAGCGCTTCACGAGAGAGGCGAAGACATCCGCAAAGCAGGTGCATTCAAATATCATCACGATCCATGATGTCGGGAGTCATGGCGATCTGTCACCTTCACGCTCACCCTATCCACGCCGCCTCCGGGAAGCTCCCCCTCGATCGTGACGGTTACATACGACTCGAATGCGAGGTCGCATCCTCGCGCCTTTCGAGCTCGAACGTCCTGTACAACCTGCGTCCGTCGGCTTTTCCCGGTCCCGCCATACTCGCGGCCAGGAGGTCTATTTCGACCCGCACCGGCGCCCCGCTTTTCACGTTTACGGTCCGGAAGAACCGGAAGCACCCGGCTCGACTTTGGGGAAAAGAGTGATTTGGTAACTCGGAGAGTGGCAAAGGGATTCGGGATACCGGTCTTTTCGACAAAGATCGGCTGAAAAGACAGGAAGGCGTTGCCTGCAAGGTCAACGCAACCAATACCGGCTTCTTTGCAAATCCGCCTGCTGGCATCGCTCAGGTAGGGAGCGACGATGATTGGCCCTCGAAACCAGAGTATACGGTAGCGCTTATGATCGGACGAAAAAATGAAATGGACATTATAGAGAATATTCACCAAGGTTTTTACAAAAACCTCTGTTGACGCAAACATAACGAGCCTTGATCCACCAAACCTCGTGCGAGTGGCGTGTCCGGAGGCACCCCGGCATCAGTCCATCGGTCTCTTGAGCACGATCTGGGCTTTTATCGGAATATCACCGCCATATGCGACTCGGCTGATCGCCTACCCTTTGCCGCCCTTCAACGCGTTCTTCAACCGCACAAGATTGTCCTGGGTGGCGGAGTTCTTCGGATCGAGTGTGAGGGCGTGGAGGGTGTCGTCGTACGCCTTCTGAATATCACCTTTCTTCTCGTAGCAATCGCCTCTGGCCTTGTAGGCGTCGGCATACTCTGCATCGATCTCGATCGCTCGACTATGATCGGCGATTGCCTTGTCGTAGTCTTTCTTGGCGTACCACGCGAGCCCGCGGTTCTGATAGGCCAGAGCGAATTTCGGGTCAATCTCAACTGCCTGCGTATAGTCAGCGATGGCTTTGTCGTAGTCATCCTTCCAGCTCCAGGCTGCGCCTCGGCGGTTATGCAATTCAGCCGGCTTCGTCGGGTTGAGCTCGATGGCCTTGTCATAGTCGGTGATGGCTTGGCTCCACTCCTTTTTGTTCGCGAAGGCCTGGCCACGGCTGTCATAGATATCCGCATCATGGATGCCGAGCTCCATGGCCCACGTGTATCCGGCGATGGCATCACCATAGTCATTCAGGGCATCCCATGCGCTCGCACGCCTGACATAGACCTCAGTATAGAGTGGCTTCAAATCGATGGCGGTCGAGTAATCGTCGATCGCTTTTTGGTAATCGTCCTTCCACGTGAGCGCCACGCCTCGGTGATAGTAGTAAGACGGGTCGCGTGGGTCGAGCTGGATGGCCGCATCGTAGTCGGCGATGGCCTTGTCATATTCGCTCTTTGCTTTCAGCGCCAACGCGCGATTGTAGTAGGCCTTGGCGTACTTCGGATCGATCTCGATCGCCTTCGTGCAGTCAGAGATGGCTTTGTCATTGTCGGACTTCGCATACCACTCGGCTCCCCTCTTCCACAGGGCGTCACCGTCCTTTGGGTCGAGCTCGATGGCACGGCTGTAGTCGGCAATGGCTTTGTCCAGTTCATTTTTTGTGTCCCAGATCGACGCCCGATTTTTGTATGCGGCGGCTAAGGCCGGATCAAGCTCGATGGCTTTGCTGATGTCCACCAGGGCCCGATCATAGTCGTCCTTCCAGCTCCAGGTGATCCCGCGCCCCTTGTATGCCTTTGCATCATCCGGCTTCAGATCGATCGCGTGGGTGTAATCGGATATCGCGCTGTCGTAATCCCCCGTACCGAAATAGACATTGGCACGATTCTTATAAGCTTCGGCGTTCTTCGGATCAATCGAGATCGCCTTTGTGAAATCGGCTATGGCCTTCGTGGCGTCTCCTTTTTTCTGCCACTCGATGCCGCTTTTGTTCAAGGCCACGACTTGTTCCGCGGGCATCTGCGCGTACAGGAGAAAGACAGTCCACGTCAGAACCGCCCACGTGAGCATCGTCTTCTTGATGAGGGATTCTATGAACACGGTATCTCTCCTCTGCTCATACGATCGGAACGCATGTACAGATCTGGTCGCAGGTGCAGATCGAGCCGGATGGCTCCGTGACGACCGGCGGTGCCGGTGCAACAAAGGTACCCGGCACGCAATTGCAGGTGCAGATCGCTCCGGCAGGAATCGGCGATCCACACGGCAGCGTCTGCATGATCGTTTGGCCGTACTCGTTGGTGTAGTGACAAGAAACCGCCTGCTGATCCTGATCCGTTGCAGCCGGGTCGAACAGGGACGCCGTCTGCTTTCCCAGCGGCCCGTTCCACAATCTCACCGTTCGGTCGGCGCCGCTCGAGGCAAGCGAAACTCCGTCGGGACTGAACGCCACTGAGAGAACTTCAGCGTCGTGCCCGACAAGCATCTGTGTCGAGTATCCGGTCGCCACATCCCACATCCTGACGACATGATCATCGCCGGCCGAGGCCAGCATGACGCCTTTCTGGCTGAACGCCATGCAGTTGATGTTGCCCGTGTGAGCGTCGAGTGTCGCGCGCATGCTTCCGGTCGCTGCATCCCAGACAAAAGCTTTCGTGCTGTAGCCGCCAGCCGCCAAGAGTTTCGCGTCGGGGCTCAGCGCCGCCGTATAGAAGATGGTATCGCTTGTGATGGTTCTCGTACACTTGCGCGTTGCAACGTCCCATATCTTGATGAGCTTGTCCTGACCGGCGGAGACGAGCGTCTTTCCGTCCCGGCTGAACGCGACGGAAGAGACGTTGTGTGAGTGTCCGCCCAGCGTGTCGAGGCATTTTCCTGTTGCGGCATCCCACAGCTTCAAGTCCTTGTCATAACCACCTGAGGCGATCAGTTTCCCGTCGGGGCTGAAGGTGACCGAGAACACGCCCCAGCGCCCTTCCTTGAATGTTCTGAGCAGATTTCCGCTCGGCACTTCCCACAGTCTGATGGTCTTGTCCTGGCTTCCCGAAGCCAGCACTCGCCCGTCGTTGTTGAAAGCGATTGAAGTAACCAGCCATTCGTGGCCCAGCATTGTTTTCAGCAATTGTTGCGAATTAACGTCCCATAGTTTAATTGTCTTGTCATCGCTCCCGGATGCCAGCAGCTTACCGTCCGGGCTGTAGGCCACGCATTTGACCTTGTCTGTGTGCGCCTTCAACACACCCAGATTCGGGCTACTGTTGGTCGTCTCTTGTGCCGCCAATTGACGGCCGCGATAGACGCCCGCGAAGAGAGCGCCGAGGGCCGCTGATGTGGCGACAAAGCCTCGGCGCGAGAGCCTCCAGTTTCCTCGCACCTGTTCCAATCCGAACACACGAGGCTCGCTGTCAGGAAGTCCGTCCTGCTGTGATTCGATCCGATAGCAAGGTCTCCGTCTTACACCCATTCTCTCTCTCCCATCAGATTCCCCATCCAGATGCCATGGCCGTCTGCAATCTTGCGGACGAGCAGGCGCTTTGTCAATTCGCGGTTAATTGCACATCGAGGAGATGGCCGGAAGTGACCGGCGCGGTCAGACGAAAATGTCTTCGCGAGACAATCTCCTGCGCAATGGTAGCGACAGAAGCAATCGCGGCAGAATGCGATTCTGTCCGCTGTGCGGCCGGCGATCAGTCGCCAGCGCCGGCGATTGATCGCAACTTCGCCGTGGCTCAACCGGCCGATAATGAGGTTCGTGGCCAGCGGGTGGTTTCTGCTGTGAACCTCGAAGCACGCCGACACATCGCCTGTCTGCAATAAAACCAGCGCTTCGCCTGCCGACGCGCAAAAGCGTTGAGTGATCACGTCCAGCCTGGCGCCGGAATATGACAGCCGCACATTCCTCGCCGCCGCCGCGTCGAATGCTTCAGTGAAATGCCGGATAAAGCTGGAGGCATACCTCGATGTAATAGCGTTTAGTTCGCCCCTGCCGCGTGGAAAAGCCGGCTCCACCTGGATCTCTCTCGCTCCGGTATGGCTCGTGAGGAAATCGATAACGAAAGGCAGTTGCTCAAGAGTCGGCCGTGCCGCCGTGACACGAATCCCATAGGAGAACCCTCGACGCTCCATTGCATCGATCGTTCTCATCACACTTCCGAAGGACGGCTTGCCGCTCGCCATCGGGCGCTGCGCGTTCTGCACTTCCGGAGGCCCATCAAACGAAAGGCTGATGCCGTCGAAATGATCGAGCACGAAAGCCAGCGCATCTCTCGAATAACACCCGTTCGACGACATCGTGATCACCGCGGCCAGCCGCTGTCGGCGCGCATAGTCGACGGCGGCGCGAAGCACAGGCCAGTTCAGCGTCGGCTCGCCGCCGCCATGAAACCCCAGCTCGAACCGCGAAAGTCCCCGCGAAACAGCATTGCGATGCACAACGTCTATCGCATCGATCGCTCGCTCACGCGGCATATCCAGAGGCGACAAGGACCCGCCGTCGGCGTAGCAGTAGGTACAGCGAAGATTGCAACGATTCGTCAGGAACAACACCGCGCAGGCGGGTTTGTATTCGAGCGATATTGGCTGAGGGCGCAGAGGCGGATCGGGAGCCAGCACACCGGTGCTTTCGATGAATTCCGTTGCATGTTTGACAGAGGCCGTGGCGTTAGATCGCGGCAATCCTTGTTGGAGCCCGCCGATGAGCGAGAGGACTGCCCTGTTGGCGATGAAAGCAAGTCGCTTGAGTGGCGCGTAGACGATCGACTGCCCCTTGAATGGGATCACAAAAAGCTCGGAATGTCGCCCGTTTTCAGTATGAAGCAATGTTCGCACCATGCTGCAGCCCCCCCGCCAACCGCCGTTGCCTATTGGTGCTGCCAGTCACGGTTCCTGGAGCCGTTTGGCAACACCCCCCTTCCAGTCCGTCGATCTCGAACACCATAGACCGCGGCGCGGCCGGCTGAATCTTCACCTCGGTCAGCATGATCGCTCCCGTGCATGGGCTGCCATCATTGGATTATCCTCGTAGTCAAAACCCCAATCAATAGGGTTCGATGATCTCAGAGAATACCCGCCTCACGATGAATATTCCATCCGGGACACGCTCGCGAGACGGGCTTTCTATTTGACTGAGAGATCGTTGTCACTTGCGGGCTCCGGCAGAGAGATGTGTTGAAAGCCGGTTCCTTGTTATAATTCACTGAGCCGGATGACGAATCACAACAACCATAAAACAGACGATGTTGGGAATGCACGAGTCACTCTGGCCGGGCTATCGGCGCTGATTGTGATCATCATCATCTTTACATATCACAACGCTGTTCCGGCAGGTTTTTTTTCCGACGACTACACCTGGCTCGCTCGAATGCCGGCCACCGTGAGACACGTGCCGTACATATTCACGGTTTTTTATCGCGACTTCAATCCAGTTCTCCATTTTAGTTACATGGTCGATTATCTCCTTGGAGGAGGTGATGCGGTGGCCTATCATGTCACATCACTCCTCATTCATGCCGCCAATGCCGTCCTTCTTTTCCTTCTTTGCCGGAGGCTCGGGGCCGGTCCATGGGTTGCTTTCGGAGCCTCACTCCTCTGGTCACTCGACAGCCGCCTCTCCGAACCTGTCATCTGGGCCGCCGCACGTGGGCATTCCCTTGCGGTGCTCTTCGTTCTTGCGGCGTTCTATGTCCTGACTTTTTCATCTCGTGCTGCGCTATGGCTCGGCGCCCTGCTCTTTTTCATCGGACTTTTCGCCAAGGAAACCGCATTGTTCCCGATGCCTCTCCTTCCTCTTCTGATGTCGCGTCGTTTCCGTCGATGGCCTCATTTGCTCCCTTTCGGCATTCTTGCTGTGGCCTTTATCATCTTTAATATCCTGGCGAAGCCGTCGGTATATCTCTCATCGAGTCCCGCCTCGCAGCTCGCTCTGAAAATACCCTTCATCCTGCTGCGACCACTTGGGCTGGGAGATTACTATCACTTCAACTGGATGTTTTTCATCGTCATCCTGCTGGCATTCGCGGTTGGCGCATGCATCCTCCGCCATACGCTGGCCCTTCCGGGATTCATCTGGCTGGCCGTTTGCATGATCCCCATCGTCCCTCTCGATAAGCTCTCTTCTCGCTACCTCTATCTCCCCTCGATCGGATACGCCCTCATCTTCTGCGGACTCTGCCGGTGGATTTCCACTCACGTGAATGTGTACGGCATGCGCCGGATCATCATCGCTGGAGGTGCCGTCGTCATTGTCTTGATGGGAAGCGTCAATCTTATTTTTATTCAAGGCGAGATTGAAGACTACACGTTTCTCTCTCATCCCTATTCCGAATGCCTCGATATGCTGCGAGCCCCGGCGCTGGCACTTCAACCGGGAATGACGCTCTTGGTGGGCGATGTGAGCCCTCGATCCGGGGTTCGTCAGATGGTGGAGATGATCAGAAGCCGAGGCCACTCGATGAAGCTCATCCCTCCTCGCTCCTATGCCATCGGCGGGCTATTGGTTCTCCGCGACGCGGTCAACATCACGAGGCGTGGAGAGAATGGATGGTTCGCCGTGACGACGCCGCCGGCGAGGGGACCTCGCGTGATGTCCTTTATCTATGATGGGCAGCGTGTCTTCCCCGCCGAAATTCCCCCCGATTTACCGACCAGCCGGATCTTCGCCGCGCGCCTGGAATCCCCGGCGACCTATTTTGCCGACGATAAAATCCACCCTTGAGATGGCATCAACCCAATTCCAACGATCGAATTCAGCTTCAAATACTCGAATCGCCCGATTGTAGATCGCCTGCTGAAGGCTCAGCGGCGGCGTATCGCGAGCATTGTATTGATGACATTAAGAAGCTGAGAATTGCGAAATGGCTTGGTGACGTATGTATCACCACCACTCTTGAGGCCGGTTCGATAGTCAAGCGTGGCGGCGCGGGCTGTCAGAAATATTATCGGAATCTTTTTCATCTTCTCGTTGGACCGTATCCGCTTGCAAACTTCGAACCCATCCATTCCGGGCATACTCACGTCGAGGAGCACCAGGTCACAGGCAGTCGACTCAAGGTAACGGATCGCTTCCGGGCCCGACAAGGCACGGGCCGTCTTGAATCCTTCCCTTTCGAGAAAATGCGCAATACTGCTCAGCTGTGCCTCATCGTCCTCGACGACAAGAATTGTCTGACCTCCGGCTAGTCGTTCGTTTTCCATTGTAACGCCATTGAAATTGTTGATGAGAGCCGTCCGTCTGTCAAGCCGAAAGCAATATCGCGCTCTTTATGATGATTGAAAATGATCGCGGGAGGCAGGATTCGCCTTCGTTTCATGCCTTCCCGAATTAGTTGGATGCTTTTATTGTCTATTATCCACCTGAATATATCGGGGCGATGACGATGCGGTCTCCATCTGCGATTTGATCTTTGAGGCCGATACCGTGACCATTGCGGACGATAATTTTAGGTCGACCCTGCTTCAGATGAAGTTCACTCAGAAGCTCTTCGACCGATAGTGGATTTGAAAATTCGAAATCCTTTTCGTTAAACCCCGCATCGTAAATGAACGGGCCGATCATTTTTACCAGGATCTTCATCGCCTTTTCCCAAACTGAGATTATTTCAAAGCGGCGTATTTCTCGAGCTGTTTCATCTCCTCGGAGAGTCCCAGAGCCTGGAAAGTCCTCTTTGTCGGAATCCCGCGATTGTCGTAGCCTCGGATATCGTGGTACTCATCCAACAATTTCTCGTATTTTGCCAACTCAAGAATCTTGCCCGCGATCGGCCCTTCTTTATCGGCGTTGGACGGGTCGAACCAGCACATCGGTGGGTAGTGCATGCTCCGATCCCAGTTCGGATATTCTCTGAGCCAGAACCCATTCATCAAAGCATAGATACGATCGGCGACTTTCCAGAAATCGTCGAGAGCCCAATTCAAACCGGTCGCCTTGTTAAAGTAGATCGCATAATTCTCGAGAGGCCATCCCAGTTCAACCCATGGAAACCGGCACGAAACAATAAATTCGAAAAGCCCTCCACGGATTCTCTGCAAATCGATAACCTTCTGAGCTTTTTCGCGGCCGTAGGAGTCCCGTGAGGTCTGTTTTAATTCGAATGAGATGACCCAGGATTCCTTGTGATGGCCGCCAATTGGCGCCACGCCGAAGGCAAGCGCCATGCCCGGAATGTATTTGCAATTGTAAGCGGAGATCTCCAGACCTTTGACATGCATGGCGTAACGACCCGAATTCTGCCCGATCTGTTGGGCCATCTTGCGAGTGCCATCAGCCAATAAATTTCCGATTTCACCGTCGCGATGAGAAATCAGCCGCATCAGCTCCTTGGCTCGCTCGGCATCTCCCCAACGGAAGTCTCCCTTGATGGCTCCTCGATCGATGGCATCGGCGTAGAATCCCAGCACGGAGCCGGATGAGATCGTATCGAGGCCGTATTCATCGCAGAGGTAGTTCAGCGAAGCCACCTGTGCCAGATCCCAGATATCCAGGTTGCTTCCAAGCATCCCGATGTTTTCGTAGTCGAGCTCGGATTCGTGCCCCTCCTTGTCGAGGACCGTGATGCCGCAGCGCATGGTACAGTTGGGGCAGCCGTAGGTGGCGACGCGTGCCGCATCGACTCGCTCGCCGTCCAGCATCCATGCATTTTTATGATGCGTCTCGCGCATGTTCCTCACGGGCAACGCAGCGACTTCATTGCACCACGCGAGAATTCCGTCGGTTCCCTGCTTGGACCAGCCGGACTCTTTATCAAGTGCCCCGACTTTTTTCAGATCCGTGGCGCCAAGCTTCTTGTACTCATCCGGATTCGCCATCGGAATCTCTTTTGTGCCCTTGACGACAATGGCTTTAAGCAATTTCGATCCCATGACGGCGCCGATTCCGGGCCGGCCTCCCGCGCGTCCTTCGAGGCTCCTGACGACTGAAAAGAGAGCCTTATTCTCTCCTCCCTGGCCGATCGTCAGAATGCCTGCGCCACGGCCATATTTTGCATACAGCCAATCCAGTGTTGCATACGTGCCTTTTCCCCAGACTTCTTGCGCCGAGAAAAATGTGACCTTATCGTCTTCGATATAAACATAGCCGGGCTTATCGAAGATCCCTTCAAAAATCACGATGTCGTATCCGGCTTTTCTAAGCTGACTCGTGACATGCGACCCGAGGTTCCCGTCGGCGTAGCCACCGGTAAGGGGAGAGCGAGCGGCGACGACGGTTTTGCCGGTGTTCGGCGCCGGTACTCCGGCGATTGGACCCAATGAGACGATGAGCTTATTATCCGGGCCAAGAGGATCCGTCCCCGGCTTCAACTCATCCCACAGGATTTTCATCGAGAAGCCTCGGCCTCCGACCCATTTCTGAGCGAAAGCCTCATCATAGGTCTCCTTTTTGTAACTCCTGGAAGAAAGGTTGATCCGAAGTATATTTCCAGTCCACCCTGTCATGTCTCGCCCTCCGCTTTTTTCAAGTCGTTTCAAAAAAATGAATATCACGTTCCCGCAGAATGAGTCGATGCTGTTCCGCCTCGGCAAGGTCACATAATAATCGTAGGCCCGGGCGGGAATGGCAGAACAGCCGGGCCGGCTTCATCAGGCCTTTCTGCCAACCGCGCATCATGACTTAGAATAGGATTCTGATTTTGATCTGTCAAGCTTGCCTCTTGGATGCATCGGCAATCAGAAGTGCGACGTGGTTTTCTCGAAACGCGGAACACATTCTCTGACCATGATTGGGGGTTGCCTGAATTCATTCTTGTTCTTGCTCCTTCCCGTTCCTTTTCCAGTCCATGTTCCCGAGGGCTCGTCTGAGACACACAACATCGGATCGTGTATGGGTTCCCATGACGTCATTGATCAGGTCAAAATGCTTGGCGACAGCACAATCCGCGAGTCGGACTCGCGGATTGAGGTCATTTCTGTTTGACTTGCAGTTCCTGGTAGAGGATGTTGTAATCGCGCTGAATGCATAATTAGACCGATTGGGTCAATGGAGGAGTGATGGCGATTCTATTATCACGAAGCGATCTCACTAAACTTTTGGACATGTCCGAGGTCATCGATATTATGGGCAAGGCATTTGCCGATTTGGCCGACGGCAAGGCCGTCATGCCTCAGCGGACGCCGATCCCTGTGCCCGATCATTCCGGACTGGCGCTCTTCATGCCCGCTTATCTCAAAGGCATGGGCGCGATCGGCGCAAAGATCGTTACCGTGTTTAAGGATAATCCCGCTCGCTACAAAGTCCCAACCATCATGGGAACGATCACGCTCCTGGACGAAAAAACCGGAGCGCCCCTGGCATTGATGGACGGCGGATATTTGACGGCGATGAGAACAGGAGCCGCATCGGGGCTGGCCACACGCCTTCTGGCCAGGAAGAACGCCGACGTTCACACCATGTTCGGCACCGGCGGGATGGCTCGCGCACAGGCTCTGGCTGTGAGCTGCGTACGTTCCATTAAGAAGCTCCTGCTTTTTTCTCTTGACCAACTGGAAGCACGCCTTGCGTTTCGCGATTCCATTCGGGATGTCATCGATGCGGAAATCATCATTGCCGATGACCCCGCGCGGGCCGTCGCCGAAGCCGATGTCGTCACGCTCATTACCAGTTCCAGGGATCCGATCGTGGATGGGAATTGGTTCAAACCAGGCACTCACATCAATGGCGTCGGATCGCATGCACCAAAGATGCGGGAAATTGATTCCAAAACAGCGATCAGATCCAAGGTGATTTGCGATTCGGTCGATGCTTGCAAGGCTGAGGCCGGGGATTTCATCATTCCCGTGGAACAGGGCGAGTGGAGCTGGGATCGGGTGCACGGGTCTCTCGGCGACGTTGTGACGGGGCGAATCGCCGGGCGCGAAAATGAACAGGAAATCACCTTCTTCAAGAGCGTCGGTCTTGCGATCCAGGACATCTCAACAGCGTCGTATGTGTACGAAAAGGCCATCCGCGAGAAGGCGGGAACCCACTTTGATTTTATGAGGTGATGATTGAATTCAAATCCCGCGCAGAGGGGACGGAGAACGGGAAACCGGCAACTGATCACTGGAAGAACAGCTTGACGCTTCCGCAGACGATACATATCATGCCTCACTATGTCGTTGACGCAGGAAGGAGACTCAGCAAGGCCTGCGCGAATTAACATCAACAACTCACTTCTGGCCGTTTTTTATCGGCCGTTAAATTTCATGGAGAGGACAGAATAATGGCACTAATGATGGACGGATCGAGCCTGACCATCGAAGGCGTTGTACGGGTTGCTCGGGAGAACGAGAAAGTCGAACTGGCGCCTGCCGCGCTGGAGCGGATCAAAAAATGCCGCGGGATGCTGGAGAAGAAGATCGCCGCACGCGAGATCATGTACGGCGTGAACACGGGGATCGGCGAGTTCTCTGAAGTCGTTCTGACGGACGAACAGGTCATGGCATTTCAGAAGTACCTCATTTATAACCATGCAGCCGGAATCGGCAAACCGTGCCCGATCGAACATGTGCGAGCAGCCATGTTAAGTCGTATTAATGTTCATGCACGAGGCCACTCAGGATGTCGCCCTGAAATCACTCTAACGCTGGTGGAGCTCCTGAACAAGGGCATCACGCCGGTTGTCTGTGAAAAAGGAAGCGTTGGAGCGTGTGGAGATCTTTCGCCGATGAGCCAAATGGCGCTCAGCCTGATGGGCGAGGGCGAGTCATTTTATTTGGGCGAGAGGATGCCGACAAAGGCCGCCATGGAAAAGGCCTGCATTCCGATCCCCGGATTACAGGCGCGTGATGGACTCGCCGCCATCAACGGCTCGAACCTCATCACGGGTATCGGCTCACTGATCCTCTACGACGCCGAGCGGTGGATCAAGCAAGCCGAGATTGCCGCCGCCATGAGCCTGGAAGCGCTCAAGGCCAACATGAAACCCTACGACAGCCGCCTGCACGTCCTGCGCGGATTCAAGGGCGCTATCACCACGGCCGGCAACTTGCGAAGAGTGATGGCCGGATCGGATCTCGTCATCGGCAAACTTAAGGTCAAGGTTCAAGACGCCTATTCAATGCGATCAACACCACAAGTGATCGGCGCTCTCCGCGATTCGATGGCATATGCTCGCAAGCAGTTTGAAATAGAACTGAACGCAGTGGCGGACAATCCGATCTTCCTGCCGGATGAAAATGTTGTTCTGACAGGCGCCAATTTCCAAGGGTCGCCCATCAGCATGCCGCTCGACATGATCGGCGCGGGAATCACAATGGTGAGTGTCCTCAGTGAGCGCCGCCTTAACCGGCTCCTCAATCCGGCCTTGAGCGTCGGACTCCCCGCATTTCTCACCAAGGGCGCCGGCATGTACTCGGGCCACATGCTCAGCCAGTACACCGCCGACACCTTGATCGTGGAACAGCGTATCCTGAGCGTGCCATCGTGCATGCAATCAATCCCGGCAGCCGCCGATCAGGAGGACTTCGTCAGCATGGGAATGAACGCCGCCCTGAAGACGAAACAGATCCTGCTCAACGCATACGGCATTTTAGGCATCGAATTCATCGCCGCGGCCCAGGCGTTGGACTTCCGTGAGTTCACGCCGGGCAACGGATGCCGTGCCGCTCACGGCGCCATCCGGAAGGTTGTCGCGCACCTCGAAGAGGATCGGCCATTGTTCACAGATCACAACAACATGGCAGCATCCGTTGAGAATTGCGAAATTCTCAAGGCGGTTGAAGCCGAGGTTGGGGCGCTCGAAAGTTCATGGTAAGGACCGATACCGGAGCAATTCTGAATCGACCCGCGTTTCGGCACGCGGGTCGATTCGAGTGAGTTGCATGAGAGAGGGGATACTGGCTGCAGCGGCTGAAAACCGGTCTGGGGCAAAAGAATACACAATGCAAAACTCGCTTTGGAGCGATAGAGAGCAGGCTAAATCGCCAACGGCATTTTGACTTTTGCATCTGACCCCACGAGCCGCCCTCTTCAGAATCCTAGCCCCTCGTCCCTTTCCCCTAACCCCCTTTTTCTGCTATCTTATGTGAACATAAGTACTGAAGCGGCCGTATTATTGAATGTGAGCCCAAATGGACCAGCGGCAGAAATTTGATGATTTCGCGGAGAAATTCTCCGAGAGCGCACGACCAATAATCTTCCAAGAAGATTATTGGAAATCGGTCGGGGATCTTTTCACGCGTGATGTCACCAAAAAGGGAATGCGCGAATTCTTCGAGCACGAAACCCGCGATACGGTTCGTTTTCTGACTCGAGACATCGATTTCTCCAAACTAAAACCGCGCCCCTGGTTCAAGAAATACCCCATGATGGTGTGGCATATATTCCTGAATGTGGCTCATCGCATGAGCCCTCCACGGCGCCTCCTTTTTGCAATAGCCACTCCGATCCTGGCCATCGCCTGGCTGGATTACGCATTCGCATTCCTTGGCATTATTCTCGGCGACCATAATCCGAGGATTTCATTTCCTCCCTGGTTCCTCATTTCTGCAAGCCTGTTCTTCGTGCTCCTGGTCATGGAACTGCGCGACAAGCTGGCGCTCAAAAGCGATCTCGAAGTGGCTCGGCAAATCCAATTCGGACTCCTCCCCTTCGAACCTTACCGGAAGCCGGATCTGGCCATTGACGCATCGATGAAGCCCGCAAACACCGTCGGTGGGGACTACTTCGACATCATCGAACTGCCGGATGGAAAAGTTGCGGTCGTCATGGGCGATGTTTCGGGGAAAGCCATGCCGGCTGCTCTGCTGATGGCGCTGCTCCAGGGGAGTCTTCGAACACTCATCACGGCCGGGCACCGCGGCATCGATCTCATCGAAAAGTTAAACGCCCACCTGAATGCCAACATACCATCGAATCGGCTCATCACGCTTTTCTACGGCGAGTATGACCCGGCCACTGGTGTGATCTCCTATATCAATGCGGGCCACAACCCGCCCTATATCATCCGTTCCGGTAACATGGTGGAACGTCTCTCATCAACGGGTATCGCACTCGGCGTCATGCCCGCTGTTGAATTCACGGCTCAGGATGTTCAGCTACAGCGATGCGATCGGCTCTTCCTTTTTACAGATGGAATCACCGAAGCCTTCAACCGGCGAGAAGAGGAGTACGGCGAGGTGCGCCTTGAGACTCTCCTCCGCAAAGATGGCCATCTCCCTCCGAAGGAACTGCTGGATGCCCTGCAGGAAGATGTTCGCACATTCTGCGGCTCTGCTCGCCAGCGCGATGATATGACGACCATGATTGTGACGCGTCTGAACGAGAAGAACCTGTAGCGGGCGGTTAATAGAGAAACAATTTTGCTCCTTCGAGTCAACGGCAAGGTTCGCCACAGGCTCGCCCTCCAAATTCCTCTCAACATGACCGGCAGTTGGAGGACGACCCTCTGGCGAGCCGCCATGCGCATATCACGGGATTCATCATTGCCGATCGCACCTTCATCTTCTATGAGGACCGGGAACTGACAATCGGCAACTATTTCCAGTGTTTGCAGATAAACTCGTCAACCTCCGGCAGTCCTCCCTGCATGATGAGATAGCCCATATGCGGCTCGCGCGGCGTGATTTCGTGATTGATCGGCGTCAGCATCATCTTGCGGATTGTCTCACGATCACTGGTCTGCCCGAGAACCCAGCAGAGCTTCATGTAAGCGGCTTCTGGAAGCATGTTATCAAGCGGGACGACGCCGAGTTCGAGCAGGTCGCGGCCCGTGTCATAGACATACATCTGAGCGAATCCCCAGAGCGTCTGCACGGTCATGACGATCGTCATGCCGTTTTCGATCGCCTTTCGCAGCGCCGGGAAAATCGGCCGATTTACATGTCCCAGGCCGGTGCCGGCGATGACGATCCCCTTATAGCCCTTATCGGCCAACGCATCGATGATGTCTGAGTTGAAGTTCGGGTAATAGTATTGGATTGTGACCTTCTCTTCAAAGGCCGTGTTGATGACGGGCTTTCGAGTCTTGTCTCGCGGCAAGTAGTCGTGACTGATGTACTCGAAGTGACTCCCCTTTTCGTTGACGGTCGTATGGACCATGGCGAGCGGCATGTCGCCGATTGTGCGGAAGGTGCTCCGATAGCTCGAGTGCATCTTTCGGCAGCGCGTGCCACGGTGCAGGAGGTCGTACTTATCGGATGTGGGTCCGAACATGCAGATCATCACTTCGGCGATGTCGCACTCGGCGGCGCTCCGCACGGAGTTCATGAGATTCAATGCGGCGTCGCTCGATGGCCGGTCCGAGCTTCTCTGGCTGCCGACGAGCACGATGGGCACGGGCGAATTCTGCACCATGAAACTCAAGATTGCCCCCGTATGGTGCATCGTATCGGTCCCGTGACCGATGACGATCCCATCGGTGCCCTTTTCGACTTCCTCGCCGATGGCCGCTGCGAGCGCCTTATAATTTTCGGGGCCCAAGTTTTCGCTGAAAACACCGAAAAGCTTGCGCGTTGTCAGGTTGGCGATGTCCGCCAGCTCGGGAACTGCCCCATAGAGCTCACCCGGTGTGAACGCGGGGATCACGGCGCCGGTGCGGTAGTCGAGCCTGCTGGCGATGGTTCCGCCGGTGCCGAGAAGGGTCACATTCTTCTTTTTCGGATCGTAGGGGAATTCCTTTTCCGGAATTTTGTAAACAGCTTTGCGATATCCGACTTCGCGGGCATCGAGTATGCGATCAACCGCCAAGCCGACGTTGTAACCTGTGAACAGCTTGATGACCACGTGCAGATCGTCGCAGGTTTCATTTCTCGGGAGGATCACGCCTGTGAAGACGGAACCGGCATCATTTTTTATTTCAACTTCGCTCCAGACACCGATCGTGAATTTTTCGAGCATGGCGCGGGCGGGGCCTCGATAGCCCTGGAACATATCGCTGCGATCTTTGGGAGTCGTCATGATCTCACCCCGAGCTTCTCCTGAAGAAAACTGACCACATCACGAGCAGGCGCGCGGCCTCTGAGCATGCGTGTTGCCTTGCCTGCGATGTAGCGGAAGCGGCGGGCTGCGCTGTCGCCCTTGTGAACGACATATCCATCGAAGGAAATGCCTTCGATCTCAGGCCGCCATTCAGATGCATCCTTCAGTTCAATTCCCGCCGCCGCGCGGGCAGCGTCGGCGGTCAGCCCCGGTTCACGTGCCATGACGCTTGCGACAGCTCGGATGCCCTCGCGCGGGATGCGCCCATCAGTATAGAGATCGAAGATCTGTACCCATTGTTCTGTGCGGAGTCTCTCGACCGGAATGCCGGCACGCTTCAGCGCCTTCAAACGTTGCCCGATTTCAACAGCCGCCGTCCGTCCATCCACACCGGTCTTCTGTACGACTTCTTCGACGGTTTCGACGCCGCCACGCCGGATGAGATAGTGGACTGTTTCCAGAGGGACTCCCCATTCCGAATACTGTTTCTCGCGCTCCCATGGCGGAGGCGCTAGCTGTTTCCGCAAGCGCTCGACCCGCTCGGGCACTACTCGCGTCGGAGGAGAATCCGTATCCGGATACATGCGATCCGGCCCGGGCAGGATCCTCTCAAAGGTTGTATACCCGCCAGGCAGAGACTTACGCGTCTCTTTCGGCACGCCCCCGGCGGCGTCCACGAAACGCAGGCGGATTTCTTCGGCTGCTGTCAGGCAATCGGCTTCCGGGCCCCAGACGATGAAGAAATCATCGCGATCGGCTACCTTGAGCCGTTTCCGGACGCGGTCGCGATAGCGATGGACATTGGCAAAATCCGGCAGACGTTCGCTGCTGAGAAGGATCGGCTGTTCATCCAGGCACGCGATGACGCGCACGCGGCCGGAGAGCTCATCGAGGAAGGTCGTGTCGGGTTGCGTCGGATGGCTCGCCAAGCCGGCAGCTCCTTCGATCTTGACAGCATACACCTTGCCGCTTGCACCCAATGTCTTCTGGAGAAATCCCAGATCCGCATCGGCGAAAATATCGCCGACATCGACAGCTGTTTTGCGGATATCATCCGATTTGGTTATTCCCCTTTCGTGCATAAGATCCCGCAGTCGAAGCAGGTTCACCTGCCGGATGCCTTCGTTGTGGACCAACTTGACGGCATAGGCTGCCTTGGCTACGCCTTTGATCTCAACACGACTCCCACCCCGAACGCTGACATTCACATCCTGCCGTGCGGCTCCGATTCCCGTGCGTACGTGACGCGTGCTGCGAGCGACAAGCCCACAGAGCAGGATCGCATCGCGCACTTCCTCGGGTGTCCGCAGATCGGCGCCCGTCACGGTCTCCGTCAGGGGCATGCCGAGCCGATCCGTCCGGAAGACGATCTGATGTCCTTTGTTCATCACTTCCCGGCAGGAGTCCTCTTCGACAGAAACATGCGTCACCGTCAGCCGGCGGCCCTTGAAAGGCAGGCAGCCGTTAACGCCGATGATGGCTGTACGCTGAAAACCCGTTGGGATGCTGCCATCCAGATATTGTTTTCGTGCGATTTGCACTTCGTCGATGATGTCCATGTTCATCATCAGACAGAGCTCGATGGCGACGTCGATGGCGTCCTGGTTGACGAGAAAAGGGGGCGTATCGTCCATCTCGTAGGTGCAGACGTTCGATTTGTTGAGGAGATAGATAATCTCTTTCTTGGTCTTGAATTCCATCAGAGCCGTGCCGTCGTACTCGCCCAGCTCGCTGAGCGTCGGCCGCATATGCCGCAACACTTCACCGTCGTGAGAATCGACATAAAGGCCTGCCGGACAGCGACAGAATGTCTTCTCCTTCGTCAGGAGCTGCTGGTGGACTTCGAGTCCCGAAATGAGCCCGGCAGCATCGTAATCAATCCTCTGTATCATGTGACCCTTTCACCGCATCATCGACTCATCAGTAACAACATCGTCTCTGGCCAAAAAAACGGGTGAAATCATGGGGCCAATGTGAAGAAATGTCAAACGGCAATCCCCGCCCCCTATCCGCGAGTAAGCACACGCATATCGCGACAAAATGGCTTCGGAGCCTCTGTGGCACGGCTCGCGAGGATGCCGAGCTTTCCCCTCCGTATATCATCGCTAGCCGTTTACTAAAGGTGTTTACAAGTGTCATGATTAGCAATGCCATTCAAATGGATGCGAAGCGTTTTGGCGCGGAAGATATCTTCTGCTGCGAACCGATGCACGATTGTGCATATTATCAACAATGGGGCGGACCGTATCTTTACATTTTACATTTCTTGATGGCCGGTTCGGTTCCAGGTAGACTGGGGCCATGAGTCGCGCGACCAGGGTTGAATTCAAGGGGGCGATGTATCATGTCATGTCTAGAGGCGTGGCTCGGATGCCGGTCTTCCTCGATGATACTGATCGGACAGATTTTCTGGATCGAGTGGGCGAACTGGTTGGCCATGGTGATATTGTGATTCACGCCTTCTGCCTGATGCCGAATCATTACCACCTGCTGTGCGAGACGCCGCATGGGAGGCTGGCGAGGCTGCTGCGACATGTCAATGGAGACTACGCGCGTGTCTTCAATAGCCGTCATCGCCGCGTGGGCCACCTGTGGCAGGGCAGGTACAAGGCGATACTGGTGGGGGACGGCCCTTACATGCTGGAGTGCTCCAGGTA
>CAIWXX010000183.1 GCA_903916735.1 uncultured Acidobacteriota bacterium
GCAGCCTACAAGCGGTTCAAGAAACTGATGGATGAGTGGGTCGACCTCGGCATCGAGGCGTCAAAGTTGCGCATGAAAGTCTCGCATACAGTTGACGAAAAGACGGGATCAGCGTAGAAGAGAACTCGGTACTCTCAAGTAAGGAGAAATTGTATTAATTTTATCCTTTTGGAAAGGCGAAAATATGCTTCGCCATGAATAACAACACATCCGATCCGCCCTTTCGAGGCTGTTGCGATGTATGGAAAGCAGATCAGATCCATGCCGCCGTGACGGCGGCGCTCCCAGGGAGACATCGCAACAGCCTCGCCCTTTCGCGCCCGGCTTGCGAAACCACACGCCGATAGTATATATTTTTAGTCAATACTTATTTTATCCAAGGTGCGCCATGAAAACCGCAAAGATCTTCAAGAACGGGCAGAGCCAGGCCGTCAGGCTGCCCAAGGAATTCCGATTCGATGACGTCGAGGTTTTCATCAAAAGGAGCGGCAACTGCGTCCAGCTCATTCCCCGACGCCGTTCCTGGGAGACCCTGTTCGGGAGTTTGGAAAAATTCTCCAAAAATGCCATCGGCAGGCGCCGCCAGCCCAAACCGGAAAGACGGGAGAGCTTCGAATGAAGCTCATGCTCGACACGAACATCTGCATCTACATCATCAACCAACGCCCCGGCACAGTGCTCAAGCGGTTCCTGGAGTACAAGGTCGGCGACATCGGCCTGTCCGCCATCACATTGTCCGAACTGCGCTACGGTGCCGGCAAGAGCCGGTACCGCGCAAAGAACACCGCGGCACTCGATGAGTTCATCATCCCGCTGGAGGTGATCCCCTTTGACGAGGCGGCCGCCCTGGCCTATGGAGACCTCCGCGCCGCCCTGGAAACTGCCGGGACGCCCATCGGCGCGATGGACCTGCTCATCGCGGCGCATGCCGTGTCGATGGGCGTCACGCTGGTAACGAGCAACGTGCGGGAATTCAGGCGTGTCCCCATGTTGCATGTCGTCGACTGGACGGCCTGAGTGTCAGGCGAAGACGGAAGGAGCATCTGAGCATGGTCATCACCAACCATGAACGCGTCGGCAAGGCGCTGGAACTTCTGAAAAACGGGCTCGGGCCCTTCGTTCAACGCGAGATCACGAACACATACAAGGATCGCGCCGCGGCCGAGGCCGCCAAATTTCTGGGCGAGGACCGTCTGAACGCGAAGAAGCCGATTGCGGAATGGGACGCGGGCGTGCTGCTGAAACTCATGTGGGAATCCTGGAACGATGTTTTCCGTCTGACTCTGGGGCACACGGAACGCAGTCTGATCAGCGAACTGCGCGAACACCACGACAAGTGGGCGCATCAGGAGACTTTCTCGAGTGACGACGCCTACCGGGCGCTCGACTCGGCCGGGCGACTCCTGACAGCCGTATCGGCGCCGCAGGCCGCCGACATCGACACGATGAAGATGGAGCTGTTGCGCCTGCGCTACGACGAGGCAGGTGCGCGGGGAGAAGCGCAAGAGCGCGGGCACCGCCATCGAGAGCGCTGCCGCCGGCTACCTCAAGCCCTGGCGCGAGGTGATCACACCTCACAAGGACGTGGCCAGCGGCCGTTATCAGCAGGCCGAGTTCGCGGCGGATCTCTGGCAGGTGCATCTCGGCGAGGGGACGGACGAGTACAGGGACCCGGTCGAGTTTTTCCGCCGCACCTATCTCACCCAAAGCCTGAAGTCGATGCTGGTCGGCGCGGTCCGGCGGCTCGCCGGCAAGGGCGGCGACCCGGTTGTGCAGCTGCAGACCAACTTCGGCGGCGGCAAGACGCACTCGATGCTGGCGCTCTATCATTTGTTTTCCGGCATCGCTCCCACCGAGCTGGCGGGCATCGACGCCGTGATGCAGGAGGCAGAAGCCAAGACACTGCCGGCCCCCCGGCGCGTTGTGCTGGTGGGCAACAAGATCTCGCCCGGCAACCCCGTCAAGAAACCCGACGGCACGGTCATCCGCACTCTGTGGGGCGAACTCGCCTGGCAGCTCGGCGGCAAGAAGGCGTTCGCGCGCATCAAGGCCGACGACGAGAAGGCCACCAGCCCCGGCGATGCGCTGCGATCAGGGATGGGCTGGCATTGCTCACGTGGGAAAGGGACTCTTTCGCTTCTGCTGACAGCTATGATGAGGATGCCGGTCGGTATCGCGGGTTGAGGGGCGGGCAGCAGGTGTCGCTGCGGGACAGAGACAATCAGGGTCTGCTCGTCAAACCGGATGTCGCACGGAAACAGATGGATATGGAGAGCGCCGCGCAGCCTGCCGCGGGGCCGTCAGCCGGCACGACGATCGGCAGAGGATCGCCTGCATCACGGGGGCAGACTCATGTTGTGACGCCGGCGCCGGGCCGCGCGCCCGAACCCCCAAAGTCGAAGAGGTTTCACGGGACAGTCGCCCTCGACGCCACCCGCGTAGGCCGTGACGCCAGCCGAATCGCCGACGAAGTGATCGCGCATCTCTCCGGCCTGGTCGGCGCGACGGTGACAGTCACACTCGAAGTTGAAGCTGAGATTCCATCGGGCGCGCCGGATCACGTCGTGCGCACGGTCACCGAGAACAGCCGGACACTGAAGTTCACAAGTCACGGATTCGAACGGGAATGAAGGGGCGTGTGGGATCCCAACCTCACCGAGTTCAGACAGAAGCCATGGAATCCAGAGAATTGTTTGCGGGTTTGACAGGTCCACGGAAACGGAGACTTTCGATCCGGTCCCCGAAGAGACTCACGATCCGCTGGGAAGTTTCTGATACTCTGTTTTCGACCTCGAATAGTTCGACTTTCAGCTTGCCGCCGTGCGACTTGACATCACGCAAACGCAACCCTTCTTTCATTAAGAACTGACTATATTGATCTTCGGTAAGCTTGTTGAGCGTTCTAAGGAAACCGCCCCCCGATGGATGAAACGCATAAACGGTTGACAACTATACTTGAGTGCCATGGACTACTTCAGGAGTGATCGCCGGCAACAAAAGGGAGAGGTGAAAGATGCCCGATGCAGATGGGAACACTGATCGATCGACGCCTGCCATTTTGAGATTTCAGAACGGGCATAATTGCGCTCAAGCCGTCCTCACAGAATTTTCCGGGCAACTCGGGATGGACCCTGCCACAGCCATGAAAATCGCCAGTGGCTTTGGTGGCGGAATGGGTAGGATGGGCGAGATGTGTGGAGCCGTTACCGGAGCCATCATGGTATTAGGGCTGAAATATGGGCAAACTCGAAGTGACGACAAAGTGGCCAAGGAACGAGCTCATGCTCTGGTCCGGGAGTTCGCCGGAAAGTTCGAAAAGCAGCATGGATTCCTCGTCTGCCGCGAGCTCTTGGGATGCGACATCTCGCGTCCTGAAGGTTTTAAATTGGCGGTCGAGAAGAACCTCTTCCACACGGTCTGCCCAAAATACGTGGCGGGTGCGGTCAGAATATTGACACAGATGTTTGAGGCATGATCCATTCTCTCAGATCAACACACCTGGCCTCGTCCGGCCGTTTTTCAGATCGCTTCGCCTACTCCCATTCAGGGACTTTGTTACCGCTGTGACCGCGACGTTCAGAATTCGTCCACTCCTTCTGCGAACCATATTTTTGAGGAATGGTTCCGTTAGATGTGTGAGGGTCGTTATGTTGAGCTGGATCATTCGGAGTTCGGTATCGAGATCGGCTGCGACAAATGGCCCGTTTGTGCCGGCGCCGGCATTGTTAACAAGCACGTCAATTGGGGTGCTTTGTACACATCAATGACGATAATGCGAGCGTTGGTTCGTATCAGCTGATCTGCCGGTGGGCGAGCTGTGCGAAAACGCCGTTTTTGCGCATGAGTTCTTCGTAGTTGCCGTGCTCGACAATGCCCCCATCCTGCATGACGTAGATTGTGTCAGCATGGGCGATGGTGCTGAGTCTATGGGCGATGACGATACGCGTGGCGTCGAGCTTTTCGAGGCTAGCACTGACGGCAGCTTGAGTGATGTTGTCCAGCGCGCTGGTGGCCTCGTCAAAGAGAATGATCTTGGGCTTGCATGCGAGCGCGCGCGCGATGAGGAGACGCTGGCGTTGCCCCCCGGAAAGCGTCCCGCCGCCCTCAGTGATGAATGTGTGCATTCCCATGGGCATTTGCCGGATGTCGTCGGCCAAGCCCGCCATCTGCGCCGCCGCCCATGCATCATCCATCGTCAGGCGAGTCGCACCGATAATATTGTCGAAAATATTGCCGGCAAGGATGCGGCCGTTCTGCAACGCAACCCCGAACTGTTGACGCAACCGATTCACGTCCAATTCGGAAAGATCATTTCCATCGTAGTAAATCGCTCCTGATTGAGGCTTCTCAAATCCCAGCAACAACCTTAGGAGAGTTGATTTCCCGCACCCTGAGGGTCCAACGATGGCTATGAATTCTCCCGGCCGTGCTCGCAGTGAAAGATTTTTTAGAATTTCCGGGCTGTTATCGTCATATCGAAACGAAACCGAGTTCACTTCGATCTCACCGCGCAGTTCTCCTGGATCTGTCTGTCCAAGCGTCGTCTCCGGCTTGGTTTGAAAGATCGGCCGGGCTCGGTTGTAGAGTGGGACGACCTGGAGCAGTTGAGCGAGGACGCCGCTCATCAATGACATGGCTGCCAGGAACTGCCCAAACGCAGCCATAAAGGCGATGAAAGCCCCTGTTGATATTGGGCCGCTGAGCAAAGAGCCACCACCCGACGCGACTGCCGCATCGGCCGATTCACTACCCCCACCAAGATTCTTAATCGAAAAAGCCAGAAAACCATAAATTGTCAGCGTGCAGACCGTGTTGAATGCCGTATTGAAGACCTGGAACCAATTGTTCAGGTTGTCCAAGGTGAAGGTCACTCGACGCTGGGCAGAGAATATGTGCGCCCAAAAAGCGTATGCACGCATTTCCGCTCCCGCCGTCCGGAGCTTGGCAATGCCGGTTATGAATTGGAGCAGGTAGCCGAAAATCCGGCCGTCGATCTCCATGGCTTTTTTCTGGTACTTCAGGTTGTAGTAACTGACCGTTGTCGCCACGAGGAAGTAGATGGCCACCATAGTGATGGCCACTATTGCGAGGCGTTGACTGTAGTGGAAAAGCAAGGCAAGGCTAAAGGCGGAAAAAATAGTGCCGAGAATGGTGGACCCTGCGGCTCCCGTCAGCAATTGGCGGATCTGGTCGAGGCCATAGGCTCGCATGGCGAGGTCCCCGACCGTGTACTTTCTGAAGAATGTGACGGGCAACCCAAGCAGACGGTCCCAGACGGCAGCCTGTACTGCGCTGCCGATGCGCGTCTGGATGCGGAGTGTGCAAATCGCGGAGGAGACCTGGAATAACATCCCGGCGAATGCAGCAGCCATCAGGCCGATTCCCAGTTGAAAAAGTTGCCCGCGAGCGGCGGCGGGAATGATACTGTCCATGACGATCCCTGTGGCCACCGGCAATACAATGCCGAGTAAACCTCCCAACATACCGGCCACGAGGATCGACTGTCCGTCTCGCCAACAGTCTCTGAATGCGAATGAGATGATTTCTTTCGTTTGCAGTGCGCGCTGAGGGAATGAGCGGTAGAATGTGAAAGCCGAAGGGGAGAGCATGGCGGCGACACGCCCGTCGACCGGCACACACGTCTGCTCCTGCGGGTCGACGACATCGTACACGCCATGCCGCCCAGGAAGGATGGCAACTGGACGATCGTCCGCCGACCGGAACCCGAGTAGCGGGCCGTTTTCGCCTTGCCACCAATTTCCGCGTAAAGTGATTGCCCGGATGCGAGTATGGGATGCGCGTCCAATTTCATCAAGCGAATCACGCCCTTGTGCTATGCGCGCCGATTTCGGAGAGGGGTGAATCTCGATACCGAGATGCGCGCCGACCAATGAGCAGGCTTTTAAAAGTGGGTCGGTTATTGCTCCGGTGTCGACGGCCGGGCCCTCCTCCTTCCGCAGCACCGAGACCAGTTCCTCCATGGTGGAGGTCATCTGTCGCTGATCCATTTCCTGCCGCTCTTGCGTCTTCGCCAGTTCTCTTTCAGATCGCTCCAGCGCATTCAACACAAGGCACTCGGTTACCATTCCTCCAAGCGCCGCCAGACTCCGCCAGACCTCATCGGGGCGCCTTAAATAGTCCGCGGTGGTTGTCGCCATGAAAGCATTCTCGGCTTCCTGAGTTTCCAGCCAGATGTCACGGCAGAGGGGAATAAAAGGGTCTTCGGCCTGCAACACGAGATTGCTGTTGCTCAGGTATGTCGAGCTGCCCCGCGTATGTTTAAACCAGAGAACACTGCCACGAGGGCGGATAAACTCACGCCTGCCGGCCTGGAACTCATGCCCGACCGGGATTTCCATAAACTCGCGTGGTGTATAAGGTGGAACAATGCCTCTCGTCAAAGAGTGGATCCAGCGATCTATAATGCTCGTCAATGCCTCGGGCGAGGCAACCTGACGGCAAATCTCCATGAAACGTCGTCGATCCAATCGATATATCTCTGTGTCGAGAGATCCAGCACCAATCAATCCCCAGCCGGATGTATCGGCAATGGGAGCGAGTCCCAGGAGGCATTCGTCCTGTGCCACGGAAAAGACAAACCGGCGATTGCTGGCCGATTGGCCATCCACGATCCGAACGAAAAACACGTCCACTGTGCCTTTGCGCACCAGCCAAACCGCATCCGGATCGTGGAGTAGAAAGGGGGAGCTGGCCCCGGCGATGAGGCGCTGTCCTTCGTTCACCAGTGCTTGCCAGAGCTCATTCATAGCTGTTTCATTAGCATTTAGCAGAAATGATCATGATCCTTGGATCAATCGGGCATACGGTCCATCGATCTTTTTCATTTCCTCGTGCGTGCCGCGTTGGACGATCCTGCCTTTCTCCATGACGATGATCTCATCGCAGTCGCGGATGGTGCTGAGGCGGTGTGCGATGATAAGGCAAGAACAGCCCCGGCGTCGAAGGTTTGCGTCGATCTTCTCTTCCGTCAAAGGATCCAGCGCACTCGTCGCTTCGTCCATCACGAGGATGGATGGATTGTTCACCAAGGCACGTGCAATCTCCAAACGTTGGCGTTGCCCGCCACTGAAATTAGCCCCCATTTCATCTGCATGGTATTCATAGCCGCCGGGACGTGCGGAGACATCATCGTGTATTTCCGCATCGCGAGTCGCTGCGACAATGTCCTCGTGTGGGACTGTTGCGTCCCATAGTGTCAGGTTGTCCTCGATGGTGCCCTCATATAAGAAAATGTCCTGATCCACGATGGCGACAGAGTTGGTGAAGACACGACGAGGAATCCGCTCAGGAGCGAGGCCATCAAAAGTGATCGATCCACTCCAAGGCTGATACAAGCCGGTGATAAGCTTGGCGACGGTGGATTTCCCGCTGCCGGATGCGCCGACCAGTGCCATCCGCTGGCCGGGTTTCAGAGTCAACGAAAAATCGTCGATCAACGCAGGTTCCAACCGGCTGTAACCGAAGCTTACCGCTCGCATCTCCATCCCGCCTGACAGCTTGATCTGGTGAGGTGGGAAGTCCTGGAGGGCTGTTTCTGCGCGAGTGACCGAGCCGTCCAATGGGCACTCAAGAACATCGTCGATGCGTCTCATATCGCCACCGAGTTCCTGGATCGAGCCGGCCATTTGCACGAGTTGTCCGAATGGGCCCATGAGGTTTGGGACTAAACTCTGGAAAGCGACGAAGGTGCCGATCGTCATTCTGCCTTCCATGATCTGTAGCCCGCCGGCCATGATCATGATCGCGCTATTCAGGCTCGCCATAAGTCCGGGAACCTTGTCAAAGGCCGTACTCAGACGCGCCAATGCTTGCTGAGCATTGACGAACTTTGCCTGATGGCCGGCCCACTTGCTGAAAAAATCCGACTCCCGCCCGGCCGCCTTGAGCGTCTCAATCGACTGTAGGCCGCCCATGGCCACGCCAATGAGTTTCCCCTCTTCCACGAGCACGTGCTGGCTTCGATCCATGCGCTCGCGCGTCATGGCTTTCAGAACCACGATGTTAACCATCGACATCACAACCACGATCAGAGTCAGTTGCGCACTGAATGCCATCATCAAGGCGACATAAAAGGTGACCATGATGAGGTTGATGAGGCTTTTCGCCAGCTGCTTGGATATTGTGGTGGCGACGCGATCGTTGATCACCACGCGGCTGCTGATTTCACCTCCGTATCGCTGGTTGAAGAACTCAACCGGTAGACGCAAGATATGCCAGAAGAACCTGCTTGATTCGCGGATGGCGAGCTTTGTCCCGAGACGGAGCAGGTAGTATTCTTGAAGCCAGGTAAGCCCCGCCTGGATAATTGCGGTCGAAGCCAATCCGACAAGAAGCGGTACGATCCAGTCGGACATTCCGCCGATGAGGATCTTGTCGATGAACACTTTGCTCAATACCGGCACCACGATACCCGGGATGACGAGGAACAACCCGGCAAGGACGGCGAAAGGCATTGCCAAACCGAGGCCGGTGGCGCGACGCCTCAGCGCAGCCACCATACTTCGCTGACGTCCGCCTGCGGTGAAATCCGGACCTCTCTCCAATTGGATGGTCCCCCCGGAAAATGACTGATCCAACTCCTCCCACGTAATCCTCCGTGGCCCGCTCGCAGGGTCGTTGATATAAACTCTCCGCCCGCGAATCCCCTCCAGGACGACGAAGTAATTCAGGTTCCAATGAATGATCTGAGGAAATCCCAATTGGATGAGATTATCAGGTTCCATCCGAAAGCCTTTGGCAATGAGGCCGTAATGCCTGGCGGCCTTGATGATGTTGATGGCCCGGCTGCCGTCGCGCGAAACGCCGCACTCGATTCGCACCTCTTCGAGCGGCGCCATGCGCCCATAGTATGCCAGCACAATTGCCAATGCAGCCGCTCCGCACTCAGCCGTCTCCATCTGGATGACTGTCGGAGTCCGTACCCTATTCGACATTCCCTAGGTGCCCAGAAGATGCTTGAAATAGGGGACCAAGAGCGTGATTGGGTGCCGTTGTTCAACCACGATTTCGGCTTTCACCAGAGTGCCACTCGGCAGAGGTTCTGGGTATCCTTTTGAAGACGACCATTTGTAGCCACTCGGCGTCGCCGGATCAGAAAGTGGTTCCACGTGGACTTCGAATCCTGCTTCTTTCCCTCCGAAACTATCCACGAGTTGGTCGTTCTGCAGTACCTGTCTCATCCTCTCTCGCGTAGCGGGGAAAGCGCCGACCGAGATCACTCGGCCCATGACGAACCCATACTCCTCTTTCTCGGCAAATTCAGGCGATAGATGAACATCCATGCCTTGTTTGACTCTGATGCCATCACGAGCAGGCACGATCATGACGATCTCCAGGATGCGGACGCTGCCGGCGATTTCGACATTGGCAAGGGCGGCTCCTGCCAGCACCGGGCTCCCTTCCCGCGCCAGGACTTCGAGTACACGGCCATCGAAGTTGGAGATGACGCGAGTTCCCAGGGCCAGCTTCTCATTCAGCTGCTCCAACTCTCTTGCCGCTTTCAGCAGCTGGTCGTGCAAAGCTCTTAACTTCTCGCTCTCGGTTCTAAGAACTTCAGCGTCCTCGGCATCGAGGGACTTGAGTTCCACCTCGTCTTGCCTGATCTTGTCCTGTGTCGCGGGAACTTCGCGACGCTTCTGCATGAGCGTCTCGTAAGAAACGAGTTTCTCATCGAAGAGTTGCTGGTAGGCCTTGACATTCGTTTCTGCGTCCGCGAGGCTTTCCTTGGTGTTGTTGATCGCCATGCGGAGAGCCTCCCGCTTCTGAACGTTGGTCTCCAGCCTCAATCGGATATGCACTTTTTCCTCACCGGATAGAGCATTCTGGTATTCTTTCCCGGCGCGGTCGTAAGCGTCGCGAGCCATATTGAGATCGATTGCCAATTCCGGCTGTGTGATGTTGCCGATCACATCCCCTCGGCGGACGCTTCCGCCCGTGCGCAGCTTGAGGTTTGTGCACATGCCGCTCGTCGGCGCTGCCAGAGCAGCGACGCCGCCCCGGCTGAGCAGCAGGCCGTTGCCCTTGACGGTGATGTCGATGACGCCGGTAAAAGCCCATCCGATCCCGGTCAAGATGATAAGGCCGATTGCCACCAAAGCAATCCAGCCCTTGGGATCAGTGATCTCGATCAGCTGGTCCAGCTGTTCAGGCGTCGTGACACGCTTCATGGCGGCTTCGCGGTAAATGGATGATTGATTGCTGTCCGTCATGAAATACCTCTTGGAAGATGCCTGCGGCGTCGGCGAGTCGGATTATAGCGAGGCTGTTATTCCAGTGCAAAGACACAATTCGGCCATCGTGTATTTGAGGTGCTGAAGCCATCTGCTCCGGGGTTGGTTTTCGGCCATGCGGAGAAAGATCGCCAGGCGAATGTCAGGCTGAAGAACCGAGTCCTTTGTGAAATCCGCGTCGGCGGAAGGGCCTATGTCGGCAATGCACCATGAAGCTGCTTTGCATGGGTAGCTGCATCGCACAGAATTGAATGACCATAAGCGGGAGCCCATGCATGACATTCTAGGATATGCGGCTCGTGCTGCAAGTATTGTCCTTGACGAGCGCAGGCTGCTGCAGCTTGACTACCAACTCGTTGGGGCATACAGTGTGCCGCCATGATTCCGGATATCGCTGCGTGATGTGGCATTGATGTCAAGGACGCGCTCGGGAAGCCATCCCAATGTCCAACCTGTGAGCTCCTGCGGTGGACATCTCACAGCACAAATCTCAACTGGGAGCTGTATGGAATGAAAAATCTGAAATTGGTCACTGCTACGATAGTGCTGCTGATGGCATCCACCCGCTTGTTCGCCCAACAGGTCAAAGGCGATTTCGAGATCGGCTTTTCCGGGATGTACAACCAGGCCTCAGGAAACGGCCGGACATTCAAGAATGGCATGATCCAGGGGTCCTTCGGGTTCTACGTCACGAAGCGGGTCGAACTGGGCCTGGCTCCCTCGATCACGATCAACAAGACCGGAGACGACACGAGGATATCCAAGGGCGGCCAGGTGTTCGCCACATACTCGTTCCTCAGCTCGGGCGCCAAGTTGGTTCCTTACGTGGGCGGCGGCTACTACTACTTCGATTCCGGGGTGGGGGGCGATGATACCCTCGGCTTTGCCGGCGTGAATGGCGGATTCAAGTACTACATCGCGCCGAAGGCCGCCATCAACTTCAGTGTCAACTACATGACGGCCACAAAAAAGCCGAAGGGAATCGACAGCCTGAACAGCATGATGATTGCTGTCGGCCTCTCTTACCTTATTAAAAGGTCGTGATGGATGAACATGCTGAATCTTGCGCAAGATTGCCGGCAGAATGGAGGACTCGTGGACCTCTTGCTGGTCGCGATGATTGTCCTTCCGATGTCCCTTGTTTTTCATGCCCGCGATGTCGAAGCCGAGAGTGGGAGGATTCTTTTGTTTGGAGAAGTGCCGTCTAACGATAAACACATGGAGAGCGTCGGCATGGCTGACAAGCCGGACACTGCTATCGCAGAGAGCCAAATCGTTGGGACGTGGAAACTCGTGTCGATGACGTATCGGGATGAATCTACTGGAATGGAAACAGATCTTTGGGGCAAAGATCCGATCGGCTTTTTGTCTTATACACACGGGGGAAGAATGAGCGCTGTGATCGCTGCACACAATCGGAAGATCGCAGCCCAGACCGTCAGCGAGGCATCAATCGAGGAGCAGGCGATGCTGTTTCGCAACTCCTTTGGATACGCGGGAAGTTACACCTTGACCAAGGACCGGGTTGTGCACCATGTGGAAGTCGCAACCGACCCAACGTGGATCGGTCAAGATCAAGTCAGATTCTCACGCTTCGACGGCAACAGACTGATCATCACTGGTGAACCCATTCGCACTGCCGGTGACCCGACTCCCAGAGTGCTTCAGTTGATATGGGAAAGAATCGAGTGACTGTTCGATTAGGCCGCGCGGCCAAATAAATCCGCTATTGCAGTGCCTTGCGCCCGCAGCTTTTTCGCTGGATTGGGCGTCCCTGCGATCAGATGTGCTACTTCACCTGGAACGGAAAAATGTTGCTGATGGCGCCGTTGATGACGACAAAGGCGTCCACCGCCTGCCCGCTCCTCAACTGCTTCTGTGTCACTGCGGTCAAGCTGGTGGTGCTCGCTTTGAGGGCTAATGAGAACATAGCTGTGATTTCGTCCTGTAGGACTTCCCTTTTTCAATATTGCACCGTAGAGGCTGACACACCAATACAGGCCAAAAATGGCCGGCGGTGCATTCCATCCGTCATGTACGCATGGATTGCATGCACCAAACGAACCCTGGGCAAGTTTTTCGATCGGTTTGTTACAGAAATTTGCGGTAGGCCGGCCAATTGGAGGCCTTTCAGAGGGTCTTTGGCGTAAAAAAAAGCACGAACCCGGCCGCAACCTCTATTCCTGTGAAATGGTACGCGACATTAAGAATTTCATTCAATCGCCATCGGCTCAGGTCTCAACCGAAACAGCGCTATGGCGTCTCGTGTTGTGTCCTTGACAAAAAGCGGATCCAGAAGCGAGCCTTGCGCCATCTTCGCCGTCGCATTTTTCATTCCAGGATGGCTCATCACCGTCTTCCGCTGGACACTGGAAGTGGATTGTGAGCGAGGAGAGATTCGTGAAACCAAGTATCAAGGTGCGAAAGTCGCTTTCGCACATCACGGCCTCGGGCTCCGTCGCCGTGCGTACAAGCTCCAATCCTTGCGAACTCAGGAGGGGCTTTGCGACCGATACAACTTTTCCGGAGTTGACTTCAGAACTGTTGTAGATGATCCAGATCCTCTTGACCGCCGGGATAACCTTCTGAATGAAATCGAAAGTGTCTTCAAGGTTCTTCCCCTCGACAAACCCCTTTTCCTTCATCCCTTCCGTTTATCCCTGCACGACCAGATCTACTTGGGGGTCCGGACCGAAGGAAACTAGCGCGATGGAGTAGGTATCTTTGGTTTTCGGCTTGTTGCACCCGACATTGAAAAAAAAGAAAATAATTGCTGACAGACACAGAATTCCGGCGATGCTTCTCTTGGGCATATGGCTCCTTTTGCTCTCCCGGGAACGGTTCGATTTTTCTCTGATTTTTGTAACTGCGCTTTTGCCATACCCCATAAATGGGTAAAAATGAAAACCCCGAATGCGTGCAGCTATCGTTTTATTAGAAACGGAAATTCATGGCCGGCGATGTGGAAATCCTTGCACGAAATGCCGATGCCGGATGCGAATCTCCATCTCAGGTTGATTGGGGGTAATCCGCATTTCTGAATCATCATATGAATACCCTGTTGAAAACTAGGGCTGATTGAATTAGCATACGCCGGATGCCTGTAGAAAGGCCCGATGGGGTCTGGATCTGGACATCGAATGGGGGAAACATCGGGCGCGTCTCAACGGGATGAAATGACGATGAAAGAAAAGAGCACCAAGCCAGGGGAAGTGGCAAAAGAAACGCACGAGACGTTCATGCGACAGGCACTTGATGCCGCCAAGCGTGCACGTCATCTCGGTGAGGTCCCGATCGGGGCTATTATCGAGTTCGACGGGGAAGTGATCGGGACAGGCTTTAACCAGCCCATCCGCTCACTTGATCCAACGGCACACGCCGAGATCGGCGCTATCCGACAAGCCGCTCGGCACCTCGACAACTACCGCCTCACCGGCGCCAATCTCTATGTGACCATCGAGCCCTGCTTGATGTGCCTGGGTGCGCTCCTCCACGCGCGCATTTCCACCGTGATCTATGGTGCCGCGGATCCTAAATGCGGCGCCATTGACTCGGCACTCAAACTCGGAACGAGTCGCACGATTGCAAGCCGGCTGAATGTGGTATCGGGTATTCTCGAAGAGGAATGCAGGAAAGTCCTGCAGGATTTCTTCAAGTTCAAGCGTGAAGAGGATCAGATCGAATAGAAGCTGATCCGACGGCTGATCTCGCCGGGGGTCAATGTGAGGACGATGGTTCCTCACACGCTATTCAGACGTGATCGTGCCTCGTGTCCGAGGAAGCATTTCGAAGTTGTTGACCGACACCGACGTCGTGCTGGACGGAGTTCGCCTGCTGTCAGGTTGACATCGGCGAAGAGGATTGGACAGGGCGGGATCGTCAGCACGCGATGGCCATGTCGTGCGGACTACAACACCAGCGGGTTCCTTTCCCCGTACATCGCAATGACAAATGAAAAGGGCAAAAGGCAAAATTACTCAATCGGAATTGCCACATAGAAAATTGCGGGAGGCGGGCCATCCATCGATATCTGGCGGAGAGGGGGGGATTCGAACCCCCGGTACAGCTTTTGACCGCACAACTGCTTAGCAGGCAGCCCTGTTCGACCACTCCAGCACCTCTCCGCGATCGTGGCCTTTTCGAAATGCACAGGGTCATAACCCACGCGGCTGTATAGTACCACAGAAGTCTGTGAGAGAAAGTTGAAAAGTTCGTGTGTGTCGGCAATCTTATCCCAAGAGTTGCGCGGATCATTGTCGACGTTAATAGAGTTATGGAGGTGGATGGAGCTGGCTGCAGAGGATGGGTGAATTTTCTTGATCGAACGACCTGACAATATGAGCTTGAGGTCCGTCGCTTCGCTCAGGATGACCCTCGATCACACGGCGAAAGATATCTAAGGCGCAAACCAGAAAGGATGCCATTTTAAGGCGCGCCTAAAAAGCCGGAACGATGATTCGTGTACAACGTTCGTTCTGCTGCGGGGTCGCAGGTTGATATAATGGACGAATGGAGACGGTAGCGGTTGTCGGCGGGGGGCTGGCCGGGAGCGAGGCGGCGTGGCAGTTGGCGTCGCATGGGATTCGCGTGCATCTTTTCGAAATGCGTCCGGCAACCAGCACACCGGCTCATGTGACCGGCGAACTGGCCGAGATCGTCTGCAGCAATTCACTCGGCAGTGACGAATCCGGCACAGGCGCCGCTCTCCTCAAGGAAGAGCTGCGCGCCTTGGGATCCCTTCTCCTCCAAATCGCCGACAGTGTTCGTGTGCCTGCCGGCAAAGCCCTCGCTGTGGATCGCGCGCTTTTCGGCAAGAAAGCGACCGAGATCATCACGACACATCCGCTCATCGAAGTCCATCGTGAAGAAATGAAAGAACTCCCCGCCTCGCCGGCGATCGTCGCAACGGGCCCGCTGACATCCGATGCCATGGCTTCTCAGGTTCAGGAGTTCACCGGAAAACAAAATCTTCATTTCTACGACGCCAGTTCTCCCATTGTCCTCGGCGAATCGATCTCGTTGGAGAAAGTCTTTCGCGCCTCCCGCTACAATCGCGGGAATGACTATCTCAACTGCCCTCTCAATCGTGATGAGTACATTGCGTTCCGAGAGGCCCTGCTCGGCGGAGAGCTGGCCTCCGTTCGCGATTTTGACAAAATTAATTTCTTCGAAGGATGCCTCCCGGTTGAAGAACTGGCAGTACGCGGCGAAGATACAATGCGTTTCGGACCCCTCAAGCCAGTCGGTCTCGTGGATCCACTGACTGGCCGGCAGCCCTATGCTGTTGTGCAGCTCCGGCAGGATGATCTCGCCGGGGAACATTTCAATATCGTCGGGTTTCAAAGCCGGCTGACGTGGGGCGAACAGAAACGCATTTTCTCGATGATACCGGGACTTGAGCATGCCGAGTATGTCAGTCACGGCAAGGTCCATCGTAATACATACATCAATGCTCCGGCATGCCTGGGGCAGATGTTTGAATCTCTCAAGAGACCCGCACTGTTCATCGCCGGAACTCTTGCGGGCGTCGAAGGCTACACCGAATGCATCGCATCAGGCCTTCTTTCGGCTCGCTGCCTCATCGCACGCATTGAGAATCGACCCTTTGATCCGCCGCCTTCGACCACGGCAATCGGTGCTCTCAGCCGTTATCTCCAACAGGCCGACTGGAAGCATTTTCAACCGGCTAATTTTTCATTTGGTCTCCTGGACTCATTAGTGAAGCAGATCCGAGCCAAGGATGCGCGCCGCCAAGCGCTCGTTGAAAGGGCAAGATCGGATTTCGCCGCATGGATGCCGAACCCATGAACCGGCTCGAACATCCGGATCTTGAACTTTTTCTCAAACATCTCCGGTACGAACGCAACGCATCGGCGCATACGATCGATGCGTACGAACACGATCTGCAACAGCTCCTCGTCGCACTGCAGAAAAATGGAAGACTTGAGCTCTTCCCGTCCCGCATCCAGCCGGCGCACATCCGCCAGCATCTGGCGACTCTTGCTGAACAAGGCCTTTCTCGTGCCAGCCTGGAACGGAAGCTCGCCGGCATCCGCGCATTTTTCCGGCACATGAACGTTTGTGGGCGTCTGAGCTCCAACCCGGCCCGCTCTTTGCGACCGATTCGCAAACGGAAACCCCTGCCGACGGTATTATCCGAAGCAGAAACCGAAAAGCTCTTTGGGGTCGACGTTTCGCACATGGAAAAATATTCCGAGTTTCTGCGGAAACGCGATGAAGCCATGTGGGAGATGCTCTACGCCACCGGTTGTCGTGTCTCGGAACTCGTCGGACTCAATCTTGAGGACGTGTCTTTGCGCGAACAGATCGCACGGATTCGCGGCAAGGGGAAGAAGGAACGCCTTGTCCCATTTGGGGCAAAGGCGAGAGACGCCGTGCAAACCTATCTTGAAGTCCGGCGCCGGCATCCGGCCGTTGCCGGGGCTGAAAATGAAGAGGCGCTTTTTCTAAACTACAAGGGAGGGCGAATGACGTCCCGCAGCGTTGAACGGCTTTTTAAAAAGCCTGCGACGGCGGCAGGTCGCGCTGACGCGACACCTCACTCCATGCGTCATTCTTTCGCGACTCATATGCTGACCCGCGGCGCCGATTTGCGGAGCATCCAGGAGCTGCTCGGTCACGAGCACCTTTCAACCACCGAAAAATATACTCACCTGGATTTTGCTCAGCTCCTGAGGATTTATTCCAAAGCGCACCCTCGCGCCAAAAAATAGGAGCGATGTGTTGATTCGCTTCTATGCCGGCGTGCGCCTCTCCTGGCGACGCCCGCGCCAGAGGTAAATGCAGTTCGCGACTTTCTCTTCGAGAGCCACCTGAGTGTGTTCTGCTTGAATCACGTATGTCGGGAACTTCTGAAGCATCTTGATCCTGATGCCCGGGCTGATGCCGAATGAGATCAGCTTCTGCAGCCGCGGATAATCGCGTGTGCTGATATAGGCGAGATAGGCTTCTTCGCCAATCTTGAGTGCGGACAGCGGGACGACAACCGATTCGACGCTTTGGCGAGCTTCGCGGCAACAGCGGCCTTCCGGGATCGGCAATCCGTGCGGGCAGCTTCGAGGATGGCCGAGCAGCGTGCAAATGGATTCTGTAAGACGTGGCGCGATGACGTGTTCGAATTCGCAGGCGGTATCTTCAACTTCACGTCCGCCAACGCCAAGAACGTCCACAACGATGCGTTCGGCGAGGCGATGTCGCCTGATAAGATCCGATGCTTCGCTTTCACCTTTCGGCGTGAACACGAATTCATTGCCGCGTCTCAAAATGTAACCCGCCGCTTCCACATCAGCCAGGATGCCATCGGTGATATTCACGCGATCGCACTCGGCGAGATCGTTTGAGTTGTCCGCCTGAGAGCCCTCGCGGGACATCCACATCCATTCGAGTACCTCGTCGATTTCTCTTTTGTTCATTAAAGCTCCACTAGAAGCGCAGGTTGAATCGAGTCAGGCAAAAATTAACCACGGCGCCGACAGCGACGGCATACGGTGTAATGAACCCAAGCATGAGAAGCGCACGGCCGATCCCATGTTCTTTAATGATGATGAAAAAATTAGCGATGCAGGGAATGAAGAGCGTCATGACCGTCAGACTGACGATGATTTGTTGCAGAGTCAGCTGCCCGGCGGCAGCCATCGCGAAAAGGCCGGCGGCACCGTAATCCCGCCTGAGAAATCCCATCACAAAGGCTTCGGCTGTGCGCGGCGGCAGGTCGAGCAGGCCGGTGACGATCGGTTGACATGCGCGAATAATGCTGTTGAGGAGGTTCAGCCGGTTCAGGAAAAAGAGGATCGTGGTGCCGGCAAGGAAGAGCGGGACGGCTTCCTTCAAGAACCATTTGACACGCCATAGTGTCTTCAGTGCGATATTCTTCCATTGGACCATGCGAATCGGCGGGATTTCGAAAATAAAATCACTCCGCCGTCCAGGAAGCAGTCTTCCAGAGAGTGTGCCGACAATCAGAATCTGCGCCAGAATGACGAGAAAGAAGAAGAGGAGCGCCCAGGCGGAATGCCCGCCAAGAAGACCCATGATGACGCCGAGTTGCGCCGAACAGGGAATGCCGAGTGCGAGAAGGATCGTTGTGATCAGCCGTTCCTTTTTCGTTCCAAGGATCCGGGTCGTGAGGGTTGCCATGGTGTCGCAGCCGAGTCCAAGCACCATCGGAAGGATGGCCTTGCCGTTCAGCCCCATGAGGCGGAAAATGCGATCGGAGAGGATCGCGAGGCGCGGGAGATAACCACTGTCTTCAAGGATCGAGAAGGCAAAGAAAAATGTGCCGACAATGGGCAAAATGATGGCAAATGCGTACATCACACCGACACTGAAGAGGCCGTAGCGCCCGACGAGGAAATCGGTGAGGAACGGAATGCCGATAAAGCGAACAAGAAAATGTGTGAAGGTCGGAGTGAGATAGCCGCCGAAAATGCGGTTTTCGAAAAAATTAACAAGGATACCCGATCCAATAACCCCAACGAACAAATACAGCCCCAGGAGAACGGCAAAGAGAATGGGGATGCCAGGGAGAGGGGAGCGCGTCCAGAGCCCGATGCGATCGGCCCACTTGAGGGCCATCGGTACGGATTCCGTTCTCACCTGTGGGACGAGCTTCTCAACAAATTCCATTCGTTCCCTGGCAACGGTCCGCCCCAAATGATTGCAACGGGAAATAGTTTCGGCGATTGTGCCGTTAACCCCCATTCGCGATGCTAACGCCAGAGCATCTTCCTGCTGACCCCACTCGATCAGCAATTGCAAAGGCGTCTCGGTCGGTGGTTTTGCGGAAAGAAGCGAGGCAGCAGAAAAGGGCTTTCGCGGGACATGAGGAGCGTGAAGAGAGCGGATCAACTGAGGGACGCCGATACATTCCGTCGCGATTGTTTTAACGACATCGATACCGAAGATGCTGGAGATGAGCCCGTCGCGAATGTCAATTCCGCGCGCTCGCGCCTCATCAATGAGGTTCAGAGCGAGCACCGTGGGGATTCCCAATTCGGCAAGCTGGGAAAGGATCAGGAGAGTCCGCGTCATATTTTTTGCATCGGCGACGTGCAACAGAACATCCGGCTTCTCGTCGATAAGAATATCGCGAGCAACGCGTTCGTCCTCGGATTGCGGGATGAGACTATTGATTCCGGGGGTGTCAATGACGTCGAATTCAAGGCCGTGGTGCTTCATGACCCCGCGCGTGACTTCGACCGTCGTGCCGGGGTAGTTGCTGACAATGACGTACTGCCCGGTCAGTGCCATAAAGAGAACTGACTTGCCGACGTTGGGATTCCCGATGAGCGCGATTTTCTTTCGACGAACTCCTTCGTTTGATCGGCCGGGCGAGGCCGGCGCCTCACTCATCCTCACCTGTCACCAGTACCCCTTACACTCATCAATAACAATTCTACCATGTTTGTTTCATGGAGATAGAAATTCCGGAAGCGAGTTCCAGGCATTCACTTATAGCAATACGAAGGGCTGGGAAATCCGAAGGGGTGACAGGATGTGGCCGGGAGCATGAGCCCCTGGGGCCTTTTTCAAAGCTCCATGAAATATTTCTGTCATCGAAGAAAAATAGTTGATCTTGCCTTTAAAAAAGCTTGGATGCCCCAGGCCATACCAAAATCCCGCAGCATCCCTAGAATCCCTCGGATTTCCTGGGTATTACTAAACCAATTGGGTGATACGTTGGTTGCTGCAGAGGAGCCGAGGCGCCAAGGAGCGAAGGTGAGCAGGCTCCTCTGCACCTCCGCTCCTCTGCTGTTGCGAGAAGAAAAGAATCTCAAATGCAATATTAATGTCGCGGGATTAGGGGACTATTACCGCTCTTTGATATTCATCGACTGCGAGATATAATCGCGCTGCTCTCGGAGAGGTACCGAAGTGGTCGTAACGGGGCCGCCTCGAAAGCGGCTTGGGGGCTAATCACTCCCACGGGGGTTCGAATCCCTCCCTCTCCGCCATTTTCTTTTTGTGCTCGGCCGACATAAAAACCATGCCGCCTTTTTCAATTTCAGGGCAGACCGATACCTATGACGGTTAATAAATTTTGCCTTTGGCAATTTGCATCCGGCATTAATGATCTGCCGCCACTGGAGCCGGCATATCAATCAGATGTCATTCAAGGAGTCATATCATGCACACAGCGATCGATTCGAGCCTTGTGACCACGTCCACCGAGCTTCCCGACTTCCGCATCGTGCGAACTCTCGGAGTTGTCCGAGGTATTACGGTGCGTTCGAGAAGCATTTTCGGAACGATTGGCGCCTCACTGCAAACATTTGTTGGAGGCAACATCTCTCTCTTCACTGAACTTTGCGAAAAGACCCGGCAGGAAGCCTATGAACTCATGCTGACGCATGCAGCCGAACGCGGCGCCAACGCCGTCGTCGCGATGCGGTATGATGCCAACGAAGTGATGGAAGGCGTTACCGAGGTGCTCGCGTATGGGACGGCTGTTTGGGTGGAACGGGCGTCGTAGAGTACGAACCCCTGACCATGTGGCTCTGTGTGACTGCAATCCAGGAAGGTCGTAGAAAAGGATGGCGGAGAGAGTGGGATTCGAACCCACGGTAGCCTTTCGACCACACACGCTTTCCAAGCGTGCTCCTTCAGCCGCTCGGACATCTCTCCGAACGGCGTGGATTATAACAGTCCCGGGGGTGTATTCAAAGCAAAACAACTTTTGAGCTTCGAATTGTGGGTGGACCCTGATCCGGCGCAAACATAGGCTATGAAAACCGAACACATGGCGTTGGATGCAGGTCCCTACAGAGTTCTCATTGACGACGTCGACTCGAGTTGACCACGACGACGTCGACGTTGGCATCGACGTCCACTTCTACAGATTTATTTATGCAGATGAGGAGCGCTGTTGACGTATCGTCTGATCCTGTTTAGAATCTGCTAGTGAGAAGTGATTTAGCTGGTCATAGCCGAATTGTAGAAGGCAATAATTCCGCTCTTCGCCGCCTCCATATCTACCTCATCAAGCCATCAAAATATGATCATGATGGATATGTGATTCGTTACCTTCGCGGGGTGCTCCCAAGCAATACGCTTGCCTGTCTTTATAGTCTCACCGAGCAGGCCCGGCAATCGAAGGGGCTCGGCGACGATGTGCACATTCGTACGACCCTTATCGACGAATCCGTCCAGAAGGTGAAGATTAAAAAAATAGTCCGGATTGCTCGCCGACATGCGGCCGGCACACGCACTGTGATTGCGCTCGCCGGCGTGCAGACGAACCAGTATCCTCGTGCCCGCGATCTGGCGCTTCGCTTTCGCGAAGCCGGCCTCACAGTGATGATCGGCGGATTTCACATGAGCGGGATACTGGCATTGGCAGATAATATTCCAGCAGACATACAAGATCTTCTCGACCACGGCGTCACGATTGTCAAAGGCGAGGTGGAAGAGACGTGGGCGCAGCTCCTGCGAGATGCTTTCCATGGCCGCTTGCAGCCGCTCTACGATTTCCTCGATCAGAAGCCCGATCTTTTCTCAAAGCCCATCCCCCGCGTCCATCGAAAATACATGAAAAGGTTTGTCTTCACCGGCTTCGGCACCATCGATGCCGGCCGCGGATGCCCCTTCGACTGCAGCTTCTGCACGATCATCAATGTCCAGGGGAAGAAGATGCGCAATCGGAGCGCGACGCTCATCGAAGAGCGCATCCGCGAAGATTATCGGAAGATGGGCGTGAATTTCTATTTCTTCACCGACGACAATTTCGCTCGCAATAAAGACTGGGAAACCATCATGAACACCCTCATCCGTCTCCGGCGCGATGAAGGGATGAAGCTCGAGTTCATGATGCAAGTGGATGTGCAGTCGTATAAGATTCCGGGGTTCATTTCCAAAGCCAAGGAAGCGGGATGCTCCAACGTGTTCATCGGCATGGAGAGCATCAATCCGAAGAATCTCGCAGCCGTAGGCAAAACACAGAACGATGTCGAGGATTTCAAGAATCTCATTGCTTCCTGGCACAACGCCGGCATCATGACCCATGTGGGCTACATACTCGGATTTCCGCATGACACGCCTGAATCTATTCGCGAGGATATCCGTCGGCTCCGCGAAGAGGTCAAGGTGGACATCGCCTCTTTCTTCGTTCTCACGCCTCTCCCGGGTTCGATGGATCATCTGCAGATGGTTCGCCAGGGGACGGAGATCGAGCAGGACTATAATAAATACGATTCATTTCATCAGACGATTCCTCATCCGAATTTCCTGCCCGGCGAGCTTGACCGCATCTTTCTGGAGGTCTGGCGGGAGTTTTACGGCACCGAGAATATGAAAGCGGTTCTTTCGCGAAGCCATGCCAGAACCTATTGGAACATCTTCAAGAACTATGTCTGGTATCGGAATGCAATGATCGATGGGCAGCACCCCATGATTTCCGGCTTCGTCCGGATCAAAGATCGGATCGATCGGAGGCCCGGCCTTCCGATCGAAGGCCGCGTTTCTTTTGCGCGCCGCCGCCTCAGAGACGTGATTCAGTATCTGCAAGGCCTCTGGCGCCTCGTCTTCGATATGGAAGAAGTCTGGCTGCAGACACGCGGAGTCAGCTGGAAAAAAATCGGCCTCGTCAATGAGCTTCAATACCGGGTCGCAAACATGATCATTCAGATCCGCGGCCTTGATTACCGGGACATACGCCAACGTCTCATCGATTCACTGCACCAGTTCCGTGGGGAGGATCCAAGTGAATTTCGTCAGCACCTGGATCTGCTTGTTCGGCGTATCCGCGAATTCGATGCGAAACAGACTCTCCAGAATGTTGTCGATCAGATTGGTTCGATCCAGCAGCAGATCGACATGCAGGACCGTTTGCGAGGGTATGCCGCTTCGGCCGCGGCCATGCGAGGCCGCGCCACGCGATGGTTTAAGTCGCTGCCGGCGCGCGCGGGTCGCATTGTGCTGCCGCGCACGACGAGTCGCGAGCCGATTGCCCGCTTCTGGGACAACACGATCGCGAACATTCGCAAGGGAAGACTCCTCCACATCAATCCATTTCTCTTCGCGATCAACCTCATGCGCGACGTGCGTCTGTTTCTTGCCTTTGCGTTCAATCTGGCCATCGCCCGGATCAAGTACCACCGTCCGGACAGCTGAGCTGATCGCAGATCAGCGGCCGGCGCGCGGCTCTTTAGCGTATGAAATCAAGCGCCGCGCAGGTTACACAATTCTGAATTTCGTGAGTGACGGCTTGGTGGTAGCGGCGGAGCCGGGCTGTTGCGCGCCCGTGGAGGGCCGTCGCAAGCACATAGATGCTGCCGGCCCCGCAGATTCTGGTCTGGTTTCCGGTCGCGGCGATCATATCGCGGAATGATTCCGGATCACCCGATTCGATTGCGGATAGAGCGTCATGATCGATTCGTCTTACTTCTTCCAGATAAGAATCATCGATTCGCCTGGAATCGCCGAAGAAGGCGCCGATGTGGCTGAGGTCCGCCCCGGCGATGATGCAGGTTGGAATCGGATCACTAACGATGAGTTCGCCCAAATGCTGAGCGAATGCACGCATGTCGACTCCTCGGCCGTCGAGCGGCTTTGTACCGGCAGGTCCGCACGGATCCGGGCAGAGATAGGGGACGATCGAAAAGGGCCGCTCGCCGAGAGCCTTTCGAAGAAGCACGACCTGAAGCTCGATTGAGTGCTCCCGCGCGTGGTCATATTCCTTCTCACACAGGTTCAATCCACATTTTTCATCCATGGCCTGCATGAAGCCCGCGTCGTGCGGGACGATGCCCCAAGGAGTCTCAAATCCTTTCCGTGTCCCCACGATCGAGTGCGATTCTCCATGATGATTCGTTCCGAGGATGACGAATCGGCAGGCGTCGGTGTGCGATCCGAGGTCATGGTAGCTGAGTCCATAGCAGGGGGCGCCGCGTGTGTAGTCGAGGTGTGGAGAAATGAATCCGGCAATCCGGTCGTCCGACTCACCTCCCTGAGAAAGCATATCGTCGAGAAAATCATCGAGATTGTGGGGGTCAGGAGCAAGTCCCCCCTCCTCTCGCAGCTTCCTGAACGGGGCGCGCTGATAATCGGATTCGAGCTGTTGACGATAGGCAAGCAAGTTTGGGCTATCGAGGAAGTATGCCTTGTCGAGGTCTTCAATCAACGGATTGAGCTCTTCCGACAAGAGCATCTGCCCGAACTTGCGCATGAATTGCTCCTGGATGTCGAGTCGTGAGTGCTGCCCATCCATGAGCGAGACGATGAATAGCGCCGGCTGGCTGAGTCGAAAAAGCCCTGAGGCAAGGCCGGTTGAATCACCCAGCCAGACCTGATTCTTTGCCGCCGGGAACAGTTCGACGGGACGCAATTTCGGATATTCGATTTGATCACACATTCCCGCATTCTAGCCATATTGCACTTGGCATGACAATGAGAGATGATCGACTGGGTTCCTATGCTGGGAGATTTGGCGAATTAATTATCGCCTTTTCCGGCAAAGCCTGTAAGGAGCGGCATCATGAAAGCAATTCATTGGGACGGTTCCTCCGCGAAACTCAACCCGAAAGCCCCTGGGCCGAACCTCCAGCCCGACGACGTCCTCATCCAGGTGCGCCTCGCCGGCATCTGCGCGACGGATCTGCAGATCTTCAGGGGGTACATGGGATTTCGTGGAATTCCCGGACATGAGTTTGTCGGGGATGTTATAGAAGGGCCGCTGGAATGGCTCGGAAAGCATGTCGTCGGAGAGATTAGTTTCGGCTGTGGCAAGTGCGAGGCTTGCAAGCGCGGGATGAAACGCCATTGTCCATATCGCCGCGTCCTGGGCATCGATGGGGCGGATGGGACGTTTGCCGAATTTGTTGCGGTGCCGGTTGCGAATCTGCATGTGGTGCCCGGGGGGATTTCAGACGAGGAAGCTGTCTTCACCGAACCCCTGGCCGCAGCCCTGGAAATTCTCGAACAGGTCCATCTCACGCCTGCCCAGAGCGTTCTCGTACTCGGCGACGGCAAGCTTGGTTTGCTGTGCGCTCAGGTCCTGTCTCTCGCGGGCGCCAGTGTGACTCTCATCGGCAAACATGAAGGAAAACTGGAAATTGTACGTGCGCACGGGATTCAGACGGCGCTTCAATCCGAATGGCAGCCTGCCCCGGCTGATGTGGTCGTGGAAGCAACCGGCTCAGAACCGGGGCTTAAGCTTGCTCTCAGCATGACGAAGCCACGCGGCACGCTCGTGCTGAAGAGCACTATCCACGGGTTGCACAATCTGGCCCTCGCCCCGCTCGTCATTAACGAAGTCACCGTCGTCGGATCACGCTGCGGGCCTTTCCCGCCGGCTCTGTGCCTTCTTTCTCAGAAGAGAGTGACTGTCACCCCGCTCATTGACAAGATCTATCCTTTATCTGAAGGCCTGCAGGCTATTTCGCATGCCGCCCGCCCTGACGCCTTGAAGGTGCTCCTGAGATGCTCGTGAGCTCCGTGCTGGTTGGATGAGCTCTTGTTTCCCTGGTTCGAGATCGTGCTAGAGTGGGGTCGAAGAGCCTTTGCGGGCTGTCTTTTCTCTCTGTATCTCCGCAGCGATATCCGGAAAAGTGTGCGTCATGCATTCCGGACAAATCCCATGGCTGAAATCAGCTTCTGAGTGTTCCTGGACGTAGCTTTCGAGCCGGCTCCAGTAGCCCTTGTCATCGCGGACTTTGCCGCACCAGGCGCAGATCGGAAGAAGTCCGCTCAAGACCCTGATCTTGGCGAGAGCCGCATCCACATGAGCGCGCAGCTCCATTTCATGAGCCCGGAGATGACTAATGCGCATTCTCTGGCTGATGAGGATGAGGAGAATCAGGCCGGTGATCCACAGTGCGTGAAACCAGAGGGTCTTGTAAAAATAAGATCGCTGAAGCACCTCTGTTGTGGCGCCGATATGATTCCAGACACCGTCATGATTGCATGCGATCACATGGAAGCGATATCGGCCTGGCGGTACGTTCGTATAATAGGCCGTCCGCTGGGTTCCGGCGTCGACCCAGGAAGGGTCGAATCCTTCGAGCATGTATTTAAAATGGATCTTCTCGGGCGCGAGATAGTTCAACCCGACATAACGGAATTCAATCCGGTGGCGCCCTGGAGGCAGTTCAAGATTGGTAATCTTAGCGACAGGATCGCCATCAACCTGGATTTGCTCGATGAGAATCGACGGAGCGGCACTCTTGGCTCGAGTCACATCAGTCGGGTCAACCCTCACGGCGCCCATAATCGTCGAGAACCACAACTTCCCGGTCCGGCTCCTGATGGCGGCCGGCTGCCGTCCGCCGTTGCATTCGGCGCTTTTCATCCCATCGGCCTTGCCATAGGAAGAGCAGGTGATTGAGGCTTTTTTCCCGCTGACATAGTCGGCCAGATCGGCCTCGGCCGTGCGAAAAATGCCCCTATTGCAGCTCATCCAGTAACTTCCGTGCCCATCATCGAGAATCACAAAGACCGATTCATTAAATAGCCCCTCGCGCACAGAGCAGTTGGTGAACCGGCCCTCTTTGAAATAACTGAGGCCGCCTCCAACGGTGCCGATCCACATGCCGCCGCGCGCGTCTTCATGGAAGCACCCGACAACATTGCTTGAGAGGCCGTCCTTCATCGAATAGGCTTCGACCCGATTGTGACGAAAGATGTTAAATCCACCGCCCGATGTACCAATCCAGATGGCTCCTTCATGGTCTTCGATGGCGGCGATGATGTATGGATTGCAGAGTCCGTTGTGAGTCGTATAGAGGGTCGTATTGAGGCCCTGCACATGTGCGAGCCCCTCACCATAAATTCCAATCCAGAGGCTGCCATCACTGGCTGCGAGAAGCGAGTGCGCCATAAAATTTTCAGGCCGGCCCGGAAGGGAGTAGGGAGCAATCTTACCCTCGCGCATTCTATCGACTCCGATACGCGTGCCGATCCACAATGTCCCCTGAGGATCTTCTGAGAGTGACATGATCGAGTCGCTGGAGAGCCCGTTCTTCTGTGTGTAATTGGAAAACTGCTTTCCATCATATTGGCTCAGCCCGGCGTTGGTCCCGAACCAAATGCGCCCATGGCGGTCTTCAAGGATCGAGACAACCAGGTTGTTGGCGAGGCCATCATGTGCCGTAAAGGTGCGGAATTTGGCATCCGTAAACTGGCACACTCCACCTTCATCCGTCCCGATCCAGAGGTTGCGTTCCCGATCTTCGAGCAACGATGTTACGATTTCGTTGGAGAGGCCGTCGCGGGGCGAGAAGGTCGCAAAAGAACCGTTGGCGAATCGGGATAAGCCAAGATTAGTCCCGATCCAGAGGCTGCCCTCGCAATCGCGACACAGGCTCTTCACTGATTCGCCCAGCAGGCCATCTTCCGGGCCATATGTTCGGAAGGAGTTGGCGGTCATATGCACGAGGCCGCGGAGGGTGCCGATCCATATGCCGCCGAGCCCGTCATCGCAGAGGGCCGCAACCGATGACATTGAGGGTCGCTGTGGGAGCCGTTGTCGATGGAATCGCCCATCACGGTATGTGAGGACGTCTCCGCCGGAGGTTCCGATCCAGAGGCTTCCGGATTGATCGGGGAAGAGCGCGGTGACAGGGGCCGGAATCCCATCCTTTGCTGAAAAGATCGTCAGAGCGCCGTTTTGATATTGCGTGAGTGATCCCTCGTTGGTTGCGATCCATATTGATCCATGAAGGTCCTCGACGAGCGCCGTGATACAGTCGGCAGGGAGCCCGTTGGCCGTTGTCAACATGGTCGTCCGGCCTTCTTTTTGAAGCGCGATGCCGCCTCGCGTGCCGATCCAGAGAGTCCTTTGGCGATCTTCCAACAAGGATGTAACGAAATTATGCGGGATGGGTGGCTGCGTCCCCCTGTCGAAAACCGTACATGAAACGCCGTCGAACCGAACGAGCCCCTCTTCGGTGGCAAACCATAAATATCCGTCGTGGGTTTGGACAATCGCGTCGACAGAGTTCTGAGGCAGGCCGTCTTTGTCCTGCCAATTGCGAAGGCAGTACTGAGTCAACGGTGTCCGAGGATCCAGCGCGTACGCGATCGATGCACTTATGCAAATGATTGCCATCAGACGCGCGGATATTCCGCACGAGATTTGCATCAACTGCCTCTTGGCGAATGAGTTTATCCTGGTGGGATGCCAAGGTCAAACCGGCGATTTTATTGGGGAATCGGCGAGCCCCTCAGCCCTAGCCCCTTTCTCTATCCAACACGGATCTACCGCGATTCAGGATCTCACGATTTGAAGGATTTTCGAGACGATATATGATGATCATGAAATAGAATGGGCAGTCACAATGATGAGATTAATTGAACCCAAACGCCGACCACCCCTTGACCCGGACTTTAGACCAGCCTCCTTGACAAATCGCTATTTTCGAAGAAGCGTGGCGGATTCAGGCTGCGGGACGCCGCTTGTGATTGCAATCGAACGTTCCGGCGGCACGATTTCACGATATGAGACAAGCGTTTTCCCGAAACAGCATCCACAAGCCGGCGCCAACCTCCTGTATGCCGAGCGCATCTTCAAGTTTCTGCTCTGGCAGCGAGGAGGCTGGAAAGTATGGATTGGAGGGCCGAGGAGCATCGGGGACTATATCAAGAAGTGCTATTCACCCGGAGGCGTTCGCGAATTCGATTACCATTTCATGGGCCGGGATGTTTACGAACGCCCGTTCACGGTGGTTTCGTGCGAGCCGTTCGAGGTTCCGGCTGAAAAGGAAAAGGGGCAATTGCTGGGGCGGCATCTGAACGGGTGTCGCATCGGATTCGACTTGGGAGCATCCGATCGTAAAGTCTCGGCGGTCATTGATGGACAGCCGGTTTATAGCGAAGAGGTCGAGTGGCAGCCGCGAATACAGAGCGATCCCGAATACCACTATCGCGAGATCATGACGGCATTGAAAAATGCTGCTTCGAAAATGCCTCATGTCGATGCCATCGGCGGCAGTGCCGCGGGAATTTATATTGATAACACGGTCCGCGTCGCATCCTTATTCCGCGGAATACCCAAAGATCGCTATGACAGGATCAGGAACCTTTTCCTGCGGATCCGAGCTGAGATAGGAGTGCCTCTAGAAATCCTGAACGATGGCGATGTCACGGCGCTGGCCGGATCCATGTCGCTGCAAGACAACGGTGTCCTGGGCATCGCATTAGGCTCCAGCGAGGCCGCCGGCTATGTCACAATGGACGGTTGCATTCCGGGCTGGCTCAGCGAGCTGGCATTCGCTCCCGTGGATTATCATCCCCATGCGCCGGTGGACGAATGGTCCGGAGATCGCGGGTGCGGCGCACTGTATTTTTCGCAACAATGTGTATTTCGCCTCGCGCCTAAAGCCGGGGTTTCAATCCCGGCCAATTTCACCGATGCCGAAAAACTCAAGTTCGTTCAGGAAAAACTGGAAGCAGGAGATGAGCAAGCAGCGCAGATTTGGCGGAGCATGGGGATCTACATGGGATATGCCATCGCACATTATGCTGATTTTTACGACGTCAAGCATGTCCTCCTGTTGGGGCGTTGTACATCGGGCAGCGGCGGCCGCCTGATTCTCGATGGCGCGAGTGATGTCATCCAAGCCGAGTTTCCCGAACTGCATCAGATCAACGTCCAGTTGCCTGATGAAAAGAGCCGTCGCGTGGGGCAATCGATCGCAGCAGCAAGCTTGCCTGCGATTGATTAACATTCGTCAAAAACATGAACACAGGGAATTGAAGACGATGAAATTTCATCTTGAGTCGGCCGAAATTCTTGTTCCGGATGGGATGCCCATCGCAAATGCCCTGGCGCGCACGACGCATTTGGCAGTCGGTGCGCATCAGGATGACATTGAAATTATGGCCCTTGACGGCATCCTGAAGTGCTATCAACGGAATGATCAATGGTTCACTGGGGTTGTCATGACAAACGGCAGCGGATCGCCGAGAGCCGGTCTGTATCAGGATTACTCCGATGAGCAGATGCAGGCGATCCGGCGTCAAGAGCAGAAAAAGGCCGCCGTCATCGGAGACTACGCGGCACAGATTTTGCTGGACTATCCCAGCAAGGCCATCAAGGATCCGGCGAACATGGACTCCGTCGACGACATCACGCTGATCGTGAAGGCGGCCCATCCAGAGATCGTATATACGCACAATTTGACCGATCGACACGAAACGCATATTGGAGTGGCGATCAAGGTCATTGAAGCTTTACGACGGTTGCCCAAGGAGGATCGCCCTCGGAGTTTATACGGTTGCGAAGTTTGGCGGGACCTCGACTGGCTGGTCGATGCCGATAAGATTGCTTTCGATGTCTCGGCCCACGAAAACCTGCAATCGGCTCTCCTCGGTGTGTTCGATTCACAAATCAGCGGAGGCAAGCGGTACGATCTGGCCACCATGGGCCGTCGGCGTGCCAACGCGACCTATCATGCATCTCACGACACCGATACGGCTACAGGCCTGATCTTTGCGATGGATCTGACACCACTGATCATTGACTCGACACGAAGCATCCAAGGCTTTGCGAAAAAGCTCATCAGCCGTTTCGATGAGGAGGTTTCCTCGCGCCTAGCGCCGTTCGTGTGAGAAGAACGAGAGGCCGGGCGCACTCAGATCATGGCGGCTGCGCCCCCATGAAAGAACAAAGAGGATACCAACGACAATTCCGGCCACGCTTTCATGACGTCGACTCAGCGTGTGCTCGCTACCCCTTTACCACTACCATCGGCCGTAATCGGGCGACGCGGCGAGAGAGGCCGGCTTCGTGGCAGACGGTGACGACTTCATTGACGTCCTTATAGGCGTCAGAGACTTCTTCCTTGAGGGTCGAGATTTCAGCGGATCGAACGATGATGCCTTGATCTTCCAGTTCACGGTAGATCGCGCGTCCCTTGCATGCCTTGATCGCGGCGCTACGACTCATCACCCGCCCCGCTCCATGGCACGTCGTTCCATAGCTCTCCGCCATGCTGCTTTCGACTCCGGCCAGCACATAGGAACATCGGCCCATGTCGCCGGGTATGAGGGTCGGCTGCCCCACGGCGCGATACAATTCCGGTATATCGGGATGGCCGGGCGGGAAGGAACGAGTCGCACCTTTGCGATGGACTGCCAGCTTCATTCGCTTGCCATCGACAATGTGCTCTTCCCTCTTAACAATGTTATGAGCATGGTCGTAAATGAGCTCAATGGCGAGGGCATTTGGGCCGAGCGAAAGAGCCTGCTGGAAGGATTCCCGCACGAGGTGCATCAGGATTTGCCGGTTGGCCCAAGCATAGTTGGCCGCTGCGGCCATGGCGCCGAGATACTCCTTTCCTTCAGGGCTCGAAATCGGCACACACGCCAGCTGGCGATCGGGGACGCTGATTCCATAACGTTTCATGGCAGTTTCCATGCGCTGCAAAAAATCAGTGCAGACCTGATGCCCGAATCCGCGTGATCCGGAATGGATCATCACGGTGACCTGATCTTTGAAAAGCCCGAAAACGGCCGCCGCTTCCTCGTCAAATATCTCATCGACATATTGCACTTCCAGAAAATGATTGCCGGAGCCGAGTGTGCCAAGCTGATCCTTGCCGCGTTCATAGGCTTTGCTCGATGGAGAGTCGGGATCGGCCCAGGAGAGAGACCCGCCGGCTTCAGTAACAGCCAGATCTGCGCCCTCGCCCATCTCTCTTTCCACGGCGAAGCGTGACCCCATCCGACAGACTCGTCGCATGTCCTCCTTCGAGAGCCTCACGTTGCCTTTTGATCCGACTCCACTCGGCACAAACAGGAAAAGCACTTCGGCTAGCGACCTCTTGTGCGGTTCAATATCGGCTCTCGTGAGCGCCGTCCGGCAGAGCCTCACGCCGCAATTGATATCGAAGCCGACTCCGCCGGGCGAAACAACCCCTGTCTCCCAATCGGTCGCCACGACGCCCCCGATCGGCAGCCCGTACCCAAAGTGCATATCCGGCATCGCATAGGCGGCACCGACGATCCCCGGCAGGCTTGCAGAATTGCAGACCTGTTCGAGTGATTGGTCTTCACGGATTTGGCTGAGTAATGCGGCGTTGGCAAAGATGATCGCGGGAACACGCATGAACGGCTTATAGGTCGCAGGAACTCGATGCTTGAACGGTGAAAGCTTTTCAAGCGGCACTCGATGTGTCATCTATGAATTGATCTCCCTCGCTCCTATCACGCGTCCGAATGAAGCAGCCATTATCGATGCACAACCATTCTTCGGCACCCTATTAGATGTTACAGGTCTTGGCTCCCAGTTGCCAGTTCTCATGCCGTGCAAATGTGATCTGAGCAACGTGATCCATTTACATCGATGACCAGGACCTTTTTGATATCCGAGTTTCGTTGATGACGCAAGTGCCGACCTTCTCCGGACGCTCGACAAGCTTTCTTATGGATCGTTGTTTTTGCAATTCATTTGACCATATGGCCGTGGGCATCTAAAATTTATCTCGTGAAGCTTCCCCAATCGGTGAGAACTCGCGGCACCGCCACCGTGGTGTCGGGTAGGGGAGATAACCATGGCGGCATTTCAAATTGTCACCGATATCATAAGCCCCTGTTTATCCGGGAGTAGAGATTATGGAAGAATCCGGTCGACGACTTGTGACTCGAGGCGATATGGATGGACTGACGAGCGCGGTTATCATATCGGCCAACGAGGGGTTCGAGAGGATCAAACTGATTCATCCGCAGGACATCACGAATGCAAAAGTGGAGATCCAGCCGCATGACATTCTCGTCAATGTTCCCTATCATCCGGGCTGCGCGCTTTGGTTTGACCACCATCAGCACACGGCGACTTATGGGAAACCGCCGGCGACATACAAAGGCGCCTACGGACCTGCTCCCTCAGCAGCTCATCTCGTCTACGAGTATTATGGTGGGAAGGCCAAGATGCCTCAGTTTGAGGAATTGGTGCGACAAACCGATCGGATGGACTCGGCCGATCTCACCCCCAACGACGTACTCACTCCTGGGGGCTATATCGAGCTCGGGTTCACCATCGACAGCCGGACCGGGATCGGGGCGTTTGAGGATTACTTCCTGACTCTGGTGGATCTACTGGCCAAGGGTAGTCCAATAGAGCATGTGCTGGAGCATCAGGCGGTCAAGAGACGCTGCCAAATGATGAAAGAGAACGACGCGGCATACCGGCGTGCGATCCAGGAGAACAGCCGCGTCGACAGCAACGTCGTGATCACGGATTTTCGTACGCTCGATCCGATTCCCATCGGCAATCGCTTCCTGGTCTACGCCCTCTTCCCCAATGTGAATGTCTCCTTGCGGTTGCATTGGGGTCCCAAGAAGTCCTTCGTAGTGACTGCTATCGGACATAACATCTTCAAGCGAGGATGCAAGACGGATGTGGGCGAGCTGGCGGCGCGTTTCGGTGGCGGGGGGCATCACGGGGCCGGCAGTGTCCCTCTGCCCGTTGAATGCGCCGACGAGAAGATTACGCAGATTATCGAGGAACTCAAGCGAAATGGCTGAGTGCACGATCTAAATGGAATAGTGGGGTGTCTTCCTTTTTCTGGAGCATGTTGTTGTGCTGGATGCCACGACGTGCCCCAGATTATCAATAGGCTCGATTCCGTCGCTGTGACCGACTGATCTGTTACATGCCGATCGTCGTCAAATATCGAAAATCACCGAGGCGCAGTAGCCGTCCGGCAACCTCTTTATCTCGAGTCTGTGCAGCGTCACCGCCTTGATCTGACGACGGATATGAATCGCAGAAGAGTGGGTCCAGAGTAAGGTTGAAGAAATTCTTTGTTCTACAACTGTAGTATTTTTAAATCCCGTGATGAACATCCCTCTGGCGTCGAAGAGAAAAAGCAGCTCGGAAAGCCAGGCATGAAGCAGCATGTCGATCGATCTTGCATGCACCGAGACACGGCGAGTCCGGACCGTTTCCAGCCGGCGAATCGGCCCCATGAGCGAAAACATGCCGATCGCGGCATTTTCAAAAAGCCGCGCGCGCGTGCGGCCTTGTGCATGCACTCCAATATCGGCCGTCGTGCCGAATATCCTGAACCCAGCTCGCCGCCGCAGGTGATGGCCCTTCTACTGGTAGATCGACAGGTCCAGAGTCGACAAATATTTCTTGAATGCCGGGCCGAGGTCCTGATTTTTTAAGGCAAATTCGACTGTTGCTTTAAGGAAACCGAGTTTGTCACCGGCATCGAACCGCTTCCCTTCGAATTGATACCCATAGACTCCGGGTTCCCGGAGAAGCTGCTTGAGGCCATTCGTGAGTTGAATTTCGCCGTTGATGTCCGGCTGAGTCTTTTCGAGAATATCGAAAATGGCCGGTGGCAGAATATACCGGCCGATGATGGCGAGGTTCGATGGGGCGCTCGCAGCCGATGGCTTTTCAACCATATCGTCGATATGATGAAGTCTGCCGTCACTCGAATTGACCTTGACGATCCCATAGCTCGATACATCCCGGTGCTCGACCTCCTGAATCGCCAGCACGGCTCCGTGGCAGCGGTCATAGGCATCCATCATCTGCTTCATGCACGGCACAGCCGAATCGATGATGTCATCACCCAGGAAGACGGCGAAGGGTTCATCGCCGATGAGATGCCGGACTTGCAGGATGGCGTGTCCCAGCCCGAGCGCCTCCTTCTGGCGGACATAACAGACATCGATCATGTCGCTGATCGCGCGTACCTTCGACAGCATCTGCGTCTTGCCGCGCTTTTCGAGAGTTTTTTCGAGCTCATAGCTGACGTCGAAGTGGTCCTCGATCGCGTTCTTCCCGCGCCCGGTCACGATGATGATATGTGGAATGTCCGAGGCCACGGCCTCTTCGACAACATATTGAATAAGGGGCTTATCGACGAGGGCCAGCATCTCTTTGGGCAGAGCCTTTGTGGCGGGCAGGAATCGAGTGCCGAGTCCGGCGGCAGGGAAAACCGCTTTTTTGATTTTCATGATTTGGTGATCCGTTCGATATTATCCATGTGAGGGCGAAGCGCATCCGGCACGATGACGGATCCGTCCTCCTGTTGATAATTTTCAAGAATGGCGACGAGAGTTCTTCCAACCGCCAACGCCGACCCATTGAGTGTATGGACGAATTCCAGCTTGGCATTCGCGGATGGACGATATTTGATATTGGCTCGTCGCGCCTGGAAGTCCTCGAAATTGCTGCATGAGGATATTTCGCGGAAGGTATTCTGCCCGGGGAGCCAGACTTCGATGTCGTGGGTTTTCGCGGACGAGAACCCCATGTCGCCGGTGCACAAGGTGACGACGCGATAGTGGAGTCCAAGAAGGGCGAGAATTTCTTCGGCGTCCTTTGTGAGCGACTCCAATTCAATATAGGAATCCGCAGGCGAAGCGAATTTCACAAGCTCGACTTTGTTGAATTGATGCTGCCGGATAAGGCCGCGCGTATCCTTGCCCCAGGAACCGGCTTCGCTGCGGAAGCAGGGTGTATAGGCCACGAGCTTAATCGGCAAATCCGCGGCGTTCAGGATTTCATCGCGGTAGATGTTTGTCACCGGCACTTCGGCGGTCGGGATGAGGTAATAATCGGTCTTCTCAATTTTAAAAAGATCCTCACCGAATTTCGGTAGATTGCCGGTTCCGACGAGACTCGTTGAATTCGTAATGAAAGGAGGGAGCACTTCTTGATAGCCATGCCGGTGCGTGTGGATATCGAGCATGAAGTTGATGAGAGCGCGTTCCATGCGCGCACCCATTTTCCAGTAGAGTGTGAAACGCGATCCGGCGATTTTGGCGCCGCGTTCGAAATCCAGGATCTGGAGATCGGTGCCGATCTCCCAATGTGGCCGCGGCGCAAAAGCGAATTCAGGTGGCTTGCCCACCCGGCGTATTTCGACATTATCGTCGGATGACCGTCCTTTCGGAACGGATGAATTCGGAATGTTCGGCACGAAGAGCAACATTTCGCGGAGCGTCAATTCGCAGTGTTTGATCTTTTCATCAAGTTCCTTGATACGCGCCGAAACCAGCCGCATGTCGTTCACCAGTTCGGTCGCATCGGATTTCGCCTTTTTCATCCGTGCGATCTCTTCGCTCGTGACATTGCGCTTGTGGCGGAGAGATTCGATGTCGCCGATCAACTGCTTGCGCTCGGCATCCAATTGAGCGAATCCGTTGAGATCGATCTCCAGGCCACGGAGGCGGGTCTTTTCGATAACGGCTTCGATATTCTCACGAACAAAATTGATATCCAACATATTTCAATTTCCTAGGAAATAATTTACTCTATGGCAGTCATTGAAAATATGTCAAATCGGATGACTCGCACAATGGGCAGTTCGCGCGGGGCATGAACACGCGGGACCTCACCGGCCCCGAGCCGGCGCGAAGAAGGCACACTGCCCACAATAATGCAGGCGATGCACAATTATCGATTTAATCTGAAATCCGGCATCGAATCCGAGGAGGCTGTTCTTAAGGCCGGGATTTATCCAGTCCGAGTCCACGATGGCGAAATTCAGATGCTTGTCGAATAATTAATTCTATTCAGCAGATTTGATGCAGGCATGCTCACACCCCGCCAGCATTGGGCCCCCAAATGATTTTGTGGAGCTGGACCTGGAGTCGTATTTCGATCCCTGAGCTGAGGACCCATCTAGCCAGATCCGTCAGCGCCACTTCTCCCCATGCAGGCGAGATCAGCAGGCCGGCGCGGTTTTCCAGCCGATGTTGCCGAATGACAGTCATGGCGTAATCGAAATCGATGCGATCTTTCACGACGAATTTGATGTCGTCCGTCGATTCAAGATATGGGAAGTTCTCAAAGAGATTCCTCTGAGACTCACCGCTCCCGGGGCATTTCACATCCAGCACCTTGATAACTTTCCTCGGCACATCCTTGATGGAAAGCGATCCGTTGGTCTCGAGGAGTACCTGGTAGCCGGCCTTCAGCAGTTTCTTCATCAGATCGATGGACTCGTGCTGGAGCAGCGGTTCACCACCCGTAATTTCCACCAGCCGGCTTGGATAAAGGGCGATACGGGCCATGACCTCCGCAATGCTCATCTCCCGACTTGGCCGGAAAACGTCATAGGTATCGCACCATGTGCAATGGAGATTGCATTCCGACAGGCGGACGAAAACACATGGATAGCCGACCCAGCTGCTTTCACCTTGGATACTGTAAAAAATCTCTGTGATCTTAAGCATGGATTTCCGACACGATAGGACCTATATCACACGATGATCAATTCTTCCGAAAAAAATCCCCATAGTGCTTCTGGCCGCATTCCGGACAGAATCCGTGTGAGAGGAGCGCTTCGGAATTTTCCAAAAGGTACTCTTCGATCGGTCGCCATGTGTCGCCGACGCGGATTTTTTTGCAGAATGAGCAGACAGGAAGAAGGCCCTCGAGAAATTTAACCCGTTGGAGAAGAGAGCGAGTCAGGCGAAGAACGAAGGAGCACATGGCTATGACCACGACAATTTGAAAAGCGATGGCGATCCATTTCGCCGGCGCCGGCAAGATGCGTAGAAGATGGGGGACATCGATCACATCGTCCAGCAAGATGAGAGCCGTCATCAGTAGGAATCCAATCAACTCGTAGAGCAAGATCCTCTGAGTGAGGTCTCGCTTGGTGATTTGTTTGTCAATTTGCATGGAATACCTCGCCGCGATGGATTGCAAACAGCAAGAGCCGGTCGATCATAAATGAATTGTATCAAATGCGGTTCAAGAGTGGCCCTTCTGCGATCGGTTGCGAATTGCATCGATTGCGCGCCGGGCTTCGAGCCGCACATCGGATGAAGGATCACGGCGTTGGAGCGAATCGAGACTCTTGATGTTCGCAACAGTACCAGAAGCCCCGATCACAATGCAGGCTGCTCGGCGAATGTCGGAAACGCCGCTCTTCAAAGCATCAACGACAGCTTGTTGAGCTTCAACGGCTTTGAGTGTGCTGAGCTGTTTTACGGCCTCCAGCGAATAAGGAGGCAGATCCAGCTTCACAACTCTGGCCAGCATCTCGATGGAAGATGGCGTATTAAAATGCCCCAGGGCGGCGATACAAGCGAGAGAGGTCTGATTGTTGGTTGGGAGTCCTGCGTCGATCAGTGTTGCGAGTTTGGCAAGGATCGTGTTCTGAGCCGTTTCGCCACCCGATTCGGCGATCCCAATGATGGCTTCCGGATCACCCTTCTCGGCGTCGGAGGTCATGACGGAGAGTGCGGCAGCTCCCTGTACGGCTGATAAGGCCTTCTGTATCGCATGTCTGTGGGCGAGGCTGGATTCACTTCCGAGTGCCGGCTGCAGAATGGAAGCGAATCGGGGATCCGGGTGTTCGGCCATCCATTTTAATAGATAAATTCGGCTGTCGATAATCTGGTCGAAATCGTCAAGCAAGAAGGCGGATGTGGGGTTGATCAACATTGCCAACTGCGATGTAATCCGGTCAACCGGATAGCGCAAGAGGGCATACAGAGCCGTTGATCGCAAGTGGTCCCGCAGCGGGACTCCCGGGGGCTCCGTCGCGGCGGGCGCAAGAATGGCCGCCGCATCTTTCAACCCGTCCTCCTGCTTCATCCTCGAAAGCGCCTCCAGAGCGAACGGGCGCATTGCGGGATCGGCAAGCATTTTTACGAGCGCCTGGACACAGCTTGTGTCGCCGCTTTTCCCGACAACCGTCGCGATGGCCATACGATCATCGAAAGACGGCACGACGTCGATATTGGCGAGAAGGAGTGAGGCGATTTTCACTTTCTTTGAAAGCAACACGGCCGATTCGATCGCCTGCTCAAAAGCCTCCGGCCCGCGTTCCTGTACCAAAGCTTTGACGAAAATATCTTTCTGCATGCTGATCGCGAGGTTGCCGACAAGATAGAACCCGAGCTCTCGATCGGCGGGGCGGAGGTTCGTCAGCATTCCCGGTATGAGCTTGGTGATGCTGTCTTTGTTCTTTGATTGCACCAGCGATTCCTCGACGATCCACAGCGCTCTTCTGGAATTCTCTTTTTGCTTGAGGAGGATCACATCTCGCGAAGCATCATCGCCGCGTTTGGCGAGGAGAATGCAAAGATCAAGCTGGAATTTTTCGTTAAATGCCGCCGTCGGCGTTTTCAGAATCCGGCTGATTTCCGCCGGCGCATCAGATGGATATTGCGCCAGCAGTTCTCCAGCGGCACTTAATCGCCGGGCTTGATCCGCGCCGTACATTTCCGATACGAGCTGCTCCAGACTGGCGGCTCTCACTGCTGCCGGCTGAGCTTGAAGAAGCAGACAGAATAGAATCGCAATTTTCTTCATAATCGATAGCTTATCCCGACCCGGCTCCCAGAACAACAGCAGGCTCTTTTCAAATGACGGATCAAAAACGAGGAATGTTCTCGCCTCACCGGAAGTTGAGTGCGCGACAAAAATGTTGCCGGAAAGGAAAACACTTTGAAACCACCGATGAACACAGATCGGGTGCCGGGTGTCTGTGTTTATTTGAGCATATCGGTGGTTCCATTCGGCGCGTCAAATTTTTAGTGGGCAATTTCTCTGATGTACACCCATGAGCGCGCTGCCCTTTTGATGATATCTTGAGACAGGAATATAATCTTCGATACGAGCATGAAAAAGCCTGAATCATTCTGGGGCGCTGCATCACGGATTTTGTCCGACCGCGTATGTACATTTTCGCGCCTCTGCCGGAAAGCCGCGACGCGGGCTTCAGCCGACAACATCCATGACGTCCGTGTCAGCTCACGGCGCCTGGCCGCAGCCCTTGATGTTTTCGATCTTGACGAGCTGGCCGGACTCAAAAAGGACGCTGCGCGTATCCGGAAGAAAATCGGAAAAATCCGCGATCTGGACATCGCGATAGGCAATATCCGCGATTTCTCGGAAACCCTTGATGCCGGCGATCGTCAGGAATGCGAGAACATCGCGGCAAAGCTCCATCGGAAGAGGCAACGATGGCTTTGTCAGGTACGGCCCCTGCTGCGCTGTTCAATACCGATGCCGCATTTGGTTCTCCTGGAAGAGGAGAGTGCGGCCTTTGGAGATGAAGCGCCCGTCCATTTGCGGCCTCTCCTGGCGGCGGCCTCCGAGCTTCTTGACCGTATCACATCCACCGACAACGCTCGCCCGCTCCATCTCCTTCGCATCTGCGTCAAACGGCTCCGATACAAAATCGAAATTTTCGCGTCCTCCATCGAGCTGGAGGTTGATGGGTGGCTGACATCCTGTAAGGAACTTCAGGATCGGCTGGGCGAGGTCCATGATCTGGATATTTTGATTGAATTGATCGAGGAAGAATGGAAAGAAGGCCTGCAAGGAGGACCATGCCGAGGAGGGATTGAGCGTTTGTTGCAGGAGGCCTGGAGGAAACGTCACCGGCTGAGCTCAGGGCTACTTGCATCGCTTTCCGAAGAAGCGGCCTTTTTGGAACGGATCAGATCGAGCCTGTTCTAGCGTCGTGTTCCCAACGATGTTCCGCATATTTCGACACCTTAATTGGCCGGGCCGTGCTCAAAGACAGATGGGCACGGATCTTTCACGACAGGATCTATGTTACACGCAGGTTTCTATTGTCGGCTTGTTATGAAGATCCGCAGTGAAACGAATCAAGAAATATGCACGGCATGATACCCAGTGGCCAATCAACTCAATGCCAATGCAGGAACCAGTCACGAAGAATGGCCTCTGCCGGCTTGCCTCGTGGCGTATAGGATCTGTCGACCGGTCCTCCGTCGCCCCACCAATCATAAATAAAGACCCCATTTAAATAGGTGACGTCTTTCCATGCCTCAAAGAAAGCACTGTAACACAGCGCTTGCTCTTCGATGTCGACAGGGTTGGATGTCGTATAGTCCCACGGATTTTGGCTGCACCCATCGGCTGATGGGTACCCGATTTCGGTGAAGATGAGTGGCTTTCCGAATCTGGTGACCCATTCCGTATACTTCTCCTGCACCCGCTTCCAGTTATAGAGGAGCTCCACCTTGTTAGGGTGGTTCGATTGTGCAAGTTCGAAATAGCCATTGGAGCCGAGATAGTCGAGGGTTTCGACAAATCCGTCCTTGGAAAGGCGGTCCCAATTGGATGAGTAAATCAGTTTTCCATGATAGCGCGAACGGATTTTTGTGATCAAGTCGATCCAAAGGTCACGTTTTTTTTCTGAGCTCAGCAGCTCGCAGCCGACGAGCAGCAGTTCAATGTGGGATCGTTCCGCGAGATCGGCATAATCCAGCATAACCTTCCCGTAAGTAGCGAACCAGCCCTCCCAGCTCGGCGGATCAATCGTTCCCCGCCATTTGCCCGGCTGAACATCGACGATATAAATGATCGGAAAAAGAAAAACGGACATCCCCCGCGCGTGAGCGGCGGCGGTGACTCGATCGATGGTTGCAGATGAGGATGTCGTGCTGGAGAGATAGACACCACTTGAAGAGACCGAGTCCTGATTGATGTTGACCACGAGAGAGATGTAGTTGGCATGCAATGCCTTGATCTCATCGAGCTCCTTCTCGTAGCCGTAATCCTTGTCGGGAGAGAAGAGGCCGAGGGCAACGCCTTTTATGAAGGGCTGCCCGAGAAGCTCGATGGCCCTCAATGGAGCACAGCCGGAAAGGAACAATGTCAGGAAAAATATGCTGCGCATCATGATGCGGAAAGTAGCATGGATGACGCTCGTCGGCAATAGCGCATTGAGTTTGCGAAATAGCAAGCCATGGGGGCTTTGAGAATCTTGGCGGTGCTTGTTTCTCTACCTGGTTTGTTCTCATACCATTCCATGATCATGATCGCGCCGTCTGTGATATGCTTTGATTGTCTTGAGTGAGTCAGTGTCAGATCGTGAATTGGTTGAGCGGTGCCTGATCCGTGATCAATCTGCCTGGGAGCAGATCCTTCTGCGGCATAAGCGCCGAGTTTTTGGAATGGCTTACAAATTCACAGGCCGTTTCCATGAAGCGGAAGATTTGACACAGGAGATATTTCTAAAGGTTTACAAGGCGCTCGAATCTTACGACAAAGAGCAGGAGTTCTGCGGATGGCTCATCGGCATCACTCGTAATGCGTGCATTGATTTCTATCGGCGGTCCAAGCGCGAGAGACTCATCATGGGCGGAAATTCGGATGAGATCAAGAACTTCAAATTCGAAGGCCTCTCCCCGCAAGGAAACCTGGAAGCAGCGGAGCGATCCATGCTGATTCGGAAGAGCCTGAAGGAACTCCCTGACGAATTGCGGGCTGTTCTCATACTGCGCGACTTGAAAGGGCTTTCCTACGGAGAGATCGTCCAGGAATTGAATCTGGCCGAGGGCACGGTCAAATCGCGGATCTATCGGGGCCGGCTGGAACTGGCGGCGCGCCTGCGGGGAGTTTTTCGGCCGATCGATAATGGAGGCAAGGAGTGTACGAAATGAACCGGAAAGCAGAGATCAAGGTTATCAGAATTCCACACGAGCGGATGATTTATGAGCAGCTCGAAGGCATCGACCGTGAATGGTCGGAATATCTGAAAGAAGGCTTCAAGAAATTCATCATCGATATGAGCATGGTGGGATTCATGGACAGCGCGAGCATTGGCTGTCTAATGAATTTTTATCGCAGAGTGCGGGGCGTCGGAGGCCAGATTCATCTGGCCGGCGTTCGCCCGCGAATCGAAACACTGCTGGGCATTGTCAAAGCAAAGAGCCTGTTTGGCATCTACCGGAGCGTCGAAGATGCCCAGGCTGCCTTTGGAGAGTGAACCGATGAAGAACATCAAACTAACCACCGGGTACGATGTGCCTCTCGACGGAGATCTCCTCTCCATGGTCGAAGCAATTTATCAGGAAGTGGCCGTCCGCAAAGAACTCCAGCACTCATACGAAGATCTTGTGAAGGAGATCGAGAATATTGTCAAACAGATCCCGGTGGAGGATCTTCAGCAGTATTTTAAGGAGAGCCTTTTGCTGAATACGGTCACTTATGAGAACGAGATTCTGGACGCCTACGTGCGGCGGCTCGGTGAAAAAGCAGATGACGCCTGACGCACGGTGATCCAGATGGCGACAAATCCTGCGCACGTGCGCAGCATATAAGAAGTTCTTCAGACGGCCCCACTCAATCGTAGGGGAGGGTTTGATGCCGCGGCGCATACTGAGTTTCGAAGCAATCGATCCTTCTGCAAGCGCCGTCTTCGGAGGAAAAGCCTGCGGGTTGGCTCGGCTGGTAGCGGCAGAAGTGAGGGTGCCGGCTGGATTTGTCGTCGAGGCGACCATCTCAGACCCGGGCTCATGGCCGGAGATTGATAGGAACGAGTTCCGTCGCCGAACAGAGAGCCTTCTTGCGAACGGAAAAGCGGCGGTGAGATCTTCTGCCATCGGCGAAGATGCGCCCGATCGTTCCTTTGCCGGGCTCTTCGAGACGGTTCTCGGAATCGATACGCCCGATACCGCGCTCTCGGCCGCCGGCCTATGCATTGCATCTGGCGGCAGCGAACGAGTCCGTGTGTATGCACACAAGACTGGACCAATCCCGGTAGCGGTGATCGTTCAGAAGCAAGTGGATGCTCATATCAGCGGCATCTGTTTCACCGTCGATCCGATGGGAAAAGACAAGGCGGTCTTGATTGAAGCCGTGAGCGGCCTCGGCAATCGCGCCGCCTCGGGGCATGCAGAACCGGAACGCTGGCGAGTTTATCATACAGGGCTCGGGACATGGGACGCGCATGTGGATGGCAAACGGCGGCCAGGAGAAGCTGTTCTCAGCCAAGCCAATCTATCGGCCATTGCCGGCGAAGCGATGGTACTCTCCGATCGTCTTCGAGAGCCATTGGATCTGGAATGGAGTCTGGATCGGGACGGCCGTCTTTGGTGGTTGCAGGCACGTCCCATCACGGCAGCCATACAGCCTCGCACATTCGTGATCGAACGCTGCGTCAGAGAGGCCGATGACGGGCCAGTGACTGTCTGGTCAAATTGGAACGTTCGGGAGACTCTGCCGGAGCCGGTGTACCCGCTCACATGGTCAATCTGGCGGGATGAGATTGTGCCAATGGTTGGTTGCCAGTTGCATGGGCTTTCGCCGGATTCGCCGGCATTGCCTCATCTGAGCGGCATTGATCTCGTGCATGGTCGCCTTTATCTCAATGTGAATGCCTTGCTGGCTCCTCCCCTCATACGCCTTTTCGCCAGAGGCCTTGGTTCGGTTGATGCGCGTGCCGGCGCCGCCATTCATGATCTTGTCAGGAGGCGTGTCCTGCGGCCACGACGTCTTCCTGTGAACTCGGCACGGCTAATGGTCGGGTTGCTCATAGCATTGCCCCGCTCCATCATGCGGTTGATCAATGCTCTTCCTCCACGGCGTTCCTTCCGCCGGCTGGCGGCAGCCGGAATTCAAATAAGCCGGCGGGGGAGCATCTCCGAGATGAACGATGACGAGCTGATCCAAGAGATGTGCCTGATCGCTCATCCGGAATGCCGGGAAATCCAGAACGGGCTTCAGATGGAAGGCGTCGCTATGCTTGTCTTTCATTTGGCGCTTCGTGCCTTTAAGAAATTTCCTGAAGCACAAAGGTTGCTGGCGAGTGGAATACGAGGGACTCCGACAACTGAGATTTCCATCGAGCTCGATGAGCTGATCCAGGCTGCCTGCCCGATATCGCGCGTCTTCCTTGACCCACTCGCCCCTGCCGATCTTTTCAAACAGCTGGAAAAAATTGAGCGCGGGCGTCAGTGGCTTGTTGCGTTTCATGATTTTCTCTCTCGTGTCGGGCATCGTGGCCCTGGAGAATTTGATATTGGAGTCCCGCGTTGGTCTGAAGATCCGACAATGTTGCTTGATCTGATCCGAGCCGGGTTGCGATCGCGGAAAAGCGAAACTTTGAAAGAGCGATTGGAAATTCTTGCAGCCCGACGCCGCGATGCAATTTCTTCAGCGACCTTATCCGCGCCATGGTGGCGCCGTGCATACATGCAACCTCTTGCACACCTCGTCGAACTTTACATGCCGAACCGGGAGGCTCCAAAGCACTACGGTATGTTCGCATTCATGCGCATGCGTCAGGCAGCATGCGAACTCGGTTCACGCTTGGTCGTTCGTGGAATGCTGACGTCGCCTGAGGAAGTGTTCTTCCTTGAATACTCGGAACTGAAGAAGATCGTGCGCGAAGACCCTGCTGAACGTGATCTTCAGCAACGCATCGCCACACGACGAACACTTCTGGAGCAGTTTCGATCCGAACAGCCCCCTGACATGTTGCGATCCGATGGCGTACCGGTCGTGGATGAGGAAAGCGTCCTTGAGACGCCGGGGGATGGTGTGCTTCGAGGCACAGCTGTTTCATCAGGAGTTGCAACAGGACCTGTTCGCATTCTACGTGAGCCGGATCCGAATGCGATGGAAGATGGCGATGTCATAGTGATGGAATACGCCGATCCAGGCTGGACCCCACTCTTTCCTCGCGCCGCCGCCGTTGTGATGGAAGTCGGCGGCATGATGTGCCATGCGGCCGTGGTCGCCCGCGAATTGGGAATCCCGGCGGTGTTCGGCCTGCGCAATGCGACACGATTGCTGAACGAAGGTCAGAGCGTGACGGTTGATGGGAATGATGGAATTGTCCGATTCGCGTGGAGAACAGAACAGGAAGCGTCGGCTGATCAATCGCGGAGCGGTTCGGGCTAGCTACTTGAGCGAAAGGCGTTTGAAACGATGCGTGTTGAGAAAACTGGAGAGTTCAAGCCCAGAAGGTGGCTTTGGGTCGAGTGAGATCGGCAGCATTGCCGGTTCCTCATTTGAAGGTGATAACAGCCATTTGTCCGTCAGTTCGCAAATTGTCTCCAGTGGCATTCTGGAGCTTCCTCGGTGCGTAGGGGCGATCAACCATGGAATATTCCAGAACGGTTCCGGTGAAAAGGAGGTCCTGTATCACTTTCGTCCGTTCATTATCGATATTCGAATCAACTTTATGAAACCATTTGACACCGAGGTTGCTCACTCCAATCCCGATATCATGCGTCGACGCGCCGACTCTGATCTCTCGTCCCTGGTCGTCGACGCCCTGCTTCCAAATCCGGATATGGTGGCGCTTGGCGAAAGTGTTATTCTGCTTTTGGTAAACGACTTCGGGTTCCTGGCCGTTCAATAGCAGAAGGGACACGGGCGCTGCATCGAATCCCTTGTTCCGAGCGGTGGCCAAGAAGCTTTTCAGGCCGGTGGTGATGCCCAGCTTATCGGCTGCCACCCAGCCGGCTGATTGGAATGCGGCATCGAGTTTCTCTCGCGTTCCAATGAACATGAGATTTGTCATGTCGGAAGGCACTTGTCCGGGTGTCTCGGTACGCATCGGACGAGCGTTGACCAGGTCGACTAGTCGAGTGGTTGGGGATTCAGGCGTCCACGCGGGGGTTTTAGGAATTTCCATCAATCGTTCCGGGATTGTGATCCTCAAGGTCATTTCCACACCGGGGTCATAAACAATTTCGCGGTTATATGTTTTTCCGTATCCATAGGTCGCCCCTTCGAGCGTCCAGCCCAGCAAGGGGTTGGCGAACCAGATGCCCTGCCAGACCTTGCCCAATTTACCCAATGCGCTGTTCGGGAATGGAGCGCCCATGATGATGCCTGCCCGCACAGTCTCCCTCGCATTGTCAACATCGATAAGTCGTGTCGCGAGGCGTGTCTTCAAGCCGGTGGAGTGAATCAGGTTGGCGAAATCAAGGGCCAGGATCGACTGTACATAGGTGTTGGGTGATTTTCTCGCAAGCATGACAGATCCCTCGATCGGCGTTCCCGGAGCGACAACCATTCTGCCCTCGACCATGACAGGAGCAATAACGACGGCCCGAACCGGATCCCCGGCTCTCGACCCGTTACTCGCCACCTTCGTCGTGAGGCGGATTTGCAATTCAGTGCCACAAAGCACGTCTGCAGCCAGGACCGCACGGATCTGATCGATGTCTCCTGTTTCGGTCGCGGCATAGACCTTGTTGAAGTAGTTGCCCAGCCGGAGCGTCTCGTCCTGACTGTATCCATGGCGCGCTCCGCTCTCCAATAGCACCTGAAGAAGCTCTTCGCTCTTTGAGTACATCTGCCAGTCGAGAGGCGTGTTTCCATACTCGTCCTCGGCATTCACGTCCGCGCCGCCGGAAATAAGGAGTGTGGCTAGGTCGCCATAGGCCTGGGCCTGTTTCACATCATTTGCACAGATACCGCCTATCACTGTCCAATGGAGTGGCGTGAGCTTTTGCTTATCCACGGCTCTGACATCATAGCCCTTGGAGACCAGAATTCTGGCGAGCTCTATGAATTTCTTGGAGTCATTCGCCTTTTGACAACGAACGGATATCTGCAAGGCGCCAAGCAATGGATCAACTGCGATACCAGGGGTTTGGTTGTTGGCTGATGAGTACGTTAAATCTGAATCCGCGCTTGATACAGGCGTATTCGCCTGGTCGATGGCATATGTCTTGGCGGAAAGGCACGTGAGTGTGATCAAAACAAGAATTGCGATTGCGATTTTATGCATGATCCCCTCCATATGAGCCGATGAATGAGTCGCGGGAGGCGACCGCCCCGGTGACTCCAGTTTCAGAAATGATCATATCCTGAGTTCAGGCTGGGTGATAGATGGACGATGAATGGGGCCAGGTCTTCATTTTTCACTTTTAGTGATCAGGCGTTGACCCAACTGCTGAATTTTCGCGGCTGAACTCGAAATTGTTCTCAGATTCCCTCTTGATTGCCTTTACCGCCATCGAGACAGCAGACGAGCCTTTCCCGTATCGTTCAGCGATCTCTCGCACGGTCATTAGAGAATACAGCCTTTGGGCGCAGAGTAACATCCGTGCTCGGGGCCTGGGATGCTCGTCTCGAAACAGGTCTTCAACCGCCTGTTCGATCTGTTGGGGACTCCTTCTCTTTTCGTGGTGTCGCCGAAGTTGCCGGGCAGATGGGTCTTCTCCACTCACAGCAGCCCTCATGAGGTGCATGAGGCGCCGAGTGAATTCCTCGCCGCCCAGCGCCAATCCTGTAACGCCTCGTTCGAACGGGTCGACCGGCTTCTCACCCCTCCCAGCCTCAACCCAAGCCCTGTAATGTAACGATGGCGATCCCCCCCGAACTCCTCTAGAGTCCTCCTTGTCGTCACCAGTCCACGCATACCGGACCGCCCACGACGTAGTTGCAGTAGCCTCGACCATCAGTACCGCTCGGCCGGCCTCGTCAAACGTGATCGATTCGGATTGAGGTGGATGTAGCGCGAACATTCAAGGAAGTACTCGCCTTCCTGGACGAGGATCGCCTTGTAGCGGGCCTGCCACAGAGATGGCCCACGCGCCGATGGCGTCGATTGAAAATCCGGGCATATACTGGCCGTTGAGGTCCCGCATCATCCGGCCAAGATCTCCTCCAGGCGTCTCACAGAGCATGTGATAGTGATTCGGCATGAGGCAGAACGCGAACAAGATGCCCATCGCCGACCAAGGCCGCAAGAATGTCCAGGAACTCGATTCGGTCGGAGTCGTTGACAAAATGCCGGCATGCGTACAACTCCGCGGGACATTACATGATACAGCGCACCATCAAACTCAATTCTTGTGGGCCGAGCCATACATCTAAGCTATCTCACTGCTCCTCCAACAACAACAAAAATGAAAAGTGAAGACCTGGCCCCATCCGTCTTCGGCTCGTCATCGTATGAGGATTTTTGACGTGTCGCGTGTCAGACGTTTACAATAAAGCATGGCAGATAATCGTCAGGCCTTCCACATCATGACTCACGCATTCGGGCCGCATGAAATTGTGGACAGAGGTTCTCGCTTCATTGCGTATCTCAATCCGATCTCAAACGCCAGCACTGCGGCTGATTTTATCGCAGGACTGCGCAAGGCCCGCCATGATGCCACTCATGTCTGTTCGGCTTATCGCCTGCGTCTTGAACGTGGTGAAGAGTGTCGCTATTCAGATGACGGGGAGCCTTCGGGGACTGCCGGGCTGCCGATTTACAACGAGCTCAAACGAGCCGATCTGTTCAATGTGGCGGTTGCAGTTGTCCGCTATTACGGCGGAGTGAAACTTGGCACGGGTGGTTTGACACGAGCGTATGGCCGGGTTGTCCGCGAGCTTCTCGATCGAGCGCCTCTCCAGGAGCGTCTTGTGACTCGCAGTTTCCGCTTGCAAATACCATTCGATCTGACCTGCGCCGTGCTCACTCTGCTGAAACGCCAGGATGTCGAAATCTCGTCCCGGGAATATACTGCGATGGGCCAGGATCTTGAAATCCAGGTTCCTGTCGACTCATTGTCAACGCTGTCCCGAGCCCTTGAAGACCGCAGCGCCGGCAAGATCCGCCTGACGGAGCCGGGAGTGGAGGTGCCTTGACCTTCCATCTTAGCTTAAGTACATTCAGCCCGTGATCAATCGTCACTCTTTTCGACACAACCCCAATCAATCATAGAGAGCCATGCCGACACCTAAAAAATTCACAATCGGACTGATACAGATGTCCCTCAAGAAGGACTCTGATGAGAACCTCAAACGGGCCATCTCGAAGATCGAACAGGCGGCGAAGAAGAAAGCTCAGGTGATTTGCCTGCCCGAGCTTTTCCGTTCGCAGTATTTTTGCCAGCATGAGGATCCATCGGAATTTGATCTTGCTGAACCCGTTCCGGGACCGACAACGCTTGCACTCGGGAAGATCGCCAAGAGACTCAACGTTGCGATCATCGCCCCGTTGTTCGAACGCCGAGCAGCCGGGCTTTACCACAATAGCGCGGCGATCATCGACGCCAATGGTCACTTGGCCGGCATCTATCGTAAGATGCATATTCCGGATGACCCGGCCTATTATGAGAAGTTCTATTTCACGCCGGGCGATCTGGGTTTCCGTGCCTTTGACACTCGCTTCGGGCGAATCAGCACTCTGATCTGTTGGGATCAGTGGTATCCCGAAGGGGCGCGGCTGTCGGCGATGCATGGCGCATCGATTCTGTTCTACCCGACGGCCATCGGCTGGCATCCGCACGAAAAGGCTCACTATGGAAAAGCCCAGCGTGATGCATGGCAAATTGTGCAGCGTGGTCATGCCATCGCCAATGGAATCTATGTTGCTGCCGCCAATCGGGTTGGACATGAACAGCACGTCAAGGGCAGCGCCGGCATTGAATTCTGGGGCTCTTCGTTTATTGTTGATCCACAGGGAGTCGTTCTCTCAGAAGCGTCAGTCAACAAGGAAGAAATTCTGCTGGCCGAGATCGATCTGGACCACCTTGAAGATATCCGCCGGAACTGGCCTTTTCTTCGAGATCGCCGTATTGATGCCTATGATGGAATGACGCAGCGATTTCTCGATCCGCACTCGAAGACCTCACCATGAAATCGAACAACGAGCTCAACCCCACTGCATTCGGATACAGGATGCCGGCCGAATTTGATCGGCACGAAGCAACCTGGCTTGGCTGGCCTTCCAATAAAGCGGATTGGCCAGGCAAGTTTGCGCCCATTCCATGGGCATACGCCGAGATCGTCAGGAAAATATCGCAGGGAGAGATCGTCCGGATAATTGCCGATCCACGAAGGAAGCAGCAGGCCCAGCGCGTTTTGATTCGCGCAGGCGTCGATCTTTCGCGGATTGAATTCTTCAATTTTCCTTGTGACCGTGGATGGTTGCGGGATTCCGGCCCTATTTTTCTCACGTGTCATGGACCATCACCGGAATTATCCATTGTCCGGTTCCGATTCAATGCGTGGGCCAAATACACTGACTGGAAGAAAGACAGGCGAATTCCTGAACGAGTTGCCAAGAGACTTAAGATGCGCCTTTGGCCTGCGATGATCGGCCAGGAGCATTTTGTGTTGGAGGGCGGCAGCATCGACGTCAACGGTAAAGGCTCTCTTCTGACAACTGAAGAGTGCCTCCTCGATCCCGATGTACAAGCTCGTAATTCCGGCTTCGGAAGAGCAGAAATTGAACAGGCTCTTAGAACCAATCTCGGAGTGAACAATATCCTCTGGCTGGGAAAAGGCATCGCCGGCGATGATACACACGGCCATATTGATGATCTATGCCGTTTCGTCAACCATCGCACGGTTGTCCTGTGCCAGGAATCGAACGTGAAGGATGCGAATTATGGGCCGTTGCAGGACAATCGTGAACGCCTGCAAGGGATGAAACTGGAAGACGGTTCACAAATCGAAGTCGTTCATCTTCCGATGCCTCAACCCTTATGCTTCGACGACCGAAGGCTTCCGGCCAGCTACGCCAACTTTTATATGGCCAACGCCATGGTGCTAGTGCCCACGTTTAACGATCCGATGGATCGAGTGGCACTTGGGATTCTCTCCGAGCTGATTTTGGATCGGGCCGTCATCGGTATCCATGCGGTTGATCTTGTGTGGGGGCTCGGCGCCATTCACTGCCTCACCCAGCAGCAGCCTGCTCTGTAGGTTTAGCTGTCGGCGGAATCACATCAACTTTGCCAGCTTTTTATGGATAACCGCCAGCGCTTGGCCTGCATCGAAGCCGAGATCGCGGTAATTGGTCGAGATGTTGGAAATGTCGGAAACCACCTTCAGCAGCATGTCGAATTTCATGGAGCGGAGGCCTTCCTCGGCGAGCTTAGCCTTGAGAGCGAGGGTTCCTTCCGTCAGCCGTTCGACGGTCTGGCGAAGTCGCAAGGCTTCTTCTTCGGCCTGAGTGACTCGCCGGAGCAGATCCGTCAAGGCCTGATCACCGCGATATTTTTCGGCATATTTGGTCTGCTCGGATGTGTCGGACCAGGATCGGATGCGTTCCTTCTGAAAAGCGGCGATCTGTGCCTGTGTCTTATCCAACTGGGTGGTCAAATCGCTTGCTGCCGCGAGCTTTCTTTCGTTGATAACATTCTCAGCTTCGAGATGCTGGTTCCGCGAGCGCAGACTATGAATCGTTGTCTCGTATTCAGCTAATTTCGGAATGCAGAAGGAATTCAACTCCTGAATCTCTCTGACGATGTCCGTGTTATTCTGGATGGCGAGTGCAAATTCGTGTTTGATCCACCGGAGTTCTTCTGCATAGCATCGTGCCACGCGCAGCAGATTGGCGTAATCTTCAACTCCGCGCACACGGGTGACCTCTTCGAGTTTCTCGCTGAGCTCCCGGACTCGGACTTCAAGGCGCCCTTTAACCTGGTGAGCCTTCTCCAGCTCTCGCGTTCTCTCTTCATATTTTGCTCGCAATTCTCCGAAGTGGAGAAGCGAGTCCAGAAGGGTTTTAACACGGTCCAAATGAAGGCGCACAAGAAGCCGAGTGCAAAAGTGATAAAGCCGCAGCTGCAAAGGCTCATCGTTGTGGGTGAAGACGATTCCGATGAATCCGTCATCGACAGGGAAAAGGACCATGCAATGAGTCCCGATCTTCCGATCCGGCTGGAATCGGAATGAAACGGATTCTTCGGGGTTTGCTCGTCCCTTGATGACGTCGAGGTTATATTTAAATCGATCGGTTGTGGAGAGCGCCTTCTTGTCGGAGCCGATATAGAAAACGTCCCGCATTTCGGATCCGAATTCATGCGCGACCACCGCCGACAAGTCCCGAAGGAAATCATCGGTTATCGGATAGCCGAATGTGATCCTGTCCATATTCTCCTCAGGCGGCGCTCGCAAAAGGCGATGGCGTTTGAGTCCTCATTCTAGTTGACGCGATTGAGCGGCGTCCCGGTGATCGAGGGAGAGGAGGTCTTTGACGCCAGAAGCGAATCAATCGAGAAGGTCGAAAACGGAAATAAGAAAAGTTGCACAGCCGGCAGAAGGAAAAGGAGATCCTCAAACAGCGTTGATTGTGCGATGTGCCGCCCAGTGCCGGTCAGGGTGAAACAGCCGCACGCCATGTCGACTCCCCGCCATAAATTGATCCCAATGGCGATGATAAAAATCACGAGTAGTGAACCCAGGATGAGGGCGCCTGATCTTGTCAGAAGTCCTGCCGCCAACAGAATCCCTATGCCCAGCTCAATCCATGGGAGTCCGATCGCCATCAAATTTTCCAAGGGAATCGGCAAGAGACGATAGTTGTGAACGGCTTCGGCGAAAAGGTCCGGGTGCCGTATTTTTTCAATGGCGGCGTAGATGAAAATCCCGCCCAAGAAAAGCCGGCAAAGAAGTGAGATCAATGGATGTGAAAAAAGTCGGCTCATATCATTTGGCAAGCGGATAGCCGGCCGCCACCCAGGCCGGATACCCGCCGGAAAAGACGAGAACATTCTTATAGCCCGATGCATTCAAGCGCCGGGCCACCATCAAGCTGGCTTCGCATGTGTCACCGTCGCAATAGGCGATGATGGTTGATACACCCTGCAGCTTTTGCTTCTCGCGCGCGAGATCCAAGTCGTATGAATATGCCGAGATGTTGATGGCCCCCTCAATGTGACCGGCCGCGAATTCCTCCTGTGTGCGAGCATCCACGAATCGAGCTGCTGCATCGAATGAAAGAGCGGCAGCCTGTTCAAGCGTCATCGTCCTCATCGCCTCGGATGGCGACTGGTTGGGAGGAGATGCTTGGCCTGGTGCCGTGGTGGGATTGTAAGGAATCAGCGCCGGTGGCTTGGCGATGAAAGGCAGCGGCTTTTCCATGAGGGCATTCCGGGCGATTCCGACACAGAAGAAAAAGCAAACGCAGATGGCAGCGCCCGCGATCGTGGCCGGCCAATCCTGGATCGGGAACCATTTGATGGCTGGACCGCGAATCGTTTTCGGAGTCGAATTTTTTTTCATCGTGCTCTGCGGAGATTTTTCTGTTGTGGCGCGAGAGATTTTACTTTCCATTGATGTCACAAGAGGGACGGCAACCCCCCACATGCCCTCTTTGGCACTACACGACCCGGGTCGCAGGGAAGAGGAGAGCATTTCCGCGCCCGATCACCTCGATGAATCCAGGTCGCTTTGACGGTTTCAGTTTGATCGGTTCGGAAGTGCTAAGGCCGGCAAGATAGCTGACATCGGCGATCAGCGGACCTTCATCCCCAATGTCCATGACAACAGGCGCCGTGCTGATTGCCAGTGCGACGATGCCGTCTCCCTCGATGCGCAGAAATCTGAAAATTGACGATTCCTCCAATTGGATTTTCAAAGTCGGCTGAATCGCAATGACATAGCCGGGCTTGACGAAGAAGAATTCACCCGTCAACCGAAGCAGATGGATGCGGAACTGGTCTTCGTAGAAGAGGAGCCGGCCGGCGGCGGAACAGTGAAGTAATCCTTCAATTCCGGCATAGGGTTCAGCAGCCAGCATGGCCTCGGCCCCGATCAGTCGTTGCGAGCCCGCAATCAGGCCCTCTTCGAAGCTGATATCCAGATAATTCCTGTTCAATATCCTGAATTCGTCGTTGTTCAATTTGAGCAGACCCTGCGATGGTTGAGTCAGGACTGTGATATTAAGCGCCTGAGGAGCTTGCTGGATTGAGGCGGGTTTGGGCGGCTCTTCGAGGGAAGCACCGGCTATTGAAGACGTCGATGTGGGCCCGCTCTTGCTTGGGGACGGAGGTGCAGGCTTTGGAAGAGCGGGGGATGACGTTCCTGGGAGGACCCGGTCGAGAGCCATCTCCAACTGCATTTCGGTTTCTTCTTTTCGATCAGGGTTGAAGAAGTCAGTCTTCTTCATGTAGGCGGGGAGAACGCGCGGCATCCTGAGGTTTCCCTCGGCTTCCTTTCCGATGGCCCCGACCGCTGGTTCGGGGAGCGCTTCAGGCCGGCGAGCCTGCCGGGAAACCGGCATGGGAAGAGGCGTCGTCGGAGTTCGCGTTGAATCAGCGCCGGCCGGGGCCGCTTCACGTGGTCCCGGTCGCAGCGGGCGAGCCGGGGCTGGGGCCGGGGACGGGGACGATGGAGTCGGGAGAGGTTCCCCGCGCTCGGCATATCTCCGAAGCAGCTGCTCCATCTGCGCGATCATCTTGTCGTTCTTCGCCTTTTTATACTCATCGAGTGCCTGTACATATTTCCGCTGGCGTTCATAGATCAGGCCAAGATACATGCGCGCCCTGGGATTGTCGGGTTCCAAGGCGGCTGCTTCACCGAAGTGTCTTTCTGCAGCGTCGTATGTGTTCTGTTTCAGATAAATGAGCCCGATGTTGGAGTGGAGACTATAGACAGCCGGGTTTTTATCAATCAGGAGGTTGTAGATCGTTTTCGCCTCTTCAAGCTTATTAAGACGGAAGTAGGCCATGCCGAGGAGATTCAAAACCTGTTCATCATCGGGATGGATGCGATGTGCCGCCTCCAGCTCGGTCGCCGCCTCCTCCAGTTGCTGTTTCTGGAAAAATTCCTTCCCCTTGTTACGGTGAAGCAGGAATATTCCCTGGTCGAACGGCGCGGCAGCAGGGCTCTCAGGCATAGCGTCTATTTCAGTATCTTTTCAGCTTTGACATTGGGCGATTTAGGGGATGGCGGCACATTTGTGTATGTCGGATGTCCACTCCCGTCATCGACCAGGTAGATCGGTGTGCGGACGGCGTTCTGCAAGTTGCTACCGTAAATACGGCTAATCAGCTGGACATATCGACGGGTTTCTGGAAACGGAGGAATCCCATTGTACTTTTGAACTGTCTCCTCACCCGAATTGTAGGCGGCCAAAGACAATGCCGTATTTTCATTGAAGTGATCGAGAAGGAAACGCAGGTATTTGATCCCGCCGGTGATGTTTGCCTCGGGGTTGAAGATGTCCTTGACGCCGAAACGCTGAGCTGTGGCTGGAATGAGTTGCATCAGGCCGCGAGCGCCTTTGTTGGAAACGGCTCGAGGATTGTAACAGGACTCGACCCAGATGAGCGCCTTGACGAGCGCCGGATCGATACCATGTTGACGAGCGGTCGCTTCGATATGCGCATCATATAACTCCGGGGGGGTAATAGGCTTAAGCCCGATGGGGCCATAGGAAGTCTCTTTGCCACTGTCATCGATTTTCCTAAGAATGGCGACATCACCCTGAGGTGGAATATTCGTGATCGTGACGACACCGTTGGCGTCCATGTACTGGTAGATCGCCGCTTTCAGGGTGACGGGAATCATCCCGAGAAGCAGGAGAACAAGAAATCGCATTCGCACAGAGACGCCTCCCCTAGAGTGTCATAACCAGTATAGCACGGGATAGCACTCCAGCAGAAGCGCTTCGTATGTCTATTCATCCCGCGGCACCAAAATTGCCCAAGGCTTGGCAATGCTCTGGAAAGCCGGCGGATTCCAGAATGCCGCTCGGCCGGAGTTTTCCAGATTGGCCTGAGGCCGCCCAGAACTCGAACTTCTTGTGCTGACCTTGAGGCCAATGACCGGGATCCTATGGAAACAGACGAAAAACAAGGCCTTCCGCCGGTGACTTTTGTCGCCGGGCAGTGAATCACCTACTGGTTGAATTCGTATGGACTACCTTCGAGCTCCTCCGTGCTCGTGGCCTCTTGCCCGAGGTGCGTCATTTGCTTTTCCATTTCCTCCTTGGCGACATCGGAAGTGGATTGGATGCCCTGCACTCGCAGCTTGAACTCGTCGGGATTGGTGGCCCACTTGAGCGCTTCTTCGTAAGTCACAAGGTTGCCTTTATAAAGAGTGAAAATGGATTGGTCGAATGTCTGCATGCCGTACTGTGAGACGCCGCCTGCGATCGCATCCCGGATAAGGCGCGTTTTCTCCTTCGTGATGACGCAGTCGCGGATGTACGCTGTGGATACCATGACTTCGACAGCCGGCACGCGGCCCAATCCGTCGGCACGCGGCATCAAGCGCATGGAAATGACGGCCTTGAGAACGGCCGCGAGCTGCAGCCGGATCTGCTTCTGCTGATGCGGTGGGAAAACGGCAATGATACGGTTGACCGTTTCGACGGCATCCAGGGTGTGCAAGGTTGAAAGAACGAGGTGCCCTGTTTCCGCGGCCATGATGGCCGTTTCAATCGTCTCGTAATCCCGCATTTCGCCGACAAGGATGACATCAGGGTCTTGGCGGAGAGCGCTGCGCAAAGCCCCGGCGAATGACTTCGTATCGACTTCAACTTCACGCTGATTGATGAGGCTCTTTTTATCGCGGTGGAGGAATTCGATCGGGTCTTCGATTGTGATGATGTGTTCAACGCGCTGCGTGTTTACGAAATCGATCATGGCCGCCAGCGTCGTCGATTTGCCCGAACCCGTGGTCCCGGTGCAGAGGATCAGACCTCTGGTTTCAAGGCAGATCTTCTCGATCACCAGAGGCAGCATGAGTTCACGAACAGAAAGGATTTTGGTCGGGATGACGCGGAGGACCAAACCAACCGTGCCCCTCTGTTGAAAGACATTGCAGCGAAAACGGCCGAGGCCGGGGACAGAGTAAGCAATATCGATCTCCAGGTTTTCCTTGAATTTCTGTTTCTGCCGGTTGTTCATGATGGAGAACGCCATGGCAATGGTGTCTTCCTGCATGAGCCGTTTCACTTCGACCATCGGGATCAATTCACCATTGACCCTGATGATCGGATGCGATCCGACTTTGAGATGCAGATCGGACGCTTTTCGCTCCGTGGCCATTTTCAGGAGATCGTTAATATGCATCGGTTCCTCCCCGCCTAAATCTTATCAGTTCTCAGCTCCCGGTTGTCGGCTCCCGGCGTTTTTCCACCGTTTAGCGCCTTCTGATCCCAACACGGGAAAAAAATGAAAACCCCTGATCATCACCGGCACCAACTCATTCTAGATTTCATGGCATCGGGTGTCAACAAAATCGGTGGTCGATCGATACAGCGACAAAGTCGAGCGTTGCCAGGAAGGAGTGAGATGCCCCGGGCCTGAAGCATGCAAAAATAAAAAATGCATACGCCGATTCAACCTCAACGTGTGGTTTTCAGCACCGATCAAAGCGGCTTCTCCTCATTAAGACGGATTTCAGGAACGTGTTTTTTCTCGATATGGATCTTGAAGAATAGCTGGAGGACGAACATAATTCCATACGGCTCGTGCCCGTGGCGAACTAAAAAGGGGGCTATTTCACGTGATGACGAAACAGGAAAGATTGAAAGCGACATTTGCGGGTGAACCGGTTGATCGAGTTGCTGTCAGCCTGTGGAGACATTTCCCTGGTGATGATCAGAGAGCGGAGGATCTTGCTCTGGCCACCATTGCCTTTCAGCGCACAAACGATTGGGATTTTATCAAGGTCTCGCCTGCGAGCAGTTTTTGTATTCGAGATTGGGGTGTTGTGGATGAATGGGTCGGCGGAGATGAAGGCGACCGGCAATACCGGCGGCGCGCGATTCTCAATCCCGCCGATTGGACCGCTCTTCCTGCCCTCGATCCAACAGCGGGTAGCCTTGGATCGCAACTGCGCTGTCTTCGAATCATCGCCGCTGATGCTGGATCCGAAATTCCATTTATCCAAACCATCTTCAGCCCGCTGGCGCAAGCCAAGAACCTCGCCGGTGCAGAACATCTGCTGGTGCACCTGCGGGAATGCCCCGATAAGGTTCATGCGGGACTCGAAACGATCACCCAAACGACCATCGGTTTCATTGAAGCGTGCGCTTCAACTGGAATGTCGGGAATTTATTATGCGGCTCAGCTCGCGTCATACCGTTCGATGAGTGATGCAGAATATCGGCAATTCGGCGAGCCTTATGACAGGCGCATTCTTGCCGCCGCTGCGGGTTTTTGGTTCAACATGCTTCATGCGCATGGCGAAGATGTCATGTTTGATTTGCTGGCGCAATACCCGGTGCACGCGATCAACTGGCATGACCGCGAAAGCGAGCCGTCACTCAAGGACGGTCAATCACGATTCCGCGGCGCCGTTTGTGGCGGCCTTTCGCGATGGGATGATTTATTACGAGGTGATCCAGATCGCGTGCGAAGCCGTGTTGTTGATGCAATCACACAAACCGGCGGCCGCCGGCTCATTGTAGCATCCGGATGCGTTTCGCCCGTGACGGCGCCATGGGGCAATTTGCGAGCGGTCAGGCAGGCCGTTGAAAAGTAACGGCAACAGAGACGGCTTTGCGGAGTGAAAAGTCGTGGCTCACCCGAGCTACCAGTCGCCGGTTCCCGTTTCCATGAATCCGTGGAGATGAGATGCAGGGGAGTAGGTTGGAACTTGTGCTTGATCTGAGACCTGCCAACCGGAGGCCAAGAACTTCATGCTTCAGTTATCTCTTTACGATATCGCGCCAGTAATTCAACAAGTCCATTAATGTTTGCTTGATGGGAATTTCGGGCTGCCAGCCGCACTGTTGGCGGATTTTTGAGGAATCTCCGCAGAATATCGGCATGTCGACGGCCCGGCAACGTTCCGGGTCGACCGCAACATGCACCGTGCAGGCAGCGGATGCGACGAGTTGATCCAGGATGGAAGCCACTCTGATGGGCGTCCCTGAACAGACATTGTAGGCGTCGCCCGGAACCCCCCGTTCCACGACCATCGAATAGGCGCGGACCGTGTCACGCACATCAGTGAAATCGCGGCGGATGTCAAGGTTTCCGACAAGAATCGTGTTGTCTCTTTTGCGGCATTCGATTTCGGCGATTTGCTTTGCGAACGAGCTGGCAACGAAAATGGGTGATTGCCGCGGGCCGATATGGTTGAAAGACCTGACGAGGAAAACCGCGAGTCCGAGGCTGCGGTGATATTGCTTTCCAAGATACTCCATCGCCACTTTGCTGACCCCGTAGGGGTTGCGGGGGTCGAGCTCGCAGTTCTCGGTGATCGGCTGCCGTTCAGGCGGCACCGGGCCATATTCTTCGGAAGAGCCGACGAGGAGAACGCGCGGCGGGTGAGGAGAAAGAGACGCGGCAGCATCGAGGACATTGAAGGCGCCGATGAAGTTCGTCTCGAGTGCGGCCCGCTTGCTTTCCCAGGCAATTTTGACATTTGCAATGCCGGCGAGATGATAGATGACCTCCGGCGCAAATTCAGCGATGACGGCGCGGATGTCGTCGCTATGATTGATGTCGACGGTCCGTACCCATAGGCGCGGCAGTTCTTCCGCGCACCATGACTCGGGAGGCCAAGCCACGCCACCCACCTCGTGGCCGTGCGTGAGCAAGCTGGAGGCAAGATGAAAACCGGCGAATCCGCCGATCCCGGTGATCAGGCAACGCATGGACCGGCCCCGCTCCTTTTCAGTCTCTCCCGCCAATAGGCGAGGAGATCCTTCAGGGTCTGCTCCAGCGTGTATCGTGGTTCCCAACCCGTGGCCTTTGTGAATTTGGAATGATCGCCCTGCAGGATGAGGACATCGCTCGGTCGCAACCGTTTCGAGTCGATCTTGACTTCCACCTTCGCGGTCGAAAGCCCGAGCAGGAGATCCAGCATGTCCCGGATCTTGATCGCCCGTCCCGAGCAGATGTTGTAAACCTCACCGCGCTCGCATTTCTCAGTGGCAAGCCAGTATCCGCGGACCGTGTCACGGACATCGGTGAAATCACGGATGGCATCGAGGTTCCCGACCCAAATGACGGGCTCCGCCAGACCCTGTTCAATGCGAACGATCTGGCAGGCGAAATTGGAATCAACGAAAACATCGCCGCGTCGAGGGCCTGTATGGTTGAAACCTCGAGTCCTCACGATGTTCATCCCATACGACATTGCATATTGATAGCCGAGGTAATCTTGTGCAACTTTCGAGACCGCGTAGGGGCTCAGCGGCCGCAGAGGATTCGTTTCTTTGATCGGCACTTCATCCGGATGCACCATCCCATACTCTTCGCTGCTGCATGCCAGCTGGATCCACGGGTTGATCCCAATCCCCCGGCAGGCTTCGAAGATGTTGAGCTGTCCGATGACATTCGTCGTGATGCTTTCGGCGGGCGCATTCCAGGAGGTCGGCACGAAGCTCTGTGCGGCCAGATGAAAGATCTTGTCCGGACGAACCTGGCTGATAACGTTTTTGGTCGAAGAGAGATCGCGCAGATCGCATTCGGTCAGGGTGATCTTATTCTCGATATGTTCGATGTTTTCGCGGCGGCTCCGCCATCTCAGAATCCCAACAACTTCCACTTCCGGATGTTCCGCCAGGATGTAGTCAGCAAGATGGGACCCTGCAAATCCGGTAATCCCTGTAATCAGTACCTTCATGACACCTCCTTCAACGAATCAATCAGCCGGGCTATCCCGGGCAAAGAGGCGTTATTTTATATGGGAATTCCTCCGGGAGGCAAGCCGCATAAATAAGATCCCCAGGATATTGTCAAAGTCAAGCCGGTGCCTCATCCCTTGATAAAGTGATAATCGAGTCCAATCTCGCCGAGCATCGGGCTTTGCGATATCGCATCCCTCATCCCTTCTCTCCTTTCATCGGCACAACGTGTTCTATTGCACACCATCTCCCGACACTGATCGATCTCCATCCAAGCGGCGAAAAAAGTCAGCTTCTCCTCTTGCGTGCCCGTTCCGAATCGCCTATCCTGTCGCCTGCTGAGACGGATTGTTTGAGAGGGCGATTGTTTCAATAGAGGAGGAATTCCAATGGGGTTTCAGTCCGTGCCTTTCGACAAAAAATCGATTGATGACATACTGGAGAAGAGCGGCATTCCGCTCGGGACTGCCTCCATCCGTGAAATGAATCGCATCATCAACACAATCGAAAAGCAGCTCAACGTGCGGTACATCCGGATGGAGTTTGGAATTCCCGGCTTGCCGGTCAACCCCATTGCGATTGAAGCTGAAATCGAAGCTCTCAGAAACAATCTGGCGCATATCTACCCGCCCTTCGACGGCATCCCCTTACTCAAAGAAGCCACCAAGGACTTCATTAAAGCCTTCATGAATTTCGACGTGCCCTCCCATTGCTGTGTTCCGACCAATGGATCGATGCAGGGCGGATTCATCAGCATGGGGCTGGCTGGACGGCGCTTTCCCGAGAGAGACACCATTCTTTTCCTGGATCCCGGTTTCCCCGTCAACAAACTGCAATGCAAAGTCTGGGGCTACGGGAATGATTCCATCGATCTCTATGACCATCGCGGAGATAAGCTCCTGAAGGCGGTGGAAGAGCGGTTCGCAACTGGAAAAATCGGTGGCATCATGTATAACAGCCCCAATAACCCTTCGTGGGTGGTTTTGAAGGAATACGAGCTTGAAGGCATCGGGAAGCTGTGCAGCCGGTACCGCGTCATGGCGATCGAAGATCTGGCTTACTTCGGGATGGATTTCCGGCATGATTACGGAATTCCTCATCAGCCTCCCTATCAGCCGACCGTCGCACACTACACGGATCAATACATCGTTCTCATCTCCTCATCCAAAATGTTCTCCTATGCCGGGCAGCGCATTGCCATGGCGATTATTTCGCCGAATCTCTTCAATGAGACATCGAAAAACCTCCTGACCTACTTCGGAACTGACAACCTGGGGCATGCATTTGTCCACGGCGGGATGTATCCGATGACTTCCGGCGTCTCCCACAGCTCTCAATACGGATTGGCCGCACTCCTCCGGGCCTCCGTCAACGGCCAGTACAAATTCACGGATTTTGTGAGGGAGTACGAGCGACGCGCGAAGGGCATGAAAAAGGCCTTCCTGAATAATGGTTTCACGCTCGTCTATGACAATGATCTCGGTGAACCCCTGGCAGATGGATTCTATTTCACGGTTGCTTACCCAGGCCGGGATGGCTGCCGGCTCCTCGAGGAACTCGTCTACTACGGCGTCAGCGCCATTTCGTTGGTCACAACCGGAAGCAGTCGCACAGAAGGAATTCGAGCCTGTGTGTCACTCACGAAGATGGAGGATATTCCGGAGCTGACCTATCGCCTCGAAACTTTCCACCACGAGCACTAAGCGTATCATTGCACGTGGCGGGCTGAATATCTCTTTTCATTCGGATCACCATCATGATCCGTTTGTGGCTGCTGAATATGCGGACTCCTATCGTGGCGGCGAGGGACCAGGTGGATGAATGCGACGAGGCCCACGGTCTTAATAAACCCAGCCGCTGGTTCAGCGCGTTGCTGAAGACTGGAGACTTGGAACTTGGAATTCCCGATTCCAGCGGCCTGCTCGATCCGCAGCGACCTTCCCTCCTGCTACCTTAGCCAGCCCGGCAACGCCCCGGCTTTACGGGCATCCTCTTGGATGTCGCTCAATCGCTGTTGAGCCGTGTGCAGATCCGCTTCGGCTTCGGCGATACGTGATTTGAGACTCAGGATGTAAACAGCCGTGCTGTCGTTATAGTAGCCGATGACTCCCGAGTAAGCGGCGATGGTGCCGACGGGTTCGCCGAAATGCCAGATCAATTCCTCATATTCATTTTTCAAGCGATCGCAGCCGGCTTGAGCGCGATCGACGGCTTCAGTGGCATCTCGTGCGAGCGGGTGCCAGTAATCCTCACTCCGGCCCTGCATATCGCGATATGGCAGAATGCTCCAGGCTCCGGGCGACTCCCGCGCGAGCAGAAGCTCCTGTTGTGCATGCGCCGCCTTTTCTTTCCATTGTTCATCAGTCATATTCCAGAAAACCAGGTCCTCGTTCGTGTAAGAACGGGGCGGGCGGGAGAGGGGCTGCACCAAAGGAGAAGGAGCTCGAGTCGGCACATCGGCCTTTTCCGTATCGATGTGAATCGATGCAATAAGGTCCTTGCGGATGGAAATGATACGCCCGTCCATCGTGCGGAGAATGCAGAGGCGGCCTTCCATGAGAGGCGGCGAATCGGACTGGATGGCGCAGCCGTCGATAAGCTTGATTGTGCAACTCGCGCCGAGAGGCAATGTGAAGAGAAGGAGCACGGCGCCGCACAGGAGTGCGAACATGATGACTCGATGCTCCATACGACGACCTCCTTCTCATATTGTACACCTCTAACAAAAGTGTTCAATCTGTTCCGTCACCCGCCGGCATTGAGATGGTGAAGACAATTTGTTTTCTCCATTTCAGCGGCTGGGAACCGGTTCCGAGGTCGGCCTGCCTTCTGCACATCCAAGACAGAGAAGGACTGCGCCTTGGCCGATAGTGGATTCGTCCCCGACGATAGGGCGGAAGTGATTTGTGCTGAGGAAGCTGTACGACAAAAAGAAGCTCATTGTGCGCATCAGCAGCGTCCTCAGACACGCTACTCCGGAGGAGGTATCCGTGCAGAGAGAGCGGCTGAGGCGCAGACTATGGTAAAATGAGGCAACGCCGAATCGTTCTATGGTGTGATGACATGAATAAAAACGCAAATCGAGCCAGACGGCGGGTTGGTCGCCCGAGCAAATTTGCAGAGCCGAGCCACCCCGTTACAGTGACATTACCCGATCGAATTTTAGACTTGTTGCAAGATTTCGATTCGGATCGCGCCGCGGCGATCACTCGGATCGCGGAGCAGGTGTTGAGTGGAAAGAGGATGCGGCCGCCGCAGGTGGAAGTGGTGGAAGTGGCGCCGGGGATAGGACTCATCGTGGTTGAATCCAGCGAGATACTGAAAAAACTCCCCTGGCTGAAGCTTGTCAGGATCGCTCACAGAAGGTTCATCATCACCATCGAATCAGGCGTGTCGATTGATACATTGGAAGTCGGCATTTCGGACCTTATCGCGGATCTCCCTGCTGAGAACCACGGCGATGGAAACCTCCTCACGCAGCTACGTGATCAGATCCGCAGCCTGCGGCGCGCCAGAAACCTGAGCAAGGCCGAGTTGCTCTTCGTGGCCTGCTAGTATCTGACCAGTCAACTCTATGCACAAAATGGCAAAAGTTGTGATCCGGCATAATCGTGAATTTTTCTCAGGAAGCCAGGAAGAAAGGAATGCAGGAATGGTTTATGAAACCACCGCTGGTCGAAATACAAATCCGTTCCTGCTTTCATTTCTTCCTTTTGCCGCAGCCTTGCCGGCAGTTTTTTCTAGCTCGACGGCCAGGCCCAACCTGTGGTATTAACAAGGCATCGCTACTTGGGATTTCTTGAAAGGAGAAATGAAATGGTGAAGAAAGTCGGTGCGCTCACGCTCTGGGTGTTAATGATCGGGTTCGCGGTGCTTAACGCCAACCCTCTGATTAGCATTTCAGATCCCGTGACCGGGAAAAATGGACTTCCCACCGTCGTTTTAGACCCAACGACCAAGCAGTGTCTGGTCGTCTGGCTCAACAAAACGGATCAGAAATTATTCACTCGCATTGTCAAAGGCGGAGGCGCCGTGGTTGGGACGCCCACTCTGATCAGCACCGCGCGAGCCGGTCAGCACTATGCGGTTGCTTTCAACAGCGCCGCCAAGGAATTTCTGGTCGTCTGGGAAACGGCGACGACGGGAGGCGGCTCCACGAGCCTTTACGTGCAGCGCGTGAGTATACTGGGAGCTCGTGTCGGAAATCCGGTCAAGATTGCAGGCCAGCCCCAAAAACTCAACTGGCGCCCTGCTCTTGCCTATAATGCAACCGACGATAACTACCTTGTCGTTTGGTCCAAGGAGGGTTTGCTCACTCTCAATGCCGATGAGCTGTTGTCGGCTCCCGATGGTATTTATGGGCGTTTCATAGGCTCCAACGGCAAGCCCATCACTACCGAGACCCTGATTCGAGAGATGTCCTATCAGGAGAAAGATGGTTATCTCTGGCACCTCGGCTACCAGGGATTCTGTCTCCGGTGGAGTGCCGCGAAGAATAAATTCGCGCTGCTCGCCAACCACGTTTTTGCCGCGCAAGAACAGGGCAATGAGGAGATTGTTATTTTCTTCTTTACGAGCAGCGGAGTGACGGCAAGTGGTCCGACAAAAATCAACAAGACCGTTGTCGGCAGTCGATCCATTGCAACATCATTAGCGGAGAACACGACGACCGGACAATGGATGGCAGCATGGGAGAATATCGAAAATGAGGAAGGATTGATAAGAGGTTCAATCTTCACTCGGCCCATAGCCATCGGAGGCAGCCCAATTGGAATTGAACGACAGACCTTCTGGAATGAAGAAGAAGCCGGACTCCCATCACTCGCCTTTAATCCCGACAAAGGCAATTATCTGTTGGTGCTCGATGCCGACGGCGACCTGGGACCCAATGTCAGATGGGATGTGTATGGGCAGTTTCTTGCCGCCGACGGCAGCAGCAGCGGCAGAGTCTTGATAATTGCATATTCCAAGGCGACGAGCAACGCCGAACATGCCCTTCTCTATAATCCATTCACCAAAAACTTCTTCATTCCTTACGCATCGGTGGCTGGAACCAAGCTGATAAAGATATTTGGCACCTTTGTAGGGGCGCAATAAGGAAATTCAATTTCGTTTCGTACAGATGCTCCGGGGAGGCGAGAAGCCCCTTCAACTATGCTGTCATTATTTGCGTTGTTTGAGAGGACTCGAAGATCAAGAAGATCGAGCACTGGAATGTTCACTGCCGAGAAGGCTTCTCTCACCCGTTGGTGAGCTATCCGGTTGGGGTAGTCCGGATCCAGCGGTCTGATGGGTGGAAATATCAGGACCTCGATTCCCGCTCCTGATGCGCCGCACTCTCTGGCGATCGTTTGCAGTTCTTCAGCTTGCCGGGACCATGGGCGAGGGTTCTCATAGGCTTTCATCACCCGCTGATAATACCGGCCGACGTTCGGATTCAAGAATGTGCGGAGGCGGAAATACAGAAAAGAGAGGAAGAAGGATCTTCCCGAATCAAAAAATTGAGGAGTTTGGAAATCATAATATCGATGCCTGTTCGGAATGAGATATTCGATATCGCTGAGGCAGTAGCCGAGGATGATCTCGTCCGCCGACCAAAATGATAGCCAGGAGGATCATGAGGACGAGCAGATTCCCGACGATGAGACGAAACCACTGCAGGCTTCCGGCCTTCACAAAATGGAAAAGCACCATGTCAGGAGCGCCGTCGATGCGACTATTGCCCAGATAGTCGGAAAGATTTCCATATGGCGGCATCATGGGCACCCCGGCCGCTCACGGTGCACAGAGGAAGAGTGGCAAGAGCCATGAACTTCAGGATCAGGCCGTGCTGATCATGTCGGATCCGCCCGAAGAGATATTTGAAGGCGACCCAGAGCGTCTCCAGGCCGTATCTCATGCTTCTTTTGAAATTGATGCTGGGAGGCCTCGGGGGAATTATCGCACCGGCACGGGAATCTCGCCGATTCGGAATCCTTTCGCGATGATCTGAAAGAGGATTTGACTGTCGAAAACAAAATCGTTCGATTTCTTCTTGAAATCGATGGCTTGCAAAACATCCGCCTTGTAGGCTCTCATGCCGGTATGCCATTCCGACAGGTTTTGTCCGGTGGCCAAATTCTCGATGATTGTCAGGAGGCGATTGGAAAAATACTTGTACTTCGGCATGCCTCCGGCGAGGGCTTCTTTTCGAGTGCGGATGCGTGAACCGAGCATTACATCGAAATAGCCGTCGACGATAATATCGACGAAGTGCTTGATCAGTTTCGGATCATACTGGTAATCGGGGCGAAGCATGACGATGATATCAGCGCGGCATTCGAGCGCTCTTGTGTAGCATGTCTTCTGATTCCCACCATAGCCCAGATTTTCCGGATGCCGGTAAACCGTGAGTCCGAGGCGGCGAGCCAGCTCAGTGGTGCCGTCGACACTGCAATCATCCACGAGGATGATTTCCTCAACGTACGACCGCGGAATATCTTCGACCGTCTGCACGAGCGTCTTTTTCGCGTTGTAGGAATGAAGAACAACGACGACCTCCGGTTTTTTTTCCATAGGATCTGCCCGCAGGCTCGAAAAGCATCTCCTGACGAGGTTGTTTGGTTTGTCGTTCACGCGGCGCGGCGGCTACGCTTTCAGATCAACTCGTGTGTGCATTCCTTCTTTGCTCTTGGTCCCACTTCCGATGATCCTCCTTATTTTCCAAGGCGCCGGCACAGGCCCCCTGATCTCCGGCATGCGCATGCGTCAAATCCCAACAGCCTTGGCATGGGACTTCTCATATCGCCGCCAGTGGCCGGCCCGAACGATTGTGGCGTGTTGAAACAAAGAGGAGTTCCGCTTTGGTAATGTGCTGTCCTCGCCTGAGCGTCTGTATCCATTTCAGCAGTTCTCGGAGCATGGCGCTCTCATCTTCTTCGGTCTTATCGAGACTATCAAGGATATCTCCGATGGCCACCTCGATCGTCTCGATCGGCGTGCCGGAATCGATTGTGATGATGTAGCGTCCGGGGGGCGATTTTTGCCAGCTGCAGCCAGGGGATCCGACGGAGCCTCTGGCTTGAGCCGACGATGATCAACCCGATCCCCGGCCCCACCTCGACGACTTCGACCCTCTTCAAGTCACTCGATGAAGCCGCCGCCAGGGCCGTTTCAGTGGCGCGCGTGATCGCTCGAGCTCTATCCGAATCCAGTTCGAGCAGCATTTTCAAGATACGCATGGGCAGCGTCACGGTCACCGGCCGGCTGGGCTCGATAAATTTCCGCGGCCTGCCGGCATTGCTTTTTTCCGATCTTGCGCTTCTATGCATTTCTACTTAATATTACCATTATTTGAAAGGATTATTACATAAAAATTAAGCTTCAGAAGAAGGTATTTTACGCCCTGGCTGGGGAAACGCAGCTTCCGAAGCGGCCCATCGATGGGGTGCGACACACTGCTCAATGCCCAGACGTTTCGGAGGCCATCCTTATCACCAAGCGCCCTGCAGGCGAATTGAATGAAACCGAGAGATACTTCTACGGGATCGGGGAGGGGCCGAGATTCTTGTGGAGTGGGCTCGGAACGTGCTAAGTTTCATTTTTATTGAGCTCTATGACTGAAGATCGAAAATTCGGATGCATCGTCGGTGGTCTTTTTACTCTGCTTGGAGTTCTTCTACTTGTGTGGCGCCATCGTCTGATCGCCGGCGCGGTTTTTACGACCATTGGGATTTTTCTTCTGTTTGCTGCATTGATAAGCCCGCAGATGCTCGCAGGGCCGCATCATTTCTGGCAAAAAATCGGCCATGCCCTCGGGCGTTTCAACACATTTCTGCTTTTATCGTGTATCTTTTTCTTGGTGATGACCCCGTTGGGTTTTTTCTTCCATTTGATGGGTCGCGATCTGTTACGACGGCACAAGCGCCCGGAGACAACGGCATCAATGTGGTCGGCGTATTCGGGGCGCGTCGCCGATAGGACGCATTTCGAGAGGATGTTCTGATGAGTCGATTGAGCGTTTTCAGTGAACTGTGGGAGTTCCTCAAGTATCGCAAGAAATACTGGCTGCTCCCGATTATTTTTGTCCTTGTGCTTCTCGGGCTTCTCATCGTCGTCGCCGAAAATAGCGTCGTGGCACCCTTTATTTACACATTGTTCTAGCCGATGGCGGGTCCGTGGATGAGTGAGGCATGATGTCGAGCCGTGCCTTTTGGGTTCCAAGTCAAAAATCCAAAATTCAGAACTGAGACAGCACATGAGGATCCTCGGTCTTTCCGCCTACTATCATGACTCGGCGGCGTGCCTTGTCGAGGATGGACGAATCGTGGCGGCTGCACAGGAAGAGCGGTTCACTCGAAAGAAACACGATTCTTCTTTCCCGATCAATGCCGCTCGATATTGCCTCGCCGAAATCGATGCCGGCGTCGGCACGTTGGATTACGTGGCGTTCTATGACAAGCCGCTTCTCAAGTTTGAACGCCTCTTCGAGACGTATCTCGATTACGCGCCGTGCGGCTTGCGTTCTTATCTGATGGCGATGCCGCTCTGGATCCGGGACAGACTCTGGATTCGTGATCATATTCAGAAGGAGCTCGGCTTCACGGGCCGGGTTCTCTTCGGTGATCATCACGAATCCCATGCAGCGTCCGCCTTCTATCCATCGCCCTACGAAGAAGCCGCTATCCTCACGATGGACGGTGTGGGCGAATGGGCGACATCATCGGTCGGTTTCGGCCGCGGCTCGCAGATCGAGCTTTTCAAAGAGACACGATTTCCTCATTCCATTGGATTGCTCTATTCGGCCTTCACCTATTTCTGCGGCTTCAAAGTGAACAGCGGCGAGTACAAGCTGATGGGGCTGGCTCCCTACGGCCAGCCGAAATTTGTCTCACTCATAAAGGAACATCTCATCCGGATTTGTGATGACGGATCTCTGTGGCTCAACATGGAATACTTCGATTTTGCTCACGGTCTGACGATGACTGGAGCCGCGTTTGAAAAGCTCTTTGGCGGGCCGGCGCGCCCCTCTGAGACCAACCTGACACAGCGAGAAATGGATCTGGCGCGATCGATTCAGGATGTCACTGAAGAGATCGTCATCAAAATGGCGCGTCATGCGAAGTCGCTGACGGGCGCCAAATACGCATGCATGGCGGGAGGAGTCGCTCTGAATTGTGTCGCCAATGGGAAGCTTCTCCGTGAGCGCATTTTCGAGGACATCTGGATTCAGCCGGCCGCGGGGGATGCCGGAGGCGCCCTGGGAGTCGCTCTGTCCATCTATCATCGATATCTCGGAAAAGAGAGGGTGAGCGCGGAAAAAAGCGGGCTGTGGATTTCGATGGCTCAAACGACGCCGGCGCCTTATTCCGATGGGATGAAAGGCGCGTTTCTCGGCCCTCGCTACTCGAGCGAACAAATCGCCTCCTGGTTGACAAACGAGAAAATCCCGTTTCGCACATTGCCCTACTTGGGCCTGCCGGCGCAAATTGCCGACTTCCTTGCCGATGGAAAAATCGTCGGTCTGTTGCAGGGGAGAATGGAATTCGGTCCGCGGGCTCTCGGCGGGCGCTCGATCCTCGGCGACGCGCGTTCTCCCACGATGCAATCCGTGATGAATCTCAAGATCAAATTTCGCGAATCCTTCAGACCGTTTGCGCCGGTCGTCATCCGAGAACATGTTCATGAGTGGTTCGAATTCGATGGGGATTCCCCCTACATGCTGCTCACCGCCGATGTCGCTCGTCACCACAGGCGCGAGATGACTCCGGAAGAGAAGGCGCTCTGGGGCATCGAGATGCTCAACGTGCCCAGATCGACCATTCCAGCGGTCACGCATGTGGATTATTCGGCCAGAATTCAGACCGTGCGCCGCGAAGCCAATCCGCTCTACTACGACATCCTTGCGGCATTCAATAATAAAACCGGATGCCCGGTTGTCGTGAATACCTCTTTCAATGTGCGGGGCGAACCGATTGTCTGCACGCCGATCGATGCCTATCTGTGTTTTCGGCGAACCGCCATGGATGTGCTCGTGCTTGAAAATCACATCCTCCTGCGGGACGATCAGCCTCCACTACAGGATGACGAAGACTGGCGAGCTCAGTATCCGTTGGATTGAGATGCCGGCTGCGAGCCTTATTCCGGGGCGACCCTGAATCTTGCCTGCAACCGGCTCTCCGGCGATCGATGGCTCATCAGGCCTGATTGATAGATCCGGCCAGCAGATCCAGCTCCATTCCTTCGCGTGCCGCGACCGTCGCCGAGAATTTCTTCTGTGCCTTTGCCTCTATCTGCTCGACCTGCTTGTCCTCATGGAACGGATCATGATGCGTCAGAATCAGGTTCCGAACGCCGGCTTGCTTCGCCACATCCGTCGCCATGTCCCACGTGGAATGCCCCCACCCCTGCGTTGATCTTGTGGGTGAAAGATATTCTTCGAGCTCATACTGGGCGTCGTGAATGAGAAAATCCGAGCCGCGTGCGAACGCGATGAGCCGCTGATCGCCGCCGACATATCCTTCTACGTCTGTCGCAAAAACGCAGGATCGATCCGCATGATCGATTCGGAAGACGAGGACCCCGCCTTTGGGATGGGCATAGGAACGGAGAATACCGATGCGCACATCGGTGGCGGCGGGGCGGAAAGATGGGTTGTAGAGATTGTCGATCCGGGGTTCAGGGTCGCCGTTTTTGAAGAGGATATAGTTGGATTCCGTGATGTTCCGCATGATCATGCTGCATGGCATTTCGTGCAAGGCGACCGGCGAAAAGGGTGGAAGCATCGAGCCGGCGATGGCTTCCTCAAGCGTCTGCTCCAATGCCATCGGTCCGAGCACACGCAGAATCGAAGTGCCGCGGTATGACGGCGGGAAGAACGGGAATCCTTGCGTATGGTCGATGTGAGCATGTGTGAAGAGGAGTGTCGCGTCAATCGCCTTCTCGCCGTTGTTCTTCGTCATCTCGTGCCCGAGATGAATGATCCCGGTACCGGCGTCGATGATGATCTGATGTCCATCGGCATTGACTTCGAGGCATGTTGTGTTTCCGCCGACGCCGATCATCGCGGCACCGGTCGCCGAATGCGACCCGCGTACTCCCCAGAATCTAACTCGAAATTCACTCACGTTCATGGATTATGAGCCCTCGATTATAGGGTTGCCGAAACAAAAAGTCCAGAAGGATGAGAAAGTAAGAGGAGAAGAAAAAAAAGGAACAGGATCCGCGAGCCGTTGTTCTTGCAGCCGTCTGACTCTCACTATGCTCTCTCCAGGATAATCTTACACAAAATGGAAAAGGAACGATATACCGCGTGTGACGGAAATCACAGTCGTGAATGACCGACCGTATCCAAAGGCATTGATCGTGAGGATAAAATTCTTCTCTTCCCACCGCGGCGGAGGCGCGGAAGTGAGGAAGAGGAGCAGACGCGCCTGGCCACCTCTAGCGCTTCCGTGCTACAGCGACGATGTCGGGAGATTCGGGGATGAACCCGGATCGGGAATAGTCAGAGTAGAAGGAAATATCAGAATAGCCGGTTTGAGTGAGGCCGTGGCGAAGTTCGTTCCGGTTCCACCCGCGGACCCGCGAAATCGTCCCCGATGGACTCAACCGGCCATCCGCGCGATCAAGCTTGAATGAGTGCAGGTGAATCATTCGTTTCCTTCCGGGAGTATCTTCCGCGTGATAGGCTCGGAAGAAGATCGCTTCCGGTGTCTCCCGCAAGCCGGTTGTGACTATCTGGTCAGCCTGGAGTGCCTCGTAATTTCGGACTTGAATGAGAATCAGGCCGCCACTTCGAGTTAACCTGGACATCCGGCGGAAGCAGCTTGTCAATTGCCGATCACTGATGAGAGAAGGAAGTGTATTGCCGATCGTGATGACGGCATCGTATGTGCCCTTGAGCATGTGGAGTGACTCGACAATGGGAATCGGTTCACTGCCGGCATTCTCTAATGCAATCCGCCGCATTTCGACGCTGCTGTCCACGCCGGTGACTGCAAAGCCCAGCTTTCGAAACTCAAGGGCATGTCGCCCGGTACCGCATCCGAAATCGATGAGCGACCTGACGCCATTCTCCTTGAAGAGGATGTGGATTTGAGGGATCTCGCGATCAAGCCGAGCCGGCCAGTTGATCATTCTGTCATAATCGACCGCGATGACGTCAAAGGATGGAGGTTTCAAGCCGGCCGCCGCTCACTAAAACTCGACCATAAAATCGTTTTCGCCCAGTAATTCCTTGATCTTCTCAAGCAGCAACGTATAATCTCCGCTCTTTTCAACCAGCGCCGATGCGCCAAGCTCGATCACGTTCTCAACCAACGGTTGATCGGATTGGGAAGAATAGACAATGATCGGAATACCGGCCGTTGCTGCGTCTGTTTTCAATTTCCGGATAATCCGGTCCGCGTTCATCCCTGGCATCGTATAGTCGCAGATGATCAGTTTCGGGTGGTTGTCAATCGCGGATTCGAAGACGCTGTATGCGTTGTTCTCGGTGATGACCGCATAGCCCGCATTTTCCAGTTCACGGTTCGTGCGCATGAGTGACACTTTGCTGTCGTCGATAACGAGAATTAACTTTTCTGCCATCTCGATCTCAAATTACTCTATGCAAGTCAATGCGTCAAATCCTCGACAGTTCGTTCGAGTGATTGGTAACAGACACAGGTCGTGCCTGGTTTCCGCGCTTGACCTTCCCGCACCGGCCGCGGGGTTTGTTGGTGGTCTTCAAAGCAGCTTGACATCACCGAACGCCCTCAAATACTTGCTTTGATCTGGCTTGTCTGCTAAAGTCGGTGACGGTGGAAACATTCAGCCTGAGAGCTTTGCCCGCGTTACGAGCGATCGAGCCTACTTCCCGACTCGTTCCTTCTCGCACGTGTCTGCGTAAGTGACCAGCGCCGTGATCCACCCCACACAGTTAGTCGATCGTCGATTCGGCCTCCGTTTGTCACTGGCGGAGCGTCGCATCTCTCATGCGAGAGGAAGGAGCATTGCAGATGGGTCGGAAACTTTATGTCGGAAATCTTCCCTACGAGGTCGGAGAATCTGAACTCCAGGCGCTTTTCGGCCAAGCCGGGAATGTGGAATCGGTTCGCATCATACGGGATGCGGCCACGGGCCGCGCTCGCGGTTTCGCTTTCGTCGAAATGACGACCGATGAAGAAGCACAAAAGGCGACGCAACAATTCGATCAGCATAAGATGAGCGGCCGAGCCCTCACAGTCAACGAGGCGCGCCCGATGGCACAACGGACTGGAGGAGGCGGAGGCGGCTTCAGAGGTGGGAGAGACCATGGCGGCTCCGGTGATGATGGTGCTCGGCGGCAACGGGAACCCCGCTGGTAAATATAGGTAATGTTCGCATGTTCAATATATCGAGGTGTAAAATGAATTATTTTTTGGTTCTCGGAATGACCGCTATACTCGGCATGGGATGCAACCGGCAACCGGCTCAATCCGGAACGCAAGCGACTTCGCAAGCGACTCCGCAAGCGGCTCAACCGCCGGCAACCCCTGCCCCGGCTCCGGCGTCAACCGCGCCTGCAGCTCCAACGGTGAAGCCCGTGCCCGCCGAGCTCCCGGCCGTTGTCGCTCGTATCAATGGCGACGCGATCGGAAAGTCGGATCTCGATCAGGCGATCCAATCTGTCGAACAACGTGCCGGACGCAAGGTTCCTCCCGAGAGACGTGACCAGGTCTATCGTGATGTTCTCGATCAGCTCATCGGTTATAAGCTCTTGCTGCAGGAAGCAAAAGTCCGCAACATTACGATTCCCGAATTGGATATCGATGCCAGCATTGAAAAGATGAAGAAGCAGTTTACAAATGAGGAGGATTTCAAGAAAGCTTTGACGGCCGAGGGTATGACTCTGGACCAGCTCCGGCAAGACACGCGAGAAGGCATGCTCGTTTCGAAGGTCCTTGACTCCGAGATGACCGGAAAAACACCGCCTTCGGATCAGGACATCGCAGCTTTCTACGAAAAGAGCAAGGATCGTTTCAAGGAAGGCGAGACGGTGCACGCCAGTCACATCCTTATCAAAGCGGCTCAGAATGCCGATGAAGCCACGAAGAAGAAAGCTCGCGAACAGGCCGATGCACTCCTGGCACAGATCAAGGGTGGAGCCGACTTCGCCGCACTTGCGAAACAGTCATCTCAGGATCCCGGAAGCGCCGTCCGCGGAGGAGATCTCGGATTCTTCGGCAAAGGCGCCATGCCCCCTCCATTTGAAAACGCAGCATTCGCTCTCAACATCGGCGAGATGAGCGGTGTTGTCGAAACGCCGTTTGGATTCCACATCATCAAGGTCACTGAGAAGAAACCGGCAAGAACGGTACCGCTGCAGGAAGTCTCCGCGCAGATCAAGCAATATCTCATTCAACAACAGCGCGAGCAACAAGCCAATGCGCTCGTTGGGCAGCTTCGTGCAAAGGGCAAAGTCGAAATTCTGATCTAGCACCGGCAATACTGAGAGGGCGGATCTCCCGGCGAGCCGCGGAGCAATGATCGACAAGGCTCGCGAGGATTTTCGCCCTCCCCTCCGCATATCAAGCATTCCCCTGATCGATGGTTTGGGAAGGCGAGGCTCCTGCCGAGCCGTCATGCCGGGTCTATCGAGACTATCCGATGGCTTGCCGCCATTCCTTATCAGCGGATTTCGGAGCGAGCAGACGGCCGTCATTGTGAGAGAAAATATTCCGGTATCGGATGTCTTGGTGAGATGGCGCCGTCGACAAAACGGGAGCCAACGAGTTGAGTGGTGAGCAGGATTATTCGTTTATCCAGAGATCGTTTACGGATTTCTGATTTCCTCGGCTCCCCGGCGCCTCCGCAGCGACCAGTGCATCATGCAACTGGTTTGTTAAGAACCAGGAAATTTGGCGGGGTTCGAGATTGCTTTGGGATCGGGGGGTTGACTTCTTTCTTGACAGCTTATTCATGACGCCGTATCTTCTCAACATGACTGAATGCAGGAACTGCCGACAACCCATGGATCCGACGGATCGGTTCTGCCGAAACTGTGGAGCTCCGCTGGCTCCAGCGCCCCGCACAGGGCTCTTCAATTACCCAGTGCCTTCGCCTGAACAGGCGGCCGGCTATTGGCGCAACTTCTTCCGCCCGTTCTTCACCATGGCGTTTATTTTCTTCGGAGCCTTCTTTCTGTTCGCCATGCTCCTGCTCGTTGCCTGGTTCTTTATGTTCCGCAGTTAGTGCCGTCTCCGCGGCGCTTCTTTTCATTTGCCGATTCCGTCGATCAGCCATGGGACGTTTTTGACCCGCAGATAAACACGGATACATGCAGATATGTCACTGCCGGGTCTGTGGTGATCCATGTTCATGCATGGAGAAACATATGGACATTATACGAGCGCCACTCCGTGTACCGGTAAGGTCCGGTTAATCGCCGGGTGATCGACGGCGAAGCGATTATTTCTCCGAAAGAGCCTGCGCCACGATCTCGGCAATATCCAATGAGCCGATGGTTTCTTCTTTGCCCTTATCCTTGAGTCCGTCGCTGAGCATTGTCAGGCAGAAGGGGCAGGCGGAGGCGATATTTTTAGCGCCGGAGTTCATCGCTTCCTCGATTCGGTGGATATTGATTCGTGTGCCGATTTTTTCTTCCATCCAGAAGCGAGCCCCGCCGGCTCCGCAGCAGACACTGCGGCTGCGATGTCGCGGGAATTCTTCGATCGTGACGCCGGGGATGGATGTCAGGATGTTGCGAGGTGCATCGTAGATATCGTGGTATCGCCCGAGATAGCAGGAGTCGTGATAGCTGAAGGCTTTGTCGACATTTCGTTCCAGCTTGAGTTGACCGGCGCGGATCAATTCCTGGATGAGAGTCGTGTGGTGGATGATATCAAATTTGCCTCCGAAATCAGGATAGTCCACCTTGAACGAGTGATAGCAATGCGGGCAGAACGTCAGAATCTTCTTGATGCCATAGCCGTTGAGGGTTTCGATGTTCCGGGTCGCCAACATCTGGAAGAGATATTCGTTGCCTGCCCTTCGAGCAGAATCGCCGGTGCAGGCTTCTTCCGGCCCGAGAATTGCAAATTCGATTCCGGCGGCACGCAATATCTTCACCATGTCGATGGATATTTTCTTGGATCGAGGATCATAGGAGCCGGCGCACCCGACCCAGAACAACAGCGGTGCGGCCTTCCCTTGGTTCTGCGCCGCCCATTCTGCCATGATGGGCACATTGAGTCCTTCGGCCCAGTCGGCGCGGCTGTCGGAACCGAGACCCCATGGATTATGATTGTTTTCCATGCCTTTGAATGCGCGTGCCAGTTCCGGCGGGACGTCGCCTTCAGCAAGCACACGGTTCTGCCGCATGAGGACGATCCTTTCGACGTTCTCAATGAGAACCGGGCATTCTTCCTCGCATGAATAACAGGTCGTACAGGCCCAGATTGTGTCGGTGGAAATCGGCCCATCGGCGCTCACGATCGGCTTCAGCTCGGGTTCGGCTCCATCCGTGGCACCGAGGATCTTGTCTTTATCGGCGTAGAGGACGCGTTTCAAATCAAGGTTGAGCTTGCGGTGCTCGAGTGGCTTATTCGTCAGTACGGTGGGGCAATATGTTGTGCATCGGCCGCATTCGGTACAGCTGTAAAGATTGAGAACATTGTGGAATGTCAAATCCGCACTCGTGACGATGCCGTATTTCTCGGCTTTTTCGAGATCAGTTGGAGCAAGGTAGCCGCGAGGCTTGAGATGACTGAAGAAAACGTTGAAGAAACTTGTCAGCACATGAAAGTGTTTGCCGAGCGGCAGGAAATTGAGAAAACCCAGGATGAGCACGCAATGAATCCAATAGGCGGCAACACCTGCCGATTCAAGCGCGCTCTTGGAAGAGCTCCCGGCCAGGTTGAAGAAGAGATGACCCAGAGGATTCCATGGCAGTCCAGCATGACTCCCAAGCGACACGCCGACTCCATCATAAACAATGTCGGTGATCCCCAGCATGAGGATCATAAAGAGAACAAAGACGCCTTCCCAGCTGCGGCCGACGCGAGTCTCTTTGGGGCCGAGCCGTCGCCAGAGTCCATAGATGACACCAGAGAGAACAAGTATCCAGATGATGTCCTTGAGCAGTGAATAGAGATCACCGAGCATGCCGGGAATTTCAAAAGAGGGCGCATAGGCACGAATGAAGAGAGTCAGAGTTCGCAGGGCGAGTACCATGAATCCGGCATAGATGAAGATGTGAGCGATCCCGGCGACCGGATCCCGGGGCATTTTGTATTGGAATGCTGCATACCTGAGCATCAGCCGGAAACGTTCACCCCATTGCCCGAAGCGATCTCCCTTGGATGCCCTGAGAAGGAGCTTCACGCGAGGTGTGACGATAGCGGCAAAAGTACTCATCCCGACGATGATCAGTATGGTCATGATGATGGCGTTCATGTATTACTTCTCCAAAACAGAGGTCTTTATCGATGGCCTGGCCGTGTGTTCGAACCTCTCACTTTACATGCTCAACGAGCATTGATGCAACTTGCCTATCCTAATGCGGCATAGCCGCAACCAAACAAGATGGCTTCGACAACCATCGCACCCGAACCTCTCTGGAATGCAGGAAGAGAGGAAAGCAGGAACGGATTTTCATATCGACCAGCGGTGGTTTCACGGCTTTTTCCTCGCCGGCAACAATTTTGTCGTGCACCCATCCATCTTCTCTCTCTCGAACGAAGTCGTCGATGGGGGAGTTTCCTTTTCCGAGCCCTGGACTGAGCTCGCACCGCTCGCACCCCGGGATCAGCGGCTAGGGGCTGGGGTCCAGGCCGGAACGATTGATGCCCCATGTTCTACCGGCCTCTTATCGAATCCAGCACTGCCCTGCCCCGAGTCACACTCGGAATTTTCAGGGAACGGTCAGTTGGCGGCAGGATCTCCTTTTGCAAGCCGATCGCGTGCTTTCGTGACTTCTTGGTAATAAACATAAAGCCGATCGGCATTGCCTTCGGGGTCAGTGAAGTCGTAGGACTTCCCTCCGCGCCGTTTGATCCGCAGGATCTTTTTTGGATAGTCGACATCGAAGCGCTCTAATTCTCCCAGCGGGATTATGAACCCATCATTCCCCTTTGATGGTTCGTACTTCAGACCCTGCAATGTTGCGGTCAGCCTGCCCTGGCATGAACCGAACGCGTGCTTGTGGATGGCTGTTATGGACGTGTTCAGCGTGACCTCTCTAAACCGCACGTCAATATCTCGAGTCCCGGGTTGAAGTTCAATCTCTTCGGCGTGACCTTCATATCCTGAGACTGAGACATTCAGCTGGTGAGTCCCCGGAGCGATGTTTTTTTCTGTGATCGGGGTCGTGCCGAGATAGGCTCGATCGAGAAATACGGAGGCCCCCGGAATATCGCTTTCGACATGCAACGTTGCCGCAGTCGGTGAAGATGGGCGAGGGGCTATCGTGAGAGTGCCGGTTGATGGAACCGATGGCATTGCCGGTTGATAGACCGGCGCTTCTGCCGCGGGCCGGTGGGTATGAGCCTGTCGAGGAGGCTCCGGAGGTGGCGATCCCTTTTGTGTCCAATACCATGCGCCCGCAGCAACCGCGACAGTCATGATGACAATCAGCGCGATAGTGGGCGCTTTGGATTTCTCTTGAGTTTGTGCCATGGGTTCTTCCTCAAATAAGCTCATGTGACAATCCTACCATGAACCGATATTTTCATGGCTCTCTGTTGGCAGTGCGCAGGGTCGCATCAAAGTCAAGCCGGTGCCTCAGCAGAAGACTATTAATTGGTGAAACATAAGTAAAAAGTTAAAAGGAAAACCTCCATCAAAATGTTTCCGGAAATTTTTGTTTTCACTTTTTACTTCGCGAAATCAGCTCATGATTGCTGACTTTGATGTGGCTTTGTGGTTTTGCGCCCGGCTCTCTGGAGACGTGACATCCTCTTGATCGTCAGAGAAACGTAAAATGATGTCACCATGCAGCAATATTTGAGTCAACGGAACTTTTTTCAGGCTTCGTTCGTCTAATAAGATAGCTATGAAAACAATGGAGGTTTTCGATGAAACGCTTCCAATCGATTATCGTTGTCGCAATGTTTCTCTGTCTGTCCTCAATGATGGTCTATTCCTTGGAATCGACCAGAACCCTGAAAAAGGAAATCCCGGCATCAGGCGCCTTTGCGATTGAGAACCTCGCCGGCTCCATGAAGGTGCTTCCCGGTGATGTTTCCGTCGTCCAGGTTACCGCAACGGTACATGCGGAAAATGCCGAAGTGGCCGGCAAAATCAGCCTCGAACAAGTGCGGAATGATAAGGGAGTTTCGACGCTTCGTGTTCATTACCCGATAGAAGAGTACAGATCTATTCGGTACCCATCGAGTCGGCGGGAGGAGGAGACAGGCGGTTTTCTGGCCGATCTCTTCGGTGGCAATAATTCGGAAATTGAATATGATCATCACAAGGTCAGGGTCAGTTCAACGAAGGGCGTTCTCCTGTACGTCGATGTGGAGGTGAGTGTCCCGCGGCGTTCAGTCGAAGGGGCTTTCTACAATCACGTGGGGAAGCTGACCGGCGAGGGCATCGAGGGAACGCTCCTCTTCGATACGGCAAGCGCCGATGTGACTGTCAGCAAAATTCGTGGCGATGTGACTGTTGATGTCGGCTCGGGGGATGTCGATGCCGCTTCCATTGAGGGAAATCTTCACATCGATACCGGAAGCGGGGATTGTCAGGTCGATAATTTCAACGGTCAAACAGCCAGTCTCGATACGGGCTCCGGGGATATCAAGATTCATTCGGCCATGGGGCGCCGAATCGCGGCTGACACAGGATCGGGCGATGTCATCGTGCAGCAGGCAGATGTGGAGGAGTTCAAAGCGGATACCGGTTCCGGCGACGTCGAATTCACTTCGAGCGGCAACCGGCTCCGAACAATTTCAGCCGACACAGGCAGTGGCGATGTGACGTTGCATCTGGGGCCTGATGCCACTTTCGAGGCGATGGCTGATCAGGGAAGCGGCGATTTGACCTCCCGCTACCAGGATGCGCAGCCGATCATTGAAGATCGCGAGGTGGTTGGATATCGACGCGGAGATTCGAAAATACATATTGATGTTGAAACCGGAAGTGGCGATTGTGTGATTACTCCGTAGTTGCTTGCGGAGGATGAGGCGAGGAGCATTGTTGAAGGCTGAGCATCATCGAGAGAATTGAAGGCTGAGCATCATCGAGAGAATTGAAGGTGAATGATGGCCCGGCGCAACCCTGACGGCCCTGAAACCTCAGATGAGTCACGGCGGCTCTTTTCGTTGACAGCCGGTTATTTTTCTCTCACCCAATGACGCGGTGGCACGAAGGCACAAACGAGTATGCATGCTCGGTGCCTTCGTGCCGCTTCTTTTCGCATCAGAAATCCCCTATCAAATGGTATTTGTTTTCTGAA